>JABISG010000110.1 GCA_018699955.1 Planctomycetaceae bacterium | reverse complement strand
TGGCGACACGCCAGTGGCACGAATCAACGAAGCAGTGCCTACGAAGCGATGCGCAGCTTCAGTTCGTCGGCATTCAATGCGACGATCGCGATGCCGAGCTTGTCGGCCAGCTTGGCAACTTCTTCCTGGTTCAGCATGATGGTCATGTCGCTTTCGATCGCCAGCACACGCGCTCCGGATTCGTGCATTGTTTGCAACGTCTGAACGCCGATGGTTGGCACGTCGAATCGCATGTCCTGTTGCGGTTTGGCAACCTTGACGACAGTGAGGCCACCCCGTTTGCACAACTGGCCCGCGCGGCCGATGGCGGCATCGGTGCCTTCGATTGCTTCGACGGCGATCACGGCGGTGTCCTTAATGACAACCGTCTGCCCGATGTCGAGCTTCCCCATTTCCTTCGCCATCTTCCAGCCGAATTTGATGTCGCGCCATTGCGCCGGCGAGGGCTTGCGGCGGGTGAGGAATCCGTGTTTCACGAGAAGCTCCGGACAGAAATTGAGGGCCGATTCGAAGATGATATTGTCGCGCGCGAATTCCCGGATGATGGCGAGTAACAACGTGTCGTCGGTCTTGTCCTTGCGGGCGTAGCGAAATAACACGCTCAACGCGCGCAGATCGGGGAAATTCCGAATCCAGCGAAAACGCTCGAACAACGCCGTCTTTTCGATCTTGCCAGCCATCACGGCCCGCTTAACGCCGGCCCGCTTGAACAGCCGAATCGCTTTGCCAACTCGTCCCAACGGCGCGACAGAGAAGCCATCACAGATTTCCGACAACTCATCGGGAACCAGCCCCAACACACCAACACAGTGGACCGAAAAGCCCTGTGCTTTCGCCGCCTTGGCAAAATGGATCGGGAACTGCCCACTGCCGGCAAGCAGCCCAACGCGTTCGGGTTGTGTGGTTGAGTTTGCGGTCACGGCAACGATTGGTTCGCGTTGAAGAAGTTCACTGCGTTTGGCCGAGTGCCAGACAATGATTGTTTGAGAAATGTTGTAAGCAATGGTGTGGTTGCTAGATCACGCGGCGGGCTGCGAGCTCGACTGTTCCGGCTCCGACAATGCATCAATTCGCGACGACAAATGTTCGACTTGCGCTTCGAGCTTACGAATGTGTTTTCGCATTTCCGGAATCTTTTTTGGTGCCGCTGCGAGCTTGATCACTTCAGCAGCAGGTCTTGCCGGAATTCCCATGTATGTCGCGCCGGCGGGAACGTCTTTGTTTGCCGCAGCCCGCGACGCCAGAATGGCGCCTTTGCCAACATGGACGTGATCGGCCACGCCCGATTGCCCTGCGCAGATAACGTAGTCCTCGGATGTTGCTGAACCCGCAAAACCAACCTGCGAGACGATCAGGTTGTGGCGGCCGAGTTCGCAATTGTGTGCGATCATCACCTGATCGTCGATCTTGGTTCCCTCGCCGATGATCGTCTGCCCAATCATCCCGCGATCGATTGAGGTCGATGCCCCGATTTCAACATGGTCGTCGATTTGCACACTGCCAAAGTGTGGGACTTTGACGTGTCGACCGTCGATCAACTTGTAGCCAAAACCGTCGGCACCAATCACCGAGCAAGCATGAATTTGCACATGGCTGCCAACGACAACATCGTCATACAGAACAACGTTGGAGTACAGGGTGACATCGTTGCCGATGCGACAGCCCGGCCCGATGCAGACTCCGGGAAAAATATCGCACCGCTCGCCGATAATCACGTCGTCACCAATAGTGGCACCGGCATGGACGTTGGTTTGCTCACCAACCTGAGCCGATGGACTGACGAATGCCTGCGCGGAAATTCCGATCGTCGGCCGCGCACGCTGAGGGCGGAGAATCGTCAAGGCTTCGATGAATGCGGCAGCCGCGTCTTCGACCACCATCACCGACATTGCGGGAGGCAGTTCGGGCAGACTCTCGACATGGTCACGACCAACAATCACCGCGCCGGCGCGGCAACCTGACAGATTGCGCATTTTGATTTCGTCGCCGACAAATGTGATGTCGCCTTCGCCAGCTTTTTCGATTGCCTGCGCATCCTGTATGAAGCACTCCGAATTGCCCCGTACCTCGGCGTTCAGAGATGATGCAAGCTCTTGTAAGGTGGGCATTTAGGCGGGATTCCTTTCCCATGGCCAACCGTTGTTGCAGATAGATGACGCAGTTTGTACTGGAATTCGGCACATGACCGCAAGATCGGTTCGACTCGACAGGAATTGCAGTGCGAGAGTCGCGTTCAGATTTTGACGCAAAGCCGCGGAGATGCGGAGAATCGCAAAGAAAGGAAAAGGAGGACAAAGCGGGGCAGTCAACGCTCCGTTGGCGACCGAACTTCCATTCCACAATGTTTCTATGCCTGTTTTCTTTGCGCACCTTTTCCAGTTTGCACCTTTGTGTCGGAAAAAGCCAAAGTGTGTCCTGACTTCCGGTTCCGGCATGTTGCGTTGGCAGCAGGCTTCGCGCAAAATCGATTATATCGCTACGGTCTCTTTCCTTCTGTCGATTTCTCCAGCAGAACTCTCTCACAATGCCGAATGACTCGTTACGCTTGATCGTTCTCGCCCGCGATCAGAGTCCGCGCGTGCAAGATGCGTGGCGGGAGTTGTCGGAGTTCCTGAAAACACAGGAACGGACCGAAGTGGTCGCTGCGGCGGTCACCGAGGATCTCAAGCTTCACGGTTTGGATGCCGATCTGGTTGTCGTGCTGGGCGGCGACGGCGCGATCTTGCGTGCCTGCCGCCAATTGGGAACGGGGCAGCTACCAATTCTTGGAATCAATCTTGGCCGACTGGGATTTCTGGCCGATCTTTCGCCGGATGAATTCCGCCAGAAGTTCCCGCAGATTCGCGCGGGCGAGTTCCGTGTCGTCGAGCACCTGATGTTCGAGTGTCAGATTCACCATGCCGATGGCACGGTTGATGCGCATTTGGGGTTGAACGAGACGGCAATTCAAGCGGCCGGTTCGCTGCAGATGCTCGAGATCCAATTGGAAATCAACGACGAACTGGTCACGACCTACAGTTGCGATGGACTGTTGGTGAGCACGCCCGTGGGATCGACGGCCCACAATCTGTCGGCCGGTGGGCCGATTCTGCGGCAGGGATTACAGGCGTTTGTGATCACGCCCATTTGCCCACACACCTTGACGAACCGGCCACTCGTCGATGATGCCAACCATGTCTACCGCATGAGTGTCCCCAATGCGCCGGACGGCGTCGCCATCGTCATCGACGGGCAAATCAAACTACCGCTGAGGCAGGGTGACGTCGTCGAAGTCCGCAGGGCAGAGGTGTCGTTCAAGCTGGCCAAAGTCCCCGGCACAAGCTACTACAAGGTGCTGCACCGTAAACTCGGCTGGGGCGGTCAACCCAAATACCGCCAATTGTGACGCGTCTTCCCGCTGCATCGCATCGGCTCGAAGACTCTCAGATCAACTCGCCGATCACTTCGCCGTGATCGACGGCGGCAATGGGACGCCCCTGATGGTTCAGGAAGTGTGTCTGCGGGTCCATGCCGAGGGCGTGATAAATGGTGTGATGAATGTGGCCGGGACGAACGGCCCGTTTGATGGGGCGTTCGCCTTTGCGGTTGGTCGCGCCGACAATTTGTCCGCCCCTGATGCCGCCACCACCCATCAGGCAGAACATCGAGTTGCCCCAATGGTCGCGACCGGGTGTCCCCTTACTTAACGGGGCGCCACCGTTGCCGCCATTGTTCATTCGCGGCGTGCGGCTGAACTCGCCGCAGAGAACAACGAGAACCTTCTCATACAATCCGCGTTGAACCAAGTCGGAAAACAGCCCACTGACCGCCTGATCGACGCGTGGCAGAACGCTTTCCATACCACTCTTGAGGTTCCAGTGATGGTCCCAGCCGCCGAAGTGGCAGGTAACGAATGTGGAACCCGCCTCAACCAGCCGGCGTGCCAACAACGTGCTTTGCCCCCAACCGTTGCGGCCGTAGCTGTCGCGGAGTTTGGGGTCTTCAGAACTGATGTCGAACGCTTTGCGTGCACGGGTTCCGGTGACAAAATCAAAGGCCTGCTGATCGAAGCGGTCCATAGCATCGATCATGCCGGAACGGTCGGAGTCGCGGCGGAGCTTGTCGAAGTTTTGCAACAACGCCCGTCGGTTTTCCAACCGCTTGACCGTCAACGGCTTCGTCAACTGAAGGTTCTGCACTTTGAAATTGGCGTTGTTTGGATCGGAACCGGTTTCGAACGGGTTGTGTTGTTGTCCGAGAAAATGTGCGCCGAAATAACCCGGCCTCCGGCCGATGCTGCTGGCGACGGGAACCGAAACGTATGGCGGCATTCCCGGTTCGCGAGAACCCAGCGCCTTGGTGACCATCGAGCCAATTGAGGGCGAAAGACCGACGTTGGCGCTGCCGGGGCCGCGACGGCCGGTTAGCATCCAGTGGCCGCCGGCAAAGTGACCACCGTTGTTGTGATACAGCGAACGGACAATCGAAAACTTGTCGGCCATCTGTGCTTGCAGCGGAAACAGTTCGCCAATGTCAAAACCGGGGACGTTGGTATGAATCGGTCGCCAGAGGCCCGCATACTCGGACGGGGCTTCCGGTTTGAGATCGTAGAGGTCCATGTGACTGGGACCGCCATCGAGCCATATCAGAATGACCGACGTTTCCTTCTTTTCGAGGCCCTGTGCGGCGGCGGCTTCCTTGGCCCGGAGTATTTGCGGCAAGCCGGCGGTCCCCATTCCGGCCACGCCAATCTGCAGAAAGTTGCGGCGGCTGAAACCATCGCAGTATTTTCCGGTTTCGCCAGCGTCGATCCTGAACATGGAAGTCCCCAAGCAGAAGTAGGCCCAATCGATCCGCAATCACGTATCGATTTTTGTTTATTCATCGCGATTGTAGCGCCAAATCGCAACGATGGTCAAGCGGATTACCCCGCAGAACTTCGCGGCAATTAAAATAAGGTGGTGACCGGTCTGCCCTTTGAGCTTCGTACGGGGCGTCCCGTCGGTTCGTAGACTTCGGCTTCGGATGGGAATCCGAACGCGTGCAAAATCGTCGCGCCGAGATCCTCGGGGGCGACGGGGGAATTTTTCACGTAGGCGGCGTGGCGATCACTGGCTCCGTAAATCTGCCCACCACGAATCCCGCCGCCGGCCACCACGGTGGAGTAGCAGGCCCCCCAGTGATCGCGACCGGCGTTCTTGTTGATTTTGGGGGTGCGACCGAATTCGCCAGTGGCGACGACCAGTGTGTCGTCGAGCATTCCACGATCAGAGAGGTCCGCCAACAGCGCCGAAAACGCGCGATCGAACGCGGGGCAACAGTATTTGCCGCGGATCATATCGACGCCCTTATTATACCCGCCGCAAACCTTCTTATCGCTGCCGTGGTTGTCCCACAGATTGAACTGGCAGCCATCGTCGCCGTAGAACGTCCAGAAGACATTCGTCATGCGAACGCCCGATTCGGCCAGACGGCGAGCCAGCAGAAAACTCTGGCCGTATTCATTGCGGCCGTATTTATCGCGCAACATTCGTGATTCGCGGCGCAGGTCGAACGCTGATCGCACTCCCTCCGATGAGACCATCGAAAATGCCTTCTCATAGTATTGCCGCAGGTTCGCTGTTGCGGGTGAGGTGACCGTGGCGTCGAAGTTGGCCTCGACTGCCTTCAGCAAATCGTGTCGAGCCGCCATCCGTGTTTCATCGACGGTGTCTGGAGGCTGCAAGGCATCGAGTCGAAATTCCTTGTCGGCCAGCGAACTCTTCTTTTCTTCGTTGAGGAAGAACGGATCGTAGGCTGGCCCCAGGAACCCGCCGGATTGCCCTTTGTAGAAGCGGCTGCCGGTGGTGAAAGCTCGCGGGACGGTGACCCAGGCCGGCAGACCGCGCGTGTCACCAAGTAGACTGCGCAGAATCGCTCCGAGACCAGGGTGATCGGTTCGTGTTGGGGGATAGGCTCGTTTTGTGGGCGGTTTGGAATCGGCCAGCAACGTGTAGAGAATGCCGATGTCGTGAACCGTCGTGTCGTGCGTCATCGAACGAATGATCGAAAACTTGTCGGCCTGCTGCGAGAGCAGCGGCAGCAAATCGCCAATCTGCGTACCGGGTACATTCGTGGAAATCGGCGAAAACGGGCCGCGAATCGTGTCGGGGGCGTTTGGCTTGGGGTCCCACATGTCGAGCTGTGACGGCCCGCCACAGAGGAAAATGAAGATGCAACGTTTCGCCGAGGCCGCATGTGTCGCCTGCGAAGCCGCAAGAACTTCCCGTGTGTGCGGCAGCGCCAACCCGAGGCCGCCCAAGCTGCCCAGACGCAGCATGTCGCGACGGCTGATTCGCCGTCCGTTCGAATTGCCGTTTGCCAACAATGAAATCATGCAGTCTGTTCCTTCAAGTACGCACTTTTCAGCGGGGAACTCCTCCGACCACATCAATGATCACTATCCGCATGATAGCCTTCAGCAGAATGTCATTCCATGACTTGGTCATATTCTTCCGTCTCAACCGACGTTCCTGGTATCGGCAGATCGGTTCATTTTGCCTGATTCGATTCGTGCAATTGTCGCCGGAACCAATCACTGAGAAGACTTGTCGAGTCGGCTTTGCTGTCGATTGGCCGGTCAATCAGGCTGAGGTCTTGGGCGCCCACGAGCCGGCGGACCAGAGTGTCGCGCGACTGAGGTTTCTCCATTGGCTCAATCACCGACGGATGCACAACAACGCAGTCCCATGTCGGCGGGCCGAAATTGAGCGACCAGTTCATAATCCACGCGTAGGATTTGACAAACGACTCGTCGTCTTTTGCCGTGGCAGAGCGTGGGACGGCGATTAGTACGAGGTCCGGTTTCATCTTGCGAACGCGGCTCTTGGCATCTTGCTCGATTTCGGCGAGCGACAGTTTATCAACGTTCCATGACTCAACCGTGATTTTCGAGTTGGGGAATCGCTTGCCGAGAATCGGGCCCATCTGTTCGTCTAACGGAGGCATTGCCAGCACGCGGACAGGCTGCTTGTCGCGTAACAATGCCAACGTTTTTTCGATGGTCGGTTGTGGCGAGGCAACGTCGTCGAGCGAAACTCGTCGCCCGGTGATTGTCTGAGCCAACGCGGTTGCGAGCCGTTTGTGTCCGGCCATGTTCGGATGGATCGCGTCGCTCATCAGCAGTTGCCAATCGAATTGGCCGTGCGCTCGCACTGCGTCGAGTTCCCGATAGCTGTCGCAAACCGGTACGCCCAGTTCACGCCCCACCTCGCGAACGACGTCACAATACTGAATCAGCTTTTCTGTCGGTCGGCTGCCGGTGGTGACGACGCAGTTCGGAGTCGCCAGAACGACCTCGCTCCCGATGGCCCGGCACTTCGCCACGATGGTTGTGAGATTTGCCCGATACGCATCGAGCGTTACGCGCGTCATGTCGTTGAGGCCGAACATCACAGTGACCAGATCCGGCTTGTGGCTCAACACGTCGGAATCGATGCGGGCCAACGCGTTGACGGTGGTGTGTCCGCTGATGCCGGCGTTGATCATCTCGACTTCGGCTTGTGGCGAAGCACGACGCAGTGCGATCCCCAGTATGTCGGTGTAAGCACGGCGGCTGCCCGTGTGGTAGTACACGCCGGTCACACTGTCGCCAAAACAAACAACGCGGACCTTCCCGCCGGAACGCAATTTCTGTCGCGTTTTCAGTTCCGGCCCGATGACCCGGCGAATCGTCGGCAACATAGAGGCAACAAGTTTCTTGTGACCCTCCGGATTGGGATGACAGCCATCGGTCGTCAAGTCACGGAGTTTTACGCCATCTTTGCGAGCGGCCGTCCATTCGGCGAAGTGATCGACTAACGGCACGCGCCGTTGTTTGGCCGTTTTTCGGCAGGTAGAGACGTAGCCTTCCAGGCGAACATTGGGATTTTCGCCCAGTCCGTTTGGTCCCGCATCGTCCGCCCAGCGCGGTTCGGTCATCAGCACCGGCTGAATTCCACGCCGCAGCAGTTCTGTGACGATCTTGTTCAAATTGCTGCGGTATTCGTCTCGCGTGATGCGACTGGCCTTCTTGCCCCGATCGACGTAGCTGTCGTTCGTGCCATACATCACAGTGACGATGTCCGGTTTGAGTGCAATGACTCGATCCAACCGTTTCAGCGCCTGGTCCGTCCGTTCGCCACCGATGCCGACGTTGACCACGCGGACCGAATCGCCTCCTGCTTGCAATTGTTTTTCGAGCAGCGAGGCAAACGTCTGTTGTGAAGTCACCCCGCCGCGCACCCCCTTGGTGATCGAGTCACCCAATGTGACAATCGTGAGCGGACGCCGATTTTCCTCTGCCTGCTTCGTCTCAGGCTCAGCAGCGGTGACTGACAACGCTCCGAAGCTCATCAGCAGCAGGAATACGAGTTTCTGCATCAATTATCTCCCCTGTCTCTATGAATTCAGCGCACTCTTGATTGCGTCGGCCACTTCATTCAAAGCCTCGTGGGCCTTGTCCAATAAATCGAATCGGCGCGTAAAACCGTGGATCATTCCATCATAGCGAGTGAGCGCGACGGCGACTCCCGCTTGGCGTAGTTTCTCTGCGTAGGCTTCCCCCTCGTCACACAACGGATCGTACCCGGCGGTCATCACCAACGCGGATGGCAAGCCTTGCAAATCCTCGGCACGAAGCGGCGACAGATAGGCGTGGTTTCGATCGGTGTCCGATTCGCAATACTGGTCCCAGAACCAAATCATTGAATCGCGTGTGAGAAGATGGTCGTTGGCAAAGTCCTGATACGAAGTCGTGTCCAGGTTGTGATCGGTGATCGGGTAGATCAACACCTGGCAGCCAATCGACGGCCCGCCGCGATCACGCGCCATCAGCGGCACGGCTGCCGCCAGGTTCCCACCGGCACTGTCGCCGGCGACGGCAAGCGGGCCGGATCGTCCGCCGATGGTGCCCGCGTTCTCGCTGACCCAACGCGTGGCATCGAAGGCATCTTCTGCGGCGGCGGGGAATTTGTGTTCCGGTGCAAGACGGTAATCGACCGAAACCACAATCGCATTACTGGCGTTCGCAAGTGCGCGACAGTAGCCGTCGTGTGTCTCCAGGTTGCCGAGCACCCAACCGCCACCGTGGTAGTAAACAACAATCGGCAGCCGCTCGCCTTGGGGTTTGTAAATGCGGATGGGAATCTCGCCGCCGGAACCGGGGATCGCGCGGTCTTCAATCGAGTCGACCGCTTCGGGTTCACCCACCGCGGCACTTGCAGCAATCATCTGCTGCCGAGCCTGCGCCGGCGACAACGAGCTGATTGGCGGCAAGTTGGCCTGGGCGATGCTATCCAGTAACTGTCGTGCTTGCGGATCAAGGGGCATGTGTCGCTTCATTTCCAATATGTATGGTTCACGGTTGTTGCACGAGAGTCCGAGTGAATGACAGACTCGAAACTCATGATAATCACCCAGGCGTGGCGAGTCGATCAGCATTGATGAATCGATCTAATGGTTGCCTAATTGGTTTCACTCGAAAATCAGGAAGCCGTCTCGCCTACGATGCTCGATCCAGCTGCAGGCAGCGATAGATTTGTGAACAGTTCCCAGATATGATGATTCTGTCATTGAGGGAGTATCGTCATGTCCGAATCGAACTCGCGCCGCGTTCCAGATCCACTTTGGTTTGGCATCGCCGGTGTGTTGGTGGTCGTACCATGGGTATTTCTGACGGTGTGGCTTCCAAGTGACCGGGAACGGTCTGCCGAGCCCCTACAAAATGAAGAGCTCTCCGACTTCGAAAGATTGAATGCTGAGAGTGAATTGGCTTGCACTGCATTTGTGCTTCGCAATTCGATCCAAGGCATGACAAAGGAAAGCGTTGAGCGTGAAATCGGCATTGGCGAGATCGCATTAGCCGGACCGCATGAAGTCTATTGCTATTGGATGCTGTCCGACGCTCATCTTAGCATCGAGTATGAAAACAACCGGGCTATCGACGTATCGATATGCGTTAAGGACAAGAAAGAATCGTACTACGTACCAGCCACGGAAGAAGAAATCGAAGAACTCCGAAAAGCACTGGATGATTATGAGATCGAACACAGACGATCTCACAAAATCCAGAAATGAATCTGGCGCCTCAAGTCATTGAGGTCAGGCTGTGCTTGACTACCGCTACCCCGTTGCAAGTCTGCAAGACACCGTTCAAGAATGTCACGGGTTTCGCACAAGTAGGCAGAACTTGCTCAGCCGTGATAGAATCCTCGACTGAACAACCCGCGATGATGCAACAGGAGAAACGATGTGTTCCAGTCACAAGGGACCAGGGTTTGTTGGTTGATCGGGATCGCCGTGTCGGAGAGTATTCTGTGCTGTGGTGATCGTCTCGGTGCGGCGGACAAGCCGCTGACTATTGAGCAGGCTCGCGTTTGTGTCACCGGAGCCGACCGCAATCGGCCCGATGCCTATCCTGGGATTGGAGATTTCATCGGCTGGCCGGGTGGGATCGACCGGATGCCCAATGGTGATCTGCTGCTGACACATTCGGCCGGTTACTGGCATTCGTCCTTTGCCCAGCCTCGGCAGATCGAACCGAAGCTGCGCAAGCGGTGGCTTGCAGAAGGCTGGCCGTTGGACTTCGCCGCACCGACAGGCGGTCGCACAATGGCATGTCGTTCGACCGATGGCGGAAAGTCCTGGTCGAAGCCGTTCACAATTCTCGATCATCGACTGGATGACGGAGCCCATGCCGTGATGACGCTGCGCAACGGCACGACCGTCTGCTTCGTCGGTGTCCAGGCTTCCTGGTATGGATATTCGCAGGCGCCCAAAGGTTTTCAGAAGGACATCGACGGGCTGAACACCAAACAGTTCGTCATCCGCTCGACTGACAGCGGCAAGACCTGGTCGAAACCGATCGGACTGAAAAGTCCCGGCGACTTCTACGAGCGAGCACACGGAGGCAGGCCCGTCGAACTTTCGGATGGCAGTATTCTGTGGGCGACCTACTACCAGGTTCGTGGCGAGAAGTTCCTGTATGGAGCGATTCGCCGATCAACAGACGACGGCAAGACCTGGCCGGTCATCTCACGGATCATTCGCCCCAATAACAGCATCGATGAACCGGCGATTGCGGAACTCAAAGACGGACGGATCGTGCTGTTGACGCGGCCAGACGGTGCCATCTTCCATTCCAACGACAAGGGATTAACGTGGAAAGACTCGGGAAGCCGCATCGTCTCGAAAGGCAAGCTGAAGGCACCTCAATTGATCGTCCTTGCTGACGGAACGCTGGTGGCCATCGCCACCTGGAACAACCTGCGAGTCTGGATCAGCCGCGACGGCGGTTTGACGTGGACGAAGGACATCCCGCTGGACACGTCGAGCTACGGGTATCCCGGATCGTATTTTCTCGATGAGGACAAGTCGATCCTCGTTCCCTACTGTTCCAGCGGCCGTGCGCCGAACCGTGTCTATCTGGTTCGCATCCGTGTGAACGCGAAACGCGATGGGATTACGCTGCTGCCAATGGTTCGATGACGAGCCGCAGTCAACCGATCTCACGGTGAGAGTTCGCCTGAGGAGTTCCACTGAACCATACCGCGAATGACTGCAAGCAGATAGATGGGGCGGTTCTGCGGGGGGACGGCAGCGGGAATCCGAACGCGGCGATACCACAGCGAGCGTTCGATCTGGGGGCTGCGCTCCGAAAACGTCGCTTCGACCCCAGCCACCCATTTCCCATATTGAAACTCTGAGCCACCCTGTAAACAGTCCGTCACTGGAAACGAAGGCGGTCTATAGACATTCTGATAGATCGCACTATCGTTGTATCTTCTCATGCCGGGCGCAGAGTCTGGTCATGCGGTGATGCCATCAGAGAGAAGGAGTGCAGTGATCTCAAACGACGATCACTTTCAACGATTGACGAACTGGCTCAAAATGGAGTCGGAGGCCGAGAGACGGCAGATCGAAGAACGACGGCAAGGCCGGAAGAAAGCCGACGCAGAGAAATCGGGTGAGACGCTGCTGGATCTTGCCATCACAGAGCAAGAACCCGGGCTGGGCGGGCGGACATTGCTCACCCTGGTGAAACGGAATCGGACTTTGCGGCTGCCGTGGAATCGGTTGCGCGTCGGGGCGCCGGTTGTCCTTTCGCCCGAAGATGTGAGCGGAGATTCGCGGCAGGGAGTCGTGAGTGCTCGTCGCCGCGATTCGATCGAAGTGTCGGTCGAGGAATCACCCGAGGGGGATCGGTTTCGGCTCGATCTGGCGGCGGATGAAATCACACGAAAGCGGCAAGCCGCCGCGCTTCGCGCTGCCAAAAGCGCCGGCGGACGAACGGGCGAACTGCGGGACGTGCTGCTCGGCGAGCGGGAACCGCAGTTTTTGGAGTTGCCGGAGTTGGAATTCGCCGCGACGCTGAATCCGTCACAACAGCAAGCCGTGCGATCTGCTCTGGCCTCAGAGGATCTGGCGATTATCCACGGCCCCCCGGGGACCGGAAAAACAACGACAGTTGTTGAATTGATTTCTCATGCCATCGACCAGGGGCAGAAGGTTCTCGCCTGCGCGCCGAGCAACACGGCGGTCGATAATCTACTGCAGCGATTGGTCGCATCGGGGAAGAAGGTCGTCCGTGTCGGTCATCCGGCGCGAGTTGATCAGCGCCTGCGCGAATTCACTCTCGATTTCCAAGTGGCCAAGCACGAGATGATGGACATTGTCCGCGATATGCTGCGTGAGGCCGAGGGTCTGTTTCGCAAAGCCGGGAAGTTCACGCGCGCACGGCCCGCGCCAGGTGCGAAGCAGGAAATGCGCCGCGAAGCGCGACGGCTGAAGGCCGATGCACGGTTGCTCGAACAGCACGCGGTGCAATCGGTACTGGATCGAGCCGATGTCGTTTGTGCAACAACGACGTTGAATGAAGAGTTGTTTGGTGACCGCCGCTTTGGACTGGCGGTGATTGACGAAGCGTGCCAGAGCACGGAACCGGGTTGCTGGATTCCGTTACTGCGAGCGGATCGAATCGTGTTGGCGGGAGATCATTGTCAGTTGCCGCCCACAGTTCTCTCCAAACCCGCCGCACGCGAAGGACTCGCAACAAGTCTGTTGGAACGGCTCGTTGCCCAATACGGAGACTCGGTCACCAGCCGACTCGACGTCCAATACCGCATGCACGCACACATCATGCAATTTTCGTCGCAGCAGTTTTACGACGATACACTTCTGGCGGATGAAGCCGTCGCGTCCCACCTTCTTCACGACCTGCCGGCGATTGAGTCCTCGCAGTTAACCGCCGAGCCGGTCGCGTTTATCGATACAGCGGGTGCCGACTGGACGGAGGAACTCGAACCAAACGGCGAAAGCAAGCGGAACCCCAAAGAGGGAGCCTTCGTGCTCAAGAAAGTCCGCGAGTTGCAGGCGGCCGGACTGAGTCCGCGCGACATCGCCGTCATCGCGCCCTATGCTGCGCAGGTTAGATGGCTGCGAGAACAGTGGGATGCCGACGATCTGGAAATCGACACTGTCGATGGCTTCCAGGGCCGTGAAAAAGAGGCCGTTGTGATTTCGTGCGTTCGATCCAACTCAACCGGCGAAATCGGTTTCCTGGCCGACACTCGACGCATGAACGTGGCACTGACGCGAGCGCGACGAAAGCTGATTGTTGTCGGCGACAGCGCGACCCTCGGCGGCCACGCGTTTTACGCAGAACTGCTGTCCTACTTCGAGTCGATCGCCGCCTACCGATCCATTTGGGATGAGAATCTCGATTGGTAAGAACGGCCTGAATTCACCATCGCGCAGCCTTGATGCGAAACGCCCTCTGTGGAGAATCGTCTACGCCGGCACGCCGGGAATGAATCGAATCACGTCATCCGCCGCAAATGGTTTCCGCAGCACGTCGCCCGCTTTGACGAACTCCGAAAAACTGTCGAGGTCGTCGGAAACGAGGCCGGTGATGAGAATGACCTGCGGCGAAGGCTCGATCAATTTGAGCTTTGCACAAACAAGCCAGCCAAATTGCTTCGGCAGGTTGACATCAAGAAACACTATGTCCGGTTGAAACTCACACGCCTCAACCAGTGCTTGCTCACCATCGGTTGCCGTTTGAACGTCACATCCGACGGATTCAAGAACACCACTGAGGAGCTCCCGAATATCAGGTTCATCATCGACAACAAGAACGCGTACCGGCGTCGGAGTGCTGGTGGACATAAAAACGACCTCAAACTGGTGGGATAGACTGTGTGGGATCAGGGCGCTGATCCCGGTAGGGATCCCAAGTGTAGCTTGCGTTGAACAACTGTGTCGAGACAGGTCAGGCTCCTCACAGAATTCATGTCACCCGGCTTGTGGGAGCATTCCACTACTCCAGCGAGGGGATTCCGGTGGAAATCCAGCATATCTCGGGCAGCTGCTCACGGTTAGTCGGTTTTGGGTGTTCTCAACGATTGAGAATTTCCATCATGTGGACGAATCGTGCAGCTGAGACCCCTCTGGCGATGCCTCGATCAAATCACTTCCCGGCTGCCTGCGCCGGTTCGCCGATGCAGTAGAGGAACGAATCGGTCCGCAACAGCAGTTGGTTGCCGATAACGGCGGGGCTGGCGTTGAGCATGTCTTCGTCGGTCTCGATGGTGTTGACGGCCAGCTGTTTGTATTCGGGCTTCGCCGCCAGGACCACCACTCCTTGATCGCGCGTCGTCACATACAACCGCTCGCCGGCTCGGATAATCGAAGCATAGATGCGGGCACGCGTCTCCAGCCGTTTACGGTATACCGATTCCCCGGTCTTCGCATTCAAACAGTTGGCAACTGCCTTGTCGCTGGCCCAGTACAGATGGCCGTCGTAGTAAATTGGTGACGTGACGTTGGCTCCGACATTCACCTGCCACAACTTATGCGACTCGGTCACGTCGCCCCGTCCGCCCAGCTTAATTGCGACACAACGATTCGTGCGACCGCCCAAACAATAGACGATGCCATCGTGCGAGATGGGTACCGGAACGATGTAATCGTCGATGGCGTCGCAACTCCACAGCTGCTTACCGGTCTCCGGATCGAATCCGTAGATCACATCTTTCTGATTGATAATGAGTTCAGAGGTTCCATCTCCGACCGCTGCGACGCAGGGGGTTGTCCAGGCGCGATTGATCTCCGGAATCTTCCAAACTTCGCGGCCGCTCTTTTTGTCGAACGCGAAGACCGTCTTGCTTTCAATGCTGGCGTTTACCAGCAGCAGATTCTCGAAAACAACAGGAGATGCAGCCGACCCGAAACCCGCCGTGCCGGTGCCGACAGTTGCCTGCCACAATTGATTGCCATCGAAGTCGTAAGCGACGACGCCCGAGACCCCAAAGAATGCGTAGACTGCTTTGCCATCGGTTACCGGGGTACTGGTGGCATAACCGTGATCCTGAATCCGCCGGGAAAACTTCTGCGTATGCTCGCTGGCGGGAATCGAACGATCCCAGTTGATCTCCCCGTTGCGGCGATCGATACAAATGACGTGCAGGCGTAGTTTCGACTTATCCGACGTGTCGGTCTCGTCGGTCCCAAAACCGGTATAGGCTGTGAGAAAGACTCGGTCGCCCCAAGTCACCGGACTGGATGCCCCACGTCCCGGCAATGCCGACTTCCAGGCAATGTTTTTGGTGGCGCTCCAGTTGAGCGGGGTCTGAGATTTGTCCGCCGTCGCGTTGCCTCCCTCGCCGCGAAACTGGGACCAATTCTCTGCCAATGAGGGGCAAGCGGCAGCAGCCAACAAAATGATGGCACAGCACGATGAGAGAACCAACCGAGCGGGCATTCTGACTATTCCTCAGACAGAGAATTGGAAATCGTGTTAATCAACAGCTTTACGGAGACACGGCCACGGCGCTTCGACACAGGCCAGAAGGCACAACGCCCCCGTGCATAACAGATGCGCAACGGGCGTTAATTATTTTACCGGACACCGGAATTATTTTCTTGGCACGGGATTGCTTTGATTTCTGAATGTGTGACAACGATCACTCCGTCTGCCGCAAGCGGACTGACCAATCGGTTGCCGCTTGAGAAAGCGATGGCTATTCTTACGGCAGGCCTCTCAACCCTGTTGCGGGTTCATGACGCGTGTGAGAGCATTGAGGGGGCCGTCTCCATTGTGGGGTGAAGCTGCTTCTTTGAGCCGCCTCACGCTTCCGTCTCAAAATAGGCGGAATCGGAAGTAAGTGTTTGGCAGAACGGTTGACGAGATGTCCATTCAGAAATCAGGACCACCGCCCAACCGCCTTGTTGTGCAGCGTGTTGATAGCCCGCAACAGTGGGAGTTCACGGATCAAGCGGTCGTCACCATCGGCCGTTCCTCCGAAAACGACGTTCAGCTCCAATTTCCTCAGGTCTCTCGGTCTCACTGCGCCCTCTTTTTCACGGCTGGGCAATGGGAATGCTGCAGCCTCGGCAAAGGCGGCGTACTCATCGAAGGAGTGCGACATCACAACAAGGTCGTCACGAACCGGCTGGTCATTCAATTGGGAGTTTCCGGGCCGGAACTCAGGCTCTGCCTTCCAGTGGGATCTGCCGTTGGTGATTCAGCCAGTGACGGTAATCCGGCTGCGATTGATGAATCGGTGACCGGATGGCTGGACGAGTTGAAATTGGGCAACGACACAGCGACGCGTAAGATTTGGGAGTATTATTTTGAAAGCGTCGTCGATTTAGCGCGCCGACGGCTCGGCAACACCCCGCGACGCGCAGCCGACGAAGAAGACGTCGCCTTGAGTGTTTTCAACCGACTGTTCACGGGCATCTCCGGCGGGCAGTTTCCCGATCTTTCTGATCGCGATAGTTTATGGCGGCTGCTGGTGGTCATGACTTCCAGACGGTCGATCGATCAGATTCAGCACGACCAGCGACAAAAACGAGGAGCCGGAATGGTTCGGGGTGACTCTGCCCTTCTGCCATTGAACGGCGAAGACTCGGCGCTCCTGGGATTCGACCAACTTACCGGCGACGATCCGACGGCCGAATACATTGCCATGATGGCCGAAGAGACATCGAACTACCTCTCGCTTCTCGAGGACGAAAACATGCAGCAGATTGCGCTCTGGAAGCTGGAAGGCTACACCAACCAGGAAATTGCGGAGATGATGTCGCTGAATGTGAGAACCATCGAGCGCAGGTTACAAGCAATTCGCCAGTGTTGGTCGAGCATGTTAGAAGACGATTAGCGGGACAACGTCCTGGTTGGCACGGCACAGCACTATGTCAGCAGCCGGTCCACCCGGTAAACTGTGACACCTTCTTCAAGCCCCTTCATTTGCACGCCTGCGATGGCAGTTGCTTCGACGTCCGATTCGATTTGTCGAAACGTCTGCTCGCTGACTAAGACTTCGCCACCGGCGGCGGCCGAGCAAATCCGGGCACCGAGATTCGCAGCGCGTCCAATTGCCGTATAGTCCGATCGATCATCCGAGCCGATCTCGCCCACCAGTAACTCACCGGTGGCGATCCCTACGCCGATTGGCACGGGCAGAATACCGCGTGCTTGCCAGGTCTCTATCAGCGTCTTGTGCATCTGCTGCATTTCCAGGCCCACGCGGACGGCACGTAGTGCGTGATCTTCCTGAGAAAATGGGGCACCAAAAAGCGCCATCACCTCATCGCCAATGAACTTGTCAACTGTCCCTTCATGCTGAAAGACGACATCGGCCATCCGACCCAGGTAGTCGTTAATGAACCCGACAAACAGTTCGGGTTCGGTCGTTTCGGCCAGGTTCGTAGAGCCTCTGATATCGGCATACAACACCGAGATCACGCTCCGTTCGCCCTTCAGCAAATCGGTGCCGCGTTGCGCGAGCGCTCGTTCGAGGACTCTCGGATCGACCGACCGCCCCAGAACCTGCCGCAGCTTTCGAACCTCGATACCCTCAAAAATCGCTGTGTCCATCTGACTGCCAACGGCGTTCATCAGGCGGCGATCGTCTTCCGTAAAACCGGGTTTTCCAAGACGATTCATCAATCCAAACACGCCGATAATCTCATCGCCAAGAATGAGCGGGATACACATGATGGATCTGATGGGATCTTCCATGCCGCTGTGACAAACCAACTCGGCAATTTCCAACGTCTGATGCGCGATGCGGCCTCCGATTTCGTAGTGGGCCGCAAGTTCGGAGATTTCGACGTTGGCCTTGATCGCCGCAATCTGCATGTGTTTCACGGTGTGGTCGTACAGCATGATGAAGCCCATCTCCGACTCGACGAGCGAGCACAGCACGTCGAGTGCAGCCTGAAGCATTTCATCAAAGGGCAAGTGCAAATCACGAATGTGGTCGATGCGGTAAATCGTCTCCAATTCCCGGTTGCGACTTTGTAACTCGTACTGCACATGACACTGGACGATCGCCGAATCGAGATGATCTTCGGCAACGTTCAGTAGATCGACCTCTCGACTGCAGAACGGTTTATCGAGTCGCGTGAGCAGGATGATGCCGAGCGGCTGACTGTCCATTTCAATCGCAGTCAGGACAAAGAACATGTTGTCCGGCACGCCGAAACCATCGGTCGTAGAATTGAGGTCTTGCGCCGTTCCGGCTGCTGCGCCGTCTGACGCTGAAGCCATCTGTGCAAGTTTCGTGAGCTGCTCAGGCGTAATTTGAACACCGAGTTCGACGGTGCCAATATCGGCTTCGACCGCCAGACAATCCGTTTCCGGGTCGATGATCGCCAGAACGCAGCAATCGGCGTCGAATTTCTCCGAAAGTTCGCCGACGACGCCGGTCATCATTTTTGCCGGTGTTTCGGCTTCATCACGGATGCGGTCGATGGCATGAATCAGATCCAACTGCTGCTGGAGATACTCGATTCGTTTTTCCAATTCGACGACTTTGGTTTTCGACATGACGCACCGTGTGAGTGACATTTTGTGGTCGCAGCATTATTCACACATTCGTCGTGTTCCACAAACGGAATCGCGAATGACCGACCTGTGTTCCTGGATTGGGACGGATGATTCAGCGGGAAGCGGAAAGAGAAACTTCGACTGATGTGGAAAACAGCACAGCCAACGGTTGGAAACATTCACTTGCGACTGTCGAGTGTTTTGCGTGCCTTCGCGATCACCTCATCAATTCGCACCGGTGCGCCACCCCGCCGATGACTTTCGTGGGCCGCTTCCATGAACCCGAACAATTCGATCGTCTCAGACGGTTCAATGGGCAGCTTGCCGGTCTTGTAGAACTTGGCGATCTCTGTCGCGACGCCTTCGTAACCTTTGTATCGCCCCTTGGGGACAACACCTTTCACCGGGGCCGCGTAGCCGTAGATGCCGGCCGGTGCAACGCCTTTGTCTCCAAAAACGGTCGCGCTGTACTTGAGCGCCCCGCGTCTTATTCCACGGTACGAGCCAATCCGTCCGTCTTTCCAGATTCCGGTGATCAGCTCGGCATCGTCGGTGCGTGCACGGGTGACCGAAACGGCACCCGGCCCCATGATTGTGTATAGCGTGTCGAAGCTGTGGACCGCATGCCAGAACAAATCGGGATGGTGAGAAACCGTCGGGCATCCACCAAACACGTTGCAGCCCATCACCTTGCCGACCTCCGGATGGTTCCGCATGCCGATGAAGCCGGGACTGTATCGATGCTGTGAACACGAGAAAACGGGCGTGCCATACTTTTTCGCTAAGTCAAAGATTGCGATCACGTCTTCGAGCGAAGCCGCCATCGGACGTCCGATGTAGGTCGGCTTACCGGCTTTGAGTGCCTGCTCTGCCGTTTTCAGATGCGATCGACCGTCAATACTCATGATCATGACGGCATCGCATTTTTCTAAGACGTCGTTGATCGAGTCTTCAAATGTCACCCCTTGTTTCATCAGGTGTGGAGCCCAACGCTCGACATCGACGAGCGTTTCCTTGATATCCAGGCTGCCGCCCTTCCACGCCGCCACGACTTTCAAACCAACGAGATCGGGATTGTCTGCCGGTGGTTTATGCCACAACTGTGTAAACGCCAGACTCTGGTAATTGTCGATTCCAATGATCCCGACGCGAACCGGGTCGGCTGAGTAGGATGTCTGGTGAAACTCGCAAAACAGCATCATGGTCAACAAGAAAAAAACACGACGAACCGATGTTGTCATTGTTCGACCTTTTGAAATGATGGTGAGAATTATTGAAGGACTTCGGCGAGCGGGACCAAACGGCTCTGTTCCTTGAGCGATTTCGCGCCCGCGTAAATCATCGCGGTCACATCGAGGATGGCCTCGTGTGATGTTGGTTCAACGCGCGTGCGAATCATTTCGCGGAACGCCCGCGCCATGTTGAACATCTCGTAGTGGTGGCCGAACCAGAAATTGCCCTCGATGGCCGGCGAGTAGCGGTAAACACCTTTCTGAAAATGCACACTCGTTTCATTGTATTTGTTGCCGACATACAAATCGGGGCGGCCGTACCAGATTTCCGCCGGCGGGCCCTCGGGATACGTCACCAGTCCGTGGGCCGAGTTGCCGCGAGCGTACAGGCTGACCGCCTCGACGCCCGCGCCCAGGACCGCAACAACAGACCAGCAGGGATGTTGGCCGTAGACGAACCAGCCCTCGGGCGAATAGCCCCCCATCATGCTGGCAACAACGTGTTGAACTTCACCCAACTCGCCTTTCGCCTGCAATCGGCGGACTTCTTCGAGACCCCATTCGTACCCGAAGATACTGCCCGAAAGCAGCGGTGCCTTATTTTTGCGGGCCAACTCGAGGATTTTACGCGTCCCTTGCACGGTCTGGCCGATCGGTTTGTCGCAGAATGTTGGCAAACCTTTCGAGAGCGCTGGTGCAATGAGATCGTAATGGTCATCGCCGGTTCCCGAGGCATCGCCGAGCCAGACGGCATCGACTTCGTCCACCATCTTCTCCAACGACGTTGCCACCTGCACACCAGGGAACGAATCAGCGAACAGCTGCGCTACTTCCGGATCGGCTTCGTAATAATGCGAGATTCGCGTATCGGGAAACGGCAGGATGCCGAAGTCGCATGACGGGTTGCGAACGATCTCCTCGAAATACTTCTTATTGCCGGGATCGAGATGTTTCTGTGCCGTCGGCAGGTCGATCGTTGGATGCAGATATTGGGCGAAGTGCCACGTATGGCCGTTGATCCGTTGTGGCTTGCCATGCCTGCGGGCCGAAATCACGCCGACCCGCCATGCTTTGCCGTCCGGCGGGGTTGCCGTTTTGACTTCTTGTGGCGACTGTTCGGCCTGAATCGCAGTCGCTCCGGCAGCCCCCGATCCAATCGCAGCCAATTGCGCTGCGGATCGCAACATCCATTCGCGGCGGTTTTCCGGCATATAAGAATTCCTTCCTGAGAAGTGGCTTAACAATATTCCTGTGGCTAAACATGATTCGAAACCACTGTAGCCTTCCTTGACCAGACGTAACAACCGTAGGACGTCGGCAGAGAGACGAGCCGAGACATGTTCACCGCCTGAATTTGTAACCTTTACAGGAGTTCGGAAAATTGACAAAAGTCGGCTTGACCGCAGGACGAGAATCGAGAGAATCTCGCCTTCTTGAAAACTCGATTCAAGAAACAGCACTCACCACATCTCCTCACTTCCCGCTTCAAACAATTTCAGACTCATTGACCGCCTGCTGCATCACCCCATGATGCAACACTGTCGTCGTCTTGCGCTCTCCCTGGTGATCGATGCTACTCGATCCGGTTGGGCAATAGATGTTGGAACCAAAGGAATTCCCATGACCCACCGGCTGACTCAGCATCAGGTCCCGGTGAGTTTGCGCCGCCTATTCCCACGCGCTAGTTTCGTCGGCTGTGCCGATGTTCGGGTTATACGAGCGACCGAACGCAGCGGCGAATGCACGACCGGCACTCTGTTTGCCGCAATCCCCGGTCACCGTGTGAACGGCGAACAGTATGCCACCGACGCCATCGGCCGTGGTGCGACCTCTTTACTGGTGGAGCAACCGCTCGCCGACATTGCGGTTCCTCAGTGTATTGTTCGCAATGCACGTCGATCATACTCCCAACTCTGTGCCGAACTGGCCGGTCGTCCCTCGACGCGCCTGCACCTTTCCGCCGTCACTGGTACGAATGGGAAAACGACCGTCACCTGGCTTCTGCGGTCAATTCT
Source organism: Planctomycetaceae bacterium (assembly GCA_018699955.1). Classification (GTDB taxonomy): domain Bacteria; phylum Planctomycetota; class Planctomycetia; order Planctomycetales; family Planctomycetaceae; genus JABISG01. Next base: position 25,306 of record JABISG010000110.1, on the reverse strand, counting down.
GGAGGCTGCCGGAAAACAGGCGGGGTTACTTGGCACGATCGAGTACAGCGACGGAATCAACAGCGAACCGGCGACACTGACAACTCCCGATTCAAGCCGACTTTCGACGTCGCTCCGCGACATGCTTCTCAGCCGTACAACACACGCTGCAATCGAACTGTCGAGTCATGCACTCCACCAGGATCGGTGTGCCGGTACATACCTCGATGTGGCGATTGTGACGAACGTGACTCAAGATCACTTCGACTATCATGGCGATGCGCAATCGTACCTGGACAGCAAGGCGAGAATTGTCGAGCACCTCAAGCCCAACGGCGTACTGATCGTTAATGCCGACAACGTTGGCAGCAGTTCCATCGGCCAACAGGCAGCCGACCGAGCGAGGATTGTGACCTACGGCATCGATTCGCCAGCCGACGTCACCGTCGAAATCATCGAAGAAACAACAACGCAAAGCCGTTTTGTCATCCGCTTTGCTGACGAGCAAATCGAGGTCCAATCGGCATTGGTGGGCCGGCATAACATATCGAATTGTCTGGCGGCTGCGGCGACCGCAATGTGTGCCGGCATCCCCATCTCTGCAATCGCCGACGGCATTGAGAAACTCGCGTGTGTTCCGGGCCGACTGGAACGCATTGAGGTTGGACAACCATTCGACCTGTTTGTCGATTACGCTCATACCGACGACGCGCTGAGACGAGTATTAGACGGGCTGAAGCGAATTTCCGCTCGCCGCGTCATCTGCGTTTTTGGTGCCGGCGGAGACCGTGACTCGTCAAAGCGGCCTTTGCTCGGCCGGGCGGCTTCGCTGGCCGATGTTGCCATCGTAACCAGCGACAACCCCAGAAGCGAAGACCCGGCCGATATCGTCCAAGACATTGTCCAGGGCTTTCCAACAGCGGTTTCTCAACCCCTCATCGAACTCGACAGGGCTGATGCCATTCGCCGCGCGATCGAAATTGCCGAACCGGGTGATTGCGTCGTAATTGCCGGCAAGGGTCACGAAACCGAACAAATCATCGGCAGCGAACGTCTTGCTTTTAACGACAGCCACGTTGCTCGCCAGGCGTTGTTGAAATTTCTTCACCTTCAAGCAGTTCCGCAGGTGAAGATGCGGGCATGACGGTACCGGCCGTCATGCCACTCCCATGAAACACGGACAGACTCATCTCGACATCACTTCAACTAATCAACCGATTCGGCGAACCATGTTGGCTCTGGCAACTTGTCTCATGCTATCGACTCTCGGCTCGCCGAGCGGGCCAACTCCAGGCAACTCGACCGGCGGGTCCGGTCACACACCTCAAAAGTCTGCATCATTTGAAAACGGACGTGTGATGGAACACGTAACACTCTCACAACTTCTCTCAGCCACTGATGGACGTGCCGTCGATTTCGACGACACATCTGCCGGATTCAATTCCATTGCGCTCGATTCCAGAAATGTTCGTCTGGGCGACCTGTTCTGGGCGGTTCAAGGAGAACAACACGACGGTCACGCGTTTGTCGCGGCAGCGTTCGATAATGGCGCAGCGGCCGCAGTGGTACGAAACGACTATGAAAACGAACTTCGCGTCCCGGTTGTCACGGTCCCCGACACCTTGATTGCCTTGTGGGATTTCGCGAAATCATATCGCGAAGCGCGGGAAGCATTAATCGTCGGCGTGACCGGCAGCTTCGGAAAAACGACTACGCGTTCACTCATTCATTCGATGCTGGAGACACAATTCGCCGGGATGCAGAGTCCGCGTAATTTTAACAACCACTTCGGCGTACCGTTGAGTTTGCTGGAAATCCAAGACGACGATGAGTTTGCCGTGCTGGAATTCGGAGCGTCCGATGTCGGCGAGATTCGACAGCTAGCGGAATTGGCCGAACCGGAAATCGGCATCATCACGGGAATCGGGCCGGCCCACCTGTGCGGATTTGGTAGCGAACAGAGAATTCTATCGGCAAAGAGTGAATTGCTCGAATCGTTGCCCAGCAACGGCTTGGCAATTCTGGCAGGAGACGATCAACGTTTGTGTCAACTTGCGGAGCAAATCGACTGCCGGACGATCCTGGTCGGCGAAGGATCACAGAATGACATTCGCGCAACGCGCGTCAATGTTGGTCGGAACCGTCTTTCTTTTCAGGTCGATTCCGATCAATTCGAGCTTCAGGTTACAGGACGACATTACTTGACGGCGGCGCTGTGTGCGGTCGCTGTGGGCCGTGAGGTCGGCATCGACAGCAAGCAAATCGCAAACGGTCTGGCATCGTTCACCACGCCGCCCGGCCGCTGCCAACTGCAGTCAATTGGGCCGTGGACGGTCATCGACGACACATATAACTCAAATCCGGCTTCGATGCAGGCCGCCCTGGAAGTCTTGCGGGACTGGCAAACCGCAGGTCGCAAGCTGCTGGTGGTTGGCGACATGCTCGAACTGGGCGAACGGTCGGCTGCGTTTCATCGCCAGCTGGGTGCTGATGCGGCGACGGCGGGCATCGACTGTTTACTGGCACACGGACAGCAGGCGGAGCAGGTCATCTGGGGCGCCGCTGAAGAAGGCATGAACAAATACCGAATGGCGGAATGTGAAGACTTTGATGCCATGTTGGCAGTTCTCAACTGCTGGCTCGAACCGGGAGACGTCATTCTCGTGAAGGGTTCGCGCGGTATGCAAATGGAACGCGTGATCGAACGATTGCAGCAACGCGTCGCCTGGAAGACAGATTCACCACCACTTCGTGCAGTCGCCTGAAAACACAATCAACGGAGAGAAATTATCCGGCCAGTCGCGATTGGAAAAGAACAATGCCGAAAGTGACTGCCGAACTTATCGAAAACAAGAAACCAATCTGTAAGGTTCCGTCACGTACGTTAGGGTTTGCGGGAATCCGACGTACCGCCCTTCTGGGTCCTGGGCGGGAGCAACTCCGGCAATTGGAACACGTGATCTCTGGGTCGATCACTCCAAGAGCCGCTTTGTGACGGAACCAACGACCGGGCATCGGGGTGAAAACCTCGATGCCCGGGGAAACAGCTGAAAAGGATGAATGAGGAAGGATGAAGGATGAATCAAGCAAACCCTACCGGAATCCTTCCTCCCTCATCGCTGGTCAGTCAATCTCTGTTCCTCATCATTCATCCTTCGTCCTTCATCGTTTTCCCTTCATCATTCATCGTTAGACAACATGCTGTTCTGGCTCTTAAATCGATTCGCGCCGCTGTTGGAGCAAATGGAGTTCTACTCCTCGGGCGACTCGCGCGTCTTCTTGACGGCGAGAGCTGCGCTGGCCAGTGTGACGTCGTTTCTGATGGCGATCCTGTTTGGCCCGCCCGCAATTGCATGGCTCAAACGCCGGTTTTGCGAACGGATCGACAGCGCTTCGGAACGGTTGAACGAGCTACAGGCGTCAAAGGCGAAAACCCCCACAATGGGCGGCCTGTTTGTGATCGCTGCGGTTGTCGTTTCCGTATTACTTTGGGGAAACTTGTCGAGCCGTTACGTGCAAATGGCGTTGTTTGTCGCCATCGGCTTTGCAACTCTCGGCGCTATCGACGACTGGATCAAACTCAGCACCGAACGCAACGGCCTGAGCGCTCGCGTGAAACTGCTCGTGCAGACGGCATTGGCCACCTGTGTCGGCGTGGTGCTGTATCGGGAACATCTGCATCAACCGCACGGCTTGGAATTGATCTGGCCGTTGGGAAATCACGGCGTGTGGCTCGGCGGCGGATTTATTGCATGGAGCGTGTTGGTAACTGTCGGCAGTTCCAACGCGGTCAACCTGACCGACGGACTGGACGGCCTTGCCAGTGGCTGCATGGTTTTTGCGGGATCGGCCTTCGTCGCGCTGACGTATCTCGCCGGGCATGCTGTGATGGCCGATTATGTGAACGTCCCCTTCATCCCTGGTGCAGGCGAATTGTGCATTGTGATGGGCGCACTCGTGGGTGCGATGCTCGGCTTTCTTTGGTTCAATTGTTATCCCGCACAGGTGTTTATGGTCGACACCGGGTCGTTGCCCATTGGAGCTTTGCTGGCACTGGCGGCATTGGTCACTCGACAGGAAGTGCTGTTGGTGGTCATTGGCGGAATCTTCGTAATCGAGACATTGATCGTTCTCATGCAGGTCGGTTGGTTCCGGATGACGGGAAACCGTCTGATCGCGTGCAGTCCGCTGCACAACCATTTTCTGTTCAAAGGTCAACACGAGATAAAGATCGTCGTGCGATTCTGGATCGGCTCGGCATTGTTGGCAATCGTCGCCGTCGCCAGCCTCAAGATCCGATAAGAATCTTCCCCAAAATCAATATTGCAAATCCAAAAGCCCACCAGTCGTGCCCCGTGGGAACCACACAACGAAGATAGCAGGCGACGTTAGGGAGAGAGGGAAATGGAACGCCGATTCGGTTGATTTCGATCAGCCGGATCGGCTTCCACCCTTTCTGCAGCAAGGCAAACCTCATGGATCACCGCCGAAGCATTTTTGTGACGCTGGCGTGCGTGCTGCTCGGTTTTGGCACGTTGATGGTCTATAGCTCGAGCATCACATCGTGGCCGACAGAATTTGAAAGCGTCTATCTGTCGCGTCATTTGTTGTTCCTGGCGGTTGCAGTCGCGACGGGTGTGGTGTGTGCCGCTCTGCCAAAGCGGTTCTGGTTTGACGCTGCTCCCTATCTCTTCTGGGGTACGGTGTTATTGCTCGTCGCCGTACTCATTCCCGGCCTTGGGACGCGGGTCAACGGCGCTCAACGCTGGTTGCGTTTCGGGCCGCTGTCGATGCAGCCATCGGAATTGGCAAAGATCGCGTTGCCGTTATTCGTTTGTCGAATTCTCTGTCAGCGGAAAGAACATCTCGCGCATTGGCGACGTGGAACTTTGCCGCTCGTTGCACCGCTTCTTGTTCTACTCCCGCTCACACTGCTGCAGCCCGATTTGGGAACGTCGGTGTTTTTGGCCTGCGGTTGTGCGATTGTCTTGTTTCTTGGCGGTTGGCCGATTCGCAATTTCCTGGTCAGCGGCGCGGTGGCGGCACCCGCTTTGGCGGGGCTGCTTATTCTGCGTCCATACCAACTGCGGCGAGTGACCGGTTTCCTGTCGGCCATCTCCGATTGGAACGAAGCACCGTACCAATTGAAGCAATCGCTGATCTCACTGGGCGCGGGTGGTGTTCTCGGCGTCGGATTGGGACGCGGGTGGCAAAAACTCAGCTTCTTACCGGAAGCGAACACCGACTTCGTTTACGCCGTCGTTGGCGAGGAAATGGGATTGGTCGCCACGTTGGGCCTGCTCGTCGTTTGGGCCGGTCTGTTTTACAGCGGCTGGCGAATGTTAAGCGATCTCGATCAGCACGATTTCGCCTGGTTGGCCGGCTTCACGCTCCTCACACAAATTGTGTTGCAGGCGGGATTGAACATGGCCGTCGTCACGGCGCTGGTCCCGCCGAAGGGCATTCCCCACCCGCTCATCAGCTACGGCGGCAGTAATCTGGTGGTAACCGTCGCCGCACTGGGCATCATTATCAGTCTATCACGGCCGGCGGAATCAGGCGTCGCCGCCAATGCAACGGTACGGCCGATCGAATCTCCAGCTGTCTAGTCTTCCCTTATGCCTCAATTAGTGGCACCCCCCAACTTGGGCGATCACTATTGCCCTGTTTGAACGACCGCCGATAATATATCCGACCGTTCCAGCCGTTCCCGTGAATGCCAGGCCGACGATGAGTCTTTTCCGCCGCAAATTACCAATTGACTTGCGCAGCATCGATGCGCGGCGAATCTGCATCATCAAGCCGAGCGCCTTTGGCGACGTTGTGCAAACGTTGCCATTGTTGCCCGTGCTTCGCGAACGGTTTCCGAACGCGACCATTTCCTGGGCAATCAATCGGGGCTTGGCCGACCTGATCGACGGGCATCCGCAACTCGACCAGATCATCCCCATCGACCGCGGTGCATCGCTGAACGGCTGGCGGCAGTTGCTGTCGCAGCTGCGCCGAGAAAAGTTCGACATCGTGTTCGATTTACAGGGACTGCTGCGGACGGCCGTGATGACAGCTGCGACACGGGCACCGTTGCGAGTCGGACTGGAGACAGCCCGCGAAGGATCTCATCTGCCCTGCCACATGCTGTTACCGGACACGGGCAAACAGGTGCCGGCGCATCTGCGATATTGGAAGGTGGCCGACGCACTCGGGATGGGGCGCTTCCGGCGGGAGACAATCGTTCCGATCACGCCCGAGGAACACTCCTGGGCTAAAGACCAGTTGAAGCCGTTGTCTGGACGCGTTGTGGCGGTCCACCCTGGCGCACGGTGGGTGACCAAACGCTGGCCGGCAGAACGATTTGCCGCCGTCGCCGCCAAAGCACGCCGGTTTTTCGGCCTGACAACCGTGCTGGTTGGCAGCCGCGACGAATTGCCCTTTGCAACGCAAGTCGAGCATCTGTTGAATCGATTCACGCCATCTGCACCGGTGATCAATCTTGCCGGACAAACATCTCTGCGGCAACTGGCAGCCGTCTTGCAGCATTCCCTCATGCTGCTGAGCAACGACTCCGGGCCGATGCATCTGGCGGCAGGGCTGGGAACCCCCGTGGTTGGCATCTTCACATGCACCAGCCCCGAACGCTCGGGGCCTCCCGGCCCGACGCACGAACTCGTTTCCACTCAACTCGCCTGTGCCGCCAGTTATAAAAAGCGTTGCCCATATCGCGGCGAGAAGCACATGGCATGCCTGGAAGAAATCGAGATTGAACGCGTCTGGGCCGCTGTCGTCCGCGTGATGGAAAAACAGGGTATCACTTACCGAGCCGCTTGATCACGGCAATTGCTGTCGATCAAAGAATCGGCTCAACACGCGCACGCGGTACACCTGATAGGCGACAATCACGCCCAGCACACCGAGTACGGCGCAAAAAATCATTGGGTAGTGTGGTGGGTTGCGTTGTTCGGGATGAAAGATCAGCAACACCGCGTAACTGATCAGGCAAGCCGCCGTCATGAACCACACCAGCCGCACGCGAAAGAACATGCCCGACGCAGCCACCAACAACGGATAGCCGATCAGCAACGGCCCCAACGGTGCGAATGGTACCGGACCCTGTGGCGTGTGTGAACATATCGTCGAAAGTAACAACGTCAATAACGCCGCGTCGGCAGCGGCCCAGGCAAATCTCGCCACATCGGCCCATGCCTCGCGGTGCATCAAACGCTGAAACAAGAACGAGCCGATCGCCCACGTTCCCAGGATTGACATCACCTGCAGGTGGTAGCCGAAGTCGTTAAGCGTCCGGTCATAAAGATAGGCTGCTTGAACAATGACCGCTGCGACACCCAATGCCGCCGTATGCGACACCAGCGCCGGCTCGCGCCGGACCCAGCGTCGCACTGCATGAAACACCCCCGGCGGCTGCGCTTCGATCGGTTCGCTACGCAGGTATCGTTCCAAATCGTCGGCCAACTCCGCTGCCGAAAGGTAGCGGTCCTTCGGGTCTTTCTCCAAACAGCGCAGACAAATCAATTCCAGCTCACGCGGAACTGCCGGGTTCACTCGTGTGAGAATTGTCGGTTCGCCTTCGAGCACCTGCACCAGTGTGTCCAGCGGGGTCTTCTCCCGGTACGGCGGTCGCCCACACAACAGCTCGTACAAGATGGCGCCCAGACTATACACGTCGCTTCGCGCAGAGACATCGGCACTGCGACCGGCCGCCTGCTCGGGTGACATATAACTCGGCGTTCCCACAATCGTGCCGGTTTGCGTGTGTGCCGAGTCGCCGCTGAAGACCTTCGCCAATCCGAAATCGGTCACGAAAGGTCTTTCATCTTCATCGACGAGAATGTTCGAGGGCTTCAAATCACGATGCACGATGTTGTGTTCGTGCAGAAAGTGAACTGCCTGAGCGACTAACGCGACGCATTCGGCCGCCTTATCGCTTGCCATCGGTCCGCTGCGAAGCAACTGGGCCAAACTTTGGCCGGCAACGAAATCCATCGCAAAGTAATGCTGGCCGTGAACTTGCCCCACTTCGTGAATGCCGACAATGTTGGGATGCTTGACGGCCGCTGTCGCTTTGGCTTCCGCGTAGAAACGTTGGACGTCATCACGCGATGCCAGCCTGCTGGAAAGGATCATCTTCACTGCCACAACCCGATCGAGATCGGTCTGTCGCGCGCGATAAACGACGCCCATTCCACCGCGGCCGACCTCGGCTTCCAGACGGTATTTTCCGAACTCCTGTGAGATTTCGCCTGCGGGCGACGTCTCGTCAGCGCTGCGCGGAAACTCTCCGGATTGCTCAACAATCGTTGGCTGATCAGACAAAGGCAGTTCCATCATCGGAACGGTATCCGAGAAGTTCGATTCTTTTGAAAAACCGGGGTTCTGCGGAATCGCCAGACTGTCGAGCGCATCGAGACAGCCAAGGAAATCCGCCAACTCCGCATGATGCGACAACAACTCACTGCGACTCGCATAATTCGCTTCGTGCAGTGTATCGACATAACCGTCGAGCAACTCAATCAGCCGCTCGTCGTTGTCGTCGCTCTCGTCGGGCGTTCGTTTCTGCGACTCCGCCATGAAATCTATGCGTCCTGCTCTTCCAAAATTGCCTGCAATTTTCGCAGTGCTCGCATCCACAACATTTGCACGGCCGGGCGGGAACGTCCCATTCTCTCGGCGACTTCATTGAAGGGAAGCCGCTGCAAGTTCCGCAACAGGATCACGTCTTGGTGGTCGGGCGAAAGCTGGCTGATTGCCTCCGCCACTTGCACCTCGCGTTCGTGACGCGCCACCAATTGGCTGGGGCTTTCTCCCGGATCAGTGGGATCGCGGAAGAATGCTGCCGATCCATCGCCGACATTGCTGTAAATGGGAACTTCCCGTTGCACGCGGCGTTTATCGGTTCCCCGGTATCGGCGAACGAAGTCGGTGGTATTGTGTGAGAGAATCTGTTTGAGCCACGCCAGCCATTCGGCTTCGGTCGTGCCACGAAAATCGACAAAGCTGCGATGCGCTTCCAGCAACGTTTGTTGCACCAGATCCGATGCGTCAACCTTCGCCTTCATCCAACCTTCGACCTGCGTGCGAGCAACAACCGAGACGTAATTGCGGCAGCGTTCAAACAGCCGATCTCGCGCCGCATCATCGCCACCACGGGCGCGGTCAAGCAATTCGACGAGAGATGAATCGGCGTTGTTGGACATTGTTGAGGTGTCAGATAGCGGTTACTCAAGAATTGATCAACTGTTGATGTTATTGTACACCCGAAACCTGCGTCGCCGTCAACGTCGTCGTCCAAAGCTGCGACTCAACAAGTCGCAGAAGAGTTTTCCGAATTCGCACAAGATCTGCAAAAGTAAAAGACAAACATCACTATGACCGCCGAAGAAATCTTCGACATCACCGATGATAACGACAATGTCATCGGCCAGGCACCGCGATCCGAAGTCCATGCGCGTGGTTTATTGCATCGCGCGGTCCATATCTTTGTGTTGAATACCGCCGGTCAATTGTTGTTGCAAATGCGAACTGCCGGAAAGGACGAATTCCCGCAATGCTTTACGTCATCAGCATCCGGTCACGTCAGCGCGGGCGAAACGTACGACCAATGTGCGCCTCGCGAACTTGAAGAAGAACTCGGATTGCGTGTCGCGATTCGAAGGCTGAAAAAGTTTCCCGCCGGCCCACAAACGGCTAACGAACATTCGATGTTGTATCACGCCGTTACCGACGACGAACCGACTTTCGATCCGGTCGAGATCGAAAGCGGCGCGTATTTCACACTGGATGAAGTCGGAACGATGATCGGCGAACATCCCGACCAATTCACCCCGCCATTTCGCGTGTTATTCCGATGGTACCTGGAATATGTTGAAGCATGACGTCGGCGAGCGGTGGGCGTAAGCCCACTGATGGTAACTGTCGCTCCAACACACGCCGATTCTGAAATCAACAGCCGGCATAAAGTCGGCCGCTCGCCAACAAACCTGCTGGTTAACTCACCTTCTTCAAGAATGAAACGCGGCCCGTGGCGACCCACTCGGCGACGTAAATGTTGCCATCGTGATCGAAACAGGCATCGTGCGGGTGTACGAAGCGGCCATCGACCCACTGTGACGGATCGCGGCGCATCTTGAAACCGGCCAACGCTTTCTTCGTCCACTCGGGATCGTAGCCCAAATGCGTGATGACCTTGTTGTGCTTGTCGAGCAACGTGATGCGAGCGTGCAAATCGGGAACGAGCATCACCTCGCCTTGAATGTCGATGTCGGCCGGAAAACTGACGTCGTTAACAAAGCCGATGTGTTTGCCGTCGAGTGTGAAATACTGCAGACGCGCATTGGCGCGGTCGGCGACAACCAGCGACGGCTCGCGACCCGGTCGATCATCGAGCCAGATGCCGTGCGGCGTACTCATTTTTCCCGGCTCCGATCCTTTGCCACCCCAGGTGCGGACGAGTTTCATGTCCTTGTCGTACTGGTGGATAAAGTGCGAACCGTATCCGTCGCCAACATACAGACTGCCATCCGGACCGAAGGCAACGTTGGTGGGGCTGTAACGGTTCTTTTTGTCTTTGTAGATCCCCGGCTCTTCGGGGCGTCCCATTCGCCAGAGGACTTCCCCCTTGAGCGTCGTCTTGGCAACCACGCCGTGCAGAACATCGGACAGGTACAGAAATTCCTCGTTGCCTTCTTTGCGGATGTCGATGCCATGACCGCCGCCGTGATACTCTTTGCCGAACGAGTGCACGAACTTGCCTTTGTCGTCGAACACCACGACGGCATCCACGGGATCTTTGGTGCGAGAGCGGTGCTTGATGTAAACCAGCCCCGCCTCGTCGACCGCTACGCCATGCGTTTCGCCCCAGACAACGTGCGACGGAAGTTCACCCCAGCCGTGTGTCGGTTCATAGCGAAACTCACCCGTCCCCAGCACGGGTCTTTTGTTGCCCGATTTGTCGGACGCATTCAAAATCATTGGGCCGACGGCCGACGATGCTGCCACGGTTCCGGCAGCTTTGAGAAACGTACGACGGCTGGTCCGATGCGATTGGCCTGCTCCGGTGTGATCCGATGACATGGGCGCGTCCTTAGAATCTGTTGTGCGATTAACAACACGAATGTGACCACGCCATCATAGCCGAGAAGCGACACCCTCGACAAACATCGGGGAGAATTGCGGAATTCGGCATGGTGGACTTCACATTCCCCGATATGACCAACACCGCGTTTTCGATCCGTTTGCGATTTCCATCTGTGTCGTCTAAAATACCGGGTTTGGGAAATGTTTGACGATTGAGTGAACTTTTCCGAATTCCCTGCCCGATTCTGGCCACGCGCCAGCCCTTTCCAATTCTGGCCCCATGCCAGGAAGTGAGTGCGAGACATGTTGAACGGATCACGAAAACTTCCACGGAGAACGCAGCGACGGCTTCCTCTGGCGCTGATTGGTTCCGCAACACCATTGCTGGCTGCTTTGGCGATGACGCTGACCTTCGCCGCCCAGGACACGCCAGCCGAACCGGCCGATTCAGAGACCGAAGCGGCTGCCATTGGTCTCACCGAAATACTTCCCTCCGAAGCTCCCGCTGGATTGGAGTACGAGGACTTTTCGAAGCTCGACGGCAACTGGGAAACGTGGAGCGAGGAAACGGCAGAAATCGTCGGCGAGTTCTATGCTGCGGAAGATCAGGACGTGGCGAAACAGCGCGAGAGTCTTGCCTCGATTCGCGAACGGCTGCAGACCATGGAGAATTCGCTGGCCGATAAACGTTACCGTTCGCTGTGGGACCCGCTGACCACAATTCACGGTCACCTTATCCGCCGAATTGATTTGGCCGAGGCAATGCTCGACACGCTTGAATTGACACCGGAGAAGGTTCGGCAGTCCCGACTCGATGCTGCCGGCAGCGGCGTGACGACGGCATTAGCTGCTTTGGACAAACGACTGCAGACAATTCCCGGCGGACCGGCGTGGCTGCCTGTTGTCAAAGCGGACGAACTAATAAAGTTGATGCAAAACCCCACTGACGCCAAGGCCGCATTACCCGTTCTGACTGCGGTCCATGTAAAACTGACCAACACGGAATCTCTTGACGAAGCCCAGAAGAAGTTTCTTGGCAGCCCGGAGTTTCAAGCTCTTGCCGCGTCCATTGCTGAGTACGTGAAGCGAACCGAAGAAGAACACCCGCCGTTGGACGAAGCCAAGCTGCGAGAGGAATTGGCCTTGCTGGTCGAAGGTGTCGAAAGCTTTGAGAAAGAGGGACAACTCGCAGCCGTAAAGAGTGTCGAATCGTCGCTCGCCGCCATCGGCAAACTGTCGCCCGACAATGGGGCGCGGATCACTGCCGTCATCGAATCGTACTACCAGAATTACAATTTCCGCATTGTGGCTTCCGAAGAGTTTCTCAGCCGCTACGTCGAGGAAACCCGTAAGGAAGCCGACAAAATTGCAGAAACAGTTCAGGGAACTTGGGTCACCGGTAATCAAAACACGACCGCCACAACCGCTGTCGATCTGAAGAAGAGTGATGACGGCGGCCTGTTCGACCTGACGCTCAGCGGTGCCGTCCGCACCAACACCATCGCACACGCAAACCGCGCCAATGCGAGAATCTGGTCCACCGGCAATCACCGCTTTGTCGCCCGTCGCAGCGTGCGGTTCGATGGTGACAAGTTCACGATCGGTGCGCGTGGCACGATCTCGGTGAACCCCAGCCTGGTGAACACGGGTGCTTCCACAAGTTACGACGGTAAGCTGTTCGGCGCGAGTACGGCTCGTCGTCGCGCCATGAGTGCAGCGAACGCCCGCCGCGGAGAATCTGAACGCACTGCGGCCGACAAGATCCGCAAACGCGTGCTGCCAGAATTTGAAACGGAGGTCGCAAAAGAGTTCAAGCAACTCAACAAGGACATCGAAGAACAATGGAACGTCAAGCTTCGTGAAGCCAAGCTCGAACCTGCCGCCCGCAGCGTCACCTCCACCGATAAACATCTCATCTGGAGCAGCCGTATCGCAAGAGCGGGTGAACTTGCCGGCAGCGCAACCACCATGCCCCCGCCCCCAACCAAAGGACTGGCAATTCACGCACACGAGACATTATTGAACGCAACGTTCGACCGCATGAACATTGCCGGTCGCACAATGACCGACGCGGAATTCCGCAAAGAAGTGGACGACTATTTCGCGATCCTCTTCGGCAACGATTCAGACGACTCCACGAAACCCGAAGCGGAGGAGACAGCCGACGAGCCGGAAACTGACCCCGACTTGTACGTCTTTGCCGCCGTCGATCCCATTCGGTTCCGTATCGAGAACAACACTGTGTTTCTCGTCATTCGTACGGGAATCCGTCGAAAGGAGAAGGAAGAAATTCCCCCGCAGAAAATTACGGTTCCCTTTACGTTTCGGCTGGAGAAGGGTGCAGTCGTCCTCGAACGGGGAACGGTCCGGGTCGCGCCCATCGCGCGTCCGAAGAGCCGCAGCGAGCAGATCGTTCGTGCCCGCGTGATGGGCAAGAAGATCGAGAAAGACCTCGGCAACCGCGAAGAGGCGAGAGAAATTAACCTAAGCCGCGGCGAAGGCAAAGACGATCTCGTTCTCAACATCGCACGCATCAGCGCACTGAACGGCTGGATTACTGTTGTGGCGGAATGAGGGGGAGCGGTGAACGATGAATTCCCGCTGCCAAACCGAGTGAATCATCCGGTGCGGTACTTCATGATTTCTTCTTCTTGATTTGCCGTTTCGACTTTCTTCCCCGCTGCGGCGAAATCCTCCGAAGTGGTCGCGATTGCACCGATTTCCCGGGTCTTCCCGGTTTTCTTCTGGTCGGCGGTTCTCCCCCAAGCCGATAGATGCAGTACCCCCCGTCGCAACTCTCGGCCTGATGACGCTGCCCGGTGCCTGTGCAGTGAGTATGCTTGCGCGCATCCTGCTCAACCGCACTCAACGATTTGGATCACATCCGGAAATACTCCAACGGCTAGGTTTTCAGGGGAATGGACATGCAAAACAACGATCTGACCGAACCGAACAACGAATTCGATGGCCCGATGGAAACAATTCGGTTTCCTGACAACAACGATTTCCCGGACGGGTTTTCCGCCATTCAACCGGCCGGCCGGGGAACATTTGCCGAAATCTGGAAAGTCCGCGAGCGAGCAACCGGTAACGTCTTTGCTCTCAAGCGGTTGCTGCCACAGTTCGTTGACGATGAGGGCGCAAGACGACTGTTGTTAAACGAAGCGACAGCAGGTCACGCCGTGGCCGGGCAGCACGTTGTTCGCGTGATGCAATCCAATCACAATTTGTCCCCGCCGTTCAACCTGCTCGAATGGCTCGATGGCGGCACGTTGGGAGAGCAACTCGAATCCGGGCAGTCGTTGTCGATCGGCTCGATCATCTGGGTTGCCCGTCAATGCGCCCAGGGGCTAAGCGATCTCGCGCGGGCCGGCTACTCGCACGGCGACGTCAAACCGGACAACATTTTTCTGGAGACCGGCGGCGCGGCAAAACTGATTGACCTCGGTTTCGCCGAACCGATCGGCGAGCCGCCATCACTGGGACAGGTCCGCTGTATCACCGGCACGCCGGAATACATGGCTCCCGAATCGTGCCTGCGCGGCACTGTCAACTCGCAATTGCGAGACATGTACAGTTTGGGCGTCGTCATCTTCCGTTTGCTTGCAGGTCAACTGCCATTCGAGGCGGCGACTGTCGAGCAGGTCCTGCGACTCCACGGCAGCGCGCGGCCCCCGGCGTTGGGGGAACTCTGCCCGAGTGCGCCGGACGATTTGGTCAATCTCGTCGAAAGGTTACTGGCAAAGCAGCCGGTACGTCGACCGCAGAGTTTCTCGTCACTCATCCGTGAGTTGACCGCGCTGGAACTCGAAACTCTGCACGCGCGCTTCGCCGCGTGAATGCAACGGCCTCACTCATCGAGCAGATTGTTGTGCAATCGGACGTGATCGGGGACGGCAATGGCGCCTTCGGTACCCCTGCCAATTCGCGACGAGCTGATCATGTTGTGATGCCCCGCGCCCACCCAACGGATGCCGGCGGTCATTCGCCCTGGCTGCGCCTCGTCGAGAACGCTGCAACCGGTCAGCAGTGTGTCGCTGCAGTCTTCGAGGTAAACGCCAACCGGATGTGAGTCGAGTACCTGCATGCCGGAGAGATTCATGCGGCGGCAGCGTACGAGTTCCACCTGTCCAATTCGGCCCTCTTCGATAATCGGCTCCCTCCCTTTCGCGACGGTCGCCCCGTCCTGAATGAGGACTCCCGATAGGACGCAGTCGGCGCTATCGACGATGCGAATGCCCGTGCATCGTTCACCCGGCCGTGGACCGAAACAGTTCGCGCCCACCACCACGTTGCGGCAGTCTTCGACGAGTAGGTTCCGCCGCAGGCCGTTGTAAATGTAATTGCCGGCAATAGTGATTCCGCCGACCGACGTGAGATGGATGTTATCGGTCTGGCTGCCGATGAGGTTGCCGCTGATCGACCACAACCCGGCGCGGCGGTTTCCTTCCGGAGTTTCCGGCGGCCCGCCGATGATGCGAACGTTTGCGCCACCGGTGCTGTAAGTGGCCTGAATGGTGTTGCTGCAGATGGTTCCCTCTTTGACCAGGCCCTCGGAAGCATCGATGTAGATTTCAGCCGTCGGGATGTCGTCGGCGTCGGGGACCTCGTGGGCGCGATTGTTGTTGTACTCGATGTCGTTGCCGGTGATCTGCAGATTGAAAATCTGGCTCTTTTCGATCCGAATCCCACCCAGGCGGTTGTAGCTGATGTGCGAGTCGGAAATGATTGACTGGTGCAGGTTGACCCCATCCAGATGCACGCCAATGCCCGTGTTGTGATAGAAGTGACAATGATCGATGAGCAAATTGCGGGCGCGATCGGTCACATGTACGGCGGTTCGCACTTTGCGGATCAACACGCCCGACAGCGTCGGCTGCATCACCCCTTCAATGCGGATTCCGTCCGCTTCGGGATGCCGTCCTTCAATTTCCAATCCGCTGACCATTGGCATGCGCTCGCGCTGCCATTCTTCCGGACGAAAGCCGTTCGGATCGGCCGTCTTGGCATGTGTCCCCCGCAAGAAAATGGCCGGCCCGCTCCCTTCCATCAACAACTTCGCCACACCGCTCGATCCGTTGAACGAAACGCGACCGTGCTTCGACAAATCGACGAGCAGCGTTTTGGTGATCCGATAGTCGCCGCGCGGCAACTCGACAATGCCATCGCCATCGGTAATTGCATGCTGAAACGCTTCGGTGTCGTCATTCTTGCCATCGCCAACTGCGCCGAAATCTTTCACGTTGCTCATCAAAGGCTCTCTGTTTTGAAGTGATGTCGTTTATCGGCAGGGCAACGCCCTGCGCGATTCCATTCAAGATTAATCCGCAAGGTGCCGCATTCTCAGTCCGCCGCCTCCAGGCACCATCTCGCCGCGCCGAATCGTGCACGCCGCCGTTAACAATGTCTCGCCGATGCGTTCCTTCCGGTAGCTGTCGGTGAAAACAAACCGCCCGGTGTGAGGTTGGAGAATCGCGACGTCGGCAATGGTTCCCTCTCTCAAGGTACCCAACTCATTCTCGCGGTGGAGAACTGCGGCGGGCCGTGTTGTCGACATTTCAATCACCCGTGTCAAAGGCACACCCATCAGCAGAAATTTCGACATCGTGGTCGGCATATCGTAAACGGGACCGTGCAGGTTTTTTGTGTGCAGGTCGGTGCTGATTGTGGTCGGTTCGAAATCCTGCTGGAGGGCCGCTTCGACCACGTCCCACTCGAAACTGCCGAAGCCGTGTCCGACGTCGAAGATCACACCGCGTTGGGCCGCTTCGCGAACTGCGGGAAACACGCGACCGCCCGGTTCAAGAATCCGTTCGCCGCCACCTTTGAAACAGTGCGTAATACAGTCTCCCGGCTCCATGTGATCGAGCATTTCGGGGATCGGCATCGGACTTTCACCAATGTGCACCATCAGCCACGTATTCGATTCGCGGGCGGCAATGACCGCTTCGCGAAAGTTCTCCCAGCCCTGTTCGCCTTCGCCGATGATGTGTCGCCCAGCCCGAATCTTCACGCCGACCGCAACGTCGGGATGTTCGCGAATGGTGTTGATCACACCCTGTGGGTCGGCGTACCGGCGATCGCGAAGTTCTCCCAGATTTGCCGCCACCAATCCCATACACGACAGATTGACCAATCCCAGAATTTGCGTTTCCGCCTTGTCGATCACATCGCGACGGAAGCCACCGAAGTTGTACGAACCGGCAGTCCCGGCGTCGAGCATTGTCGTCACACCACCGGCGGGACAAAGTGGATCGGGTTCCAAACCGAACGGCGAATGTCCACGGTAAACGTGCACGTGCAGATCGATCAGCCCCGGCACAACATACAACCCGCGAGCATCAACCGTGTTTGTTGGCTCCGCATCGGGTAGCGATTCTTCAATCGACAGAATCTTCCCGCCGCGTATCGCCACGTCGCGCACCCCGCGCAATCCCTGGCTGGGATCAATCACCTCGCCACCACGAATCAGGATATCACACTCCATGCAAACCGCTCCGAAATGAAATCAGCCCGCAGCGCGAGCAAAGGGATAAAAAGTGTTTTCGCCGAAATGCCCTGACTATTTCGATTTCTGGCAAATATTTTGAGACCCGATGGCGAACTTCAACCGTTCGACTCCTGCCGGTATCATTCACGATGAAGCGACACAAGGATCTCCCCGAATGCCCTACTCTGCAGATTTGACGGCTCCACGGCAAGCGCTCGACATCGGGCTTTGCGTGAATGATGCGGTCGAAGTGTACAAAACGAACTGGCTGACGCTGGCCGTAGCCGCCCTCGTGTTCAATTTCCTTATGGTGTTTTCCATGTTCATTTTGACGGGGCCATTGGCTGGCGGCGTCTGTCTCATGCTGCTCAGAGCGTTCGAGCGAGAAGATAGGAAGGTCGATTTCGCCGACATGTTTCGTTGTCTCGACAAATTCGGCCCACTGGTTGGGGTGTTCTTTCTGACGTTATTCCCGATGGTATTCGCCTTTGCGATGTGTGGAATTCCCGGCCTGCTGTTGGGAACAATCTGGCTCTACCCGTTCTTTCTGATTATTGACGAGGACCAAGGCGTGTTCGTCTCGCTTGGTACCAGCAAGGAAATCGTCATGCGGAAGGGTTTCGGAATCAACCTGCTGCTGACGGTCATCATATTGGCACTGACAATGTTGCCCTTGGCTGTCCCCTACGCTGGTGTCGTCTTCGCCTGTTTTCTCGCACCCATTGCCTGGCTGACCCTCACGTCAGCATACATTCAGTTGGTCCAAGAAGACGATGGCCAACTGGACGATCTGTTCGATCCGCCTCCGGTGGTGTTGTGAAGTGATGGCGAAATGATTATTCATAGTCGGTCTCCAAGCAAAACAGCCAAGCGGAAACAATCGATTGGAAACCACTTTGAATCTTCACAAGAAATACAACATCCGCCGCGTCATCAACGCCTGTGGTAAAATGACTCACCTGGGGGGGGCGATTGTGCTTCCCGAAATTGCAGCCGTCGCGGCTGAGTCTTTCAACCACTTCTTCGAACTGGATGAAATTCAGATGGTGGCGGGTCGGATCATTGCCGAAGCCAGCGGTGCCGAAAGTGGTTGTGTGACCGCCTGCACGTCGGCCGGCATCACGTTGTCGGTCGCCGCCAGCATGACGGGAAATGACATCGCCCGCGTCTTTCAGCTTCCCAATGCCGACGGCATGCCGCAGCGCGTGCTGATCCAGAAGGGGCACTGCGTGCAGTACGGCGCACCAATCACGCAGTCGATTCGACTGGCCGGCGCGACGCCGGTTGAAGTCGGCGTCGTCAATCGCTGCCAGCCGGAAGAAATCGAGCATGAGTTGAAGAAAGGAAACGTTGCCGCCGTGGTTGCCGTCGAGTCGCATCACACGGTCCGTTTCGGTTGGGTCAAACTGCCACAATTGATCGAACTGGCCCACGCACACAACGTCCCGGTAATCGTGGACGGCGCCGCTCAGGACCTGCGGCTCCGCGAGTTGATCGGTTTCGGAGCCGATCTGGTCATCGTCAGCGCTCACAAATATCTTTGCTCGACCACCGGCGGAGTTGTCGCCGGCCGCAAGCAGTTGGTGGACGCGGTCTACCTGCAGAACAAGGGGATCGGCCGCGGCATGAAGGCGGGCAAAGAGGCAATCTTTGGCGCGATGGCGGCGCTCGAATATCGCATGCAGCAGGACATTCCCGGCTGGACCGCCGAGCAGGACCGCAAAGTCGAACTCATTCTCAGCCGTCTTACCGATGTCGCCGGCCTCTCGTTGAGCGTCGATCCCGATCCCAACGGCTGCCCGTTTTCGCGCGCGCGATTAACACCCGATCCGCAGGTGACCGGTCACACCGCCAAATCGCTCGCCGCCGCGTTGATCGAAGGCGATCCAACCATCGTCCCGCGTGCGCATCATGCCGACGAAGGATACCTCAACCTCGATGCAATCGAGATGACCGACGAGGAAATCGAGATCACCTGCGAGAAGGTGCGGCGGATTTTCAAGTCGTCGTAACGCGCCACATCGTTTAAGTTGGGTGTATGGTGGACGTGCATAGGAGCCTGAAACGCAAGCGAAGGATGTTCCTTCGCTTGCGTTTCAGGCTTTGATCTTCAGTAGGAGTTCGGCACTGGCGAGACGCCAGTGGCACCCACTCCGTGTAGCCTCACCCCACTAGACCATCTGCAGTTCTGTTTCGTCGCGCCATTCGGCCACTTCCGAAAGTCCCTGAACGGCGGCTGCAATCTGCGCGACCAGTTCCTCGCCGCGCGATGCCGGCGCTCCGGTGAATTTGGCCAAGTGGATCATCGTCACCAGTTCTCGCACCCACGCCAACGTTCCCAACAAATCGTCGTGCATCTGTCGGCGAATCGCACGCAACCGCACGATGTTCTCGCGACGGGAATCTTCCGTCAGACGAATTCGTTCATCACCGCCTGTGATTGAATCGACTGCGCGGCCGACCGATTCATCTTCCACCGCGGCGCAGCCGGCAACGAAGTCCGGCTGCAATAGCAGCGAGTCCAATTCGCGAATGCGATCGGCCTGCGTTCGCCAGGTTACCCGCAGTTCACTGAATCGGGCGTCTTCACGAGCCAACACATTTTCCGCCCAGCCACCCAAACTCTTCACGGCGGCGTCCAATTCCGTCTCGACCTGCTCGATGGCGGAATCCATTTCATCATGCGGCCTCACCGGCGACTCGGGAACCGCGCCGCCGTGCGTCACCGCCGCATCGTCTGTGGAAGGCCGTTGCAGGAGCACGGGAACATAGATGGGCCAAAACGCGACGGCCGTCATCACCCGAAACAACCGTTCGCTGCCGGTGAGAGAGTTGTCCTGTAACAGCACGGCCGCACCGACGCCGATGCCCATCAGTAGATAGAAGAATAACGTTTCCGTTAGCCCTAACATTTCACACCTCGATTCGGCCAGCATGGATTGATCAAGAGGAGCACTCAGCGGTGGCCATGCTGTGTTTCATTGCTGTCAATTCGGTCTCGACATCCTCGCGGGCGGGATCGATTTCGTCGGCCGGGTCGCAGCATGCGGTGAGTTCAAGCAGTGCGTCGGCTTCGGCTTCCGCCTGTTCGACCTTCATTGCCACGCGGTCGAACTTACTGAATGCCGAATCGTCAATCGTGATGCCATTCATGTCCCGGGCGAGACTTCGTCGCGCGTCGGCAGCACGTTTTCGAGCAATTAGAGTCGCTTGTTGACGGCGGGCTTCGCTCAGACGAACGCGGATCGCGTCGATTTGTGTTCGCAACTTGTGTGATGCCGATTCTGCCGCCGCGTGTTGGTCGCCCAGCGCAGCCGCCAGCTTCGCGTGTTCCGTTTTTCGTGAGAGCGCCCGACGCGCGGCATTGTCGTCGCCACGACGCACTGCCTCTTCCGCCCGTAGTCGGCAACGCTCGATCTGCCCCAGATTCTCATCCAACTGCCGCGCCAGTAATCGCTCGTTGGCGATCACCTTCACGGCACCATCCAGCGCGCCGGCGACGGCCGCCTCCATTTCCAACACGGCCTGCTTCAGCATTTTCTCCGGATCCTCAAAGCGATCGACCATTTCGTTCAGGTTCGCCGAAATGATGTCGCCCACGCGTCTGAAAAGTCCCATCGCATATTCCCTTTTCTTGTTTTTACGGAAACAAACATCGCTTGCGGTTTAGCGTCCGCCGGATATCCCGGATTGCTTCACCCCACGTTCCCCAACGACTGCAACCACACCCACAACGAGAAGATCATGACCGGACCGACAGCCGTGTAGACTGCCGACCACGACAGCACCAACCGCCGCAGGAAGCATTCACGACGCTCGCGGCGGTCCGGCGGCATCGTGTGGCAGATCCCCTCGAAGCCCGAGTACAGCGAGTAGGTTCCCCAAAATCCGCCGATGAACGGCAGGATCAATCCCAGCCACAATGTGGCATGCATCAGGAAGTCGGGAGCTCTGAAGATCGCCATGCCCATGCAGAGGGCGGCGTAAATGGGCAGAATGCCAACCAACGCAACGGCTGCAGTCGCCTTCGATTTGAGCGAGTGAACGACGACGTCCAACATTGTCATTTTCACGCCAGACAGCAAACCGTAAAAATACAACGACGGCAGACAGACTCCGGTGGCAGCGATCAGACCGAGGGCATACGCGGCAGTCAACTTCAGCGCTGCGATCAGCAAACCGCCGCTTGTCTGTAAGCTGTACTCTTCAATCGGGCTGAACGCGATCAATCGCGTCTGCGGTGCGTTTAACACGTCGGCAATCGAGGTCAAATGCGGCCAGCTTCCCGAAGCAAACAGCACCACGGTCATTGCTGCTCCGAAGAAGAGGAACGCCGACAGGGAAACCGCCAGCAGTCGCGGGATCAATTCCGGCTGAAGCGATGGGTCGCGGATGATGCGGTGCAATCGCGGCCGATTCTTCAGAACCATCTCGACCAGTCCGATGTAACTGACACTTTCGACCGACTCGAAGATGTCTTCGTTTGGGTCGCCCGGCTCGGAACCGGTCGATTGTGCATCACATGTGGTCTCGTCCGCGTCTTGCGATGTGTGCGGGTCATCGACGGCCGTCGAGCGGAATTCTTCGAGACTATCGACGTAGCGTGCAACGTTCATGTTTTCGTCCTCGATATCTGAATGCGTGTTTGTGCCATGATTTGTGTGAGTGCTTTAGCGACACGCCAGTGGCACCCGTTAATTGGCGAACTGGAACAATTCAAAGAAATAAAACAGCTCGCTGCCAACTGCTGCGACGAGAAACATCCACCAGGTGGGTGCCGTTTCGCGTTGCGGTTCCAGCCGCCGCATTACACGGTTGAAGACGTCGATCATCGACACGCCGACGCCCGCGAACACCACCAGATTGAGGAACAACAGGAAGCCCGCGTGCGGAATCGATGCAGTGAAAAACCAGTTGATGGGAATCGAGGCAACCATTGCCAATCCGCCCCAACTCACCGTCACCAGCGCAGCCAGCAACGTGCTGCTGACCGGCAATCGCGAGCCGGAAAGGCTGTTGAGGATGTACAACGCGGGCAACGGAATGGCCCACGCCAATCCGGCCGCAATCGTCAACGCCGCGCCCTTATAGATCACGTCGGTCGTGTCGCCCAGCATGCCCATCGTCATGCCGTAAGTCGTCGTTCCCAGCACGGCCGTGGCAAACAATGCCACCCACACCGGCCAGGCATAAAGAACTTCGCCCTTGTGCCAGCGGACGGCAAACGCCTCGGGATCGCGCAATGCCAACCCAACATGTTTGATTCCCGATCTTACCTGTACGCGAAACATCTCTATCTCCCCGATTCCAACGGTTTGTTAGTCAATCGAATGACCTTGCCTTGTAAGCACCCAACCGAGAAAACCGACGGCGCATTAACCGAGAAAATCGAAAACCGGTGGAAATCTCACAACATTCACATGTTGCCGACGCGAGGCGCGAAGATGAGCAGATCAAGCGTCTGCTGATCGCCGTGAGTTGAACATTTGCACGTTCACACCTAACCTTGACGAAACAAGGACCCACAGGCCGATCCTCCGCCATCCCGACTCACGCCAGCCAACACCACGCTACATGTCGAAAAACATCCGTTACCTGTTGCTGCAGGTTCGTAATCCCGATGACCCCATGCGCCAGCATGAGGTGCAGAGCTTCTGCCGCGCGTTGGAGACGGTGCCGGAACAAATTCGCGTTTTTGATTTGCTCTCCGAACGATTGCCGGCCGCTGAACTCGAAAGGACTGACATGGTTCTGTTGGGTGGCAGCGGCCATTACTCGGTGACCGACGACGGCCCGTGGCTGGAACGATCGCTGGACTCCATGCGCGACGTGCATGCATCTCGCAGGCCAACCTTTGCATCCTGTTGGGGATTTCAGGCGATGGCCCGCGCGATGGGCGGCCGGGTCGCCAAGGATCTCAACCATGCGGAAGTCGGAACGCACTGGCTCAAGTTGACCGCAGCCGGACAGGAAGATCCGCTGTTCGGCCCGTTGGGCGATTCGTTTCAAGGGCAAATGGGCCACGAAGATCACGTGGTTGAACTGCCGCCGAACGCCACGTTGCTCGCCTCTTCAGGACTGGTGGAGAACCAGGCGTACCGGTTTGACGATCGGCCCATTTACTGCACGCAGTTTCATCCGGAATTGAACTACGACGATTTGATGCTCCGCGTGCAGACGTATCCGGAATACATCACGCGAATCGCGGGCCTGCCGCCGGAACGGTTTCCAGAACTGCTGTCCGAAACTGCGGAAACGGAGCAGCTGCTGAAGCGATTTTCGCAGTTGTTTTTTGCAGACGATAAGTAGCCTCATGCACATCGCAATTATTACTGCCGGCGGCGCGGGCATGTTTTGCGGTTCGTGCATGCACGACAATACCTGGGCGAAGTCGCTCCAAGCAGCCGGCGCTGAGGTCACGTTGATTCCCACGTACACGCCGGTTCGCGTCGATGAAGAGAACCTGAGTGTGGAACGCGTGTTTCTGGGCGGGATCAACGTTTACATGGATGCCCGCTGGCCACGGTTGTGGGGCAAGTTGCCTCGGTTTCTCACCCGCTGGCTCGATGCGCCTGGGCTGTTGAACCTCACGCGATTCGCCAGCAACG
This sequence comes from Planctomycetaceae bacterium, assembly GCA_018699955.1. Taxonomy (GTDB): domain Bacteria; phylum Planctomycetota; class Planctomycetia; order Planctomycetales; family Planctomycetaceae; genus JABISG01. Next base: position 1,141 of record JABISG010000110.1, on the reverse strand, counting down.
ACGCAAAAACACTTGGGCCGCTGACGGTTGCCATGCTCAAAGGCGACACCGGACCGGATCGTCGAGAATTCGCAGAACTCGTCGAATTTCTCTCGTCACAATTGAAGCCCGACGTCATCTGTTTCAGCAACGCACTATTGGCCGGCGCTGTACGGACATTGAGGCAACAGTTCGACGGCCGCATCTATTGCATTCTGCAAGGTGACGACATCTTCCTGAAGGATCTGCCGGAGCCGTTCCAAAGCCAGGCAATCGAAGCCATTCATGCGCGTGCCGACGACTTCGACGGTTTCCTGGTCCACAGCGATTATTACGGCGACTTCATGACTGACTACTTAGGATTGTCGCCCGAGAAGTTTCATAAACTGCCGCTTGGAATTGATTTGACCGACCACGACGGTCAACCGACGGCACAGAAACAGGAACTCTTCACCGTCGGTTACTTTGCGCGAATCTGTGAAGAGAAGGGACTACACCAATTGATCGATGCGGTTCGCATTCTGAAACGAAGGCAGGCAAGCGTGCGGTTGGTGGCCGGTGGTTTTCTGGGAAAACGCGATGCCGCATACTTCCGCCAAGTCACTCGCGACGCCCGGGATCTCGGCGATGCGTTTCAGTACGTTGGCAGTCCGCAGACACATGCCGAAAAAGTCGCGTTGCTGAAACATTTCGATGTGCTTTCAGTCCCCACAGTTTACCGCGAGCCGAAAGGGCTATACGTTCTCGAAGCGCTCGCCAACGGCATCCCGGTCGTTCAGCCACGACACGGAGCGTTTCCGGAACTTATCGAATCGACCGGCGGCGGCCTGCTGGTAGAACCGGGCAACGCGGAGGAACTCGCCGATGCGCTGGAGACGTTGATGCACGACGCTGAGCGCCGCATCGAACTGGCAACGACCGGCCGCGCCAACGTCCATTCAGCCTACAACGAGCAAACGATGGCCGAGGCAACATTGCAACTGTTCAACACATCAATCGGCGGAGCGAATTCGGTCTGAATCGACAATCGCCGACAGCGGCAGTCGCGCTGGTTGTGGACGGTTGGCTGCCTGTTGTATTTGATGCACGTCGTGTGTGCATTTGCGTTTTTTCACGATTGGAGCCACGACCGCGCTTACGCGCACACCGCGTCACAAACGCA
>JABISG010000032.1 GCA_018699955.1 Planctomycetaceae bacterium | reverse complement strand
TTTTCTGCAGCCCGCCCGGCCAACCAAATTGACCTTCTTTCAGATCATCAACAACAACGACCGAGTTTGACCGATCAAGTTTGATGAAGCGAATTTCGTCGACGGTTACCTGCCGCGCGTGTACCGCCCAGTAACAGACGCATTATTGCGATGGGATGAGACCACCGAGATTTTGCCCTGCAGAAATCAAACGTAAAAGTCTTTGAAAGTTGCGTTGCAGGCGGTGTCATACGCGACACGAATCTTTCGCTCAGATGGGAAGAGTTGAAGAGACGCCGTCGTGTACCAGTAGTCGCTATGCATGCAGATCGTGCCGTTACTTGCAACTTCCGTTTCGCCGTGATCTGACATGAGATCATGCAGTTCGGCGGCGGAGAAGCAATTTCGGGATTCAAGAAGTTGTTCAATCCGTGCGTCGCGGCAATCAGACGATTCGTGAACTGGCAGGCCTCGCAAGACACATGGTGAACGTTCTGCATAACAGGCATCCGATTCCAGTTCGACACACTTCATGTCCGCGCTTTGAAACCGATTTGTGTGGCAAAGGCGATTCTTACCCGGCAGCGATTCTCGCACGAAGCTGCGCGTGCTGGAGATTTCCAGTGACGCAATTTGGCCGGTTGAATCTGCCAGCATGAGAATGCCACCGCCGAAGCGGGCGCTTCCGGCGATTCGTTCCACCGCTTCATCCACCGTGCGGCACTCGGCGAGGCACTCGGAGACGAGCATGGTCATTGTGGGCGCGGCTTCGCCGTGATCTGTGACATAGGCGTAGTTGCAGGTGATGCTGAGTCCCGCTTCGTTGATCCCATCGACCGCACCGCATAACGGAGCAACCGTAAATTCCAGCGACCGCAACTTGTCTTTCGGGTGACAATTCCTCAAGACGTAGAAGGGCTGAACCAAGGGCAAATAATCGAAATTGTGCGCTACGATCGGCTCGCCGGATTCCGCTGCACTCGATGTAATCGCTACTGCGGAGCAGCCGGCATTCACGGAAGGGACAGTCTCACGATCAAGCTGACTCAGCACGGCTTCCAAGGCAAAGAACAAATCGAGTTTCCTGCGCGGCACAGCCGCTCCTTCCGCGATACCGGCGAGCCGCTCTGCCGCCGAAATCTTTGTCTGGCACAACGCCCGCTGCATGAATTGACTTGCCTTGTGTTCGGCCATCCTTCGAAATGCTACGAAGGGCATCCAGCGGGGCCGCTGTAAGCGAAACGCTTCAAGCTCAGAAACCGATTCTAAAGCGGAGAGAATTCGTTCCCGCAACCTGCTTCCCTGTTCGCGGCCCATCTCGAACGGGGTTCCGGTACAAACTACGTTGATGACCGGCTCTCCAGGGAACGTGTCAGGTCTTGGGGACATCACTATCTCCAGAAAGGGCTCATTCCGGTATTATAAGGCGAATCGGATTCATGGAAACAGACCCCGCAGCTGCCACAAACCTGTCCCTGCGAGTCTTGCATTGCAGGGGAATGCCTGGTCCCGTCATTGAAGTCAGCATATCAATAACCGGGGCGGGAACGGTGACGTTATGTAACACACTCACGCCGGATTCTGAACCAACGCCTCACGCGTTTACCGACGTGGGTGTCCCGGTTCGCTGGTGTCTGCCACCGAGTTGAGCGAGAATTGGTCGCCGTGGACTGGTGATGCCGTTTGTTGAACCGGTCTTCGAGGTCATGCAAGCCGTTTTGATCTCTTGGAGTCCGGTTAATGCAACCGTTAACACTGTAACTTGGTTGTCTGCTTGAATTGGAGAGAACAAGTTGGCTGAAACCGGACCGCTTTATCCCGAACCGCCAATGGCGCTCGTTCGCCCGCGTGTCTCGCATCTGGCGAGTTACGTGGGGCCGGGCGTGATTATCGCTTCGGTCACCATTGGCAGCGGCGAACTGGTTTATGCTTCGCGTAGCGGGGCGATCTTTGGCTATGGGATGTTGTGGTGTTTCTTGTATGCCGGTGTCTTCAAGGCGATCCAGGTTTACACCGCCGCCCGGCACATTACGTTGACCGGCGAGCATCCGATGGTGACCTGGAGAGGGTTGCCCGGCCCGCCGCTGTGGTTTCCGTTGTTGATTGCCGTGCCGGCCGTGGCGTTAATGCCGATCGCCTTTTCGGCAATCCCCGAAATTCTGGGCGGCTTCATCCATCGGCTCAGTGGGATCGCGATGGCAGGACCGCCGATCGGCGGATGGGGTTATCTGGAGTTCTGGATCAACGTCTGGAGCGCGTTGCTGCTTGTCGTGTGCGTGTCGATGGCGCTCGGCAGCAGTTACGTGACGCTGGAACGAGTTTCGATGGTGGTGTTGGGTGGCATTGTGTTGTGCGTGGGTGCGTCGGTGATCGTCTTCGGGCCGGACCTCGTCCAACTCATCGAAGGGCTGTTCGTGCCGCGCACGCCGGAATACCCCGAATGGTTGCTGGAGTCACCTCAATATGTCGATGAGTTCCGAAACCGCAGCCCCTGGCTGGAAGTGTCGATTTATCTGGGTGCGGTCGGTGGTGGCGCGTACGACTACATCGGCTACATCGGGATGTTGCGCGAAAAGAAGTGGGGGCTGGCCGGCCGCCGCGTGGTGTCGCGCGAAGAACTCGATGCCGCCGTTGCCGGCGATTCCGATTCGGCCCGCATCGCCATCGCGCGGGGCAAGCAATGGCGTCGCGCCCCGTTGTTCGATACGGTTGCCTCGTTCGCATTCGTGATTCTGGTGACGTTGCTGTTCGCGATTCTGGCAACACTGGTGCTACACAGCGAAAAGGCAGTTCCGGCCAACAACAACCTGCTCAACGAGCAGGAAGCATTTCTGAGCCAACTCTATCCGGCGCTGCGGTGGCTGTATCGCATTGGCGTGTTTCTGGCGTTCATTGGAACACTCTACGGAGCGTTCGTGGTTTATCGACACACATTTGTCGAAAGCGCAGCGGCAATCATTCCCTCAGCGGTCACGCCGAATCGTCTGCGCGTCATTCGCATCGGCGTGACGGCCTATTGTTTTCTGGGGGGGATGACGATGATCTGGCTGCCGGAAAGTCTGGCGGGGACCATCATCACCCGGATGACGTTCGGCAGTATCATCAGCGGGGCGACATCGTGCGGGTTGTGGTGTTTCGCGATGCTGTGGGCCGACCACGTCCGTCTGCCCGCACCACTGCGAATGAGCCGAACGATGAAGACGCTCACTGCACTCGCCGGACTGGCGATGACTGTGCTGGGAATCATCATTACCGTCGAATACTTTCGATCATAAAAACTTCGATCATAAGAAACAGGGGAACACAATGCCGACGATCGCCGACTACAAACTGCACCGGGTCCGACTGGAATTGGCGATGCCGATCGGCGATTCACAAGTGGAGTTTGCGGTCCACTGGATGACGGTCATGGAATTAACCACCGACGACGGGCTGACCGGCATCGGTTTCGATCTGCAACAGGGAAAGCCCACGCCCGCGCTGGCACAACTCGAAGCCCAATTTGAGTACAACATGTGGCCCGTGCTGAAGGGATCGAATTCGTTTGCCGAAGCGCTGCGAATCACGCGGCCGCGCGGCGGGAATGTCGGCGCAGCAACGCTGCCGCAAGCGGTCGAAACCGCCGTGTGGGATCTGATGGGCAAAGCTGCTGAATTGCCGCTCTATCGGTTACTCGGAGGGACGAATCCTTCGGTGCCGGCCTACGGCAGCACGCTCGACTTCCATTTGTCCGATGAGGAATTCCGCCGTCGGCTGGGTGAATTCAAAACGATGGGTTTCGAGGGCATCAAGATAAAGGTGGGACATCCCGACGTCGAATGGGATCTGAAACGAATGGCGATTGCCCACGAAGTGATGGGGCAGGACGCCGATCTGATGATCGACGCCAACGAAGCCTGGTCGCCGAAGGAGGCGATCCGCCGTTGTCACATTTTCCAGAACGAGGGTTTCGATATCTTCTGGATCGAGGACCCCATCACCCGTGAAGATTATGCCGGCTACGCGCAGCTACGTGGCGAAATTCCGTTCACGCGAATCAACACGGGAGAGTATCTTGGCTTTTCCGGAAAACGTCGGTTGCTCGAAGCAGGCGGGGTCGATGTTGTGAACGTTCACGGTTCGTTCGGCATGTCGCGAGCGGCCGCGCATCTGGCCGGCGATTTTGGCATCCCGGTTTCGCTGGGGAACACAATCATGGAAATCGGCGTGCATCTCGCGGCGAGTCTGCCCGAAGTGCTGTACCTCGAATTCTCCGATCTCGCGTGGAACAAGCTGGCGAAAGAGCCGGTCAAATTCGAGAACAGCCGGGCATTCGCCCCGGATCGTCCCGGTCACGGCATCGAACTCGACCGCGACGCGCTCGCAGAGTTCTCATGTCCGGAATGATTTCTGGGTACGTTCCCTTTTTAGGTTGTCTGACTGCAAGAGATGACTTACGGCGAAGTCTGTTTCAAGAAGTCAGGCGATTTCCAATCTGGATTCGGATACGTGTAAAACCCTCGCCCGGTTTTCACGCCAAGTTCTCCGCCGGCGATCTTGTCCAGCAGCAATTTCGGTGGTGCGTCGGACGGGTCACCCGATTCTTCGTAATAGATCAACTCAATATCACGAACCACGTCCAGTCCGATGCTGTCCATCAGGGCGAACGGACCAAGCGGCGTTTCCATCTGGATTCTCCACGTTCGATCCACATCTTCGACCGTTCCAATTCCCTGATCGACAACCTTAAGAGCCTCCTTCTTCACCGCCCGCCAGATGCGGTTGAAGATAAACCCCATGCTCTCTTTTTGAACGATCACCGGAAGAATGCCAATCGATGACATAAATGACCGGACGGCTTCCATCGTTGCGTCCGACGTCGAATCGCCGCGCATCAATTCCACAAAAGGGTGAGTCCAGATTGGAAGGACGAAGTGTGTATTCAATACCCGATCGGGCCGCGTCGTCGCCGACTCAAGGCGTGAAATCCGAATCGAGGAGCTGTTGGTTCCCAGAATCGTGTGCTGGGGACAGAGCTTATCCAGTTGTTGGAATACGTCTCGCTTGATTGTGACCTCTTCTTTAACCGCCTCGATCACCAGATCGGCGTCTGAGGCGGCTTCGCTGACGGAGGTCGTATGACGGATGCGATCGAGAATCCTCTGTCGCTCGTCGGCCGATACATACCCGTCTTCAGTCATGTTATCGAGAATCGCAGACATGGCAGGTAGGCTGCCTCGAAGGGCGTCTTCCCGAAGATCATGCAACCACACGCGTTTGCCGAAGACCGCGCATTGCAACGCGATCTGGGTCCCCATCAGGCCCGCTCCAACAACACACACCTGATTGATCGGCTGAGTCATGATTCGTGTACTCTCTGAAAATTGCAGCGCAATAGGATTTGGCATCCGCCAAAGGAGAACGATTCTGGAACGCCCTAACGCGTATTGAACCCTTCAACTGCGACCAATGATGTAGCGCTGCGGATCGACTTCCTCGCGCAGCACGCGCAATTGCTCGTCGTTGGGTGTTGGCGTGAGTTCCAGCGGCTCTTTGACCAGCAGTTCAAAACCCGTGTTGTCCTGCACCTCGTCCAGCGTGACATTCGAATGCAACGACTCGACCTGCATTCGTTTTGATTCTTCGTCGAATCCCATCACGGCAAGATTGGTAATCACCTTGTACGGCCCGGTTCCGGGCGGCAAACCGGCTTTTTCGCGGGCGCCCGGTCCGTCGAGAAATCCGGGTGTCGTAATGAAATCGACGCGCTCGGTAAAGCGTCGCCGGTCGTGCGGCGTGATCACCAGAATCCGCCAACACAACGATCCCAGATCGTTGGCGCCGCCACTGCCAGGAAGGCGAACCTTTGGCTGTTGGTGGTCGCCGCCAATCCGGGTGGAGTTCAGATTGCCGAACATGTCGATCTGCGCTCCGCCGAGAAACGTGTAATCGACCAGTCCGCGCTGGCACGTTTCCATCACGTCGCCCATGCTGGTGGCCATCAACCCCTGATAGAAAGTGCGAGAATCCCCGACGCTGATCGGCATCTTTGGCAACAGTGGGCCGATTCCGCCGGCTTCAAACATCAACGTCGAATTCGGCGCAGAGGTCTTCTGCGCCAGCATCGATGCCGCACACGGTGCCCCGGTTCCGACGACCACCATCGCGCCGTCGTCGATCAACCGCGACGCGGCACAGATCATCATCTCCATCGAATTGAACTCAGCCATAGAAGTCACACCATCAATTCTTCGTTGCGTAATTCTTCGAGCCGCACTGCGCCGCCGCACTGCTCCAGGTATTCGGAAAACTCGCGAACGCCGAAGAGCATGCGATTCAGAAACTCACGATGTGTGTCCGTATCGGATTCCGCCGTCAGCCATTCGCGCAGATGGTCTTCATCCGAAAAATATTCGTACGGCATGTTGCCCGGATAGCTGCCCGACGGAACTTCGCAGACGGCATCGACGCAGTAAAAGGGAATCGTTGTCGATGTCGGGTCGCGGCGGACCTCTTCGTTCTCGATGAGTCGTTCGCAACTGATGATCAGTTTCTTCGCGGCGCGGGCAACGTGCCAGTCGGAGACCGAGGTGCCACGAATTCGGCAGTTGCCATAACGGTCGGACTCGTGAACGTGAATCACCGCAACGTCGGGCCAGAGCGCGGGAATTGCGATGAGCGATTCGCCGGTAAACGGACATTCGATTCGCTTGGCAGCGCTGTGGCGAAACGTATCGCTGCCGGCCAACGAACGCGCGGGCAAGAATGGCACGCCCATTGCCGCCGCTTGAAATCGCAGCGCCAGCGTGTAATTCGACCATTCGCACACTGAAACCGTGCCGCTTTGCATCACCCTTCGTGCGTGTGGCGACAACCCCCGAGCCTCCAGCCCGACGATGTACGCCGAATCGACTCGGTCCAGCAGTTGACCCCGACCAGTCTGGTTTCCCGCGCACAGAATCTGAAAATCATGCGTTGCCGTGTGACCGGCAAGTCCGAGGTTTTGTTTTTTCTGCCGCACAATTTCATGCAAGACGGCCGTGGCAATGCGGTCGCCGCCGAAACCACCCGACGCCAGATAATCGCCGTCGCCGACAAATCGCGACACGGCATCGGTGACCGACATCACCTTATCAACCATGCCCTTCGGCTTGGCCCGAAAGTACTCGCGCGCCGCATCGCAGTCGGGGGAAGTAAAAAGTTCACCTTCAGAGTGTTGCTGATCTTCGTGTGGCGTCATTCGGATTCAATCAGAGAAAAACCGCCGCAACGGCGTTTGAGAAATGTATCAATCGTCAAGGTTCTTTGGCTTGAGCTCGTCTAGAAATTCACTTCAGCTGCGCCTTTGAGGTTCAACGCTTCACGCACTTCGGCGGGCGATGCGATTTGAAGCGAAAGGGCTTCGAGGATCGTCCGAATACGTTCGACCAGCTCCGCGTTGCTTTTTGCGAGCCGCCCCTTTTCCAGAAACAGGTTGTCTTCTAATCCCACTCGCACGTTGCCGCCCATGACCGCACCGGCAGTGACCAGCGGCAATTGGTGACGTCCGGCCGCGAGAATCGACCAGTAATAGCTCTCTCCAAATAACTTGTCGGCAGTCTGTTTCATGTGAATCAGATTGTCGGCATCGGCTCCGATTCCACCCAGCACACCGAAAATTGTTTGCACAAAGAAGGGCGGTTCCGCCAATCCACGGTCCACAAAGTGGGCCAGATTGTACAGGTGACCGACATCGTAGCATTCAAACTCGAACCGAGTCCCGCAACCTTTACCAAGTCGTTCCAGTACATTCTCAATGTCGGTAAACGTGTTCTTGAAGATAAAGTCCCGCGTGAATTCCAAGGCACGTGGCTCCCAGTCGTGTTTCCACTTCTGATATCTGTCGGCGAGATGAAACAGGCCGAAATTCATCGACCCCATGTTCAAAGACGACATTTCGGGTTCCGCCCGCAATGCCGCCGCCAGACGGTCGTCCAGCGACATGCCATGTCCGCCGCCCGTTGTAATGTTAATCACCGCATCGGTCTGCTCTTTGATCTGCGGCAGGAACTGCATGAAGACATCGGGATCGGATGTCGGGCGGCCATCGACGGGATCGCGGGCGTGCAGATGCAAAATCGAGGCGCCGGCATTGGCGGCACCGATTGCCTGTTCGGCGATTTCTTCCGGCGTGATGGGCAAGTGCGGCGACATTGTCGGCGTGTGAATTGATCCTGTGATCGCACAGGTGATGATGACCTTGCCGTTCAACCGCTTCATGATGCCTCTGCTTCTTCCAAATGGAGAGTCCCTGTTCCTGTCCGAACCGTTCCGACATAGTATGCAGACCCGATCCGTTCTTCCAGTAGGAGCTCTCATGCAAGCGAAAGACATTCAGCGCGTCGGCGTTCTCGGACTAGGAACCATGGGCCACGGCATTGCACAAACTTTCGCAGCCGCCGATTGCTCGGTGACTGCTTTTGATGAATCGGAAGCCGCGCGATCGACGGCAATCGAGCGAATCCGCTCCAATCTGGTGCAGATGGCAGCGGAGGGTTTGATCGATGCTTCCGCCGTCGAAGAAATCGTCGAGCGGATTGTGATCGTCGATCAACCCGGGCGGGCGGTCGAGGAAGCGGAATTTGTCGTCGAGGCTGTTCTCGAAAACTTGCCGCTTAAACAGGCCTTGTTCCCGCAGTTGGAGTCGTGGGTTTCGGTGGAAACTGTTCTCGCCAGCAACACGTCCACCTTTCCGATGACCCAAATCTCCAGAGACATGCAACACCCCGAACGTGCGATCAATACGCATTGGTTCAACCCGCCGCATCTCGTGCCCGTCGTCGAGGTTGTTCCCGGCGAACGGACTTCCCCGGAAGTGACCGAACTGACCCTCGAACTACACAAACGAATTGGCAAGCAGGCGGTACGGATCAACCGTGAGATTCCGGGATTGTTGGTCAACCGTGTGCAGATTGCCATGATTCGCGAAGTGTTTCACCTGTGGGATCAGGGCATCGCCAGTGCCGAGGATATTGACACGGCCGTCCGCGGCAGCATGGGATTTCGCATGGCAGCCAACGGCCCGCTGGAGATTGCCGACTTTGGTGGTTTGGATGTCTGGCTCAAAGTGTTCGAGGGGCTTGCCCCGGAGATTCGGTCAGATTCAGTGATACCCTCCAAAGTGCGTGAAATCGTCGATGAAGGACATTACGGAATGAAGACCGGCCAAGGCATTTACGATTACCCGCCGGAGGTCGCCGAGCAGAAACGTCACGAACGCGATCAGCGATTCATGGCCTTGGCCAAGTTGTTCTATGGGCAATCGAGCGGCGACGAGGCTTGACGCATCAGCATTACACGATATGATGGTTTAGTGTTATGGTTGAAATATCAAACTCACAGTTGTCCCAACTGGAAGTCACATTCCAACAGCAGCCAGCGGCAAGGGACCGTCCGTTGATCGCGGGCGACCAGGCGGCGGCGCTGATGCAGTTGTTCAAGGTGTTTGCGAACGACACGCGGTTGCGGTTGTTGCACGCTTTGGTGCGCGAGGATGAACTGTGCGTGGGCGACTTGGCCGAAGCAGTCGGGATGAAACCGCAAGCCGTGTCGAATCAACTGCAGCGATTGGTTGATCGAGGCATCATTGGGTCGCGCCGAGACGGCGTTAACATTTACTACCGCATTATCGATCCCTGCGTCCCGGTATTGCTGGAGCGGGGACTCTGCCTGATTGAATGCTGCCCGGAAGAGAAATAAGTCGGCGCGCTGCGCGCAAAGACGCACGCTGCCGTTGTTGCTTTGCCGAAGAGCAAAACAGAACAAACGAAACGATTTAGTGAAAGTGAAAGAATTCGCGATGAATCAAGTTCAGCTCGAAGATGGTCCCTCATTCAGGAGCCGTCTACTCACATCCATACTGAAGATGTCCGTTGTCTGGTCTACGGTCGCGTGTGTTTCGGCAACAGCCGTGTTAGCCCAAGACGACAAGAAGCCACCAAGCGACGCCAGTCCGAAAACGTATTCGCTCAGTCAAGCCGACAAGAGTTCGGAGATCAAAGTCGCGATTGTCGATCGCTCGACCATCAACCAGAAACTGTACTCGGACATGTTTGGGTTACGGCTGTGGGTGGACAGTGCCGAATCGGTCACGCGAATCCAGAAGCAGATTGCCAACTCGGCAATCGCGAGTCGTCTTCGCGGTCAGGTGGCCCGCAAGATCATGGAAACCGGCGTCGAGCCGGACGCGATACCGGTGAACGGAAAAGCGGGCAAGGAGCTTGGCACGAAGGGAATGATTCTACTCAAGAAGGGCGAGTTCACGCGCACCGGCGAGTACTACGATTCCAGCGGCGGCGGCCTGACGATTCTGAAAGACGGCACCGCCCAAGTTTCCCGAGGTGACAAGTACCAGGTGCGCGTCCCGGCCTTTCATATCGACAAGTACAAGGTCACCAACGCGGAATACTGCAAGTTTCTCAACGATGGCAATGCGGGCTACGCCACGCCTTGGAACAAAGTGATCGCCAAGGGTGAGAAGGGGGAAAACAAAGGCAAGTTCGTCCTCACCGACGAGTCGCTGACGAAGCACCCGGTTGTATTGGTCAATTGGTATCAGGCCAAAGGGTATGCATCTTGGGCAGGAAAACAACTTCCCACCGAGGCCCAGTGGGAGTACGCGGCCGGTGGCAAAGAGGGCCGCAAGTACCCGTGGGGAAACGAGCCGCCCGATGAAACGCGAGCCGACATCCCCATCAAGTACCGGCATACCGTCCCGGTTGATTGGTTTCCCAAGGGGGCCACACCGGAAGGCGTGTTCCAAATGACCGGAAACTCGGCCGAGTGGTGTGCCGACTACTATGACAATGCGTCGTATAAAAAGGCTCCGTCCGACGGTTTGGCGACCAATCCCAAGGGAGCCAGACAGGCCTTCCAACCCAACACGTGGTACAAGTTCCGCGTGATGTTCAAAGGCTGGTGCAAGTCGAACCGTTCTGAATACTTCACCTGCACGAAGCGTCACAGCCGCCCGCCTTTGGCTGATGCGTCGGCAGGAGTCAGTTTTCGCTGTGTGAAGCCGGGCTGTGGCTGATAGTGCTCCAAAAACGGCACAGTTTGTGCCACTCGCTTAACAATCACCGGCATTGGGAACTTTGGAAGCACAGGGACATCTGATGAGAATCAGCATACCGGCCACGGTCGCCGCGACTCTTCTGTTCCAAGTCTTGGGACTCACAGTTTCAGCCGCGGACACGCCCGCGTTGGCCAAGGCTCCGTTCAATGCCAAGCAGGCCGACGCGTTTCAGCAGCAATGGGCCAAGCACATCGGCAAGGAGTTGGTCCACACGAATTCGGTCGGCATGAAACTCAAGCTGATTCCGCCGGGTGAGTTCATGATGGGAATGACCCAACCGCAGGTGGACGAAATGATGGCGGTGATGAACGCCGACGAAAAACTGCGACAGTGGGCCGCAGGAAAACTGACCTGGTCGCAACTGATGATGCCTTCTCATCGCGTGCGAATCACCAAACCATATTATCTCGGATCAACCGAAGTGACGGTCGGCCAATACCGCCAGTTCGTTGAGGAAACCGGTTACGAAACAGGTGTCGAAACCAAGATTCGCGAGGGCAAGGCGCGTCCTTGGGAAAAATACACCTGGAAAAACCCGGTCCGCAAGCCGGCTCACGATGACAAACCGGTGGTGCAGGTCTCTTGGGAAGATTGCGTCGCCTTCTGCAAATGGCTCAGCAAGAAAGAAGGCGTTGAATACCATTTGCCCACCGAAGCCCAGTGGGAATACGCCTGCCGCGCCGGCACGACTTCACTATGGCATTTCGGAAGCTTCAAGGAATTCGATCTCGACAAGGGCCTGCACGTCCGGGTGGGAAAAGGAGATGCGGACCTCAAGAAGGGCCAGCGCATTGTTGCCCAGGGCAAGCCGAACGCCTTTGGACTCTACGACATGCACGGCAACGTCTGGGAGTTCGTTGGCGATTATTGGCACCGGCTGACATACAAGGAATCTCCGCTCAACGATCCAACCGGCCCGGCCGTGCAGAGTGAAAAGGGCGACAGCCGTCGCATCATTCGTGGCGGCTCGTACGATTTCGGCGGAGTCAACACCGCATCGCCCTACCGTATGCGGATCGCCCAAACGTCGTTCGGTCACCATCATTCAAGTTTCCGCATTGCAATGCGAATCAAAGGAGCCAAGGGAGTCCCGCCTGCGGTCGATCCCGATGCCGCGCGTCGAGCGAAGAAGCGCGATCCGGGAGCCGACTCGGCCGAAGTTGTCGCTGCATTGAAAGCCGCCGCGACGAAAGACAAGCGACCGAAGGAGCTGACGATCGACATCGCCGACGGCATCAAGATGGACTTTGTCCTCATCCCCGCCGGCACGTTTTTAATGGGGAGCGACAAAGGCCCCAAGGACGAAGGCCCCATTCACCGGGTCGTGGTCTCCAAGCCGTTCTACATGGCCAAGTATGAGGTGACTCAAAGCCAATGGGAATTGCTCATGGGCAAGGATAAGCGTCTGGAAGAGTTTCGGAAGCACGACACCGAAATGACCGGCCCCACCAAGGCCATGAACGACATCAGTTGGATCGATTGCCAAGACTTCATCGGTAAGCTGAAAACGAAAGCCCCAGGCCACGCATTTGCACTGCCGACCGAAGCGCAATGGGAATACGCTTGCCGCGCCGGCAGCAGCAGCGAATACCACTTCGGCGACGACGCGACCAAATTGGGCCAATACGCCTGGTTTGAAGGCAACATGAACTGGGTTGGCAAGCCGAACTTCGGCGGTCGCGCTTTCTATCACGACGTGGGCAAGAAAAAACCGAACGCTTACGGCCTGTACGACATGCACGGCGGCGTCTGGGAATGGTGTGCCGACTGGTACGATCCCGACTACTATTATGCGTCACCCGTAGTCAATCCTACCGGACCAAAGGCGGGACGATCCCGCGTGTTGCGCGGCGGTTCCTGGTTCCGCTATCCTCAATACGCCCGCAGTGCGTATCGTCGCCCGTTCCTTCCACAAATCAGCAGCGACGGCGTTACTTACTATGTCACCGATTTTGGTTGTCGACTGGTAATTAACCTCGACGAGAGTATTAAAACGACGCCCGTTTCGACGTTAATCAAGCAACCGAACAAGGCACCCAAAAAAGAGAAGCAGTCCAGCAGCACGCCAAAGAAGGTGCACACCGCACCGACACCGCCTCCACAGGCGAAAGTGCCGTTCAGCGAACAGCAGGCGAAGAGCTTTCAACAGCAGTGGGCCAAGCGTGTGGGTAAAGACGTGGTCGAGTCGAACGCCCTCGGCATGAAGATGGTTCTCGTTCCACCGGGTGAGTTTCGCCAGGCCGCCAGCAAGGGGGAGCTCGACAACATCACCCGCGATATCCAACAGAGCAAAGTCAATGCGGGCATGAAAAAATGGTACATCGACCACATCGTTCCCAACGAAGGTCCGGATCATCCCGTGCGGATCACCAAACCGTATCGCATCTCGGCACACGAGGTTACGGTTGGTCAATTTCGCAAGTTCATAGAAGCCACCGGTTACAAAACCGATGCGGACCGCGAAGAGATCGATCCCAACAGCAAGCGGATTCGCCGCACCTGGCGGAAACCGATTTTCAAACAGACGGACGACCAGCCGGTACTCGATGTCAGTTGGCACGATGCCATGGCGCTGTGCGGTTGGTTAGGCAAGAAGGATGGCCGCGTCTATCGGTTACCGACCGAAGCCGAATGGGAGTTTGCCGCCCGAGCCGGTAGCGCCGGCCGCTGGTGTTTCGGCAACGACCTCAGCAAATTGGGCGACTACGCCTGGTACAGCGACAACTCCGGCGGCAAGCCGCAACCGGTCGGCACCAAGAAGCCGAATGTGTTTGGCTTGTACGACATGCACGGCAACATGTTTGAATACACGGCCGACTTCTTTGCCGATCAGGATTTTGAACAACGCTTCGGCCCGAAGTCGTCGGTCACGGTCGATCCGACGGGTATCAAATGGGGTTATCGCGTCGCGTTGCGGGGCGGTTCATTCGACTCCGATTGGTTCCTTTCGCGGGTGACCAGCCGCTTGGGCGGCGCGGGACGCTTTCAACATCACCATCACATGGGATTCCGTATCGCGATGGTCATCGGCGACGACGGTCCTTCCAAGCCGGTCAATACTTCGCTGGCTGGACGACGCTCTCGCGGCGGGCATCCCGCCACCCCGCTGCCCGCGAACTTTGTTAAACACAAGACCAACCCTGTGCTGGAAATCGAAACGAATGGCGTCGAATGCCGCAGTTCGTTTTCGCTGACACGTATGGACGACGTCTGGTATCTCTGGCACGCCGCTAAGCCGCCGGGAATCGATCGTGCCGTTTCGGCCGACGGCATCCATTGGACCCAGCCTGCATCAAAGCCTCGCCGCGGATTGGGAGCGATGTTCGTGAGTGGCCGCCCGATGAAATGGGACGACCTGGAAATCGCCATGCCTTACGTCTTGAGGACGAACGATTATCACTTACAGCGCGACGTGTTGATGATGTACTACTCGGGCGCCGGCAAAGATGGCGGCAGCGGCATGGGCTACGCCAGTTTCCTGGTCGGCGCGCCGGGAAGTTGGTATCGACAAGGACTCAACCCGGTCTTGCGAGGCGCCATTTTCCACCCCTGCGTCGTCCAAACCGGGCAGACGTTTACGCTGTGGTGTAACAAAGGCATCGACGGACATACGCGGATCTGCCGTGCCACTTCGCCCGACGGAACGCGGTGGACTCCCATCAGCACTAAACCGGTTTTGCCGCTGGGCAAGGCGGGCGAGTTCGACTCGCACGGCCATAGTATGCCCCGCGTTCTACAGATGGGACGTTCGCTCACCATGTGGTATTTGGGGAACGACGGCAAAACCACGCGGCTGGGAATGGCCACCTCGACCGACGGCGTTCGCTGGACCAAGTCGAAAGCCAACCCGGTTCTCGATCTCGGCACCAAAGGCGATTGGGACAGTGGATCAATTGTTGCGCACGATGTTCAGTGGCACGACGGGCAGTATCACATCTGGTACGCGGCCCATGCCGGTCAACATGGCAAGGCGATCCGCATCGGTTACGCAACCGGAAAACCGGCCGAAGAAAAACCTGTCGTCGCAACATCGGCCGTCGCAACACCGATTGTCACTGTCAGCAGGAAGAAGCAACCACCTCGCAAAACTCCTCCTCCCAAAAAAGTCGTCGAGACCCCAAAACTGAACGCAAGCAAAAGGCCTCCGCTTGCACTGGCTCCGTTCGACGCAAAACAGGCCAATGCGTATCAGCAGCAATGGGCAAAGCACATCGGCAAGAAACCGGTCGAAACAAACTCAATCGGCATGAAGCTGTCGTTGATCCCGCCGGGCGAGTACACGATGGGCCGCACCCAGGAGCAATTCGACAAGCTCTTGAAAGTTCCTCGGAAGAATGCTCCCAACCCGGCTCGCATCGCCACCTGGGAAATGCTGATGATGCCCGCGCACCGGGTTCGCATCACCAAACCGTTTTACATGGGTGCGACCGAAGTCACCGTTGGTCAGTACCGCCGATTCTGTGAAGCCTCGGGGTACAAGACCGAAGCGGAACGGGGACGCGACAAAGGCGTGCCTTACAAAGGACGCCGCCCGATTAATACGTGGCGAAAGCCGATGGTCTGGATCAAGTTGAAGCAGAAGGACGATGAGCCGGTGCTGCACCTCTGCTGGAACGACTGCGTGGCATTCTGCAAATGGCTGAGTAAGGAAGAGGGCGTCGAGTACACTCTGCCCACCGAGGCCGAGTGGGAATACGCCTGCCGCGCGGGAACCACCACCGCCTGGAGTTTCGGAAACTTTGAAGACTTCGACCGCCTGGGCCACGAATACATGTTCGTCTCAGATGGAAAACAGGGCAAGCACAACCGACCAAGCCGGGTCGGACTGAAGAAGCCGAATGCGTTCGGTCTCTACGACATGCACGGCAACATGTGGGAATACGTTGCCGACTGGTGGCACCGATTCAGCTACAAGAACTCGCGCATCAACGATCCAACCGGTCCGCCCGAGCAGAGTGAGAAGGGCGACATGCGCCGGGTCATTCGCACCGGGTCGTTCGACTGGGGACGTTGGGGAGCGCAATCGGTTTATCGTATGCGAATCGGTCAAAACTCCACACAGCACCCGCACCAAGGCTTCCGGGTCGCGATGCGGCCGACGGGAGTCAGCGGCGTCGAACCGGCAATTGAGCCGTTTGAAGAACGTCGGAAGAACACGATCGATCCCGGCCCGCAGAAAGTCGATACGTCGGCTGCCGAAAAGTATCCCAAGAAACTAACGCTCGAGCTGCCGGGCAAGGTCAAAATGGAATTTGTTCTGGTTCGGCCCGGCTCTTTCCTCATGGGGTCGAGCAAAGGGTTCGGCGATGAGACCCCCGTCCACAGAACGGTGATTTCAAAGCCGTACTACATGGCAAAGCACGAGACGACCACCTCACAGTGGGCGGCCATCATGGGCAGAGATGGTCGCTTCAAGTTTTGGGAGAGCATGATAGGCGAACACGACGACGCCTTCGGCCCCAACAAAGCCATGCGAGATGTCAGTTGGAATGAATGCCAGGACTTCGTCGCAGCGCTGCAGACGAAAGTCGCCGTCTCGCTCGCAAAGAAATCGAACTACAAGTTTGCCTTGCCGACCGAGGCACAATGGGAATACGCCTGCCGCGCGGGAAGCACGACCGAATTTCACTTTGGTGACGACCCCAAAACCTTGGGCGAGTACGCCTGGTTCGCAGGCAATATGCGCTGGCCCGGTGGCGGCAGAACATTTCCCGACGGCTCTCCGTGGAAGGGTGTCTTCTACCATGCCGTCGGCATGAAAAAACCGAATGCCTTCGGACTGTACGACATGCACGGCGGCGTCTGGGAATGGTGTGCTGACTTTTATGACAAGGACTACTACGTCAACTCGCCACTGAAGGACCCCACCGGCCCGAAGACGGGACGCCTGCGTGCTCTGCGCGGCGGATCCTGGTTCCGGTACGACAAGTACTGTCGCAGCGCCTACCGCCGTTTCTTCTATCCCGCATCTAACGGCGACGGTGTCACCGCTTACATTTCCGACTTCGGTTGCCGGATCGCAATCAACCTGCCGGACGATAAACAGACCGCTGCCACCAGAAACAGTTCCAGCGCGAAGCCTGCGGTCAATCACACGAAATTAGCGCGCAGCCTCGCGCGTTTTTCCAATAACCCCGTCATCAAGGTTGGCAAAAAGGGCATGTGGGATGACCAGACGCTCGGTTGCATCACAGTACTCGATGACGGCGACTCGTTTCACTTCTATTGCGGTGGAACACAATTCGGCAAACCCAAGAAGATCGGCACGGCCACATCCAAAGATGGCATCCATTGGACGAAATACGAGAAGAATCCACTCTTCCCCGGCAGCATGCCGTACGCGATCAAGGTCGGCGAAACATACCGCCTGTATCATCCCGGCAAGGATGAGGCCGGCAAGCACGGATTGCTGATGAAAACGTCTCAGGACGGTTTCAACTGGAGTAAACCAAAATTAGTCCTGGCAGGCGGCATCCTCGACCCGTGTGTGATCCAAATCGCCGAAAACAGATTCCATCTGTACTACTGTGGGGGCGGACGAAAGAAGAAGAACGGCAAACAGGTGTGGGAATTCAAAACTCACATGGCCACATCCCGGGACGGAATCGCATGGAAGAAAGAACCGAAGACGGCGTTGCCGCTTGGCTCCAAAGGCAGTTGGGATGAGAGTTCACACGCCGGCCCGTGCGTTTTGAAACTCGAAGACGGTTATCACATGTGGTATCTCGGCAGCGGCACCGTCAATGGAAAATCCGCGTGGAGAATTGGGCATGCCACGTCGCCGGACGGACTGAAATGGACCAGATCGGGCAAGGATCCGGTTCTCGACCTCGGCAAGTCCGGAGCTTGGGACAGCGGAACGTTCATGTCGTTCGACATCGTTTTCCGCGACGGCAAGTTCCTGTTCTGGTACGCCGCCGCCCCGACCGGACACGGGGACGAAACCAAGATGGCGATCCAGATCGGACACGGGACCAGCAAATAGCCGATCAAACTGTGACACAGCTGTTTTTATTCATCGATGAGAAGCACCGTCGCGCCCTTGATGGGGCGATGTTTCAGATCGACTAATGCACGGTTCGCCTCTTCGAGTTTGTACGTCTGAACTTCCGGCGTCACCGGTATCTCGGCTGCGAGCGGCAGGAATTCGGAAATGTCGCGGCGGGTCACATTCGCGACCGACTTGATCTCACGTTCCATCCACAAGTGTTCGTGGTAACTCACATTCAGCAGATAATCTTTGTCGGCGTCTTCTTTTCGTATGGCATTGATGACCAACCGGCCGCTGGGACGAAGGTTCTTGAGTGCTTCGACGACCGGTTTCCAGGCGGGTGTGGTGTCGATGATCGCATGCAGTTGTTGGGGCGAGCGGTCGGTCGTGTCGCCGGCCCATTCTGCGCCGAGCTGCAATGCAAACTCCCTGGCGGCCGGGTCTCTGGCAAAAATGAAAGTCTTCGTGTGCGGAAACAGGTGCTTCGCGGTCTGTAGAACAAGGTGCGCGGAGCCACCGAAACCGGTCATTCCTAACAAGTCGCCGTCTTTGATGTTCGTCAGTTTCAATGCCCGAAATCCGACCGCTCCCGCGCACAACAGCGGCGCGGCTTGGGTGTCGGTGAAGGTGTCCGGGATGGGATAGGCGTAATCTTCCGGAACAGTCATGAACTCCGCATAGCCGCCGTTGGTATCCCGTCCCGTCGCTTGGAATTTGGGACAAACGTTTTCGTCCGATTCGCCGGAGGAGGAATGGATCCAGCCGACCCCAACTCTTTCACCCGGCTTCCACCGTGTGACACTCCTGCCCAACGCTTCGACTCGGCCGATGACTTCATGGCCCGGAATGATCGGTAGTTTTGGCGGAGCCGTTCGGCCCTCGATCTCATCCAACTCGGTGTGACAGACGCCGCACGCTGAAACCCGGATCAGCACTTCACCCGGATTCGGCTCGGGTACCGGCAGATCAACCAGTTCCAACGGCGTATCGACTTCATCGAGCGAAACGATTCGGGATAGCAACATGGCTCGCATTGGATTTCCCCATCGCAGGGTCGAGACGCGGTCTTTTCAAGCAGCGGAGTTTCTTGCTATTGGTTCCCCACGGGCTGTCCCGTTCGCGAAATACTACCTGAAGTACACGAGGCAAAATGAGCCAACGATTAGTAGGATGACCAGCAGTGCATCGGGTTCGACGATCCAGTAACGTTTTTCGGCGCGGTACAGCAGTCCCATTGCTACGACAGCGGTGACGAGGATTACCGCGGCCGCCGTCAACGCGTGCGTTGCCGATATGTTTGCCGCTGCCAACAGCGGAGCCGGGTAGAATAAATCGACCGCGACGAGCGTAACGATGTTGAACGCGTTACTTCCCAGTATGTTTCCGACCGCCATGTCGAAGGCGCGCATCCGCACGGCGGCCACTGTCGTACTCACCTCGGGCAGCGACGTCACCAGCGCGACAAATATCGTGCCGACGATCGTTCCGCCCAGGCCGCTGACATCCGCCAGTTCATTTGCCGTTGTGGCCAATCGAGGTGCCGCGAATAAAATGACGATCGTCGCTGCCACGAATCCGATCGCAGCACGCCGGAGCGATTTGGTCGCGGCACGTTCTTCTTCACTGGCCACCGCCACATCGGCGATTGCCTGTCTGACGGTTTGCTCGTCGAAATAAACCAGACGCAACGACATCAAGTAGGCAACGAGAATTGCGACGCTGCCGGCGCTCACGCGCTGGATCGGCCAGGGGACATCGACCAAGAGGGCCATCAGCACAATCGCGGTGAGCACTATGCTGGCGGTGGCCGACAGGGCGTGCGCTGCAGCCGATCGGGACAACATGCGACCCCGCTCGCGGTGCGTTAGGTCCAGAACGGCAAGAATCAGCAGATTGAACAGACAACTGCCCAACAGGTCGCCGACGGCCAGATTCGGTGCATCGATCAACGCCGCCTGACAGCCGACCACCAGTTCCGGCAGACTGGTCGCCGCAGCCAATAGCACAATCCCGGTCAGCGTGCGGCCCAGCCCGGTCAGTTCACCAATCCGGTCGGCGTCACGGGCCAGAAACGAACCGGCAATGACGATGGCCAAAGACAGACCGACAAACTCAGCGATGAGCATTTCCATGTGCCGGTGTTCCGATTCCAACAGATTCGCCGGTCCAGAATGGCCCCGGTTGGCCCTTAGTGTTGGCAGATGCTGGTCAATTGAAAAGGGAACGGTCGCTTTTTCCCGTCCCTTCCGTTTCGTTCGATCAACACACAGTTCACCGGGACAATGTTTGACGAGCCTGCAGGCCGGCGATAAGGTGAGCGCGGCCACAAGATTGAAAGAGCATTGCCGATGACGGTTTGGCATCAACTCACAGCAAACAAATCCCTCGCCCAGTTGGAGTCCGATGTAGACACCGGCTTGACGGTCGCGCAGATCGATCACCGACAGGCCCAATACGGACCGAACGAACTTGTCGATACGGGTGGGCGCGGTCCGTTACGGATCGTGTGCGAGCAGTTCAGTTCGGCAATGGTTGTGTTGCTTGTCGTGGCTGCAATCGTCTCCGCGTTTCTGGAGGAATACATCGATGCGGGTGCGATTTTCACCATTATTGTGCTGAACGCGGCGCTTGGCTTCTTTCAGGATTACCGTGCCGAAAAGGCACTGGCGGCACTCAAGCGGCTTGCGGTCCCCACCGTCAAAGTGCGCCGCAGTGGTGTTTTGCAAGAAATTGCCGCCAAGGAACTTGTCCCCGGCGATGTCGTGCTGCTCGAGGTTGGCAATCTGGTTCCGGCCGACTGCCGGTTGCTGCAGTGTGTCAATCTGAGGATTCAGGAGGCGTCTCTCACCGGTGAATCGGAGCCTGTGGAGAAACACCTCGATGCGATTGACTCGGAACAGCTGCCATTGGGCGACCGCAACAACATGGCCTACATGGCGACGTTGATCACCTACGGCCACGGGCTGGGCGTCGTCACCGAAACCGGAATGAGTACCGAGTTAGGGAAGATCGCTCGTTCACTGCAGACGGTCAAACCTGAACCGACACCGCTGCAGCGACGGCTGGCTCAACTGGGACGAACGTTGGCGATCATCTCGTTGGTGATTGTTGCCATCGTGTTCGTGTTGGGCATCCTTGCCGACGAAGAGCCGAAGTTGATGTTGATGACGGCGCTCAGTCTGGCCGTGGCAATCGTTCCAGAAGGTTTGCCCGCCGTTGCCACCGTCGCGCTGGCGCTGGGCGCGCGCCGTATGTTCAAATGCCAGGCGTTGATCCGCAAACTGCCAGCTGTCGAAACGCTGGGCTCGGTCACTGTGATCTGCTCAGATAAGACCGGAACCTTGACCGAAAATCGAATGACAGTCACCGTGCTGGACGTCGCCGGCAACCAGGTGGATTTGACCGAGCAAGTCGGGCGCGATGAACAGATCGGCGAGCACTCGTCGCTGGCTCTGTTGCTCGCCGGCGCGGGACTTTGCAACGACGCCGAGCTACTTCCTGACTCCGACTCGCATACGTTTCGCGCCTTGGGAGAGCCGACAGAAGCCGCGCTGGTGGTTGCGGCAGCACGTCTGGGGCTGGGGAAACCGGATTTGGAAAAACGCTTCCCGCGCGTGGACGAAGTGCCGTTCGACTCCGATCGCAAGCGGATGACAACGCTGCATGGCATTCAGAGCGATTCGGACGGAGATGAAAACGCGCCGCACGAGCGACACGTACTCGCCGTGTTCAGTCATCTCAACGGGGCCGAGTCCGTGGCGTTTATGAAGGGGGCCGTCGATGCCGTGTTGAACGCTTGTCGGTTTGTGTGGATGGACGACGAATCCAAACCGTTGGATGACGATCTCCGCCTGCGCATTATGCAATCGAACGACCGGCTTGCCGGTAGCGGCATGCGCGTGTTGGGAGTGGCATTTCGTCCGTTGGACTCGCTTCCGCCGACCGGCGATGAGAGTGACATCGAACGGGAACTGGTGTTCGTCGGCATGCTGGGCATGATCGATCCACCGCGACCGGAAGTGCAAGAGGCGGTGGCGCGCTGCCGCACTGCCGGAATTCGTCCGATGATGATCACCGGCGATCATCCGCTGACGGCGCTACACATTGCCCACCAACTTGGGATTGCCGATGGAGATCGCGTACTCGTCGGCCACGAGTTGGCCACGATGTCGGTCGCCAACCTGGAGCCGCTTGCTGCAGAGGTATCGGTCTACGCCCGCGTCGCACCGACAGACAAACTGCATATTGTGCAGGCGTTGCAGAACCGGGGCGAGGTGGTGGCGATGACCGGTGACGGCGTGAACGACGCACCCGCATTGAAGCAGGCGCACATCGGTGTGGCGATGGGCGGGATCGGCACGGACGTTTCGAAGGAAGCGTCGGACATGGTGCTGCTGGACGATAATTTCGCCACCATCGTCAACGCGGTCGAGGAAGGCCGCATCGTTTACGACAACATCCGCAAGTTCGTCAAGTACACCATGACGAGCAATGCCGGCGAGGTGTGGGTGATGGTGCTGGGGCCGCTGTTGGGCATGCCGCTACCGCTGTTGCCGTTACAGATCTTATGGGTGAATCTCGTCACCGACGGGTTGCCGGGACTGGCGTTGGCAATCGAACCAGCCGAGCGGGAAACGATGAAGCGCGCACCCTACCCTGCCGGCGAACACATTATGGGCCGCGGCATGTGGCGGGACATTGCCTGGGTCGGGCTGCTGATGGGGGCGGTCTCGCTGGCCATGGGGTATTGGTTCTGGGACGCGGGAACGACGGGCGAACGGCATTGGCGAACGATGGTGTTCACTGTTCTCACCCTCTCGCAGATGGGGAACGCGCTGGCCGTCCGCTCGGCACGCGACTCGCTGTTTCAAATCGGTCTGCTGTCGAACAAGGCGATGTTAGGATCGGTGCTGTTGACGTTTACGCTGCAATTGGCAGTCATTTACCTGCCGCCGCTTCAAGCCGTTTTCAAGACGACTGCGCTGTCGATGGGCGAATTGCTGTCGTGTCTGTTACTAAGCACCATCGTGTTCTGGGCCATCGAAGCAAAGAAGTTCCTCTGGCGATCGTGACATCGGTGCAGAAGACGGGCCTCTGCATTTGGGAGTAACGACTCGGAAATGGGCGTGCGGGAAGAGTCAATTCAGCGCACGAGTGACAATCTCAAAGACATCCCTGGCCAGATCTTCGGTTTGAATGATGCGTTCCAGTTCGGCCCGCATCAAAGCCTGACGCGCTGTGTCGAAACGTTTCCACTGATTGAAGCCGCTGACCATTCGCGCGGCGGCCTGCGGATTTGCCTTCTGAATCTGTAGAACAATTTCGCTCAGGAAGCGATAACCCTGTCCATTCTTATTGTGAAAGTGGAATTGATTTCCCGAGAACGCACCGACCAACGCGCGCAGCCGATTTGGATTCTTCAGATTGAACGCGGGATGGTTAGCAAGGGCTTCGATACACTCCAGGCAATCGTCCGCCGGTGACGCACCTTGCACCGCAAACCACTTGTCAATCACCAACGCATCGTCTTGCCATTGCGCGTAGAAGTTTTCCAACGCCTTGTCCCGTTCCGGTCGGACACTCTGCGTCAGCATGACGAGCGCAGCCTGCTGGTCGGTCATGTTGTTGGCCTGTTCAAACTGCGCCAGCACCAATTCCTGAATCGCTGCGTCATTTTCGAGTACCGAGAGATATCCCAGGCAGGTATTCTTCAAGGTTCGCCGCTGGACATCATCCTTCGCGAAGCAATAGGGCACCTCAATGTTCAGGCGGTTGTAAAGCGCGAGCAGTGCATCGCGGTGTTTCACGGCAAGCTGTTTAACGAAGGCATTTCGAACGTGATGGATGGCATCGGGATCGATCGTTTTCATCGCCATGCCCAGCTCGCGTTCGGGCGGCAACCGCATCGCCAGGGCTTTGAATGAACCGTCGAGTGACTCGTCTGCCAGCAGTTTTCCAAAGGCATCCAAAAGCAGGTCGTCACAATGCGACGCTTCTCCCTGCTGAACCGCTGCAATCTGTTCAAGCAACAGTTCCTTCGCCAGAGTCTGCCCGGCCTCCCAGCGGTTGAAGTCATCCTGATCGTGAGCCATCAAGAAAGCATAGTCGCTGCGCGGACGCTTAAACTTCAGCTGAACCGGCGCAGAAAAGCCTCGTAGAATTGACGGTACCGGTGGCTCGCCGACTCCTTCAAACACATGGGTTTCGCTCGCCTGTGTCAGTTCGATCAGGTGTTCGGTGTTCGTGTTACCATTGATTGTCGTCTCAATTTCACCGCCAGCCCGGCCCAACAAGGCGATGCGAATCGGCATGTGGAAAGGCTGGTGTGACTCGCTGGCTGTGCTCCTTTGTACGAGCGAAAGCTGGTACGTCTGCGTCGTCGGATCGTACACCGCTTCAACCGAAAGCTCGGGCGTTCCATTCTGGTCGTACCAACGCTCGAATTGCGTCAGATCGCGATCGTTGGCGGCGGCCATGGCGGCGCGAAAATCATCGCAGGTCACCGCTTGTCCGTCGTGCCGTTGAAAATAGAGGTCCATACCATTGCGGAAACCCTCTTTCCCCAACAGTGTCTGGTACATGCGAATGACTTCGGCCCCTTTGTTGTAGACGGTCGCCGTGTAGAAGTTGTCCATCACGACATACGATTCGGGACGAATCGGATGCGACATCGGGCCGGCATCTTCGGGAAATTGTGCATACCGCAGACTTTGCACATCGTGAATACGTTTCACGCCTTCGGATGTTTGATCCATTGTGAACTGCTGATCGCGGAAGACCGTCAGACCCTCCTTCAAGGTCAATTGAAACCAGTCGCGGCAGGTCACGCGGTTGCCCGTCCAGTTGTGAAAATACTCATGCGCGATCACTGCCTCCACACCGTCGAAATCGGCATCGGTCGCTGTATCGGATTTCGCCAATACGTACTTGGTATTGAAGATATTGAGGCCCTTATTCTCCATCGCCCCCATATTGAAATCACTCACCGCAACGATCATGTAAATGTCGAGGTCATACTCCAGGCCAAAACGCTCCTCATCCCAGGCCATCGATTTCTGCAAAGAGACCAGTGCATGGTCGGTCTTGTCGAGATCCGACGCAGCAACCCAAATCTCCAGCTGAACCTCGCGCCCCGACTGTGTCGTGAACGTACCGGAGTTGCATTTCAGGTTGCCGGCCACCAATGCGAACAGGTAAGAGGGCTTGGGAAACGGATCTTCCCAGACGACCTTGCGTCGGCCGTCATTCCAATCGGTCGTATCGACGTGATTGCCGTTCGAGAGCAGTACCGGATACTTCTCGGGGTCGGCAATGATTGTGGTCCTGTAGCGGGTCATCACATCGGGGCGGTCGAGAAAATAGGTGATGCGCCGAAAACCTTCCGCTTCGCACTGCGTGCAAAAACTGCCGGATGATTTGTAAAGTCCCGACAGCGCGAGGTTCTCCTGCGGCTTGATCGCGACAGTGCTTTTCAGCGTGAAACGCGAAGGCACTGCCTCAATCGTCAGCGTTTCCTTTACCACAGCGTAACGTTCTGCAGGAACGGCAACGTCATCAATCGTCAAAGACCGCAGTTCCAGCTCTTCGCCGTTTAATACCAACGGCGTGCTGTCATCGGGACCGGTGCGCACAAAATTGATGATTGTGTGCACAATCGTTTCGGTTTCACCCAGTTCGAAAGTCAGGTCGATTCCTTCCACTTCGAAATCTGATGGGAGATAATTGCTTCTGAAGGTCTCAATGGGCGCGGACATCGTGCATCCTCAAGTCGGCTCAAATGGTCGGGAACAGGAAGCAGTATAACGCGACGCTCGATTTGTGAAGAGAACGCAGGCCAAAAACCTGTTGCCGTTGTGCGTCGGGGTCTGCGCCATGCACGGGGGCAATATGAATCATCCTTCGGACATTCGATGTCTCCTTGCTTGACATGGTCCTGGAGTTCTGAGAAACGTTGAGTCTTCCACGCGGACAGGCCGAGTGTGTGGCATAATAGAATACGAAGACGACCGTCTGAATTCTTGGGTTTTGTGGTCACCGTGAAGTCTTCGCAGTGCTTCTCAATTTTCTGTTCCTTCGCCCGTCGAAATCGCATGTTTACCCGCTTTGGAAATCGATCTGTGTTTTACGTCTCTCAGAATTTTCGCCTGATCGCTGCATCGTTGTTATTAACGTTGGCGATGCCTGCCTCTTTGCCCGCTGTGGATTTTGTTCACGAGGTCATGCCGATTCTCAAAAAACATTGCGGCAAATGCCATACGGGGGAGAAGAAAGAGGGGGGCCTGTCGATGAACACCCGCGCCCAACTGCTGGCGGGTGGAGAAAGTGGAAAAGCGGTGACTCCGGGGAATGCCGGCAAGAGTCTCTTTTTCGAGCGGATTGTTTCCGACGACGAAAACAATTGGATGCCGCCCGAAGGTCCGCGCATTCCAGCGAAGAAGATCGCAGTCCTCAAGAAATGGATCGAGGCGGGTCTGCCTTGGAAGCAGGGCATCACGCTGGGAAGATCGGCATGGGAGCCACCGCTGAAACCGCGACAGATCCAACTGCCGCCGCCACAAAACGGCCGCGCCCATCCGATCGACCGTCTGTTGGACGCCGATCTGATTCGTCACAAACAGTCATTGCCTGCGCCCATTTCCGATGCAATGTTCCTCCGCCGTGCCTCGCTCGATGCCATCGGCCTGCTGCCCACGCCCGCTGATCTGCAGACATTTAACGCAGATTCAACACGCGACAAGCGGGAAAGGTTGATTGATAAACTTCTTACCGACGACATCGCCTATGCCGACCACTGGCTGACCACCTGGAACGACCTGTTACGCAACGATTACACCGGCACAGGATTCATCACCAAAGGACGTAGCCAGATTACGACTTGGCTGTACGCCTCGCTGCGCGACAACAAGCCGTACGATCAGTTCGTCCGCGAGTTGATTGCACCCACCGCAGCCTCGTCTGGATTCATTGACGGCATCAAGTGGCGCGGCGAAGTGAATGCCAGCCAGACCCGCGAAATTCAATTTGCCCAAAACGTCTCGCAAGTTTTTCTCGGCATCAACATGAAATGCGCCAGCTGTCACGACAGCTTCATTGATCGTTGGACCTTATCAGAAGCTTATAATCTGGCCGCCATTTACGCCGACGGGCCGCTCGAACTCAATCGTTGCGACAAACCAACCGGCAAGATGGCGACCCCCAGGTGGATCTTCCCTGAGATCGGCGACGTCGATCCGAAAGCACCCAAAGCCGAACGCCTAAAGCAGTTGGCCCGTCTGATGACGCATCCCGAGAACGGTCGATTTACGCGGACGCTGGTCAACCGAATCTGGGCAAGGCTGATGGGCCGAGGCATCGTTCACCCGGTCGATGCCATGCATACGCAACCATGGAACGAAGATCTGCTCGATTACCTGGCAGTGCGGTTCGCCGCCGACGGCTACGACTTACGCAAGTTCATCCGCTTCGTCATGACCTCGCAGGCGTATCAGTCACGCACGGTGATTTTGCAGTCAGAACCGGGCGAAGATTATGTCTACGCCGGGCCCATCGCCAAACGCATGACGGCCGAGCAGTTGCTCGATTCGATGTGGCAAATCACGGGCACCAATCCCGGTGAACCGACAGCCAAAGTGGATCGCGCGGAACGGAATCCGTCGTCGGAAGCAAAGACGCCGCGAACAAAACCGCCCGCATCGGCTCCGGTGACCGCAAAGTGGATCTGGAATTCTGGCCCGGTGTTAAAACAAATCGAGATTCGCAAACGCTTCCGGCTGTCCGCGAAGCCCCAAGTCGCCCGATTGATGGCGACCTGCGACAATGCCTTCACAATGAAGATCAACGGCACCAAAGTGGCATCGTCGAAAGACTGGCAGAAACCGGTCTACCTCGATGTTGCTCGGTATCTGTTGAAGGGTGACAACCTCATTGAGATCGACGCGGAGATGTTCGGCGGTGCCGCCGGCTTTATCTGTCAGATGACGTTGATCGACGGCGACAAGCCATTGGTTTTTGCCACCGACAAGACGTGGCAATCTCGAAAACTCAAAGGCAAGTGGCAATCGGCCGCTGAAATTCACCCGCACGGTGCCGGCCCCTGGGGGGCGTTACTCGATCCGAAAGCCGTTCCATCGGAACCCGGCTTGCCCACGCCTCCGGTTCGCGCGTCGCTGGTGCAGAACAATTTTCTGATGCGATCCCTCGGGCGACCGCATCGCGATCAAGTCGTCACGAGTCGGCCGGGCGAATTGACGATGCTGCAAGCCATTGATTTATCCAACGGCGAGATTCTTGCCGGCTACCTCAGTGGAGGGGCTAAACACCTGACGGGGCAGCGCAGATCAAGCGAAGAGTTGATCGAATGGCTTTATGACTTTGCATTGTCGCGCAAGCCCACTGCAAATGAGCGAACCGTACTGGCCGAAGTCGCAGGTGACGGCCGCAATCCCATCGCCGTCGAAGACCTGTTGTGGACGATCTTCATGCTGCCCGAATTTCAAATTGTTCGATAAGAGTTCTGCATGACAACACAAGAATATTTAGCTCGCCGAGAATTTCTCAAGCAACTGGGCGCGGCTTCGGTTGCCGCTCTCGGCTGTGGCGGAACGCGAGTCTGGGGCAATGCCGACACCGCCGTCATTCAACCCAAGGCGAAAGCCGACTCCTGCATTCTGATTTGGCTGGCAGGCGGGATGGCCGCCCCGGACACGTTTGATCCCAAACGGTATCTGCCTTTTGAAAAGGGACTGGATGTCGAGAAGATTCTGAGTACTTTTCCGGCAATCGATACGGCCGTTGACAACATCAAGATTACGCAGGGGCTGGAAAGAGTTGCCAACGTTATGGATCGTGGTACGCTGATCCGCTCGGCAGTTCAGCCAGACCTTGGACACATCCTGCACTCTCGCCACCAATATCACTGGCACACCGGCTACGTGCCGCCGATTACCGTGGCGGCACCGCATATTGGTGCCTGGATGGCCAAGGTGCTCGGCCCGAAGAATCCCGTCGTCCCGCCTTTCATCAACATCGGCCAGCGACTTGAGGGCGTCGGTGAAAAGGAAGAACTCAAGGCCTTCACCACCGCCGGTTTCTTCGGATCGGAATTCGGGCCGATGAACCTGCCTTACCCCAAAGATGCTGTCCGCTCGGTCCAACCGCCCAAAGGCATGAAACCCGGCCGCTTCAGCAACCGCTACCGACATTATCGAAAACTCATCGACCAAAGTCCCAATCGCGCGTTATTGAGCGACTTCCAGCAGGAGTCGATGCTGCGTTCGATGGATGCGGCCCATCGCCTGTTGCAATCGAAAGAGAAGCACGCCTTCGACCTCACCCGCGAATCGAAAGAGTCCTATGAGCGATACAACACGGGGCGATTTGGTCGCGGTTGTCTGTTAGCGCGACGTCTGGTTGAGGAAGGGGCTCGTTTTGTTGAAGTCACCACGGAATACATCCCGTTCATTCACTGGGACACACACGAGAACGGCCACTCAACGGTTGCTCGTCTCAAGAGCGAGATCGACCGGCCGATTTCGCAATTGATTCTCGATCTGGAGTCCCAGGGGCTGCTGGACCGCACCCTGGTTGTGATCGCCAGCGAGTTCAGCCGCGACATGATGATCGAAGGCGTTCCCGGCTCGAACGCCAAAGACCAATCCCGCGCTCGCAGTAAGACGCTGGAAGAGCCCAAGCATTATGGACTGCACCGTCACTTCACCGGCGGCACCAGCGTGGCGATGTTTGGCGGCGGTGTTAAAAAAGGGTTCCTCTACGGCAAGACGGCCGACGAACGCCCGCTGCTGGCGGTCGAGAACCCGGTCTCCGTCGAAGACCTGCATGCCACCATTTACACCGCAATGGGCATCAGCCCGAAAACCGCCTACGAAGTCGAAAAACGCCCATTCTTCGCCTCCAAAGATGGCCTTGGCGAACCGGTTCAGGACGTCTTCGCTTGAGACAAAGGTTGCCAATCAAGAATCCGGAGCCATCCTGCGATCGCCTGTTCGATGCGAGTTACCGGATGGGTTTGGAGCAATGAGCCGTACTACCGGAATGTTGAGACGCGTTTACTAAGTTGCCGTTCTTTGCGACAATATGCTGTCTCTAATTTTGTTGGTTGCTCCTGCAGGTATCATGGGAGTCAAGAACATGGCGGCCGACAATTCCATCCGGTACCTGAGAATCTCTACGTACTGTGGCGCGATGCCACTTGCGTTTAATGCGGCAATCTTTTTGCTCTGGCTTTTGTTTCGGTCTGAAGCGTTTGTCGTCATCTGGTTCTTCGCTTTTATCGCGGGCTTGGCGGTCGTTCTCCTGGGCATCATCTGCTTCATGTGGGCAACAGTCAGGAACGCTCTTCGCAAGCAGACATCCTGGCCCATTTCCACTATGCGAACGCTTACGATTGTCGCAGCGCTGTTCGCTTACTTTCCCACGAGTGCATACACGGCGATGTTCTATTTCCAGCTCAGCAGGCAGCCGAGCACCGACATCGTCCACGCTGCCAGTCGAAAACATTTTTCGCTGGAAGAGGTGAAGCAGTTTCTCGACGACGACCCCGGCTGCGTGAACATGCGAAACGAGGACGGCTACACCGCGCTTCATGCAGCGGCCAGTTACGATCGGGAGGAATTGGTGGATCTGTTGATATCTCGCGGTGCCGATGTTGAGCTCAAGGTTGCGGATGAGTACGGAGGGACCGCGTTACACCGTGCCACCGACAACGACAGTGTATCGATTATCGATGTACTGATGGCGGCGGGCGCGGATCCGAATACGAAAGACAGGCACGGCAACATTTCCCTTCACTTCGCCGGTCAGTTTGGAAATCCGAAAGCAGTCAAAGCATTGCTGGAGCATGGAGCCGACGCGAATGCGACGAACAACGAAGGCAATACGCCGTTGGACTTGGCCGATGCGCAAATGCAGGTTCAAGCAGGTCCGCCTGCACACTTCGTGGAAGAGTGGCGCGAATGCATTCGCCTGTTGCAAGAGCACGGGGGAGAGTTTGGGCGCAGGCAGGAAGTTGAGGATGACGAAACCCGACCATGAAACGCTCGATCCCGCGGGCTTTGAAGCGTGACAATTGCAATCGGACACTTACGGGGCCAGCAGCTTCTTCACCAGAAAGTCTTGCGGGCTGGTGTACTGGTTCGACTTTGATACGCCCTTGATTAACAGGTGGCATTCGTGTCCCATGCGGTCCGCCTTTTCCTTCAGCTTGACGCCGTAGACCGGGTGATGGATGCCGTGGCCGGCGTTTTGCGATGGGAGCGTCATGTTGTTGCCGTAGGTCATCAGCAGCGGCGGATCGTTCTTGTCGAGGTGGTTGTACGGCGAGAATTCGACGTAGAGGGCTTTGTGCTTGTCGTAGTTCTTCATCGCCTCGGCCATTGTCTTTGCTCCGACGGCCATCCAGATCATGCGGTGCTTCAGCACATTGGGACCGAGCCATTCTTTGATGACGGGCGGATCGATGGAAACCTGCCCGCCGCCGACGGCAGCAGCGGTCACACGCGTCGATTCACGCGCGACGGGATCGTCCGACTTCGGATCGGCGAGGTCGTCGTGTAGCAACAGCCACATCGACGTGCAGGCACCGGCACTACCACCAGTTAACGCAATGCGGTCCTTCTTGAGGTTCCACATGGAAGCTTTCGAGCGGATGAACTGAATCGCCCGCGCGGCATCGTGCACCGGAGCCGGCAACGGCACCTCACCGGTGAGGCGATAGTTGATGGCGGCGTAGGAAATCCCCTGTTTGAGGTAGGACTGGACAGTCGCAGGATTCGACTTCTTGTCGCCGCCGGTCCAACCACCGCCGTGAATGTAAACCAGCAGCGGTCGCGGCCCGTCCCCTTTCGCTTGCCAGAAGTCGATCACGTTGAGCCGATGCGGACCGTACGACACATTGGCGTGCGTCGGCGTCAACGCCTTCGGTTTATCGGCGGCGAAGCCGGTTGCCGTAGAAAGACAGATTATAACGGCGAGCGTGAAACGCATGTGATTCCCCTGGCAGGTTGAGTGAGCGTCGATGTCACTTCATCGTATCGATCGACACGGCGCAGACACAAGCAAGAACACGAGCCCCAACGATTTCTCGTACGCCTTTCAACTCAGGTTTGATCGCCCCAGCCGATTCATGGTAGAATGGCAGACCGTCCTGCATTGGCAGCGGCAGATGTTTCCCGCCCCTTCGATTCCCACCGCGACTGGTTTCAGCCGATGATTGTCAGAGCCTGTTCTCTCACTATGTTACTCGCTGTGGCGTCTGTGATTTCGCCGATGCGCTCGTTCGCGGAACCGACCGACGCGCCGAAATTCAAACGCGATGTGCTGCCGATTCTGCAATCACATTGTGTGCGCTGTCATGGCCCGAAGAAACAGGAATCTCGAATTCGGCTCGACAATCTTTCGACCGATCTATTCAACAATCGCGCTGCAGCCGAAAACTGGCACGAGGTGCTGAACGTACTCAATGCCGGTGAGATGCCGCCCAAAGATGAGAAGCCACTTTCGGCCGAGCAGCGAAAGATTCTCACACGGTGGGTGTCGGCAGCAATCAATGCTGCAATCGAAGCAGGGCGAAAGACGGACGGACGAGTTGTGCTGCGACGGTTGAACCGTGTTGAGTATCAGAACACGATGTTCGACCTACTGGGATTGAAAATGGACTATGACCGCGACCTGCCGCCCGATGCGGTTTCGGCCGATGGCTTTCACAACAACGGTCGCTCGCTGCGAATGTCGGCGTTGCAACTGGAATATTACCTGCAAACCGCGCGGCGGGCTTTGGATCGTGTGATCGTCGTTGGGCCGGCCCCAAAGGTGTACGACTACGAATTCACCGAGAGTAACGTTGATGGCTGGCTGGGCGACCCGCAGCGGGCAAACCGGTTGGGACGGCAGCAGCAATTCCTGGCGAAGATGGTTAAGGATTATCCCGAGGAAGGCGAGTTCCTGGTTCGCGTGAAGCTGACCGCCGAACTGAAAGAGAACATCGGACACCCGCTGTTGGAAGTATCGGTCGGTTATCGTCCCGACACGAAGATTCTGTTTCGCGAATTCGATCTGGTGGAGATCACGTCGCCGGATGAGCAGACGTTCGAGTTTCGCGATCGGATCGAAAACTACCCGCTTCCGGTTCGAGGGCAGGGAAAATATCCGGGGTTGGTTGTCCGCGCTCGCAACGTTTACGACGACGGCTCGCCGCTGCCCAAAGGCAAGAAAGAGAAGAAGGGAAAGAAAAAGGAAAAGAAGAAGGGGAAAGTCTTCCCCGACGAACCGGCTTTGCCCACGTTGATGATTCAGACGGTCGAATTTCACGGCCCAGTGTTCGATCAATGGCCGCCGGAATTGCATCGCCGAATTCTGTTCGAGTCGCCGTTACGGGAGAAGGACGAAGCGGCTTACGTAGCGGAAGTTCTGCAGCGGTTCATGCGTCGTACTTTTCGTCGGCCGGTGGAGAAGGCAGAAGTCACGCGAATGGTCGAATTCTACAAATCGATCCGACCGGAGTTTCCGACGTTCGAGGAAACGATTCGCGAAACGCTGGCGATGGTGCTGATTCAACCAGACTTTCTGTTTCTGGTGGAACCAGCAGGAGATAACAAACGTGCGATCAGCGACTGGGAACTGGCGTCGCGGTTGTCGTACTTCTTATGGAGTACAATGCCCGACGATCGACTGATGGAGTTGGCCGCTTCGGGAAAGTTGCACGAGCCGAAGGTGTATTCGGCCGAAGTGGATCGAATGATTGCCGACGCGCGGTCGTCGCGATTTGTCGATCAGTTCACCGAGCAATGGCTGCGATTGAACGTCGTCGATGCGGTGGCTGTTAGCCGGGAGTATTACCCGAAGTTCGATGACAAGTTGAAGACAGACATGCGCGGCGAAACGCAGGCGTACTTTGGTGAGTTGCTGCGCCAGAATTTGAGCGGACTGAATTTGCTCTCGTCCGATTTCACAATGCTGAATGAGCCGTTGGCGAAACACTATGGGGTGGAAGGTGTGTTTGGTCACACGTTTCGTCGGGTCGGCTTGAAGCCGGAACAACATCGCGGTGGGTTGCTGGGACACGCCAGCGTATTGCTGAGCAATTCGACCGGAGCCGATTCCCATGCCGTCCGTCGTGCCGTTTGGATTCGGGATCGATTGCTGAACGATCCTCCCGCACCTCCTCCGCCGGATGTGCCACCGCTGGATGAAGCCGACCCGAAGTTTCTCAAACTTTCGGTTCGCGAGCAGTTGAAGATTCATCGCGGCACCGAGGCGTGCGCGAGTTGCCATAACGGAATCGACCCGTGGGGCATTGCGCTGGAGAACTTCGATGCCGTCGGCCTGTGGCGGGACGAAATCCGCCGCAAGGTGGGTAAGAAGATGGAGACGCTGCCGGTGAACGCGGCGGACGTCCTGCCGAACGGCCACAAGCTCGATGGTCCCGACAATCTGAGAGACTACCTTGTCAAAGAGCGGAAGGACGATTTTGCGAGATCGCTGGTCGCGCGGCTATTAACTTATGCCGTCGGACGGCGTCTCGAGTTAAGCGATCAGGTGGCGATTGACGATCTTACAGGTAAGTTTGCCGCCGATGGCTACCGAATGCGTGATTTGATTCACAAAATTGTCGGCAGCGAGTCGTTTCAGACGAAATGACGGGTGGCTGGTTGACGGCAATTCTGTGATCGGGCTTTGAAAATAAGCGTTGACAATAGATAATGCAGCAGCGCGGTTTGCCGGTTCATCAACGGATGGGATTCCGGCGTCTTCTTTACATCGCCGACTTTGACCGAGAAAGCAGCACATGGCTGGAAAATCGTGGCATCTTGATCGACGTGCATTCTTGTTGGGTACTGGCGTTTCGCTGGGTCTGCCTTGGTTAGAGTGCATGGCTGGTACCAAACAAGCCGAGCCGGTCAACGCGCCGAAACGATTGTGTGCGATGTATTTCGGTTTCGGTGTGAGTCTGCCGAAAAAAGACGGCGAGCAAGCCAAGTGGCGGTGGTTTCCGAATGGCGAAGGCCGCGATTATGAGTTCAACCAAAGCCTGAAACCGCTGGAGTCGCATCGCGACAATCTGACGATTCTCGGCGGACTATCGCACCCGCACGGTCGCCGCATGGGCGCCCACGATACGGGCGATACCTTTCTGACCGGTTCGCTGCTGACGAGCAAGTTCCTGCGGAACACGATTTCGGTCGATCAAGTTGCGGCCGCGGCGTGTATCGACAAGACCCGGTTTTCGTCGCTCGTTCTCTCGACCGATGGTGGTGTGGGCGAGCCGACGCGTTCGAGTACGCTTTCGTACAACGACAAGGGCCGCCCGATTCCAGCACTCAACCAACCGCAGCAGATTTTCGATCGTTTCTTTGGCGCGGGCGATGCCGATTCGATCGCCCAGCGGCGGCGACTCAAGAGTGCATCGGGCATGCTGGATCGCGTATTGGAAGATTCGCGGTCGCTCAGACGTCGGCTAGGGACTCAAGATCGTGAGAAGTTCGACGAGTATCTGGCATCGGTTCGGCAAATCGAAGAACGCGTCCAACGGTCGCAACGCTGGCTGGAAATTCCGCGCCCCGAATTGCGCGACGAAGAACGCGACATGCTGCATCTTGATTCGGATGACAAAGCGCCGCTGAATTTCATTCGCACGATGTACGACCTGATTTACCTCGCGTTCCGCACCGATTCGACACGTGTCGCAACCTATCAGGTCACCAACATGGCCGACGCGTCATCGAAGGCGGCCAAGTTTCCGCAGCTTGAAGGATTCAAAGGCTCGTTGCACAACTTGGCCCACGGCTGGAACAAACCCGAAGGGGCCGAAAAACTGGGCCGCTGGGACCGGTTTATGGCCGAGCAGCTTTCGCACTTCCTCGACCGACTGGCGTCGGCCAAAGAAGGCGATGGTTCGCTGCTCGACAATTCCGTCGTTCTGTACGGCAGCAGCAACAGCAACACGCACAACAACAACAATTATCCGTTGGTGTTGGCGGGCGGCGAACAGCTCGGACTGGAACATGGCCGATTTCTGAAATTCGGTGCCGAAGTTCCCATGTCGAATCTCTTCGTCACAATGCTGAATTGCGTTGGTGCCAAGACGAATTCTTTCGGCGACAGCACGGGATCGCTGGACGATCTATTGCACGCGTAAGTTGTCGCCCGCGCAGACATGGCAAATCAACGGAGCCGGCGAGATGTCCTCACGCTTTTGTGCATTGAGTGGTACGCCGGCCGTCCCCCGTTGATGTTGTGGAATCAAACACCGACGGCGTGTCTCGGCGACGGAAACGGACGACGCTAGCCATTCGCCGCAGTTGGAATCTCGGGCGTCGAATTAGCACACGGTGGCCCGATCAAATTCCGCAACACTGTCATTCAGCCGCTTGATTGAGGTGGATCAACACGCTCGAATCGCACGACAGAACCACCGCGCTGTCGCCGACTTGCGCTGTGGCTTCAATTTGTGCCGCGCGGCGGAATTGTGCTACAATTCAGTCCCGCAATCGCGTCTCGCCTTTGAGTTATTCGTCGAGCCCCGCCTGAGTCAGATCATCTACTAGGACAGCATGCAATGCATCTATCGAGACGGCAGTTCCTTATCGCAAATGGCGCAGCGTTAGCGCTGCCAACTCTGCCATCGCTTGCCGCCGACACCAAGAACAAGACGACGAAGCCCAGCAAGAAGCTGGTGATTATGTACGTCCCCAATGGACTGGTTCGCCGTTGCTTCTTCCCCGGCGAGGAAGAGGGAGAATTGCCCGGCTTTGTCGGTGGATTTAACGCCGACAAAACCAAGCAGGAAAAGCGAGTTCAGAATAAGCCAGGCATCTACCCCCTGGAATTGACCTCGACCATGCAGCCCCTGTCCGGTCACACCAAGGATATCACGCTGGTCACCGGACTTGATCGCACGTTTAAGAATGGTCAGGACGTGCATGCTCAGGGCGCATCGTGCTACCTGACGAGCCTTTCGCCCGAGCAGGCTCAAGCAGCAGGCATTCGACATCCGAACGGGCGAAGTCTGGATCAAGTGATTGGCGACAAGGTTGGCGGGTCAACTGTCTTTCGTACTCTGGAGATCAGCTGCAACGGCTTCACTGCCCCCAAGGAATCGATCTACTTCAACAACATTTCCTGGTATGGCCCGGACAAAATCGCACCATCCATTAAGGACCCCAAGAAGCTCTACGACCGACTCTTCATGGCCGACAGTTACCAGACGCATCTCAAGGATGTCACGGATCTGGTTCTCGCCGACGCCAGAACCTTGAAGAAGAAACTGGGACGCGATGATCAGGAAACACTGGGCGAATTCATGGAGATGATTCGCAATGTTGAGATTCGAATTGCGAAGCAGCGGAAGATGGTTGCCGACGCCGACATCAAAACAC
The DNA here is from genome assembly GCA_018699955.1 of Planctomycetaceae bacterium. Classification (GTDB taxonomy): domain Bacteria; phylum Planctomycetota; class Planctomycetia; order Planctomycetales; family Planctomycetaceae; genus JABISG01. The sequence goes on along the minus strand of JABISG010000032.1, from coordinate 20,731 downwards.
CAAAGAATGAGATCCTGCCGCGCGGTGAATACATCAAGCTGCAGGCTGACATGATGCTGCTGGCATTGCAGATGGGGATCACGAATGTCTCCACATTCATGATCGGTCCCGAACGGTGGGATGCCACCTTGCGTTACGAGGGCGTGTTCGACAAGCCCGTTCAGCACCACAACATGACCCACAATCAGAAGGGCGACGGTTACAAAGCGCTCCAGAAAATCGACATCTTTCACATGGAGCAACTCGCCTACGTCCTGTCTCGCATGAGAACGATTAAGGAATCCGATGGCAGTTCGCTGTTGGATAACTCGCTCGTCACTTACGGAGCGGGCCTAGGAGACGGGGCCACGCATCAATATTACGACTTGCCACTGATCGTTGCCGGCAAAGCCCAGGGCCAGATAAAGCAGGGACGATTCATCCGTTCCCAGAGCGGTACGCTGAACTCCAACATGTGGCTGACCGTTGCCCAACTGATGGGCCTGGACATCGATGCCTACGCAGACAGCACGGGCGTCATTTCCGATTTGTGGACCTGATTCCCAGGAATGTCGGGGCGGATTCCTTTTGCGTTCGAGTTGAGGCGACTTTCCATGCTGACACAACAGGTTACTCTTCGGGTCTTGCTATTGCTCTCAGTGACGTGTGGCGTTGCATCCGAGAGTCGGGCCGCAGACTTCGACCAATTCCTAAAACCGCTTCTCATCCAGAAGTGCGGCAAGTGCCACGGCGAAAAAGAAGCCAGTGGGAAGATTGATTTCGCGGAGATTTCGACCGCAAAACAGTTTCTTGGAAAACCGGAACTCATCAAGGACATGATCGAGGCCATCGATGCCAACGACATGCCTCCTGAAGACGCACCGCAACTGGATGAGAAATCACGCGCGCGGTTGCTTGCCACTTTAAGGTCGATGCTGCGCGAGGCTGCCGCGAACCAAGTGGAGAAGCCGATCCAGATTCGACGGTTGAATCGGTTTCAATACAACAACTCGGTCAAAGACATCTTCCAGTTGAAACTCGACGTGTACAAGCTGCCGGAAAAGTTGATGACCCGGCATGGGAATTACCTGAATGCCGGCACCACGAAAATGCCGGGCGAGGTCAACGTGGCATCGCATTCTTTGAATCCAACAGCCGGCTTGCGCGAGGTGCGGGCCTTTCCCAAGGACCTGCGGGCGGCACATGGCTTCGACAATCAGGCGAACCAACTCACGCTTTCTCCGCTACTTCTGGATGCGTACCTGCGATTGAGTGTGTCCATCCTCGAAAGCCCCGACTTCAACGCAGAGAACGTTGGGATTTGGGACGACTTTTTTGCAGAACCCGCCGACGGTACCGACAAGCAAGCAGAAGTTAAAGGCAGGCTGGAGCGCTTTCTCAAGATGGCCTTCCGCGGTCCTGTCGATCAAGAAACGCTAGGCCGTTACACCGCCTACGTCATGTCAAAGATAAACCAAGGATCATCGTTTACCGACAGCATGAAGAAAGTCGCCTCGGCAGCTCTTTCTTCCCCTATGTTCCTTTATCGACCGGGGTCCGCCAACGGCATACAGGGGCCGTTTGAACTGGCTTCCAACCTGTCCTATTTTCTCTGGGGCAGTTGCCCGGACCTGGAACTGCTGCGTTTGGCCGAAAAAGGTGAACTCGCAAAGCCTGAAATTCTCAACGAAACCATCGAGCGGATGTTCGCCGATCCAAAAATCGAACGGTTCCTGGACTCCTTTCCCGCTCAATGGATGCAGCTCGAAAATGTGCTGGCCGCAACTCCAGATCCGCAAAAACACAGGTTCTTCAGTTTGGACAAAGGCAACCCGGCCAGTTTGCAAATGTTGCTCGAACCCTTGCTGCTATTCGATGCCGTGTTTATCGAAGATCGGCCAATCGTTGAACTCATCTCCCCGAAGTTCAGCTATCGAAGCGAGTTTTTGAAGACGTGGTACACCTCCGATTTGAAGCCGCCAATAGTTGATATGGGCAAAGTCGTTCAGCAAAACCGGCTCAACGAAGAGCGACGCCAACGTCAGCAGGAAAAGATAAAGGCAACGCAGGCTGAACTGGAACGGCTGATTCAACCCGTAAAGGCCAAACTTGTGGCTGCTCGCAAGAAAGAAGGCGGCGAAACCAAAGCAGTGGACCTGAAGCCCTACGCCGCCTGGGAATTTGATGGCGACCTGAAGGAATCCGTCAATTCTCTCGACTTGGAAGCTCACGGGAAGATCGAGTTTGAGGACGGCATGGTCGTCCTCAATCGAGCGTACCTGCAAAGCAAGAGTGTCCCCATCGAACTGAAAGCCAAGACGCTGGAAGTTTGGTGCAAAATGTCCAATTTGAGTCAGCGCGGCGGTGGTCTGATGGGCATCCAGGGGCCGGGCGACTTCTTCGACACGATCGTGATCGGGGAAAGAAAGCCGCGACATTGGATTTCCGGAAGCAACGGATTCGCCCGCACGGATGACTTTCCCGGCTCAACCCCGGAGACGAAGACCAATCAGATGTTGCATCTGGCGATGGTCTATCACCCGGATGGAACAACGATGCTGTACCGCAACGGCAAACCCTACGGCAAGCCGTTTCGCAAAGGCTCAGCGACGTTCCCCAAGAATCGCACGTCGGTTCTTTTCGGTTTGCGACATCTGCCGGCCGGTGGCAACAAATTTCTCAACGTGAGTATCGACAAAGCTCGCTTATACAACCGAGCGCTGACGGCAGAGGAAGTCGCCGCGTCTAATAGCGGCAACAATCTTTATGTCTCCGATAAGGAATTGCTGGAGGCACTGACTCCTGCGCAGAAAGCGAAGAAGAAAGTTCTAGCGACCAATCTGGCGGAATCTACAGCCGTCGTAAAAACAATCCCTGCGACTGTTGATCCAAAGACTTTGGTGGTGAACGCTCAACGTCGATTCGACGATGCGATGCGCAACAAAATGCGTTCGCGGACGTTTGAACGCGTAGCTGCAGCGGATGCACGTTATGGCGGTGTGATCACGAATGCCGCCGTGTTGAGCATGACATCCGGCCCCAAACGCACTCACCCGATCGCCCGTGGTGCGTGGATCATCGAAGTGATTCTGAACGACCCTCCACCACCGCCGCCCAACGACGTTCCGCCATTGAACGAAGAAGGGGGCTCAAAAGATCTGACGATCAGAGAGAAGTTTGCCATTCACCGTGAGAATCCCACATGTGCCGCGTGTCACTCACGGCTCGACCCGCTCGGTTTTTCTCTGGAGAACTTCGATGTCACCGGTCGATGGCGCGACAAATACGACAACGGTCGAGACGTGGACTCAAGCGGGACACTGTTGAAGAAGCATAAGTTCAAGAACGTCGTTGAGTTCAAGACGGCACTGACAACTGAAAAGAAGCGTTTCGCAAAAGCCTTTACCGGGCATCTCTTGCGGTTTGCTTTATCAAGAGAACTTACCGCCGCCGACTCGATCGTCGTGGACGACATTGTCACCAAGACGGAAGACGACAATTTCAAACTGAAGTCAATCATTCGCGAAGTGGTCCGATGTAAAACGATGTTCGGATCTGGAAGTGGTGGTTAGCATCAGCGTCCTTGAATCCATCCAATCGGGGGACTGCCCGAGCAATTTGGGCGTGGACTTCCGAGAGCATGAAAGTCTTTGGTTTTTCAGTGTTGCCGTTTCGGTAAGGATGCCGATTCGTTTAACATAAGCAATTGTGAGCTGAGTCCAAACTTCCCACTGCAATCGCCCATTCACAAAGGCGTAACAAGATGCTGACGATTTCGGGTCGATCCCTGCCAATGTGCGACCGTGTTCCGCGACGTTCTTTCCTGAAGCTTGGCGGATTGGCGTTGGGTGGTTTGTCGCTGCCGCAAGTTCTCGCAGCGCAGCAGCAGAGCGGATCGTCGTCGTCGCACAAAGCGGTGATCATGATCTTCCTGGCCGGCGGACCGCCGCATCAGGACATGTTCGATCTGAAACCGGATGCACCGGCAGAAATTCGCGGCGAGTTCGATCCCATCGACACGAATGTTCCCGGCATTCAAATCAGTGAGATGATGCCGCGCGTCGCCGCCATGATGGACAAGTTCGCGATCGTTCGCTCGTTGGTTGGCGCGGAAGGTCGGCACGACGCGTTCGAGTGTTGCACGGGACGGCACTTTCGCGGTTCCCAACCGCAGGGCGGTTGGCCCGCGATGGGGGCGTCGCTGTCGAAACTGTTTGGTCCGGTCGATCCCTCGGTGCCGCCTTACATCGACCTGTCCTTCAAAATGGCACACGACCCGTGGAACATTAAAGGCCCCGGCTATTTGGGGACGGCCCATTCGCCGTTCCGCCCCGACGGCAAAGCCATCGAAAACATGACGCTCAACGGCGTCTCGCCAAGTCGCTTGAACGACCGGGCCGATTTGCTCACCAGTTTGGATCGCTTCCGTCGCAAAACCGATGCGCAGTTGAGTCGTGGCTTGTACGACGGTTTTACCGAACAGGCGCTGGGCGTGTTGACGTCGCCGAAACTGGTGGAAGCCCTCGATCTCGAACGGGAAGACCCGAAGGTTCGCGCGATGTACGGAACCGACAATCCGACGGTACTGGGTTACTCGTTGGACAAGGGATATCAGGCCGTCATGTCGCGGTTCCTGCAAGCCCGGCGTGCCGTTGAAGCGGGTGCCCGTTGTGTGACTTGCAGCTTTGCCCATTTCGATTGGCACGGCAGCAACTTCGGCAACGCCCGCAAGGTGCTGCCGTTGCTCGATCAAGGGATTGCCGCATTGGTCCAAGAACTGCACGACCGTGGCATGGAGAAAGATGTGACGGTTGTGGTGTGGGGCGAGTTCGGCCGCACGCCGAAAATCAACCCTCGTGCCGGCCGCGATCATTGGTCGCGCGTCCATTCGGCTTTGGTGGCCGGCGGCGGAATGAAAACCGGTCAGGTCATCGGTTCAACCAATCGACTCGGCGAAGAGGCCGCCACCCGTCCGGTGCACATGCAGGAAGTGTTCGCCACCATCTACCGCAACCTGGGCATCGACCTGGAACACACAACAATCCCCGACCACAACGGCCGCCCCCAATATCTGATCGAACAACGGCGCCCGATTGCGGAATTGGCGTAACCGCTCGCGATGGGCAGAGAGTCAGCGTCCTTCTCCACGAAACTCCGAGACAACCTCACAATCCGGCAGCAGTCGTCGGAGTTTGCGGATCCCCTCAGCGGATAGCTTCGAGTCGATCAGGACGAGGCGAGCCAGTTTCTTCAGTCGGGCCAACTCGGTGAGTGAATCATCGGTGAGGCGGGCGCCGACGAGGTTCAGTGTTTTTAACTGCTGGAGCGCGGCGAGTGAATGCGCGCCGGAATCGGTCACCGTGGGACCGGCGAAACCTTCCGTGAAGATGAGTTCCAGACGTTCCAGTTTCTTGAGCCTCGCCAAATGCGTCAGCCCGGCATCGTCAATTGGCAGGAGGTTGAGATCGAGTTCGCGCAAGTGAGCCAGCGGCCCGAGATGCTGCAAACCGTCGTTCGTCACCGCGTTGCCCGACAGGTTGAGAGACTCCAACGCCTTGAGTCCCGCTAACTTCAACAGGCCGGCGTTCGATATTCGCGCCTTCTCGAAAGCGGTCTTCTTCAGATTCAGGCCGCGCAGTTGCTTCATGGTTCCGATTGTTGCACAGGCGGAGTCGGTCACGTGATTGCAGACTTCCAGGTCGAGTGCTCGCAAATTCGGCACGCGTGCGATCGCCTGCAGGCCGCGTTCGGAAAGCGAAGTTCCGGCGGCGACCAGAACGGTTAGCCGTTTCGCATCGGCCAGCATTTTGAAACTGTCATCTTCGAGCCGTCGACACAATTCAAGGTCGAGGCCGACCAACGACTTCAATGAGGCAGCCTGTTGCAGCGCATCTCGACCAACCTGCGTTCCCGCCAGATTGAGAATGAACGGGGCATCCAATTGCCGCAGCAGACTGAGTGTCTTCGCTGCCAACGCGCCATCGTCGGTCACATGCCGATCGGTCAGCGTCACAATACTGAGCGTCTTCTGTTTTTCGGTCGAGTCCAAGACGAAACGGTAAAGGCGATTGTGTTGGTCGTCCAATTCGTCGGCACCGAGATGTTCGATGACCGCTCCTTGACGCGCGAGCGCCGCATAGCGTGGATTGGCTTTCGTTGGAACCTTATTTGGCTGAGTCACAGGACCGGATTTGCGTATGTGGTACGCCCACAGATTGTCCTTCTCCCGCAGAAAGAGTTTGCCGTGTGAGATCACCGGGTGAGACCAACTGTCGCCGCCCGCTCCCGGACTTTTGAACGACCCTTTGAGTCGGTAGCCGGCAGTATTGGCTTCAATCAGCGCGACGACACCGTCCTGATAGCGAAAGTAGAGGTGTCCGTCTGCCGCCACAACAGCGGCCGAACCCGATCCGGGACCGCGGCGCTTCCAGACAATTCGGCCGGTCCCAAGTTCGAGACAGGTCGGCAGGCCGTTATTGCTGCCGTGGCCTCCGTAAACATAATCCCCAATTAAGACGTAACCGCCGTGATGATTCTGAAACCGATTTCCCCCGAGGCGGTAGACTTCTTTCGCTGCGACGCCGGTTCCCTCTTTCGTCGGATTGAGCTTCAACAGCACGCTGCCGGCGTGATAGCCGTTCGCCGAGAACACCATGTCGCCACGGACGATGGGCGTGGGAATGTTTGCGGTGGAGTTTGAGATGTCGTTGTATCCCCACAGAAAACGCCCGGTCTTCGCTTCAATACCGATCAGCCCTCGGCCGGTGAGTTGGATGTACTGCTTTATCCCCGCTGCATTGGAAATGACGATTGATGAGAAGGCCGCTCCGTCGCGGCCCTTCTTGCCGATTTCTGGAATGCTCGTCTTCCAGATGACGCTACCGGTGCGGCGATCGAGGGCAACCAGCATCGCCTGTTCGCCTCCCGGCGTGCAAATCAGCCGGTCGCCATCGATGAGCGGCGACTCGCCATAGCCGCGTCCAGACATCAGGCGGCCGCCGAAGTCTTTCAGGAAACTGCGGCGCCACACAATCTTGCCGTCGGCGGCGTGCAGGCAGACGAGTTCACCGTCGGGGTCGAGCGCGTAAACCAGACCGTCGTGGACGGTGGGAGTGGACATCACATTCCGCGACGTCGTGCCAATCGTTGTCGTCCAGCGTTTTTTACCGGAGTCGATGTCGAATGCGAAACAGCGGACTTCCTTGCCGATCCGTCCCATCGTGAAGACAAGGCCTTCGGCAACAACCACACTGGAATAACCGTCGCCAACTTCCGACGCTCGCCAAGCGTGGGCGGGAGCCTTCGGAGACCACGAAGTCATCAATCCGGTCTCCGCCGAAACGGAGTTGCGGTTCGGCCCGCGCCACTGAGGCCAGTCTTTGGCGATGGCGTGACTCGCTGACAACAATGTAAAAACGAGAACTGCGAGTATTTTCATTGCTTTGGGAGAGACGAAATCTCTTCGAGATGAATTTTGCTTGATCACTGTGTGTTACTCATCCATAAGTTTTGTAGGACCGATCTTGCGGTGTGCGGAATTCACTTCGTTAAAACAGGCCGGAGATAACCTGCCCCCGCGCCACTGGCCGTGGCAGCCCCGCCGGGTTGACAATGTGTGAGGAAGGATCGATGCCATTCAGATGGTACATCGTGGCCGCAATGTCCCACGGTGCCACATCGTCGCGGACCGGGTAAGACGCACTGCGGTTTGACGCCCCGTAGACTTGGCCGCCGGGAATTCCGCCGCCGGCCAATACCATTGAATAACAGTCCGGCCAATGGTCTCGCCCGGCGTTTTCGTTGATTTTCGGCGTGCGGCCGAATTCACCCAGGCAAACAACCAACGTCGAATCCAGCAGTCCACGGTCGTCGAGGTCCCGCAGAAACGCGGCCAACCCAAGATCGAATGGAGGCAGCAGTTTTCGCAGACGCGGGTAGTTGTTCTTGTGCGTATCCCACTGGTCGGTATTTAGCTTCGACCAGTTGATCGTCACCAGCGGCACGCGAGCTTCGACAAGTCGCCGGGCAAGCAGCAACGTCTGTCCGAATTGCGATCGACCGTATGCGTCGCGCAGCGTGTCCGATTCGCCGGTCAGATCGAACGCCCGGCGAAGTTCCATCGACCCCAATAATCCGAATGCGCGATCGTACAACTTGCTCATCCCCTTGACCTGCGGATGGTCGGATGCCGGCCGTTGCTGATCGAGCGACGCCAACAGCCGTCGGCGATCAGCGAATCGTTGGTCGCTCAGTCCGTCCTGCAAGGCAATGCCCTCGACGTCGAAGGAATCGCTGGCGGGATTATCGGCAACTCGAAACGCGTCGAATCCCGGCCCGAGGAAGCCTGCATTCTGACCGGCCAGCGGCGGCCTTGCTCCCTGATGCATCACCGGGCCGAGCACGACAAATTCCGGCACGGGATCGCTCGTCGGCGTGAGCTTTGTAACAACGGACCCGTACGTCGGAAAGTCGTCCGGCCGAGCGGTTGTATTTGTTCCGGGCAACGGATGCGGTTGCCCGGTCAAAGCCGTATACGCGGCCGAGCCATGTTCAAAGTCGCGATGAGTCACCGACCGCACGATCGTGAAACGTTTGGTCTGTCTGGCAAGATTCGGCAGTTGATCGGTGATTTGAATCCCGGGGACACGGGTGTCAATCGGAGAGAACTCACTGCGCAGCGATAAAGGAGCCTGCGGTTTCGGATCCCAAAGATCCTGCTGACCCGGTCCGCCCCACAGAAAAATGACGACGCACGAGCGCGCGCTTCCAAATGTCCGGTCCCCCGAACCGGAAGGGCGTGTGTCGGCTGCTGCAAGCCATTGTGGAAGCGTCAGACCAAACGCGGTCGATGACCCAACTTCAAGAATTCGTCGCCGAGAATATCGATGAATTCCGGCAGCCGTAGTTTGGGTCTGACGTAATCCGGTCATCGAAGAACACCCGTCATTCGCAGTCGTCCATTCGCAAAACACCAAGTTAACGCCAGCTACTCAGCCCAACGCCATTGTTCGTCAAAGTATCCGCTGCGAATGACTTTCTCTTCGAGTGGCTTTGAGCCAGCGTGAGATGGATCGATTTGCAGCACGGCCCAATCGCCCCAGCGGGGGAAGAGTAAGTAGTTGAGACTCGCTAACTCTTTCTCGCGGAAAGTGTGGCCGCTGTTGAGGACGACGTATCGTTGCTCGGCAGAGGCGAGCGGATTGGGGGCGATCAATGCGGGGACGTGGTTGTTTGCGGGGTAATTGCGATTGCCAAATCGGAGCGTTTCTCTTGACCATTTCAATGGCAGATGGGGCAGCACTTTTGCGATGAACTTGTTGCTGCCCGGATCGCCGAAGAGGATCAGATTTCGCGTCCGAATGTCTTCGGCCGTTACATCGGCGTCGTTCTTGACGGGAAGTTCACCGCGAAAGTAGTGATGCCATTCGTCGGCGAACCGCTTCAAGCTCGCAGTGGCGTAAGCATTCGCGGCTGCGTTCCACGGTCGCCCCGTTCCACGCACACACAGAAACGGCGACGTAAACGCGTCGTCAATCGGGCCTTGCAAACCGGGGCGTTTGCCCGTGAGCGATAGTTTCTCTGGCTCTCCCACAAAAGACCAACGGTTGTCTCTTCGAGCAACAACGATTCCTTTGGGGTTTGCGGCGACCTTTTTCGGCAGTGCCAATTCCGTCATGCCGACACGTAGCGTCTTCGGAAGTCTTGACAGTTGCGACGTCCGGATCGCGAAGCGCGAAATGTTCTGCGGCTCGGCAACCTCGACGACATCGTCAAGCAACTGCGCAGAGATTTCCGCGCGTGCATAGTGTTGATGCAGGCCAAGCACTTCCAGCCAATGGCAACGATTGTATTTCAGTGTCCACGTGACGAATCGGAGTTTCTGTGGCTGCCTGTTTAGTCCCGGTGTGACATGCATGCCGATCCGCCGCATCTGTTCGGCATGGGTGACCGGGTCGATGACGTGGCCGGTTCCGGGTGAGATGAGATTGATCATCGTCAGCCCTTCTTTCCGCATGGCTTTCCCCATGATCACGTGCGCCTGAAAGAAGACGTCTTTCTCACCGATGCAGGCGATGGCCGGAACCACGCCGGCGTTGGCGGCGTAGTCGACCGAGTCGAGCATGTGCAGCCCGAGTTCCTGATGCGCTGGTAACGGGCCAACTTTGATGAAGTTCTTAAGCGGCGTCTCGGAAAACTGATGCGTATCGACATAGCCACAGTACGGGCCGAGCGCGACGAATCGGTCTGGGTATTTCAGACCAAGATGCCACGTGCCGGATGCTCCCATCGACATCCCACGCAGAACGATTCGGCGGCGGTCGATGTTATAACGGCGGCAGACGTCCTCGATGGCTTCAAAGACATCCGTCTCACCGGCCCAGCGGTAACAGTTCTCGACGCGGCCGAGTGGATGCAACTCGATGAACGATTTATCGGGAGCGGCAGCCGACTTCTCATCGCCCCCATCAAACCGGGAAATGAACCGCAGTTCGCTCAGACCGACGGGACGGGTGCTGCCGTGCAAGACAACGTCCAGCCGGATCGGTCGTGCCGGGTCATAGTTTTTCGGCACGACGAGGCCGTAGGGCTGCACCGAGTTATCGACCTGAGAAACGTAACCCAGCGCGAGCTTGTCCTTACGCGTACTCCACGGTTTTCTGTTGGCGGCTAACGCTTCGGCACGCTGATTTCCCCGAGCGATCGCCTTTTTCAGCAGGGCGACATCCTTCTGCGAAAACTTGCGGTCGTACCGCAGCGCCCACTCCAGTCCCTTTGAGAAAATCTCGGCATCCGCCACATCGTTCCGCGACGCCGTACGCTGTGCATTGAGTCTTTCTTGAAGCAACTGCAGTTTTTCTTCGAGCATCTGCCGCTGCCCGGAGGTCAGCGGTTGTGGCCCTTGGGCGCGACTCACCGAGTCTGGCCACGCGATCAACGCAAGTGCAAACAGAACACTCAAAACACAGCATGGCGGCGTCATCGCAGTCTCCGATCAATGCTCGATCAATAGCGGAATGGCTCCGGGTTCCGCTGCCGTCACTTCTTATACACCTCATGCTTCGCGTTGCCGCCGCTGATGATGTAGGCGACGAGGTCGAGGATCTCGTCTTTCTTCATCTGTTTCAGCAGCCCCTTGGGCATGGGGGATGTTTTGGAGATCGTCAACTCTTCGATCGTCTTGCGGTCGATTCTGACTTGCTGGTTGGGATTGGTGAGGTCGGTGTTCAACATCAGCGAGTCACCGTTCAGGTTGACGACAACACCGGTGTGAGTCAGGCCGGCTTCGGTGATGACCACCACCGCCGAGAATTGCTCGTTGATCACTTTGCTGGGATTAATCACTTGATCGAGCAGATCGTGCGGCGAGTAACGTCGTCCGGCCGATGTGAGATCGGGGCCGGTGATTCCGCCCTGATTATTGAAGCGATGGCAGGCGTAACATGCGGCTGCGGCGAACATCTTTCGTCCGCGTTGAAAATCTCGCTTCTTCAGACCGCTACGGGCGGAGGCGGAAAGTTCATCGAGCGACCACTCGGTTGTCGGACGGCCCTTGAAGATGCTCCCCAGGTTTTCGTAGGTCGTCTTTTTCTCCGGCTTCTTCGCCAGCACTTCCGCCAGAGATTCTTTTTCTGCATCACTCAACGAAGCGACGGCATCGGTCCGAATGAACTCAATGAAACGTTCAAAGCTTGCACCGCCGCGATAACTGGCCGCCTTCAAGAACCACTCGAAGTAGGCGGTCCGCGTCTCGGTGGTCCACCCGGCTTTTAACATCCGCAGCGAACGAGCGTATTGGAGTTGCTCTTCCTGAATCGGAGCCGCCTCGATCAGCGCGATCGCTTTGGCCGCAACCGTTGGCGACTGCAACCAGGCCAGCGTCTCACATAGCAACCAGTTCAATTCCGTTGTCTCCGCCGGAAACATGGGATCGAACTTATGAAGCAGCTTGGCCACCACGGCATCGTCCGGTCGGCCGAAGCGGTTGAGTGTGATCTGCAGCGTCCGCACCAGCGTCAGTTGCTGGTCGTGGCTGAGTTTGGTGCTATCGATATCGAGTATCGCACTTAACAAGTTGGCTTGCATGGCGGTATCGACGGGCGGCGTGTTCTCATCGCGATGTTGCGGGCAGACGCCGGTCACGCGGGCAACTGCCAACAACGCCTCAACCTGCGTCGCGGGATTGGAGTCGGTCAGTGCCTTCTCAACCCAGAACTTCCGCGGCTGATTCTCGATTGCCACGCGAGCGGCCCAGCGAATAAACCGATCGTCATCATCGAGGTGAGGCCATGCCGCCGCGGCCGCCTTGCGGTCTTGCTTGCTGTGAAAGACTTCGAGCGCACGCCGCGTGTTTCGTGCGACGCTGACGGTCGGCTTGGCGGTCGCGGGAGCGGTCGATTCATCTCCGACATAGGTCACGCGGTACAGACCCGACTGCACACGCCGACCGCCGATTGTGAAGTACATCGCACCGTCTCCCTGGTGGATGATGGCATCAGTGATTGGCAACGGCGCACCGGTGACAAATTCTTCCTTTGTGGCTGTGTAGCTGGAGCCGTTCGGCTTCAGGTGGACGGCATAGAGTTTCCCCCAACTCCAATCGAGTGAGAATAGTGCGTTCTGATACTTCGCGGGAAACTTCGCCCCATAGCCAAACGTCATTCCGGTGGGTGAACCCGGACCGACATCGAGCACGCCCGGCAGGTTGTCTGCGTAAAACACGGGGCGTTTGCCGGCACCGTTTCGCCAACCGAATTCTGCACCGCTGACAACCTGACAGATGCGCGTCGGACGATACCAAGGCGTGTTGAAATCGTATTCCATGTCGGCATCGTAGGTGAACAATTCGCCGTCGCTGTTGACGGCCGCATCGAACACGTTACGAAATCCGGACGCGTATGCTTCGAACTTCTTCCCATCGGGAGAAACCCGATAGATGATTCCGCCGGGAGCCAGAACGCCGCGATTGTGGCCACGGCCATCGGGCATACTCGGCAGCAAATGATCTTCACCCCAGACCTGCCGCACCGGAGAATTCGCGGCGACTTCCGTTCGCTTTGCGTTATTGCCCGTCACCAGATAGAGCGCCTTCCCGTCCGGCGTAGGGACCACGGCATGCACACCGTGATCGCCGCGGGACTTGACCTCACGCAACATTTCCACCTTGTCGAGTTGATCGTCTCCGTTGCTGTCGGTCAGCCGATACAGTCCGCTGGGAATCTTCGCTTCGTAATCGTTGACGCCGACATACAGCGCGCCGAATGCCCAGACCATTCCGTTGACGGCCCGAATCTTGGCCGGAACGGGCTCAATGTCTTCTGGCCGCAGTGGTGTTCCTACCGGCGGCGGAGTGATTCGGTACAGCCCGCCAAACTGATTACTCACCAGCAGCCGGCCTTTGTTGTCGGTGCAAAGATTGACCCACGAACCCTGATCCTGCCCCGGCACGGAGTACAGCAACTCAACCCGAAATCCCTTCGCGACCGTAATTCGATTGATCGGCGTCGCCTTGTTGCCACCAATCGTCGGTCCGACGACAGTTTGTCGTTTCGGCCGTGGCTTTTTCGGCTTGGCTTTCTGAGCATCGGCAACCGAACACCAAGTGGCGGCAAACAGGATTGCGAGTGTGACCAAAAGTCTACGCGTCGTTGCAACTTTAATTTTCATCGTGTGTCTGATTCCTCGTCTGTCTGTTCGTTGCTGCGATATTTCCAAGAGCCACGATCGCCAGAGCGTGGTTGATGACGGTCTTCCATCCTTCGTTCGAGCATGGCGACTGCTGTTTCGGATTTCAACTGATCGTCGGGATTCCTGTGAGAATCTCGACTCAACACTATAATATAGGGTACCACAAAGTGACCCCCGATTCAGATCGCCGCGATTTGCGTCTTCACGTCTTTGCGTCAAAACAAGACGTTGACGAATCGCGTTGTGCGTCGGGAGTTGCAACCATTGCCCGTACAGCTTGACACTCACCCGTTTTACGCATAAAAGTGTGTTGATCATAGTCCCTGTTCCCAACGGAGCCCGACGATGCTGACGATTCAAGGTCGGAAAAGCAGCCGCAGTGGATTTTGTGACGGCGTCTCGCGTCGCGGTTTTCTCAAAATCGGTGCTTTGGGAGTCGGCGCAGCGGGGTTCAATCTGGCTGATGTCTACCGAGCCGAGGCGGCTGGCGGCTCGAAGATAAACCACAAGGCGGTCATCAACATCTTCCTGGGCGGCGGTCCTTCGCATCAGGACATGTGGGAGATAAAGACCAAGGCTCCGAAGGAAATTCGCGGTCCATTCAGTCCAATCGATACCAACGTTCCCGGCATCCAGATCGGCGAGTGCTTCCCGAAACTCGCGCAGGTCATGGATAAGTCGGCCGTGCTGCGAGCGGTTGTCGGCTGCGAAGGACGTCATAATTCCTTTCAGTGTTTCACTGGCTGGCGTCACGCCGAATTGCGCTCGGTGGGCGGTCACCCGGCGATGGGAAGCGCGCTGCACAAGCTCTATGGGCCGGCCGACAAGGCCGTTCCACCCTACGTCGGAATGGAGACCGCCGGCGTCTGGAAAGACCCCGGTACACCAGGATTCCTCGGACCGACCTATGCCCCGTTCGTTCCCAACGGCGAAGGCATGGCCGACATGAAACTCAACGGCGTCACGCTCGACCGGTTGGGCGATCGCAAGCAGTTGCTCAAGAGTATCGATCGTCTTCGCCGCGATGTCGATTCGACCGGCCAACTCACCGCGCTCGATTCCTACGAAGAACGAGCGTTCGAGGTCCTCACTTCCAGCAAGCTGATCGATGCTCTGGACGTTTCGAAAGAGGATCCCAAGGTTCGCGAGAAGTACGGAACGGGCAAGCCGTTCAAGTACCAGTACGACGGAGCCTCGACGAACAACGAACTCGTGCTGATGGCCCGCCGTCTGGTTGAAGTCGGCGTTCGCTGCGTCACCATGACATTCGGCCGTTGGGACAGTCACGGAGACAACGAAGGATTGGTACGGCATCACGGCACGCGGATCGATCAGGCTGTCGGTGCGCTGATAACCGACCTGGAAGAACGCGGCATGCTCGACGACGTCACAGTATTAGTTTGGGGCGAATTCGGGCGAACACCACGAATCAACAAGAACGGCGGTCGCGATCACTGGCCACAGGTCAGTTGTGCGTTCATGGCGGGCGGCGGCATGAATACCGGGCAAGCCATCGGTAGTACGAACCGCCTGGGCGAACGCGCCCACACCCGCCCCGTACACGTTCAGGAAATCTTCTCGACGGTCTACAAGAACCTCGGCATCGACACAAAGTTCGTGACTATCAGGGATGCCGCCGGACGACCGCAGTATCTATCGATGATGGAACCAATTCACGAATTGGGTTAGACCAAAACGCCGATCAACCATTGTGCCGTAGAATGGTCGGGACAAGTCCGGGAATGTCCTCATCGGCGGGATAGAACGGCCTCTTCAGGTTCCGAAGTTGCACGCCTCGCAGGGTAGGCGGCGTTGGCCCGGACGTTTTGAGAATAAATGCCCCCTTGCTGATGTCGGCATAACTCATCCGGTAGTTCATCGGGTTTTTCGCCACGACAAACTTCGCATCGAGGGCATTCAAACCCATCGTCTGGAATTGCTCGTCGGCCCACTCGTATGTGCCGTGCGTCGTGATCAGGATTGACAGCGAACCAACCTCAAGCACGGCCGACGGTCCCATATCGCCCAGCCGTCCTTCCCAGATTCCCCCTTCGTAGCGGAACTTTCCATCGCCCAGCCTGCGAACGGTTCCGGTTAAAACGACGGGAGTTCCCCATTGTGGATCGACTCCATGTCCGATTGACAATGTCACCTGCTGACCGCAACCCGCGCCGCGGCAGGTCTCTGCCGCTTGCGGATCGACGACGGGAATCAAAGCAGGCAGCGAGACGTCTGCATCGATGAGTGCTTTGAGCGCAGCCACCGCATCGCCGGCCGCCCCGCCGCCGCAACAATCCGATGTTTCAACCAGCAGCACCGGACCACCTTCGATTTCCAACCCGCGACGAATGGCGTCGGCCGGCTCATAGACTTCGGGCTCCAGGTCGAAGCGACGCGACCAGTACATTAATGCCAACGCGGTCGCAAGTTGTTCGGCCAGCGGGTAATGGTTGTTGGCGATGACCAGCGTGCCGCCTCCCATGTCGGGCAGATCGAGATAAGGGTGAACCAGAAAAGCACTTGTCGAATAGACCTCCGGGCGACTTTCCAACAACTTGGCCGCCCGCATCACGTCGGCGAACGGGCCGTCGCCTTCGGTCTGTCCAAACACGCCGCTCACCAGCATGGGGACTTTGGCCATCACCATTGACGGCACCAATCTGCCATCCAGAATATCCAACAATGCCCAGGCGCCGCGCTGACCTGTCGAAAAGGAGTCACGATGGGGATACGTTTCCCACGCCAACAATGCATCGGCATTCTGAATCATTTGCTGCGTGACGTGCGCGTGAAGGTCGAGCGTCGCAACAATCGGAACGCCCTCACCAACCAGTTCCCTAACGGCCGCCAACAAATCTCCTTCCAGGTCGCCTTCCCCTTCAACGGCTGCGGCTCCATGAAGCGGCATCAACACTCCATCGACGGGCAACTGTGCCTTCAGCCGGATCAACAGTTCGTCTTTCAGCGCGCGGTAACATTCGTTCGTCAATGGTCCGCTGGGACAGGCACTGGCGATGAGTGTTGGCGCGATGCGCGCTTTGCCGTCGAGAGCCTGCAACATTCCGCCCACGGTTCCGGTGGAAAGTTGCAAGACCTCCTTGCCGCGACAGAGATCGTTGCGCTCAAACGTCGCCATGTCCGCGGCGATGCCGCCAAAATGATTGCATTCAATGAAGATCGCACCGAGGGCGATTGTTCGATCCATGATTACTTGACCTTTGAGACGCCGTGTCAAACGGTTTCCCGGACACTGGTAGAGCCAGTGGTTTCCGTAAGCTGATTCTGCCACAATCGGCGGCAACAAACTTCCAACCCGAAAACAAATCAGGTGTCCGCCATGAGAATCGATCGTCTGGAAACAATCAACTTGCAATACGAATACGCGGAAGGGTTTTCGTATGCGGGCGGTCATTGTACCGGGCGGGTCACCAGTCTGGTGCTGGTCCACACCGACGACGGCCAGGTCGGCATCGGTTCGGTCTATTCGCATCCCGTGCTCGTTCATCTCATCGTCCAGCACCAACTCGCGCCGCTGCTCATCGGCAAAGACCCGACCGATGTCGAATCGATCTGGGATCTGATGTACAAGATCACGCGCTGGTATGGTCGCAAGGGCGTCGCGATGTCGGCACTCGGGGCAATCGATGTCGCCTGCTGGGATCTGCGAGGAAAAGCGGCGGGGAAACCGGTCTGGTCTCTGTTGGGTGGCGAAAGCGGAACGTGCGCCGCTTACGCCAGCGCTCTGCTATGGAACGATGTGGAAAGTCTGGCGACGGAAGCCGCCGGTTTGATCGACCAGGGATTTCGCCGCGTCAAGATGCGGCTGGGACGCGATCCGCAATACGATTTGGCAGCCGTGCAAGCAGTGCGGCAAGCCATCGGCGATAACAACGACCTGCTGGTCGATGGTTCGATGCGATACGATCTGGAAACGGCACGACACTTCGGCCATCAATTGGCGGAGCAGAACATCTTTTGGTTTGAAGAACCGTTTCAGCCGGAAGACCTTGATTCCTACGCCGCGCTTCGGGGGACCATCGATGTTCCGTTGGCGGCTGGCGAAAACGAATTTGGATCACAGGGCTTCCGCGAACTGTTGCGGGCGAACACGCTGGACATCGTCCAACCCGATGCCAGCCGTTGTGGGGGAATTACCGAAGTCCAACGGGTCGCCGAAATGGCGCAGCAACACGGCGTCCGTTTCGCCACCCACAGTTGGAGCGACGCCGTCGCAATCATCGCCAACGCACACGTGGTGTCGGCCCACAATCACGGGATCACCGTTGAGATCGACCGCACCGGCAATCCCTTCGTGGATGACTTACTCGTCGAGCCAATCACTGTCGGCGACGGCTGCCTGCAATTATCCGACGCGCCCGGATTGGGAATCGAACTCAACGAAGAAGTGATCCAACAATATCGCAGCCAGGACCCGCTCGCGATACCCGACGGCGCGTATTCGGATATGGTCTTCGGCCCACAGCACTATGCCCCGGCGCCGCCGTTTGGATCGGAAGGCTGAAACGAAGCTTGGGGGATCGGATAGCAATCACCGCCTGCCTCGTCCGTCGTTTCCCGGCGGTTTCTGCTGGCTGCTCGTGGCATCCCACACCTTCACTGTCTTGCCGACGCCACCGACGATCCGTCGCCCGTCCGGGCTGAACGCCTTTGCATCGTAAGTCATATTGGCGTAGTTCTTTACGACCGTTTGGGGTTGTGGGTTGCACGGTTAGCTGCACGGGTTACAGCCCAACAGTCATTCGCCGACAAACAGTGAAGCCCCTTTGGTCCAAGGCTAACGGTCAATTCTGAAAAAGGATGGTAACTCCAGTTAAATCTTGTTCCAATCTACAGCCCAATGCTGGCTCGCCTGCTAATCGAACATGGCATTGGCACAACCCGTGTTTTCTCTGATCGCCGTTTTAACGGAGACACGCAATGAACGCTGACTTGAGATGCTTTTCTGTTGTTGTGTTGTTGGCCCTGATGGGGTGTGGCTCGGAGTCTGATCCGCCAGAGCAGGTGAAGAACAAGCCATCTGAGCAGGTAGAAGACATGCCGCCTGCTGAGGAGAATAAGCCGCCTGAACAAGTAGAAACACCCAAGCCAACTGAACAGGTTGAGGAGTCCAGTCTGTCAGAAGAGGCAGAGTTGGAAGCGATTGCTGCAATCGAGAAATTGGGGGGCACGGTAAGCAGAAGTGAAGGTCATGTGTCCTATGTCAACTTCTACGAAGTCAAAGTCGCCGATGCTGGGCTGGAGCACCTGAAGGGGATGACGACTTTGCGAGGTCTGAATCTCGCCTACACCAAAATCACGGATGCCGGGCTTGTGCATCTCAAAGGGCTAACCAATTTGGATGATCTTTATCTCTCCGACACTCAAGTCAGTGACACCGGGCTGGAGCATCTGGAAGGGATGACCAAATTAAAATCTCTATATCTTGGCAACACCAAGGTCGTTGGTGACGGACTGGAGCATCTGAAAGGAATGACCAGTTTGGAAGAACTGAGCCTCTACAAAACGCAAACCACGGATTCCGGGCTCGTACATCTCAAGGGATTGACCAGTTTGAAAGAGTTGGACCTTCACGACACGGAAGTCACCGACGCTGGGCTGGTGCATCTCAAGGAACTGAAAAACTTGCAAAGACTTAACCTTGTAAGCAACAAAATTGTGGGCACTGGACTGGTGAATCTCAAAGGGATGACTGGCCTGAAACATTTGGTCCTCGACTTCACAAAAGTCGATGATGCTGGACTTGAGAATCTCAAAGGGATGATCACATTGGAGAAGTTGCACCTGATGTACACCAAAGTCACAGAAGAGGGCGTGAAAGTATTGCAGGCAGCATTACCCGATTGCGAGATTGTTTGGAAGTGATTGAGCATGGCATTGGCACAACCGCCGTGATGACGTACCAATCAGCGTAAGGGCGGTGCAATTCAATGGGTAAGGCCAAATGCGTTGCACGGGTTTTGCACGGATTGGAGACAAACAGGGCAAAACAAACACCATTTGTGAGAGTTTTCAGAATCCAAGTGACCTACCCCCGATTGTAGTTCCACCCTCAGTGAGAGAATCGGGGTTCAGGTAACTTGCTGTGTTCAACAGGGCTGAGCGTAGCGAAGTCCTGTTGAACACAGCGGGCCGCAAACGCGGCGGGGGTCTCGTAGTCCAATGCACTATGCCGTCGGTGGTGGTTGTAGTCAAGACGCCAGCGATCGATTACCCAGCGGGCCTCTTCCAAGCTCAGGAACAGTTCCCGATTCAGTAACTCGTCGCGTAGCTTTCCATTGAACGATTCCACGTAGCCGTTCTCCCAGGGACTCCCTTTGGCGATGAACAGTGTGCCGACACCGGCCTGATCCAGCCAGCGTCGAACAGAGCGGGCCACGAACTCCGGTCCGTTGTCGCTCCGCAGATGTTCTGGTGTGCCACGAACAGCAAACAGATACCGCAAAACGTCGATGACATCTCGGGCTCGGAACGACCGGCCTACCTCAATCGCCAGGCATTCCCGCGTGTACTCGTCGATCACGACCAACAATCGCAGTTGACGACCGTCCCCGGTTCGTTCGGACACGAAATCGTATGACCAAACGTGATTCACCCTCATCGCACGGTGTCGAACACAGCTGTTCTGACTGCCGCTGCCCGGCAAACGTCGCCGCCGATGCTGTTTTCTGGGAACCTGCATATTCTCTTCCTTCCAGATTCGATGGACTCGCTTGTGGTTGACCTGCCGGCCTTCGGCCACCAGTTCTCGATGCACTCGGGGACAACCGAAGCGGGGCCGCCGCTTGGTGATCCCACGCATCTCTTTGAGCAGACTCCGCTCATCGGGACGCTGACGGGAACGGTAGCGCTGAGTGCTCCGCGGCTGCCCCAGTACTCGGCAGGCCCGACGCTCGGACACCCGCTTTGGCCCCAAACGGCGACGCACCTCTTCCACGGTGCGTCGTCGACGCTTGGGGCCTACCAGTTTCCCTGGGAGGCCTCTTTGAGAATCTCCATATCCAGAGCCTGTTCGGCCACCATCTTTTTCAGCCGGGCGTTCTCCTTC
>JABISG010000004.1 GCA_018699955.1 Planctomycetaceae bacterium | reverse complement strand
TTGGACTACGAGACCCCCGCCGCATATGCGGCCCGTTCTGTTCAACAGGACTTCGCTACGCTGCGCCCTGTTGAACAGAACGTGTTACCTGAACCCCGATTCTCTCACTGAGGGTGGTACAAAGATCGGGGGTAGGCCAATACGGTACGTCGCTGGTGACCGTAAGGAGATGGTTGAGGGATTGTGAACTGAGCGGATCAAGCAACTGTTCTACTTTGGTTCATCCTCATCCAGGACCGCCAGGTGCGACGGGTGGACAAGCCACCCCGTGGCACCCGGCGAAATCTTGCCTAAAATATTGCTGCACAAATGGTTGTGTCTGGCTCTCAATTCAGTATTATGGGCTGCGAGATGGTGCACCTTTGATATTCATCGTGGGGAGATGATGGCGGAATACGAACCGAGTCGAGACGAAGGCGATTGGTGGCTGACTGCGGTAGGGCTGGTCGGCGTGGCGATGATGGTTGCCGGGCCAGCGATCTCGTGGAAGACCTGGCAGCAACTGTCGGTGGCACGCAGCAGTTCGACGTGGCCACAGGCCGAAATGACCGTCACGCAGGGAAGTGTTGTAACGAAGCGCGTCCGACGTGGTACCACATATCGGGCCGACATCCGCTACGCTTTTGAGGTCAATGGTGTTGCCTACATGGGAAAGCGTATCTGGTTTCAATACGGTGGCACGCCCGATCCGGCAGAGGCGGAAGACGTACTCCAACAGTATCAGGTGGGCAGCACTCACCGGGGTTACTACAAGCCAGATGACCCGAACGAATCGGTGCTGCACAACGAAGTCGGGCCCCTGAGTTATTTCTTTCCCCTCGTGGGCGTGGCGCTCTTCCTGGCCGGCATCCCTATCGCCCGCGAGAACCTCAAGCATATCCGCGACAAGCGTGAACGTTCCCCGCGACCGCGGCGCGGAGGCAGGCGGCAGAGGAACCGATCGCAATCCGAAACGCCGCCGAAACGTTCGACCCGCACAGAAGGGAAACCTCTACCTGGTCGCGACGAAAAAGGGCGGCTGCGCCGACGAAAGTGGAATGAGTAACGCACGCCGGGTGCCACGGGTGGCTTGACCACCCGTGCTGATACGGCGACGACGTGAAATCTGGTTTGGGGACGGCGGGGTGGCTGGGGTCGCAGCGCAGCGAAGCCCCCAGACGAACGATCCGCTGTTGTCATTGGCTGAATACTGATTGAAATTCTTACGATGCGGCGGACCCATTCGAGCGATAGTATCGGTGCTGTTGCGAGAAGGCAAAAGGAATGTCGGTCACACATCGTCTGGGGGCTCCCGTTGGTCGATCCCAGCCACCCCGCCGGTGCCCCTGCGAATGTTTCAATCCGTCCGTGGATTGCGCGCCAATATGGCCTCGGCGATCGCATCGGCTAGCATGCTATTTCCACTCTTGTTGAAGTGACAACAGGAGTCGACATAAATCGCACTCTCCGTCTGCGCGAAGAGCATTGTCAGGTCGTGAAAATCTACGCCGTGGTTCGGAAGGTCGCCCCCCTCCTGAATCAGCAAGGGGTAACCCTTTGTCACTGCAGCAGCAAATTCGGGCGCCGACGGACTTCCGAGTGTCGCAATCTCAAATTCACTTTCATTCATCGGCTTCGAGTTGCTGACGTATTGATTGGGCTGCAAAAAATGCAGGTACCGGATGCCGTTGGCGTTACAGGTTCCGTTCAATTGAATGGAACACCGTTTCCACAACCGCACCATTTCAGAAAACAGCTTCGCCTCCTCTTGTGGATTTGTCGTAGGGCCGGTCTGTAGATAGCCTTTTCCCAGTTTTGCCCGTGCGTCTCTCAGCGATTCGTTCAATTTTACGATCGCGGCAAATTGTTGTCGGTCGCGCAGTTTCCAGATCAAGTTGACTGTTGGCGAAAGTTGAAACAACGAGTTGCTGTTCACTTGTTGCGCCCATTGCTGCCGGCTGCCGCGAGTCTCCAGAAGTTGAAACGCCAGCGCCGACTTTTGCGGGTCCATCAGGTTCACTGATCGAGCCGCCCAGCCGTACGGATATGCGTAGAAAGTGTCTACGGATGCATTGTCGGTGTATGCCAGGGCGACCTCGTTGAAACCGTCAATGTTGACCAGATAATCAAACTCTGCACCCAGTGAGAGAAGATAGTTCAGCGCGAAGAGTTGCTGCGGCTGCTTATGCGCGCCAATCGCCAGCCGCACGATGACAATCTCCTTGCCTTGAAACTTCGGCGACTGCTTCAAGGCGCTGCGAAAGGCAGCCTCACCAGAGACGCTGAACTGCCACGCCACCGAACCCCCAGCGATCCCGATCACGACGCGTCCCGGAGCCCGCTTCGGTAACGAGGGGCCGTCATCGACGAAGCCAAATTCGTTGATTGGAATCGTTCGCCCGTCGAATTCGACGTTATTGGTGTTTGGGTCATGAACCCAGCCGAGATAAGGATGCACAACCGTGCCGGATTGTTTGCTGCCACTGCCGGTTGCCGCAATAGTGCGGCGTTCCAACCGGACTTGATCCATGCTGGTCATCAAGACTTCGATGGCGAAAAAGGAGAACGTCTCAATCACCACGAGCGCCAGCAGCAGTGTGATCAGGGAGAACAGCCGCTTTTTCCAGCGCGGCAACTTTCGACGTGCTTGACTCTTTTCGGGCATACTCTTCCTGTCGAGATGGCGTCGATGCGTTCGCGATCAACCCAGCCTGCCAGCATCCAAACAGAAAAGCAAGCCGTGTCACCACGCCCACGGGGGGTGGCTGGGGTCGCAGCGCAGCGAAGCCCCCAGACGAACGATCCGCAGTTGTCCCTGGCCGAGTGCTGATTGAAGTTCTTACGATGCGGCGGACCCATTCGAGTCGTGGTATCGGTGTCGATGCGAGAAGGCAAAAGGAATGTCGGTCGCGCATCGTCTGGGGGCTCCCGTTGGTCGACCCCAGCCACCCCTGCCGATATACAACGCCGTGAAACCGGCATTAGGACTGAGTGTTGTATTTCTCCTGCTTCTTCGCCCGTATAATCAGGCTCGATACGGCGTGGATGCGTTAATCCTGCCGCCAGTCTGCGGTTCAACTGCAAGGATGGGACTGGATACGGCGTGACCGCTGGCGAGACGAGTAATTGCCATGAATTCTGAGAACACGAATACGAGGCAGTCGGCCTTTCGGGCCTTGCTGTTCGCCTACAATATCATGGTAGGGCTCGGATTAGTGCTGCTCGGGATCGGCGGTCTTGCTGGGGCTCTTTACGACAATCCAGCACTGGCGTTCGATGTTGGAATGGTCCATCTACTGACAGGACTTTCTTTGCTGACGGCTGGAGTACTGCTGTTTGCCGTGCGACAAGGGAGACGCTGGAAACCAGAGGCCATCGCTCACGGTGTCACCGTCTTGGGTCTGCTCGCATCCAGTTGGTCGATGTGGCGGGTCGTCGAGATTGCCGTCACTCGTCGCCCCGCGTACATGCCAATAATTGCGCATGGGGCGGTCGAGACTTTTGCGGCGTGGGGCCTCATCGGGTGCGCTGCCCTTTCCCTTCTCGCCACGTTAATTCTGGCCCTCTGCGCCTCACCAGCAGAAAGTGCGAGTCCATTCAAATGATTCCACCAATCATCAGCGAGTCTCCAGATCGCCGGGTGCCACGAGTGGCTTGACCACCCGCGCTGATACGGGGACGACGTGCAATCTGGTTTGGTGACGAATTCCCTTGGAACACAGCACCGATTGAGCACAGCACCGACATTCGCACTGGCGGACAAGCCGACCAGTGGCACCCGGCCTCACTCTTCGAGAATTCGCACACTGGTTCTGCATTTGCGATAAACTGTCATTCAACACGTCGTTCAGCAATCGTGGCTGCTCTCAATAAATCGGATCGACGAAATGAATCGGATTGTTTTCGCGTTGGTTTTCTGCGGAATCGTTGGGCTTGAAATCGCTTCGAGACGCGGCAGAGCTTCAACTCGGTTACGGTGGGTAGGTTGTTATGCGAATTTAGTCACTGGCATTTTCATAATTCTCACGACGGTTGCTGTCTGGATTCGTGACAAAGCAATTGACGAGACGGTCGAACTCGATTTGGGCGACCTTTCGAGTTTCTTTGTTGGAGCGTTCCTTTTCTACTCGTGGAGAGTGCGACGACGGAATTTGCTCACGGAAGAAATCCAGAGCCAAGATTGATCGGCCCCGGGTGGCTGGGGTCGCAGCGTAGCGAAGCCCCCAGACGAACGCCCCGCAGTTGTCCCCGGCTGAATGCTGATTGAAGTTCTTACGATGCGGCGGACCAATTCGAGCGATGGTGTCGGTGCTGTTGCGAGACGGCAAAAGGAATGTCGGTCACGCATCGTCTGGGGGCTCCCTAACGATCGACCCCAGCCACCCCGCTGCCAGCGGCCGGCCTTGTCGCTGTAGACAATCGTGGAACCATTCCGACACGCCGCGTTGTCTGAATAAGAAAAAACACGAAAAACATGTCGAGGGCAAGGGAACTTTTAGGTGGAAGTTATCGTCGTACCCCTTCGTACGCCTACCGCATCAAATCCCCAGATATTGCCAAGGACACTACTATGGCCCGTTACTTTCGGTATGTCCCGCTCTTGACGATTGTTCTTTTGTTCGTCGCACTCGCCTTTGTCCACAGTTCGGCGGACGACACAAGAAGGAAACAAAAGATAGAATCTGACGCCCTCGTTCCTTTGCTCTCCAGCGCATTGGACGGACCCACATTCATCGTGAAGTTCAAGAATCGCGGTAACGAAGCTGTTCAAGTCGGACAGTTGAAAGCAGAGTCGGTGTGTGTGTTGGATGGGAAGGAGCTCCCGTGTCGAATCGTAAAGGCGGCGGGCAGAGCTTCCGTTGGTCCTAACGAAACGAGAGAGTTGATAGTGACGTTAAGTCACTACCTGGGCAGCGTAGAGAGGAGCGGCTACAGCGAGAAGCTACAACGCTGGCGCTGGAAGTCCAACCTTGCCTCTGGCAGACATACCGTGTCGTTTCGGTTTGGCGGCCAGGAGTTGGCACCGCTGAGTTTCTTTTGGGACGCTGGTACGCCAATGCTGTTTGAGTGAATGCTTACTGTGCGCAGTATCGCGCTACGAGACCCTGATGCCGTCGGCCGTCGCTGTTGCCACCGGTGGTTAAATACCGGTGGTTTCCGCTAATCGCACCGCACACGACGAGTATCGCCTCCTGATTGTGGGGCCAGGATCGGATCAGTCTTTGAAGCTGATCGATCGCCGAGTGCCACGGGTGGCTTGCCCACCCGTGCTGATTTGGGGACGACGTACAAACTGGTTTGGTGACGAATTCCCTTTGAGCACAGCAACGACATTCGCACTGGCGGACAAGCCGACGGGTGGCTGGGGTCGCAGCGCAGCGAAGCCCCCAGACGAACGACCCGCAGTTGTCCCTGCTTGAATGCTGATTGAAGTTCTTTCGATGCGACGGACTCATTCGAGTCGTGGTATCGGTGTTGATGCGAAAAGGCAAAAGGAATGTCGGTCACGCATCGTCTGGGGGCTCCCGTTGGTCGACCCCAGCCACCCCGCCGTAGAATCAGCTGTGTTGGCCTAACCCATTGTTGAAAGGGACAGTGTGAAAAACTGCGATTTTCTGATGAATCCCGCGGGTTTTTAATTGACTATACTCGCGTCTTGTTGTATAATAATGTATCGCACACTCGCGGCAGCTGCTCCGGCACCATTAAACCGAAGGTTGTGGGTTCGAGTCCCACCAGGCGCATTCACACCGAGGCGTTTGTAGCTCAATAGGATAGAGCAGCGGTCTGCACAAGAGAAAGGCCAGCGCCCCACGGGAGTGCGCTGGCCTCTTTTCGTTTGGCCCCATTGGTTCTTTAGGTCGCGTTAGCGAAGTCCCGACCGGGTACTTCATTCCGTCCACCAATCGCAACCGCCAAGACTGGTGATGCACTCTCCACTTGCTACACTCACGAAAGATGCGACGGGCCGTTGCCTGCCGTGATCTTCGCGCGACCGATATTTCAACGAACAGCAAGGACTAACTGTCATGCCTCCGAATCAATTTGGTGGCCGCCGTAGTGGGCCGCCCAGTTTGGATGATATTCCCTGGGATCAGATTTCCCGGCGGGTGCCGTTGGTGTTGAGCTTTGTGGTGGTGATGGTGGTGTTGCTGTTTGCGACGACGATGTTTTATCGCGTCGATGCCAGTGATGCGGGCGTGGTGTTGTTGTTCGGCAAATATGAAGAGACGGTTTCGCCGGGCCTGCATTGGAAATTGCCCTGGCCCGTCGAGTCGGTGTATCAGGTTCCCGTGCAGCGGATTCAGTCGCTGGAGTTTGGTTTCAAAACCGATGAACCGGGCCGCGTGACGCAGTACCGGCCGCAAACCAACGAGTCGTTGGCGGTCTCGGAGATGTTGACCGGCGATTTGAATCTCGGCCACGTCGAATGGATTGTGCAGTACCGCGTGAAGGACCCGTTGCAGTATCTGTTCAAAATGGGCAGCTCCGGCAATGACGGTTGGGCGGGATCGTCGGCCGAAGTGAATCCGGCCGTCCCCGATACCATTCGCGACGTCTCCGAATCGGTGATGCGAAAACTGGTGGGCGATTCGAGCATCGATTACGTGTTAACGATCGGCCGCGATCAACTGGCCAAGCAAGGCGAGATTCTGATCCAGCAGGAACTGGACGCATTCGAGGCGGGTGTGGATATTGTCACCGTCAAGCTGCAAACCACCTCGCCGCCCACGAAAACGGTTCAGGATGCCTTTCAGGAAGTGAACCGTGCTCGGCAGAAGAAGGAGCAGGTTGTTAACGAAGCGCAGGGCGAACGCAACAGCAAGATTCCCGCCGCACGCGGTGCGCGAGATCAGGCGATCGCCGAGGCCGAGGGATATCAGAACCGCATCGTTCTGGAAACCGAGGGCAAAACCAGCGCGTTTCTGGCCCAGTTGAAGGAATATGAGGCGGCCAAGGATGTGACCCGCAAGCGGCTTTACCTGGAAACGATGGAAGAGATTCTCTCGACGGTGGGTAAGAAGACGATCATCGACGATTCGATTCAAGGAGTGCTTCCGTTACTCAACCTCGATGATGGGTCGACGATACCCGGCAGCGAGAAAGGGGGCCAGCGATGAAGACGAAAGTTGCCCTCATAGTTGTTGCGTTGTTTGGCATTGCCGCCATTGTGTTTTTCTCGAGTGCCTTCGTGGTCGAGGAAGGCAAGCAGGTGATTGTGACGGAGTTTGGAAAGCCGGTGAACGACGTGCGGACTGCCGGGCTGCATTTCAAGTCGCCCTTCATTCAGGAAGTCCATTCGCTGGAGAAGCGGTTGCTGCCGTGGGACGGCGCGCCGGAAAGCATGCAGACCAAAGACAAGAAGCGGATCGACATTGACGTTTGGGCGCGGTGGCGGATCGTCGAGCCGATGACGTTTTTCGAGAAGGTGCGCACCGAGCAGCGCGGACAAAAGATTCTCGACGACCTCGTCGATTCGGCAGTCCGCGACGTCGTCGCGCAGCACAACCTGATCGACGTCGTCCGCAACTCCAACAATGAACTTGAATACGAGATTGAAGACACCGACCGCAGCGCGGCCGATCGGGTGGAACATGGCCGCGATGTCGTCGAAGAGAAAATTCTCGAAGGCGTTGATTTGAAAGAATACGGAATGGAACTCGTCAAAGTTCGCATCAAACGCGTGAACTATGTCGAGTCGGTGCGGAAGACCGTTTACGAGCGGATGATTTCCGAACGTTTGCGGATCGCGCGGCTGTACGATTCGGAAGCGAAGGAAGAAGAGAACCGCATTGTGGGTGCGACGCAAAAGGAACTCGATCAGATTCAAGGCGAAATGCAGAAAGAGTCGGCCGAGATTCGCGGCAAGGCCGATGCCGAAGTGATCCGGATGACCGCCGAAGCCTACGGCAAGTCGCCGGAGTTCTTCGAATTTCTGCGTCGGCTGGAAGTTCTCAAAACAACGCTCGGCCGCGACACGCGTTTGATTCTGTCGACCGACAGCGAACTGTTTCAGTTGCTGAAGGAGCCGAGCGAATCGGAAGCAATCGACATCAATGCTGCCGAGTAAATGGTTAATTCAGAAAGCGGATACGCACATCTCATTTGACAGTTCTGCGTCGGTTCGCTAACCTTTAAGTAGCTGCTCGCGACGGGCGGCGAATTCTCAGGCTATGCAAGCCCTTATCGTGCAATGTTGCGCGGAAGGGCTTTTTTTGTTGCCCCGCCACATTGCTCCCCACCAAAGTTGGTCCTCCACAAGTTCTTGACTGGACTTGCCCTCCGTTGGTTCGAATGACCTCGAACCGTAACTTCCCGCGTCTACGATTTCGCAGTGAGGGTACAAACATGTTCACGATTGTCCTCGTTTCATTGTCTGTTGCGCTGCTTGCCGTTGTTTCGGTGCTGCTCGCCGCATTTTTCGATGTGGCGTTTCGGGAGCCGCAGCGCGCCCTTGTGCGGACCGGCGCCAAGGGGGTGCGGACCGGCGTGAAGGGAAATTGGCAGCCGCCGCTCGTTCGTGGTCGGGAGCTTTTGAATTGGGCTGCAGTGACTGCCCAAAGCTCAACGCTGGAAGTGCTTCGCAACCGACGCACCGACAGAACCGCGGCTGAACTGGCAGACAGGCTTCATGAAGGGGCGACCGCTGCCATCGATCAGCAAGTCGGTCCGGATCATCAGGTGGGATGTCCCGCGTATTGCCACGCCGCAATCGCCGTGACGCCGCCGGAAGTTCTGGGGATTGCCGACTACCTGCGACAAAACCGGCCGCTCGATGAGGTGCGGCGGATTCAGGATCGTGCGGCGGCAAATTGCCAACAGCTCGAATCAGCCGACCAGGGGCAACCTGTCGGTGAAGATGTGTGTTGCCCATTGATGAGCGGCAAAGACGCCTGCTGTGCCTATTCGGCGCGGCCGATGCGTTGTCGCGGCTGGAGTCCATCGGCCAAGTCAGCCGACGATGCGTCGTCCAAAAGCATCTTCGATCAGAAACCGGTGGATCCCTACGAATACGAATCGCGGGGTCACGTTGTTGTTCAGGGTGCCGAATCAGGATTCCGCAACGGGCTGAAGGAATCGGGATTGGACGGAAATCTTTACGAACTCAACAGCGCACTGGTTGCCGCGCTGGATGTTCCCGATGCCGCCGAACGATGGGCGAACGGGGACTCGGTCTTCGAGAATTGCGCGACTTGCGAATAGAAGTTGAGTCAAACTTCGACAAACGTTGCGAATCGGTCGCGAGCGGTATGTGGGTCAATTAGACGAGAGATTGGTTATGAACTGGAAACTGATATTTTCGCGGGACTCGCTGCATCTGTGGATCGTGTCGTTCCTGGTCATCGCCGGCGGCTCGGTGTTTGTGTGGGGACGCGGGCAGTTGGTCCCCGAGACCTACGGCGAACAAGGCCCGTATCGCGCAGCCGCACTCGAAAAACTTGCGTCGAAACCGAGCGTGCTGGTGTCCGATTCGGTCTGTCTGAAATGCCACGCCGATGTGGGCGAAGAACGAGCCGAGTCGCTGCATAAGGCCGTTAGTTGCAATCACTGCCACGGGCTGGGGCGAGAGCATGTTGTCCAGGCGCAGAAGGCCGCCAAGACGCCGGGCCTCACCATCGACTCGGCAAAAGAGTGGGACGGAAACTTCATGACCCACATCGATCTGTTCATCACACAGGACCGTGCCACCTGCCTGGTCTGCCACGAATCCATGGTCGGCATGCCCGAGGGATTCAAACAGATCAACGTCGCCGAGCATCTTGAAGACATGGGTGCGGAAGAAGTCAAAGGCCGAGACGTCTGCTTCGAGTGCCACATGGGACACGACACGGCACCGTAAGAATCGTTGAAATACCTGGGAGGCGCGGCTCTTGCCGAGCCGAGTGCGGAACTGGAGAACGAGACCGATGATACAAGAAAACAACGACACGGGCGGTGGGTGCGGCGGCACATGCGACAAGTCGAGTTGTGCGTGTCCATCGGACGAGATGACTTCGCGTCGCCAGTTTCTGCAACGGGCCAGCACCGTTACGATCGGAGCCATGAGCCTCACCATTTTGCCGGTCGCGATGGGCGACGGCACCGAGAGCCAGTTGCCGATGGCGAACGGCAAGGGCGCTCCGAACGAAGGCGACCAACTCTTCGGTTTTCTGGTCGATTCAGACAAGTGTATTGGAGCCGGAAAATGCATGACGGCTTGTCGCACAGAAAACGACGTACCCGAAGGCAGTCACCGCACGTGGGTCGAACGGTACGTTCACTTCAAAGACGGCACGCTCCAGGTGGACACCGTTCCCGAAACCGGTTTTGCCGGATCGGGTCTACCGATCATCGATCCAGAATTAGTCGATCGGTCGTTCTTTGTTCCCAAGCTCTGCAACCAATGTGAAGACGCCCCCTGCAATCAGGTCTGCCCGGTGCATGCTTCGTTCACATCGCCCCAGGGAGTGGAACTGGTCGATCCTGATCGCTGCATCGGCTGCGGTTACTGCGTGCAGGCATGCCCCTACGGTGCGCGTTTTATCAATCCCGAAACGAACAACGCCGACAAATGCACGTGGTGTTACCACCGCGTGATGCGGAACGAAAAGCCGGCGTGTGTTGAAGCGTGTCCGGTCGATGCACGGGTCTTCGGACGACTCGACGATCCCAACAGCGAAATCAGCAAACGCATTGCCAAGATCCCCACCGACGTTCTCAAAGAGCATCTCGGCACACATCCGAAAACTCGGTACGCGGGAATTTGCGGAGAGGTGAAATAATGGATGCGAATTCTTTTGTATTTCCGAACGATCCCGGTATCGCGTGGAGCATTATGATTGTGCTCTACCCGTACATTACGGGTTTGGTGGCCGGTGCGTTTGTCGTCTCGGCGTTGTACCACGTCTTTCATCAAGAGGTGTTGAAGCCGGTGGCGAAACTGGCGTTGGTGACATCGCTTTGTTTCTGCTCCTGCGCCACGCTGCCGCTGCTGTTGCACTTGCATCACCCCGAGCGCGCTTTGAACATCATGGTCACCCCCAACGGTACCTCGGCGATGGCCGGGTTCGGTTTCATTTACAGTCTGTATATGTTGCTGTTGGTTGTCGAAGTCTGGCTCGTGTTTCGTCCGACGATTGTCGAACGTGCCAATTCTCGCATTGGTGCGGCGGGACTCGTTTATCGAATTCTGGCCCTCGGTGCTCGCAAGATGACCGATGGCTCTCGCCAAGTGGATGATTGGGCGATCCGTTTGTTGGCGATGGCCGGCATTCCCATCGCGTGCATTCTGCACGGCTACGTTGGTTTTCTGTTTGGTGCAATCAAGGCCAATCCATGGTGGTCGACCGCGTTGATGCCGGTGATCTTTCTCATCTCGGCAATCGTGTCGGGCATCGCCGGACTGATTGTGTTGTACGTCGGCATGTGTTGGCGTCGTGGCGTGAAGCCCGATGCCGACTGCGTTCGCGCGATGTGCCGATACTTGTGGGTGGCACTCGTCGTGGCGGTCTCGCTGGAGATGCTGGAATTGGGACACATGGCCTACGAATCGGGAGCCGAGTGGAAGGTGCTTTCGACGTTGCTAACCGAGCATCTGGCGGTTTCCTACGGTTTGATCCAGGTGGTGATTGGTTCGCTTTGTCCGTTTCTCCTGTTGCTTATCGCCGTTCGCCCTCGGCTGAATCCACGGCTGATGACGGCGTGCGGTGGGCTGGCCTCGCTGCTTGTGCTGGTGCAGGTGTTCGCCATGCGCTGGAACGTCGTCGTAGGGGGCCAGCTCTTCTCGAAAAGCTACCGCGGTTTCGTCGAGTACACCGTTCCCTGGGGTGGCCGCGAAGGAATCATCGCGGCAGCCATCGTCCTCACCCTCCCCCTGTTGGCACTCTGGCTTGCCGACAAACTGCTGCCGTTATGGCAAGACAGCGAGCCGAGCGCGTCCTTGCCGTTTGAAACCGGCAGCCGAATCATGTCACCCGAACCCATCGGCGCCGCCTTCGCCATCACGGCCGAAACGCCGCCCGCCGAACGAACGCAACCCGTCCAGGCGCAGCTCACAAGTCCTGCAAAATAACGCGTGGATGCGGATTGCCGTACGCACAGCGTCAGCCCGCTCCTTTGCCACGCATTCTCAGGGCTTGGATGAGTTTGTGGACCGTCTCATCGGTCTGTTCACGGATCTCTTGCACATTCGGATCGTCGGCTTCAGCTGCGGCGAGATATTGATCGAGTTTCACGGCCCATTCGCGACATTTTCCAATCAGCCATTTGCTATCCTCCGCCGAGAGTGGCCGGTGGTCGGCCAGGATCAGCGTGGAGCATCCCTGTCGGAACTGGCTGATTCGCAACGCGAGATCCTTGGCAGTCTCGGGCCGTTTCTTGAACCACTCGTCTGCACCATCGGCCAATCGAGTGAAGTAGACGTCGGCCGGCACGTCCTGTGGTAGGGCATCTGATGGATTCCAGCCCCAGCCGGAAGCGACCGACGCCGGTTGCGGTCGCAGGAAGGCATCCCACGTGAACACTGCAACCAAGAGGCAGGAGGCAGTCGCCAGACTAACAATCCAAGGCCGGCGGCGCCAGCCCATTTGCAGTGTCACTTGTCGTCTTTGAGAACGGGGACTTGCCGGGTGGCGGAGTGCTGCACTTAATGAATGCCAGCCACTCTCGGCCAAATCTTGCACGTCATCGCGGTTGGAGCTCTGCTCTCGCCAGTAATCACCTCCATCAATCAGAATGCGCTCCTGCAAATTGAGCAGCAGTTGAGGCTGCCTCAAGAGTACCCGCAGCCGATCAGGCGGAACCGCCGACAGGCCGACATCCAACACGCGCGAAAGATCCTCGCCGAAAACGTCATCCAGCGTCGGCGGAGGTTGCGCCTCGACCGGCGAGACTGCCAAGAGTTCCGCCACTAACGCTGCCAGTTCCAGACCCAGCAGGTGTTCTTCCAGCCAATCCGCCAGATCGGCCGTCTCACCGGGGATGTTCACCGAGTGAAGACTCATTGCAGGGCATGCTCCACACACGTCGAGAGTTGCTGCTTGGCCACGTGAAACAACTTGTGTGCTCGCGCCGTTGGCATTTGTGTTCGCGAGCAGAATTCTGCGTAGCTCTCACCGCGCAGACGGGCCTTGACCAAGTCGTACATCTCCGCTTCCAATCGTTCCAGACAACGACTCAGGATCTGCGTTCGTTCTGTCTCCAGCAAATTGTCGTCCGGCTGCGCGGTTCGACCGTCCGAAAATTCGCGTTGCTCATCCAGCAGATCCGCCTGTCTTCGGCGACGGCGACTCATATCGATCAAGTGGTTGCGGGCAATCTGATGCAGCCACGCCCGGAAATTCCCACCCTGAAATTGAGTTGGCAGAAACTGCCAGATGCGCTGCCAAATCGTTTGATGCACATCGTCCAGGTCGCTGCGATGAACCCGTGACGCCAGAAAGGCCAGCAGCAGTTTTGCGTGCCGATTATATAACTCTTCAAAACATCGCTGCGATTCGTTCCAATGCGATACCGACTCGTCACGGTCGGCAATTCGCGCCGTCAACTTGGAATCGTTCAGGTTTGACAGGTCCGAAGCGTCAATCATAAATGAAAGTCTGCAACTACAACGACGGAAGTTCAAGCACCATCTCGAACTGGTGTGATTACTCCCTCTCCCCGTGGGAGAGGGAGGGGGTGAGGGCCGTCATCTCGATATTCGATATTCGAAACTACTTCTTCGGAGTCACCGATGATGGGGTCGCCCAGCGTTGAAGCCTGTTGAAGTTCCAGGTCAAAAACGTCTGTCCATCGGGGGCAAAACAGACGGCGCGCACGGCGCGTTCATGCGGGATCGATGTCGTGAGTTGTTGGCCGGTCGCGACATCCCACAAACGGGCCGTCGCGTCCCAACCACC
Organism: Planctomycetaceae bacterium; assembly: GCA_018699955.1. GTDB lineage: Bacteria > Planctomycetota > Planctomycetia > Planctomycetales > Planctomycetaceae > JABISG01. The sequence continues at coordinate 10,004 of JABISG010000004.1, read as the reverse complement.
GGTTAGTAGCAGCTTGCCGTTGGGGCTCCAAGCGGTCTGGTAAACGTCGCCGTGATGGCCGCTGAGCGATGCCAGCAACTTGCCGGTACGCGGATTCCAGATGCGGACCACACCATTTCGCAGCGTACGCTGCGGCAGCGGTTGCAACTGACCCATTCCATCGCGATATGCCACCGCGACCAGCTTGCCATCGGGACTGAAACTCACGTGGCGGACGGCTTGTCGATGTTTGAGCGGCGGGCCGATGGCAGCGCCGGTCATGGCATCCCACAGCTGGACCGTGCCGCTTTCCGCTCCCGTCAGAATCTTCGATCCATCGGGACTGAACGCCGCATTATGGACGGAGTACGTTCTCTCAGGGTGTTCCAGAGTCACCGCCAGCCGTTTGCCGGTTTTGACATCCCACAGCCAGCGCCCATCGGTCAGGATAGTCTCACCGGAAGGGCTGATGGCGACGCCGCGCGTCCGCCGGCGGCCCTGTGGCAGCGGCGGCCCAATCCGCTCACCCGTTTTCGTGTTCCACAAGTAAGAGCTTTTCAGGCCGGCAATAACAGCCATCGTCCCATCGCCGCTGATTGCCGCGTCGAAGATTACCGCACGGTGTTTGAGCCGGGGGCTGATCGGCCGACCGGTCTCGACATCCCAAATCCCCGCGTACTTTCGATCGTTGCCGGCTCTGATGATCAGCAGCGTTTTCGCATCGGGACTGAAGTAGACAAATCGATCGAGTTGCCCCCTGGAACCACTGGCAGCATCCTGCTGAATTTCCACCGCCGACCCAACCCGCTGAACTCTCACTGCATCATCTGAAGCCACCCCGGTCCCAAGCCCAACAGACATGGCAACAACCGAACACAGCATTCTTCGTAAACTGACAATACAACGCATGACACTCTCCATCGAATCCTCGGCTAACGGCATCGCCAGAATCGGCAATCCACCACACACCAGAGAAAACGCATGCGGCGGTCGAATCTTCCAAGAATGTCAGGAATTTTTGGAATTGGGCCAGTTCAGATTGTGTATGGTTCGGGCCGGAGCGCAGCCCCCAGGACCTTCACGTGTTGGAGTGTTACCAATCGATTCGAAGCCCTCCGCCGCGCAATTAATCCCACCACCATTGCTTCGGTGCCTGTGGGCGCCCGATTTTGGTGAGGCGCTCGTTTAGCGGGATGTCCACGTCGTCATCTTCCTTTTCGACCGAGCGTGCCAAAGCGGGCATGATGGTGACGCCGCCTGAGGGGACGAATAGTCTTCGGCCTTTCCAGAGTGCGTTTGAGACGGCTGGTACCTGGCGTGGGGTGGGGTGGGTTTGGACCGGGAAGACCGATTCATCAAGCAGTGTCTTTGCATCCCAGCCGGTGCGGCCGTACCAGCCTTGGCGGCGAATTGAGGCGGCGACGACGAGCAGGTCGATCACGTTTCGCAGTTCCGCGAACACCGGGCGGCGCCGGGCGATGTCGGCGTACTTGCGGGTGAAGTCGCCGGTGAATAGCTGGCTGGCGCGGCTGGGATTGCTGCCTGCCACCACGGTGAGCTTGCCGGTCGAATCGACGACCATTTGCTGGCCGAGCAGTTGCACGCCTTGTCCCACCAGTTCCATTGCCAGCCCATCTTCGGTGACTTTCAGGCAATCGTACTTTGGCGTGAACCACCACCGTTCGTAGGCCGAATGACGGGCCGACTTCAAACTGCCGATGAACGTGTTCATCTTCACCGGTGCCGATTCCAGCCCAATGCCGATGCGTTTCACGCGGTAGTCGGCTTCGAGCAGGACGAGGGCCGCGTGCGTATCGGCCGGGATACCGAAGACGCGCACGGTTCCCATGCCGAGCGCCTCGCGCGTCCCGCGCAAAATACGCAGGCCGACTTGCCGACGTTGGCTGTCGGAAATGCGGCGGGGAACCGTCTTCTGGAATTCACGCAGCCGGGCAACGCCTTGTGCCGTTGGGTCGATTGAGCAGCCAACCGATCGCGCTGCCGGCCCGTTTGGCGGATACGCCCGCATGGCGACGGCAAGGTCTTCAACCCGCAACGTCGGTGCGCCGGTGGTAATGCCGACGACACGCCCCGAACCCTCTTTCACCCAGCCTTCGGCAGGCCCGGCGATCACAATGTCGCGCTGATCGGGAAAGAGAAAAACGAACTGCACTCGCTGCAACCCGGCCAGTTGGTTCATCGTTTCATTGAGTGGTTGGCCGGCGTCGAGTCGCTTCTGCATCGCCGCCGCCAGACGCACCAGTGACACCTTTCGGAACGCAGCGGGTTTGGCAACGTCGCCCGGAAGAGCCGCCTTGGCCGCCATCAGCCGTTTCAAGCGAAGCGCACCGCCGGGAGCGGGAAACGTCTTGGCCGTCAACACGCCCTCCGCATCGACGGCAACGCCGAAGACGGGCTGTTGAACCGTAAGCTGCTGCGCTGCCGCCGGCTGTGGGGAGAGCAGCAGAAAACTACAGAAGACGACTGGCAGGCATCGATGGGGAAACGTCATCGCAAGTGAACTCCATGCCGACAGCGAAGTGACCAGGACCCGCAACCGAAATTGTACCGAAGACAATCGCGGGAAGATACACTTTATTCCGCCCCAATTGTGCGAACGGTGATGGCGGCAGTTGGCCTTTGGCGTGCGTTACGCGTACACTGGAATATGCTAACCCACTTGTGCCGTGCAAACGTCACGCTGGCATTGCGTGGTTGATCCTCTCGCCGCAACCCGTTCGGTCTCGCCTGTCGGTTATGATTGCCGAGAGGTATCGCCGAGCCGAACGATGGCCGCTTGGCAGCGAATTGGGATGCGGCCCGGTTCAGGAAATGTTCTTGCCATTTCTGACAGGAAAGCAGAGAATCAGGGCATTGGTGTTGTCAGCAAGGGAGTGCGGTCGAAAATTCAAACTCTCTTTGTGACAGTTTGACAGCTGGAATCCTGTTGGGCGATCTGAGCGCTAATATGGAGCCGTGGCAAGCCTCCGTCGTTTCAGTGTTCCTGGCTCTAGTTCCAGCGGCGATAGTCGCCTATTGCCTGAGAAGTAGGTGGTTCTTCTTGTTCGCCGTTGCTGGATCATTTGCCGGACAAGCGCTTTCACCGTTCGTCATGGCCGAATTTGGGCCTGATGCCACAGCGCTCGACCGAATCATTTCGCACGCTGCAATTGACCTTCCGTATACAATTACGGCAGCACTCGCCTTTGGCCCGATTGGCTGCTGGATCGACCCGAATCTCCGAAAACGCTGGCCATTCAAGAAAAGGCGGCAGGCGTCGAGTGAGTAGCCGCCGAACAAGTCACCAGCCGCACGAATCGACATCCCTGTCGAATCGCCTGAACGCATCGGGCCGGTTGTGCCATCCTCAATAAACTGAATCTCATACATAGCCGTCTGGCGTCGCGTTATGCGACGGACGCCACTCAATCTGTCGGCAGAACCAAGTGGAATATGATTGGGAAGCCAACCATGAACGAAGAACGCAACAGACTGGCATGGATCGTTTGGCTCTGTTGGCCGGCGCTGCTTGCTACCGTGTTCTGTGCTGTGGGATATCTGGCGGGGCATCGCGTTGGGTACGACGAGGGATACAGCAAGGCGAGCGACGAATACGGCGGCCCGGAGATGATCTCAGCCGGTCGATACTATGATGTATCCGACTTTGTGATCCCGCTGAAAGAAGCCGCGGAATGATCGACACAGCGGCAAGTCACGGGGACAGTCAGAGCAGTTCGTGAATCGGTTGGCCTGGGCTGACGATGTTTGTTGGCCGGCCGGTGGAGTCGATGTAATAAGTGTCGAGCGAGATTCCCATTGCCTGGTAGATTGTCGCGAGCAGGTCGAGCGGCATCACTTGGCGTTCCCTCACGCCGCCGCCGAATTTCTCGCTGGCTCCCACAATCTGACCGCCCTTCAACCCGCCGCCGGCCAACATGGTTGTGAAGCAGTTCGACCAGTGATCGCGGCCGGCGTGGCCGTTCATCAGCGGAGTGCGGCCGAATTCGCCCGCGCAATAAACCACAACGTCGTCCAGCATGCCACGCTGATCTAAGTCTTCGATGAGTGCGGCCATTGCGACATCGAGCGGCGGCAGATGAGTTTCGAGACCTTTCTCAATGTCGTTGTGATGATCCCAGTAGCCGGTGTTGATCGTCACGCAACTGCTGCCCGCTTCGACCAGCCGCCGCGCTAACAGCGCGCTCTGGCCGTATTGATGACGCCCGTAGCGGTCGCGGAGTTTGTCCGGTTCAGCGGACAGATTGAACGCCTCGCGGACGCGCTCGCCGGAGACCATTTCCAGCGCCTGCGCTTTGAAGGTGTCCAGTCCTTCAATCAATCCGGAACTGTCGATGTCGCGCCGCAGAGTGTCGAACTTTTTCAGCAGCCGCCGTCGCGATTCGACACTTTTGAGGGTCAACCCGGATGGCGGAGCGAGGTTGGCAACTTTGAAGTTCTTGGCGTTCGGATCGGCGTTGACTTCAAATGGGTTGTACGCCTTGCCGAGATAAACCGCCCCCTGATAGCCGAAGGCTTCGGATTTGGGGATGGTTACGTAGGGCGGCATGTGTTCGCCATGCGCTCCGTTGGTGCGGGCAATGACCGAACCGAACGACGGAAATTTCGCTGCGTTACGGGCCAAAGTTGGGCCGAAGTGTCCGGTTTGCATCCAGTGGGCCGACGGTGCGTGAATTCCATTTTCGTGATGCACTGAGCGCACCAGCGAGATGTGCTTCATCACCTTTGCCTGCTGCGCAAACCGCTCACCCAATACGATGCCGGGGACGGTGGTGTCGATCGCTTGGTACATGCCGCGATATTCGGCCGGCGCGTCCGGCTTCATGTCGTAGGTGTCCTGCTGGCTCATTCCGCCGTGTGTCCAGAAGACGATCAGCGATTTGCCGCCGCGCGGTTTCTCATTCGGCTGCTTGGTGTTAGCGCCGGCAGCGCGTAGCGCCAGCACATCCGCCAGCCCCAACCCCAATAGCGGTGCGCCCAATTCGAGGAAGTTGCGGCGGCTCAATCCGTCGCAGTTCTGATATTGGCTTCCGAAAACTCTCAACATGGTATGACCCTCTCGGCGATCCAGTGCCGACATTGTGCTTCAACTCTTTGCGATTCAGTGATTCAACAAGAATTCATTTGTTGCCAACAGCGACCACAGCAGCGATCGGTAGGCTTCGCTACGATCCGATTCGGAATTCACAAATTCGACCGCCGTTGCCTTTTCTTCCGGACTCGGTGGTCGCGCCAAAGTGCTGAGAAAGATTTCGCGGACGATTTCTGCAGGTGCTTTCTTACTGGCGGCCAAGCGTGCCACTGTTCCGTCTTTTGCGGTCAACTTTTTCTGAATCTCTGTCGAGTTCACCAATTCCAGCGCTTGCGCTAACGCCGGGGCATCGCTTCGTTCGCATTCACAGGCGGACGTACGGGCCGGCCGGCCGAACACATCTAAAAAGTTCATCGGTACGTTTTCATCGGGCAGACCGATCGCCCGCGTGCCGGGAGGAAAGACACCCGGTCCACCGGAAAACTGTGTCGGCACTTCGAGTACCTGGCTGATGCCGTCTAACAACACTTCTGCCGAGAGGCGACGGGGATAGAACCGGGCAAAGTTCTGCAGGTCGTCTTTGTTGGTCTCGTTGGGAACCGAACTGAGGCCGTAGGCCGACGACGTGGTGATGAGGCGAATCAGATGTTTGATGTCGTAACGACTTTTGACGAATTCACGGGCCAACTCGTCAAGCAATTCGGGATTGCTGGGGGGATTGGTGCTGCGGGCATCGTCGATGGGATGAATGATCCCCCGACCCATGAAATGCCCCCACAATCGGTTGGCCATGGTGCGGGCGAAAAAACGATTGTCCGGCGCGGTCATCCAACGGGCGAATGCTTGCCGGGGATCATCGTAGGGCGACAGGTCGAAGTCGGGACCACCCAACGGACGCGGTTGCAACACTTTCCCCGTTCGTGGATGCCGTACTTCCCCCTCTTGTTTCAGGTAGATGGTTTCGTTGGTGGGGACTTCGGCATCGGTGAATCCGCCTTTGCGGCCGACGCGTGAAAAGACGGCCGCCAAACCATAGTAGTCCGCCTGGCTCCAGAATTCGGCAGGGTGATGATGGCACTGCGCACATTGAATTCGCACGCCGAGAAACGCCTGCGCGACCGATTCGACATAGTCTTGCTGGGTGCGCACCGAGCGGTACCAGATGGCCGGCGGGTTCTGTTGTTGGCTGCCCGTCGCGGTGAGAATCTCCGCTGCAAATTGGTCGTACGGTTTGTTGGCCGCAATCGAATCACGAATCCATGCGGAGAACAACGTTGTTCCCGGCCGTTGTTTTCGGGTGGAATAGCCGCGTCCGCGATTCTGTAGAATATCGGCCCATTTCAGCGCGAAGTACGTAGCATATTCGGGACGGTCCAGCAGCCGGTCGATCAGTCGCTTGCGTTTGTTCGCTCGCGTGTCGTTGAGATAGGCGGTGACTTCGTCGGCCGTTGGCAGTGTGGCACAGATATCGAGGCTGGCGCGGCGGATGAATGCGGCATCGTCGGCGGGCGGCGACGGTTCGATTCCTAACCTGTTCCAACCGGCCAACAGGTGACGGTCGATATTCGACAGCGCCGCTGCATTGCCGACAGTGTTGCCAAGAGATGCTTCCGCCCTCGGGACCGCACCGTAGTATGCGCCGAGCTGATCACCGAATCGCACCATGACTGCGAACAGTCCGACGCGCGGTTGCGTGGTGATGAGACCGCCGCGATCGACATCGGCGATTTCCGGGACGTTTGAAAGATACACCGACTGCTGGGTGACATCGCGATTTGTGCCGTCGGAAAAGTGTGCTGTCACGCGCAACTGCTGCTGTGATTTCGGCTGCAACTGACCGCGTTTCGGCTTGAGTTCCAGTCGCACAAGATGCGGGTCATCCGGGCGTGGCGCCGGTGCGCCCGCCGCGATCCATTCTCGGAGCACGCGGTAGTCATCGGAATCAATATTGAGACGCCGACCACCGCCGTGAGGTACTACGCCGGTCGCCTTCGTCAGTAGCAGGCTTTGGTCTGGATCGGCAGGAAACAGACGGCGGCCACGCGCCTCGCTGACCAGCGCGGCATAATCAAAATCCGGCTCGAACCCCAACAGCGAAAGTCGGAAACCGTTCTGTCCGGTCGCCTTGCCGTGACAGCCGCCGCTGTTGCAATGCAGTCGCGTCAGCAGCGGAACGACGTCGTTGAGAAACTGAACCGGCGGCGCGACATTGTCGTTGGTGCTCACCGGCGCGTCGTCAGCGGCGTTTGCCAGGCCGGCCACGCTGATGGCAACAAGCAACGCAAAAACGGCCGCCGCATATGCGCTGGCCCGCGTGCGATGAAAGTGAGTGTTCGAGTGCCGTATCGACATCGTGTCGCCTTGTGCTATTCGATGATTTCGAGATTCAAGAAACAGCTGCCGTGGAAAACGGGTTGATCTTCGACAACGCCAACGGCGTAAAATCGCACAAACGGTTGCTGCCCCAACGGGGCATCGTCGTTAGCGATGATTTGAATGTTTCCGCTGTCCGTCTGGCCAACGAACGATGTTCCGCGTCCCCGTAGGCCAATGACTTTCTCCGGTGCGGTGAGTTCCGTGTGCATTTTGCCGATGAATCCGTTGATGCGTCGTGCCGAGAATTTGACCTGAAGCACCTCTCCTCGCCCGATTTGTGTCGGTGCGTCGTCGTCGATCTCGACCACAAAAGCTGCAGGCTTTACGTCGAACGTCACCGGGTTGCTGAAAACCGTCACCGATTGCGGCTTCCCTTTTGCATTGCCGGCAGGCACGGTGGTTACCGCTTTGACGGCGATGGTGTAGCGGCCAACCGGCAGAGTCGGCGGGAGATAAAAACTGACATAGCCCTTGCTTTGTCCGGCCGGAATTGTGGCGGACTGATGACGAATTAAGGCGGGAAGCCCGACGCCGACGAGTTGGACGGGGGCCTGAAACGATACGTCGCGGCGATCAATTTGGACGGCGACATCAAGAATCCCTCCGGGGGAATGCCGGACTTTCATCACACCGTACAGATCGTGTTTGCGCGTTTCGTTGCCGTCGGCGATTATCTGCAGCGGTGCTTCACCGGTTACGGCGAAGGGTATTTCGGAGGTCAAACGTGCCAAGCCGTTTGGCTCGCCCGTGCGAATGACGGTCCCTCCACGAACACTTCGACCGTGGGATTCCTGTGCTTCAACTCTTGTTTCTAAATCCCAACCTCCAACGGGTTCGGCATGACCGACGAGTTGCAGGTTGTGGATGATCGACTCCGCGGAATCGGTGGCCGAAAGTGTCAGCGGTGCGCGATTGATACCGGGGCCGAGATAGACGTCGGGGCATTCGATTCCGGGTGGCAGATTCCTGGCAGAGACGCGAATCGTGCCGGTCATTCCGCGGCTGCGAAAGGCAAGCACGTCCACAATCGTGCGTCCGCCGCGCTGCAGGTTGAGGGCGGCTGGAGAGCCTTGGCGGCCAACAATCGCGAGATGAAAGTCCGACTCTTCGCGCCGCACACTCAGCCGATAAACTCGCTCCGGATTGCGAGAGAGGTCGCCGATTAAGTTGCGGACCAGAATGAGATAGCGGCCATCGGCGGGGACGACCCAACGACCGACGGGATCGAGATGGGATGTTGAAAATCGATTGCCGCCGATGTTCTTGACTTCATCACTGAACCGAGCCAGTTCGCGCTTTCCCGATGCGTCAAGTACGCTGATGTCGAGATCGACCGATGCACCAATTCTGGCTGCGAACCCTTCGAGCCACAGCACTTCGCCACGGCGGGCCTCGAAGGCGTACCAGTCGCGTTCGTCGCCATCGATGAGTTGGCCGCTGACTTCGCAGGGAACGGAAACCGATTGCGCCGTACCGGGGGCATTATTGGACGCCTGATCTCGCACGACAGGCACATCGGTCACACCGATTTGGATCGGTTCGTCGCTGCCAGGGAAGTGATACGCAAAACCGTCAACGCTGACTTGGTTGGACTGCAGGCGAACCAGTTGCGGCCCTCCATCGGCAGGGGGAGTCACATCAACTTCGACGCGGTCGAACGTGTCGAAGTTCGTCTCCGTGGAATCGGTCGAGGCTATTGGATTCTGTGATTCCGTTTCTTCAACCCCGGCAACGGTGGCCTGTGCGGGTGAGAGTTTCGTTTTCAGGTTCCAACCCAATAGCGTCACTCGCGTTGTCTTGCCGGCCTGGATGACGGCGGGATGTGAAAAAACCACGCGCGGCGTGTTGCCGATGCTGAGGCGATAAGAATAGTCGGCACCCCCGCCATAGATCAGGTCGAAAACCTTCACGATGTACGAGCCATCGGCGGGGACGCGAAAATGAATCAGCGGATCGATGCCAAAGTAGCCTCGGTTGGCCGCGAGTCGTCTTCCCGAGCTGTCGTACACTTCGAGGACGGCTCTTAGCTGTGAGTCAATTCGCTCCGCCTGACACTCAACGACAATGTGTTGCCCCTGTTTGGCAAGAAAACGGAGTTGGTCGATGTCGCCCTTCTTTTCGATGCGCCCGTTGACGACGGAATTCAGCGAGGCCGTCGTGGCGGTTTCGGCCGACTCGTTTGGCTCGACTTCGAGTCGTTCTTCGCGTGTGCCGATGATGAATGCTCGTGGCGAACTCAGTCCATCGACACACACGGCGCGCAGATCGTAGAAGCCCGGCGGAGTCTGTGGCGGAATGTTGATCCGCACGCGATTGGGGCCGGTCTTTTCAAAAGTGAGTTCCGCGTTGCCACAGTGCAGGGTGGTTAGTTTACCTAATCCGCTACCGGCCAAAGTCACTTCGACGCTGGTCCCGGCACGACCACCGGGCGGAAAGACGGAACTGAGGGTGGGATTCGACTGTGCCAGCGCGGGCGAGGAAAACGCGAGTGCGACGAGCAAGATGACCGCAGTGAGGCTATTGGTGAGTGACGACAGTTTCGTCGCAATTCTCTGTTGACGGGTGCCACTGGCGTGTCGCCAGTGCTTTCCGCATCGCA
>JABISG010000005.1 GCA_018699955.1 Planctomycetaceae bacterium | reverse complement strand
TACCGCGGGCTTTGCCTCTTTCCGGCAAAGAGAAGTTGTTGACAATCGCCACGTTGCCGAGCACGGCCAGAGCTGGCGCGTTGAACGCGACCGTTCCAATCGTCTTGCCGGACTTGTCGGTTGCTGTCAGCGCCAGGCGAAAGCGGCCACCTTCTTCAGGTTTTCCGGTCAGGTGCAACGCGAACAATTTCGAATTGGCTCCTTCTTGAATCTCGCTTTTGTTTCGCCCCAGCACGAGCGATCCATCGACCAGCCCAGCGTTCAGGCCGTTCTTGGCGAAACTATTGCTGCGGTACTCGTTGATTTCGCTGCGGATGCCGACTCGAAATCCCGCGCCGCCTGCGGTTTTTCCGGCTTCGATTTCTTCGATGTCGACCGACATCTCGAATGAGCCCTTGAGATTCGTAATCTGGTGTGTGATGAGGTGAACGTTGCGATCGCCACCGGTCGACTGACACTCGGCTGCTCCGTCAGCGATCACCCAGTTCTCCATGGGGTTGGCCCAGAACTCGCCACCAAGCCACACGCGATCGTGCGTCGTCCCCCACTTCCCAACGACTGAATGGCCCTTTTTGTCCCCCACAGCAGCCACGGCTGGATCATTTGCTTCGCCCGTCGCCAGCAATGTTGTTCCTGCCGCCGCGATTTTCAGAGCTGTTCGTCGATCAAGTGAAGTCATTTGTTTCCTCAAAGTGAGCAGGCCGGCCGCGTGATTTCAGTACAGAGTCTGCCGACGAAATTACGGGTCTCTCGCACGATCTTCAACACAGTCGCCACACGGGCAGTCACGGTAAACGAAAACGGGCGTAAACACAGCGATCTTCGGCTACCATCCTGCGACTAACTTTCCGATGTCTCAGAACAGCCGATGTGTCATGACTTCAACTCGAATTCAAAACGTTCATGCCCGAGAAGTTTTCGACAGCCGAGGACGGCCGACGGTCGAAGTCGAAATCGCGTGCGAAGGTTATCGGGCCGGTCGGGCGATCGTGCCCAGCGGTGCGAGTACCGGCGTGTTCGAAGCTCTCGAACTTCGAGACGGCGATGCCGACCGACTTCAGGGGTTGGGAGTTCGTCGTGCCGTGGAAAACGTCAATTCCGAAATTCGATCGGCACTCGTTGGTCAGAACGCTACCGATCAGCAGACAATCGATCAACTTCTGATCGAATTGGACGGGACGCCGAACAAGTCCCGACTCGGCGCGAATGCGATTCTCGGCGCGTCGCTGGCTGCCGTTTACGCCGCGGCTGAAGCTGAAGATGTCCGGCCAGTCGATCAATTCCGTTTCATCTGGAACGAACACTCCACGCGTGTCAGTTCCGGGAGAACCGGTAATCCCGGTTTGGCTTCGTGCTTGCCGCTTCCCATGGTGAATATGATCTCCGGAGGCAAGCACGCTGGCGGGAACCTGGACTTCCAGGACTATCTTATTTTGCCGGTCGGAGCGACGTCGTACCCGCAGGCTTTTGAGTGGATTGTGACGGTCTATCAGCATGTTGGGCGACTGCTGACAAAATCCGGATTCGAAGGTGTGTTGGTTGGTGACGAAGGCGGGTACGGGCCGAAGCTCGCGTCGAATGAGCAGGCGCTCGACTTTGTCGTCGCTGGAATCGAAGCGGCTGGACTTCGGCCTGGTGAGGATGTTTGCATCGGACTCGACGTTGCTAGCGCGCATTTTCATCACGAAGGGAAGTACCGACTTGCCGCAACCGGCGAGGAAGAACTCATCGCGTCGGAGGTGATCAACCTGCTCGAAGACTGGGTCAATCGGTACCCGATTATCAGCATCGAAGACGGCCTCGACGAAAACGACTGGGATGGCTGGCAAGAATTGACGCAAAGACTCGGCGATCGAGTTCAACTGATCGGCGACGATCTCTTTGTGACCAACAAAGAACGTTTGCAACGAGGTATCGATTCCGGAGTCGCCAACAGTGTGCTGATCAAACTGAACCAGATTGGGACGCTGACCGAGACGCTTCAGGCGATGAAGCTTGCATTGGAGAATGATTATTGGCCGGTCGTGTCCGCTCGAAGCGGCGAGACTGAAGACACAACGATCGCCGACCTGGTTGTCGCAACGGGTGCCGGGCAATTGAAAGTTGGCTCGGTCGCAAGAAGCGAGCGTCTTGCGAAGTACAACCAGTTGCTTCGCCTGTCCGAGTGCGACGCATTCAGCTACGTCGGCGGAGCAATCTTCGACGCGATCCGTAATTAGACAGAAATTCGCAGGGAGCGTCGAGACACACCCTACCAAATTACGGGATGGTCCTTGCAGCGGTCGACGTTGCTGCTGGCAGAAACTGCAGGCTGCGAACCTGGGCGATGTCCTGACCACCGAATTGGTCGACGAGTTTGCTTTCGACGGCGTACACAAAGGCGACCTGCCGACCGTCGGGGGCGGAACACAAGTAGTAGAACCAGTGCATCGGGGCGTTGCCGGCGACGCCGGTTGCGGTCACGCGATAGAGCCAGCGGCCGTCGGTTGTCGGAATCTGTTCGGCCCTTTCGATTTTTCGAAACTGAGTCCCGAGTGCAGTCTGAATGTCAGACTGAAACTGCGGCTCGGAAGTGTGGCTTCCGGCGGCCGCCTGCGGAACTGGCGACACGTTGCACTGTGCGATCAAGCTTCCGTTGCGAAGATAACGGAGCACGGCGACATCTTTGGTCTGGTGAAAAACGTGCCAGTCGCGATCGCAGGCGAACGTCAGATTCCAGGGACACGAGAATCCGAGTGCAAGTTGTTCGGCTTCCGGACTGATGGGAATTGCGTCGATCGCCG
>JABISG010000050.1 GCA_018699955.1 Planctomycetaceae bacterium | reverse complement strand
GTTCATGGTTTCGTGCAACTGTGTCTCAAGGTAGGGCAGGGCCGTCTCGACGGACATACTGTCTTGCGCATGATACGCTCGGAGCCCCAACTTCATTACTTCTGGGGGACGATCAACCAGCATTTTTGCCCATGCTTCGACGCGCTCATCGAGTGCCTCGGGTGGAACAGATTCGTTTATGAGCCCAATTTCGGCGGCCCGCTGTTTTTGTGGTGGGCGAGATACCTTGCAATCCTTTGCGGCCCGACTATACTAGCGGATTCTGGTATTTGATCGACGACAGGCAGAAATCGAGACGAGGCTGTACAATGAGCCGGCAATGCGACGTTTGTGGGAAATCTCCGCAGGTAGGCAATAGTGTCTCCCAGCGCGGTAAACCGAAGTACCTTGGCGGTAACGGACGCAAGACCACCGGGATTTCACGCAGGAAGTTTAAACCCAACCTGCAGAAAATTCGCGTTCAGGAAGGCGGCAACGCCCAAACGCGTCGCGTTTGCACCGCCTGCATTCGAGCCGGCCGCGTTCAGAAAGCAGTTGTTCGCAAGCCCTTTACGCTTCCGGCCAATAACTGACGCCGCCCGGCGGCAATACGAACAAATTCGGAACCCGGTTTCATCGCGAAACCGGGTTTTTTTACTTGAGTACGAGATCACGACATGGACCGCCAACAAGTCGAGAAGACCGCGTTGCTGGCGCGACTCAAACTGAGTGAATCCGAGGTCGTGAAGTTCACCGACCAACTCACCGGCCTGCTCGACTACGTGGCGATCCTGAACGAGATCGACACCGACGATGTCGAGCCGATGGCTCATGCCGTCGAGGTGTCCAACGTCCTCCGTGACGACGAACCGGTCGCATCCCTTGCGAGAGACGACGCGCTGTCAAACGCGCCCAAAACTGACGGTGTCTATTTTCTCGTCCCGCCGATTCTGACCGAGGGTTGAACAGCCCCCAACTTTCAGGCAAAGCCGCAAACCATGTCCATTGTTGGCAGTACGACCGAGGAATTGCTTGGTCAATTGGCGTCGGGCGATGTCAGTTGCGTGGAGTTGACGTCCGCGTATCTCGATCAAATTGCCGCCCGCGATCCGGAAGTGCAGGCGTTTCTGCGATACGACCGTGATGATGCACTGCGGCAGGCGGAGCGAATCGACGCGAAACGGCAAAGCGGACAGCCGTTGGGGAAACTTGCCGGTTTGCCGGTCGCCGTCAAAGACAACATGTGCACCAAGGGGCAGCCGACGACCTGCGCCAGCCGCATGCTGGAAGACTTTGTGCCGCCATATGACGCCCATGTCGTCACACGTCTGAAGGAAGCCGATGCTGTACTCATGGGTCGCGCGAACCTGGATGAATTCGCGATGGGTTCCTCGACGGAGAACTCAGCATTTCAGGTGACGCGAAACCCACACAACGCCGAGTTCGCACCGGGTGGTTCGAGTGGCGGATCGGCGGCGGCAGTGGGCGCGGGAATGACTCCGTTGGCGTTGGGCAGCGACACCGGCGGATCAATTCGCCAACCTGCCAGTTTTTGCGGCGTTGTCGGCATGAAGCCAACCTATGGCCGCGTCTCGCGGTACGGGTTGGTGGCATTCGCCAGTTCGCTCGATCAGATTGGCCCGTTGGCCGGTGACGTCACCGGTACAGCACGGCTGCTGGAAGTGATCGCCGGACACGATGCACGCGACTCCACCTGCGTCGATCTCCCCGTGCCGGAATATACGCAGAGCCTGAACGAACCGCTGTCGGGTTTGACGATCGGCATCGCTGCGGAACATTTCGCGGAGGGGCTTGATCCCGAAGTCGAATCGACTGTCCGCAGCGCGTTGGACGTCTACACTTCGCTGGGGGCGACGGTGAAGGAGATCAGCCTGCCTCACTCCCGCTACGCGGTCGCCACGTACTATGTGGTGGCGCCGTGTGAGGCGTCGAGCAATCTCGCCCGATACGATGGCGTACATTACGGTTTTCGGGCGGAGTCGTTCGAGAACATGATCGACATGTACGCCACCACTCGCGGCGAAGGATTCGGTGACGAAGTGAAGCGGCGAATCATGGTCGGCACCTACGCGCTGTCGGCCGGCTATTACGACGCCTACTATTTGAAGGCGTTGAAAGTCCGTCGGCTGATTCGCGAAGACTTCGACCGGGCGTTCGCCGACGTCGATGTCATCGCCTCGCCGGTCACCCCGACGCCAGCATTCAAAATCGGCTCGCTGGTTGACGATCCGCTGGCAATGTACCTGCAGGACCTATACACACTCAGCGCAAATCTGGCAGGCATTCCCGGCATTTCAATTCCCGCCGGAACAAGCAGCGGCGGTTTACCCATCGGCCTGCAACTGCTCGCTCCGGCATTCGAGGAAGAGCGATTGCTGCGAGCCGCACGAATGTTTGAACAAGAGAGCGAATGATGAATCGTAGAAAAACGGCTCATCCTTCATAATTCAAAATTCATAATTTATCCTCCATGCATCACACAATTGTCATCGGCCTTGAGACTCACGTTCAACTGCTGACGAAGAGCAAGCTCTTCTGCGGCTGCGTGAACCGGTTCAATCCTGAGAATCCCAACACACAAACCTGCCCGGTTTGCCTCGGCTTGCCGGGGAGTCTGCCGGTGATGAACCGCGAGGCATTTCTGCTGTCGGTGAAAACCGGTCTGGCGTTGAATTGTGACATTTCACAGTTCACCAAGTGGGACCGCAAACAGTATTACTACCCCGACCTGCCCAAGGCGTACCAGATCAGCCAGTACGATCTGCCATTCAGCCACGATGGGTTTCTCGAAGCGGAAGTTGAGGGGCAAGGGGTCAAACGTGTCGGCATTATCCGGGCGCATCTCGAAGAAGATGCCGGCAAGAACATGCACGACGAAACCGGCGGCGGCCGTGATAGCCACGTCGATTTGAACCGCTGTGGAACCCCGCTGCTGGAGATTGTCACGGAACCCGATTTGCGATCGGCGGCCGAGGCGAAAGCATATCTGGATGAACTCAAATTGCTGCTGAATTATCTGGGCGTTTCTGATTGCAACATGCAGGAGGGGAGCCTGCGATGTGATGCGAACATCAACCTGCACATTCACGGCGACGATGGCAGCAAGATTGCGACGCCGATTGTGGAGGTCAAGAACCTGAACAGCTTCCGTGGTGTCGAACAGGCGATTGACTACGAAGCCAATCGGCAGTTAGAAATCTACGAAGAAACCGGCCGCAAGCTGGGCGACCCCGGCGTGCATAAAGAAACCCGTGGCTGGGATGCGAATCGCAGTGTCACGTTCGGTCAGAGAAGCAAAGAGGAGGCATCGGACTATCGGTATCTCCCCGATCCCGATCTGGTTCCCATCACGCTGACAGCTGATGAGATCGACGAGATTCGTCAGGCGCTGTGCGAATTTCCCGCCGATCGTCGCCGTCGATTCAGCGAAGCGTTCGAGTTGTCGGCCTACGATGTGTCGGTCATCGTCAACCAGGGAGCCGAGTTCGCCAATTACTTTGAAACGGTGGCCGCTGAATGCGGCGATGGAAAACAGGCGGCCAACTGGTGTACGCAAGACGTGCAGCGGGAACTGAACGAGCGAAGCGTCGCCATCGGAGAATTCCCCATCGGGGCTGTCGCACTGGGAACACTGCTGGCGAAAGTTGTGGCGAATGAAATCACCACCAAAAGCGCCCGCGAGGTGTTTGCCGAACTGCTGGAGTCGGAGGCAATCGAGCCGACCGCAGCACTTGCGCAAATCGATCAGATCATTGAAGAGCGCGGCTTGGCAATCGTGTCCGACACGGGCGAACTCGAAGGCGTTGTGGAAACTGTCCTGGCGGGTAATCAAAAAATTGCCGACGATTTCCGCTCCGGTAAGCAGGGCGCCATCGGGCCGCTGATCGGTCAAGTGATGCGGGAAGTCAAAGGTGCCGACGCAAAAGTTGTTCGGCAGATGCTGATCGAGAAGATTGGGAAGTGAGCTTCGAGTCGAGCCGCAGACAACTTCTGCTCTGCGACTCCCGGCCTCTGATCTTTGACTTCTGACCTCTGCCCCGACCGGATCACCACCGCACCTGAATGTGGCATTTTGCCCACCAACTTCGACATGCTATGCTTTCGGTGTATTTACCCCAAATTGCCGAGTTGATGAAGCTTTTCGTTGCTTGACGTTCGCTCGGCATTTAGAATCGAGGTGGCTGGGTTGACTTGTTTTCGTGCAACGTTGAACCGGCGACACCGACACGCGAGTTGTTTAGTCGATGGAAATCGGTCGTGGGAAACCGATTGTGCGTGGTGGGTTCGTCGGAGTTTCGCGTTGAGGATGCGCATACGATTTTCAGCCCCCTGAGCAACGTGACTGAATCAGTACCAACAAAGCGACGTCAGCAACCGCGCCGGACATACGGCAGCGACAATGTGCGGAATGCGATGCCCCGGCTATGCAGGATGACTGCCATTGTGATGATGGCCGTGCTGTGTTGGATGAGCCGTCCGGCCGATTCCGGTCAGGTCGATGGCCCGAAATCGCTGTTCAAGGCGAGCACCTTTCCGGCGGGCTGGTCGTTTTTCTCGGCAGAGGGCGATCCGAAGGCCGTTTGGAAGGCGGTCGAGGGAAAGAACGGTGCCGACGATGTGCTGGAATGCCAAGGGAAACCCTACGGTTACATTCGCACGCAAAAACTCTACGGCGATTTTGAATTCAAACTGGAGTGGAAATACCCCAAAGACGCCAACGGCAACAGCGGCGTCTTAATCCACACCGGCAAGGAAGACAAAATCTGGCCGAACGCCATCCAGGTGCAACTGCACGCCCCGACCGCCGGCAGCATCTTTCCCAGCGGCGACGCCAAGACCGACAACAAGCTCATGGCACGCGACCTCTCCAGACCGGTCGGCCAATGGAACACCTGCGTCATCACCTCCAAAGCGGGCCGCGTCTCGGTGACAATCAACGGCAAGAAAGCAGGCGAAGTGACCGGCTGCCAACCCAACATGGGCAGCATCTCGCTACAAAGCGAAGGCTCCGAAGTCCACTTCCGCCGCGTGATGCTGAAGCCGTTGAAGTGATGGGTGGGGGCTTGTTCGTCACGGAAACAATTGGCAGATGACGTTACAGCGTCTGGCGCGAATCCTCAATTGCTCGGGTTCCGGGTCGTTTTGGAAAGCTCTTGACTCGGTTTCGTTGGGTGAATATAGTCCCGCCCCTCACAATCTCCACTCCTTCCTTCCTCCTCACCTCTCACGCCACAATCCCACAAACGCGTTCCGCCGAATGTCTGCCCTTGCGCAGCGGTTGGTCGATTGCGCTGTCTTGTGGCAGGACCACCACATGGCAAACTCTGACGCGGGCCGCCGCGGTGACTCCAGCCGAAACGACCCCCACCTGAATCTGGCCGAAGCATTTCTGGACCGGCGATTGCCCCCGGCCGATGTCCTGGGGACGTTGGCCGACTTTCAGATTCGCGGCGCGGAACTGGAGATGATTGCCGAACTGGTGCAACGGGATTGGCCCGACGTCCAGGCGATCCGCTGCACAATCCGACACGGCCGGCCGTTTTTCTCGACCCACATCTTCAACTTTTCAGAGCAAGCCCAGCGCCACCACTGGCCGCTCGCCGACCGGATTGAAGAGATCATCCAAAGCGAGGAATGCCGGTTTCTGTTTCTGCCGACGATCGAGCGCAAGGTAGACCCGGGGGAACTGGAAGTCTTTTCCCGGCACCGTGATAATCTGAAGTACGCTGCGTAGCCACGAACGTTGCCGCTGATTAATGCTGGATATTGGAATTCGCACTCGCACGCCTCGCACGTTGTTTGGCAATCTGAAGCCGGAACTTGGCAATACCGACGAGAAGCTCGAAATCGTCCGCTTGCATCATGGCATCTCTGCGTTGTCCTCCGGTTGTGCCAACAGGCGAAGCGGTTCTGGAGATTCCCTCCAGAAGACTTTCGGCCCCCTTTAGCGCTTCCTCCGCAGCTGTAAAATCGGAACCACCGGCCACTGTGTAGTAAAACGTTTCCGCGAGCGCCTGCAAGACGCTGAGTTGCAGAGTCTGTGGCGGCCAGGTTCCGAATTGCCGAATCATTCCGTCAGCGACCTGGAGATCCTCCGGTCGTTTCCGAAGCGAATGGCAAATCACCAACGAATAAGTGCAATGCTGTTCCAGTGAAGAGTTAAACGCCTCAGCCGCGAGGTGCCGACCTCTGGTGAACCCGGTAATCGAACGGTCGCGGTGTCTGTCGATCTCGTGTTTCTCGTAGCGAGGCTCTTCGTCGGGATACATCGAATTGATCAGATAGATTTCCAGATGGGTCGTACCGGCCAGCGCCCAGATCATCCCATGATTCGGATCCGATTTCTTGGCTTCGTTCCAATAGTCGCCCGCCAAATCTCGATCACTACGCCGCCGCCAGTACTGTGCCAGCCGCACATTAGCGCGAAAATCGCGGGAATCATCCGCCAGCACGCTCTCATACTTCCCACGCGCTTCCTCTTCATCTCCAGCCTGATACAGTCGGTCGGCCTCTTCGAGCCTGTTCCTGAAATCAACACTGCTGGGGGATTCGTAGACGCTCTGCTTGACCGGCTTCTGTTTCGGCTCCAGAGAGACGGCAATGGCTTCCATACGATCCTTGAAACCGGCAATGTTGCAGTCAACCGGTTCGCAGGCGAATACAACCGGAATCTGATCGGCCTCACTGCCTGCAGTGCAAAACGGGCATACCTGCTCTAAGAAGTCTCCCGGTGAAATTGGTTCATCCACTCCAGTCAATTCGAGTACTTGCAGTCCGTCATTGAAGAGTTGAAACGGGGCCGCCTGTGGCAAATAGGTGGTTTCTCGTTCCTTGTCGAGCTTCAGTCGCCGCCAGCCATGTTTGCGAGCAAAATCGGTGACGGGTACTCCCAACTTCTCGGCGCGTTTCTCGTTCTGGTTCAGATCCGTTTCCGCGGTCTTGCAGACGGGATGCGTTTCGCCTTTCAGATCCTCAAACGGATCTCCCCAAAATGTATATCGGTCAATGAGAATCGTGTCCGGCACCGCCAATGCTTCCAAGCGGGCCGCCAGATCGACCGTGCTTGCCAGTGGGTCAAGTCGGTTGAAGAGTACTTTTTCCTCACGTGAACTTTCAGGCAAAAGGTGAACGTCTCCAGCACTCAGGCCGACTTTGGTCTGGATCCTGTCGACCCAGTCGCGATCCGAAATTGTCTCGTTGTGTTCCCGAAGCCTGTTAATGGCATCCAAGCCGGCCTGAAGCGCGCGAATCGGATGAGGAATGCCATTCTCGTCATCTCGAAACATTGCCATCACGCCGTCACCAAGCAGTTTGACGATCTCGCCCCTGTGGTCGAGGATAGCCCCACTGACGATGCTGTTGTGTTGCTCAGCTTTATCTAGCCCCCTGGTCGCCCCGTGATCTCGCCGATATCTTGTCGATGCCACCAAGTCGAAAAAGACAACCGTGGCCGGCTCGACGCTGTCCTTCAGTTTCTGTTGAAGTTCATTTAGTTGCGCCAACGTCTCGCGGGGATCGGGACGCGCGGAACTTCCTTCTTGACACATAAGACCTCCCTGGCTGCGAATGCCGTTTCGACTTTGATGTGATCAGCATCCACTGATTTCTAATGAAGTGAATGAATACATTTCTACCTGTCTGTTCCAACATCTGCAAGCCAATACACCGACAATTCTAGTGGGTATTGTCTATGTGTATCAATCAAAGCGCAGGGGCGATGAAGGTGACGGAAGCTTGCACATTAGCTTGCACATTGAGTTGAATAGTTTTTGCAACGGACTGTAAGTCGGATGTTCATGCCGATTGCCCAGACGGTTGATGCACCGCCGTCGTTCTACGAATTTCAGCCCGTTCCGGGCTGCTCGATCGCGCGAACAAAAAACGAACGGCACTCGAAAGTTCTCGCAGTGACTACTTGTATTGCCGTCGCGAACGATAATAATGAACCGCACTGGTCCAGGGTCAGTTTGAGAATGGGACTGATCGTTGCCGCCTCAATTGTTCTTCATGATTCAAAGGAGCGAAGTGATGCGATTTACTGATGTCGGACGATTCGCGTTAGTGGCTGTCATTTTGGGGTTGGCTTCAACCGGGATGGCGGCGGACAAGTGGGGACTGAAAACGGGCAACCCGGAATTGAAGTCGGCAGGATCGCTGACGTTCGGGCCGGATGGAATTCTGTTGGTCGGCGATGCAAAAGCTGCAACCGTGTTCGCCATCGGCACCGGCGACACCAAGGGCGATCCGGGCAGCGTGGATGTGAGCGTTAAAGGCCTGAAAGAAAAGGTCGCCGCCGCGTTGGGTAGCAGCGCAAAGGGGATCGCGGTAAACGATCTCGCCGTCAATCCGCTCAGCGGCAACATTTATCTGTCGGTCACCAATGGGAAATCGCCGGCCATCGTGCGGGTTGATGCGGCTGGCAAGCTGAGCCAGGTTTCGTTGAAAGGCGTCGGCTTCCTCAAGGTGACCCTGCCCGATGCTCCTGAAGACAAAGTCGTCGGCCAAGGCCGTCGCCGCCGCAATCTTCGTAGTGAATCGATCACCGATCTGGCCTATTCCGATGGCAAGGTGATCGTCTCCGGTCGGGCTGCCGGCGCGTCGCCGTCCACCGTCCGCGAAATCGCTTTTCCGTTCAATGATGCTGACCAGGGTGCTCTCATCGAAATCTATCACGGTGCGCACGGTAACTTCGAAACGAGAGCCGTGGCCCGCGCGTTCGTGCCGTTCAACATCAACGGCAAACCGCATCTGCTGGCCGGCTTCACCTGCACGCCGCTCGTCAAGTTTCCGCTTGCCAGCCTCAAGCCGGGTGCCAAGGTTCGCGGCACCACGGTCGCCGAACTCGGCAACCGCAACCGGCCGCTCGACATGATCGTCTACAAGCAGAACGGCCGCGATTTTCTGCTGATGGCGAACAGCGCCCGCGGTGTGATGAAGATCAGCACCAAAGACATTGAACGCTCCGAAGGAATTGAAGAGCGGGTTGGCGGCGGCGGCATTGCCGGTCAAACGTACGACACGATTGATAGCCTCAAAGGCGTCGTGCAACTCGATCGATTGACCGACGAGCGCGGCGTGATCGTCACGAAAGCCGATGGCGGCGAGTTGAATCTGACGACGATTAATTTGCCGTAGCCAGAACGGACGTCACACGACTGCAACCCGTGCAGTTGAAACTAACAACAGCCCGGTCTCTCGCCTGCCGAGAAGCCGGGCTGTTTTGTGTCAGCGTGGTGTCGTAATCAATCGTCTGGCGTTGCATCACCGGCGCGTTCATCGCCACATGGCGCGTGTCTTTTTCTTTTCCTTCTCAATCTCAGGTCCCGTGAGATTATCCCACAGCGATATTCCCGCTCTCTGCTCAATGAACGATGTGGACACTCGAAACTCTTCGAGATCACCGCTGAGTGCTTCGTTCGGCATTTCAAACGCCCACATCTTCAACCTGCCGTTCTTTTCTTCCGTCAGAACACACTTGAAGAAACTACTCGGCACGGGAATG
The DNA here is from genome assembly GCA_018699955.1 of Planctomycetaceae bacterium. Classification (GTDB taxonomy): domain Bacteria; phylum Planctomycetota; class Planctomycetia; order Planctomycetales; family Planctomycetaceae; genus JABISG01. The sequence goes on along the minus strand of JABISG010000050.1, from coordinate 113,158 downwards.
CTGATGCCGTTGCGATCGCTTTCGCCGATCATCTTGATCGAAGCAAAGAAATCGAAGATGGGGCCGGTAATCACATAGGTTTCCAACACGTTTGCCTTCCCATCCAGCTTCCGGACGGCGGATTCCAATTGTCTCCATTTCTGCCGATTAAAACTGGGTGTCTGTGGCGACATGTTCGAGAGCAGGAACGTTTCACTGTTCTGGATGTTTTCGTCATTCTGGTTGGCACTTGCGACCAAATGTCCGCGGTCAAAGCCACTGCCGGAGAAGTCGCTCAGGTCGGCCCGAAATCGCTTGGGGACGCGAAAGTCGGGCCGGAAATTATTCAGGCGCTCGACTTCATCCAGATCCTTTTTGTCCGGATCGACAATCTCCAGTGCCCATTTGGCTTGCCGGAAATAATACGAGTAACCGACAGAGTAAAAGCGATTGATCAGAATCTGATCCGCCGCCGGGCAACCATACCGTGTTTCAGATGTTAAACCACTGATATCCAACATGATCATCTCCGTTGTTAGTGATTGGTGTTGATTTGACAGAATCCATCACAGAGTGTCTTGTATTTGAATGCGAGTAGGCTGATGTTGCACCATCAGCGTCGTACACACACCGCAGTCGGCACAGCCGGAGTTGCAGACTACGATGGAACGTGTTGATAGATCAGTCATTCAGAAAGGCACCTTCGTCCCCGAAACGTTAATGCCCACCGGTCGCCTTTCTTGCCCTTGACCTTTCTGACGAGACCTTTCTCAATCAACGCATCTAAGTACCCCCGGGTTTCGTCGTGCGATATTCGTCCAGCCTGCCGTGCAATTCCTGAAATCGATCGCAGTGTAAAACGAGCATGATCAATGGTCCGCAGAAATTGACGATCAGCATCAGTTGGTTGTTCGAGCTGTAACCCTTCTCGCCGGGCTTCTTCTGTTTCGTCTTCAGAGTCCGGTTCCACAAACGGCGCCACTGCCACTTCGACGTTGGTCACTTCATCACGTGCTTCTTGCGCCTGCCTCTTCGCTTCTTCCGCTTCGCGTAGGATTCTGTCAGACAATGATTGAATGAATGCCCTAGATGAGATTCCGGCCAAAAGGCAGAAACCGGAAAAAACGAAGATGGCTTCGGATTTCGCTGTCCCACCGAGGATTTCGGCAACAAGTTTGCTGGAAATCGTATTTAGGAACAGTGGCATCAGGAATGACGCCGCCGTGCCTGCCAAGACGCGCTTCGCCCATTCCTTCCACCCATTTTCTTCGTCTTCTGCGATCTGAATGTAGTTTACCGTACCACCAGCGACTCCAGCGACCGTCATGACGCCGATCAAGGTGATCCATGACAGGCCTGATGTCGGCGAGCCAACATCAGGGGCCGCTGCATCTGCTGCCACGGCGACAGAAGTCGATATTGCAAGAAACGAACAGGCAAGAAGTAGAACGCGCATGATGTCCCTCGCTATCTTCTTTGCTTTCGGATTGACATAGGTCTTGTCTCCAGGCCGTACTGTTGCGGCCGAATGCGAATCAAGTGTGTTTCACCAACAAACCGGCTTGGTGGCGTTCCAGCACGCTGACTAGCCCACAACAACAAATGCCCACACCTAAACAATAGATACGTTCGCCAGGTGGATTTCAAGTCACCGTATTGGAATCCACGAACCTGCCTCACCGAAATCACGTTCGGGTTGCAACGCGCCCACACCGCGGATTGGCGTTGTTTCGGCTGCTGGCCACGGGTAGAGTCAACGGACGCGTGAGACTATGCCGGGAACGAGAGTCTGAATTGGAGAATTGAACGATGGCCATTCGCCTCTTGCTGGTTGTTGCTGTTGTGTTATCGGTTGGATCACTGGGCTATGGTGATGATGCGGCGCTGCCGGAAATGAAGGTCAAGCGGGCCGTTTCGGCGAAGAAGGTGAGGGTTGCCGCAACGGCGGCGGAAGCGCGCAAGAAGCAACTCGAAGCGCGACAGGCGGCGAGCAAGAAACTGACCGAAGCCCGACAGGCGGCCAGGGAAGCAGCCCGCGCCTTGGCCGAGGCCGAAAAGGTGGCAGCCGCAGCGACTGATCCTCAGCAAAAGGCCGACGCCATCAAGAATGTCGATAAGGCCAAACAGAAGCTTGCCGAAGCTCAGAAGGAAGAGGCAAAACGCCGCGACGAACTCCGCAAGGTAGCCGTTAAGGCGCAGGCCGGGTTCGCCACGCGAAGGTATTTCGGCGGCACTGTGATCGCGGTCCGCGAGACGGTTGATCGGCAGGATCCGAATGAACGATTTATGCTGCTGACATCCGGTGGGCCGGTGATTGTTGAGGTTGCGCTGTATCTCGACGGCAAGCCATTCCGCGAGGCACGCGAAAAGTTAGTCGACGAGTTGATCGCCGCCGCCGATACCGATGGCGACGGAAAAGCGACCTGGGAGGAGGCGCTGAAGAACTCACGGTTTACGATGGGCCGCATTCGCTTTCCGGCGGCACAGCAGGTCGAGCTATTCATCGCAGGACTTGACCCGAACAGGAACAAGCTCGTCGATCGGGTCGAGGTTCGGCAATTCCTTGGCCGGTACTTCGGCGGCCCGGCTTTCGCGCTGAGTGGGAGCAGCGGATATCGATTCGGCGGTGGCGGGGGTGTTGTCATCGTCAACGGGAGGGCCGTCTCCAGTCGCCGCGGCGGAGCGGCCGACGTGCAAACACTACTCGATACCGATCAAGATGGGGTGATCTCGGAGCATGAAGTTGCCAAGGCTGGCGATCGGCTGAAGGGCAAAGATGCCGACGACAATGACCTGTTGTACCCGGCAGAAATTAACGGCCGACCGGCCCGTGCCGACGGTAACAATGTTCGCATCACTCGAACGTTTTCCGCGAGATCGCGTTCGCCGCTGGCTGTTTTGCTCGGCCCGACTGCAACGGACGAGCCATCGTTTGCCATCCTCACGCAGCGATACAAGGGGCAGGATGGAAGCATCGTCGCCGCAAGCTTCTCGGCTGTCCCCAAACTCTTTGAGCAACTGGATAAGAACTCTGACGGCAAGCTGGAGCAAGACGAGGTCGGCGGTCTGAATACCGTCAAACCGCATCTGCAAATGGAAGTTCATCTGGGCAGGACCGGAGGGCCGAAGGGCGTCGTTTTAAAAGTGGTGTCCGCCGAATTAAAGAAGTCGGGCAAGGCCGATGTTGAGTTACCGGGGAACAAGATTGATTTTCAGGCCAATCTTTCGCCGCCCGTGACTGCCAACTATGACCAGACGGCGAAGCGATACATGATGCGTTACGACGCCGACAGCAACGGCTATGTCGAGAAGAAGGAAATGCCGAACGGATTGATCACTCAGTTTAATCTGTGGGACGCCGACAAGGACGGCAAAGTGTATCCCAAGGAAATCATCGATTTGTACAAACGCCAGCGGGCACCGTACGACACGCAGATTCGTGCCATTGCATCGAGCGACGGCAACGCGCTGTTCCGCGCACTCGATTTGAACGGAGACGATCGATTGAGCCTGCGGGAAATGAAGACGGCCCACGTGCAGATTTTAACATTGGACAAGAACAAGGACGGCAGAATTGAAGCGGCCGAAATTCCCGCCGTCATTTCGGTTGGGTTTTCTCAAGGCAATACATCTTCCAATTCCTACCGGCGCGTCTTGGGAAATCGGGTGAGTAATCGTCCGGCTGCCGACGATGCACCGAAGTGGTTCACCCGCATGGACCGCAACGGCGATGGCGACCTCACGCTGCGGGAATTCCTTGGCACGAAAGAAGGGTTCAAGAAACTCGACACCAACGGCGACGGATTCATTGAATTGAAGGAAGCCAAAGCGATCGAGAAGCCGAAGGCTTCCAAGTCGGATTCGGAAAAGAAGTAGCGCCATTGGCGGGGAAACGGGCCTGAGAGAACGAAGTGGTTTGTGATCTGGCTATCAGACGGAGATCGACTGGATGCGTGACGGGGGTTTGCTGTTTCTGATTCTCGCAACTGCAGTGCCTTTACGGATCTGCGGCGCGGATGAAAAACCGACTCGTCCCGTTCCGGCTGTGCAGAAGAAAGCTGTGCAGAAGAAAGCAGTACAGAAGAAAGCCGTCCCGGTTCCCCTTCGCGTTTTTCCGCCGCGCCCAGGTTTGCAGAACACGGTTGATCCGCAACCGCAGCAATCGGCAGCGGGCCTCGTTTTGGCAGACCGCAAGTTGGTCGTCCGGTTGAGGCGAGCACGTGCAGCGCTGAAGGCGCTGAAATTTACCGAAGCAATTGGTGCGTTGCAGTCGCTGTTGGATGGTCCGGAAGATGGAGCCTTTTTCATTGACAGCGAGAAACGTTCTGGATTGCGGAGCATCAAGCTGGAAGCCGAACAGTTGCTCGGCACAATGCCGCCTGCCGGTCGCAAGGTGTATGAATTGCAGTACGGCTTACCGGCGCAACAGATGTTGGAAGCGGCGGTGGAAGTTGGCAACATCGCCCGATTGGCCGACGTCTCGCGGCGGCATTTCCACACCAGAGCGGGCTTCGAGGCCACCTATTTGCTGGGGGCCTCTCATCTGGATCACGGGCAGCCCTTGGTTGCGGCTCTTTGTTTTGAACGATTGCGCATGAACTCGAACGACCGGCATCGTCGGCACAGCATGCTGTGTTTGAAGTCGGCCATCGCCTGGTCCATCGCCGGAATGCAGCAAACTGCGCAGGACCGTTTGATTGAATTGAAACAGGCCGATCCCGATTTCACCTTCTCGCGGGCGGGCCGGCGGATCAGGCTGTTCAACGACGAGAAGCAAGCCGTCAAATGGCTGAAGTCGTTGATCGGACCACTTGCCAGGAGATCGCCAGGCATCGCAGTCGAATGGCCGATGTTGCGCGGCAACGCATCGCGGACGGCTTCGAGTTCCGGTCAAGGGCCGATGCTGGATGCCGTCTGGACTGCCTCGACGAGTTCGTGGGACGTCGAAGGGGATGACGCGCCGTTTTTTGACGGAACGGTGAACGTCTCACTGCAAATTGAGGAGTTGGCCCACGATTTTCAGAAACACAAGCAGGCGGCAATTCCCGGTCCGAATCCACTCGTCGTTGGAAACATTGTGTTAGCGCGGACGGTTGATCGTTTGCGGGCGTTCGATTTGGCCAGCGGTGAATTGCGATGGGAAACGCTGGGCGACACCGCCTTGGAGCAGCTGCGAAACGGAACCGTTCCCCCGCTTCCCGGAGACCGAGGATCGTTGCTCGACCCGCTGTTGCTGCAGCGGATTTTTACCGATTCAACCTACGGAAGCTTGAGCGCCGACGGCGAAATGGTCTTCTGTATCGAAGGTTTGGGATACTCTTCAACTTCAACCAGCAACGTGTTTGCTGTGTCAAGAAGCCAGGCGGCTCATCCACTTGCGACGAAGACCCACAACCGACTTGTCGCGTATTCCATCCGCACCGGCAAGGCGATTTGGGAGAAAGGCGGGCCGGCAGACGGTTCGCCGACCGAACTGACCGGTCACTTCTTTCTTGGGCCGCCATTGCCGCTGGCTCATAAGTCCTATTGTCTGGCGGAATCGGCAGGACAAATCCGGTTAGTCGTTCTCGATTCGAAAACCGGGCAAGTCGAGTGGACGCAACCGCTGCATTCGGTCCCGTCGAACATTACCCGGAACGAACGCCGCGCAAAGTCCGGACTCAGCCCCTCTTACAAAGATGGTGTGTTGATCTGCCCGACCGGCGCGGGCATTGTGATCGCTCTCGATGTCGTCACCCGGCGGTTGATGTGGTCGTACCGCTACCGCGAGCCGGAAAACACCGATCCGCGAAGCCGCATGCGGGCGATGGCCATGGCGCGGATCGCGGCACAACGCCGCGGCGGCTCGACCACAGTCTCCAATCCAACGGGACAATGGATCGACTCGCTTGCCACCGTCGTCGATGGGCGAGTGATTCTGACGCCACGCGACTCTGACGAATTGTTCTGCGTCAACCTGATGGATGGTTCACTCGACTGGAAGAAACCCAGAGGCAGTCGGTTGTATGTCGCTGGCGTACATGACGGCAAGCTGTTGTTGGTTGGAAGTCAACAGGTGGAACTGTTGCGAGTTGACGATGGTGATGCGGTGTGGCCCGAGCCGATAAAACTGCCGCTGCTCAGCGGCCGCGGCCTGATCACTGGCAATCAATTTCATGTCCCACTCAGTACGGCAGCGGTGACGACCATCAATCTGAAGAGCGGTCGGATTATCGCTTCACAGAAATCGGTCGGCGGAATTGTCCACGGCAACCTGGTTTGCTCCGGCGGACACATCATTTCCCAAGGGATCGATTCGCTCGTCTGCTTCAAGCAGAGCAAGCCGCCGACGGTCACAACCTCGTCGAAATGACGCGTTGCAGTCTCTCTGCACCTCCAATCGTTACAACCGGCACGATTCTTGAGGATCAACTTTCGACGGGCTGTCACCCTGTCGTTTGCTGTGACCTATCCTTTCATTGAAAATCCTGTCGGCCCGCTGTTTGCGGCGAGAACGGCGCACGTTCTCCAGCGCACCTGTCGGCACCGAGATCCAATAATCAAACACATCCCGCCTTGCGGTTGACCCAGGAGAGACACAGTGTCCAACGATAAATACCGTTTGCTCACACGAAGCGATTTCGATGGCCTGGTCTGCGCCATTCTTCTCAAAGAACTCGACATGCTGGATGAAATCAAGTTCGTCCATCCGAAAGACGTTCAGGACGGCAAGATTGAAGTGACCGGTCGAGATATCATCACCAATTTGCCGTTTGTCGAAGGATGCCACCTCTGCTTCGATCATCATGAAAGCGAAGCCATTCGGAACTATGGCAAAGTGACGAACAACTACATCCTCAATGCTAAAGCCGACTCGGCCGCGCGTGTTGTTTACGAGCATTTCGGTGGGCGAAAGCGATTTACCGGCATCAACCCGGAGATGATCGCAGCCGTCGATAAAGCCGACTCTGCCGACTTCACACGCGATGATGTGCTGGACCCACAGGGTTGGTCGATGTTGTCGTTTCTGATGGACCCACGAACCGGGCTGGGACGTTTCGGCGACTTCAACGTCTCGAATTACCAACTGATGATGGACCTGATCGATTACTGCCGCAACCACAGCATCGATGAAATCCTCACCTTGGGCGACGTTCACGATCGGGTGGAGTTGTACATTGCACAACAGGGGAAATCGGTCGAACAGATTCGGCGTTGTTCGTCGGTGCATGAAAATCTTGTGGTTCTCGACCTGAGACACGAAGAGACGATCTACGCCTGCAATCGCTTCATGATTTACGCCCTGTATCCCCAATGCAACATTTCGATGCACGTTCTCTGGGGTTTCAAGAAGCAGAACACCGTATTCACCATCGGCAAGTCGATCTTCGATCGCTCCTGCAAGACAAACGTTGGTGCTCTGTGTTTGCGTTACGCCGGCGGTGGCCACGCTGCTGCGGGAACGTGCCAGATCGACAACGACGAAGCGGCGCGGGTGCAAACGGAATTGGTCGACTTGATCAATTACGACGCCGAACTCGCAATGGAAACCGCGCTGGTTTGAGCTTCCAACGATTGTCGCTGTGAGAACTGGCGTCGTCACTGCGCGCCCAGTCCGGCCTTGGTGTGGTCGTTTTCCCATTGGGCGCGGTAATCGCCCCGGCGAGGTCCCCCCCACTTTTCCTTTCCGCGGCGTCGCGGTGCAGAAAGTGCGCATAGCGACGGGCGAACTCGCTGTTGCTCAAGTCGCGAATCCGTTTCTTATCAGCAGACCGCATCCAAACGTACGCCCCAGCATTGATGAAACCGGCTCCGTAGGCTTGGAGTCATTCGATGTGGCTGCCGTTGGGTTTTTCGTCGCGGGTGTGGGAAGCTACACTACGCTGCCCGGCTGCTGATGTGCCGACGTGGTTGCACCACAGAAACGGACGGACGCCACTCAAACGGAAACAAACAGGGAAAGAGAATCCAATGGCCACCCCACAGGAACTGTACGCCGAACTGATCGCACACCTCACCGAAACCGCCTTGCTGGGATCGTGTGCGTCTGTTTTGGGTTGGGATGAGCAGACTTACCTGCCCCCTGGTGGTGTGGAACATCGGGCGAATCAGCTGAGTTTGTTGGCGGGCATGGTGCATGAACGGACGACATCGCCGCGTGTGGGCGAGTTACTCGGCGAGCTGGAAATCATGGGCGACAGCGCTGAGGATTGGCCGCAGGCCGTTAACCTCCGCGAAACCCGTCACGAATACAACCGCGCGACCAAACTACCCCGACGGTTGGTCGAAGAGATGTCCCGTGTGACGTCGCTCGCGCAGCAGCAGTGGGTTGCGGCGAGAAAGAAGGGCGACGCTGCGGAATTCATCCCCTGGTTGGAGCAGGTCGTTGCATTGAAGCGCGAAGAGGCCGAGGCAATTGGTTACGGTGATGGCGTTCCCTACGATGCGCTGCTCGATCATTACGAGCCGGGAGCCAGCACGGCCGACGTCGAGGCAGTCTTCACTCCGCTCAGGGAAGAACTGGTGAAGCTTGTCGCTGCTATCAAGGAATCCGGCGTCCGTGCCGATTCGACAATCATCACCCGACGGTATCCAACTGACGCCCAACGCGATTTCGGCATCAATGCAGCAACGCAGATTGGATTCGATTTCGAACAAGGCCGACTCGACGAGGCGGCTCATCCGTTCTGCTCGGGATTCGGGCCGGGCGATTGCCGACTGACAACGCGCTACGACGAGCGACATTTCCCCGGGGCATTTTTCGGGACGCTTCACGAAGCGGGACACGGAATGTACGAGCAGGGACTGGATAAGTCGGCGTATGGCACGCCGATGGGCGAAAGCACGTCGTTGGGAATTCACGAGTCGCAGTCGCGGATGTGGGAGAACTTTGTCGGTCGTAGTCGCGCGTTTTGGATGCATTTTTATCCGCCCGCACAACAGGCGTTTGCCGAGGCGTTGGGCGATGTCGCCGTTGAAGACTTTTATCATGCCGTCAACGACGTGCAACCGTCATTCATTCGCGTCGAGGCCGACGAGGTGACGTACAACCTGCACATCATGTTGCGGTTTGAACTCGAACAGAAACTCGTCTCCGGCGATCTCAAGCCGGCCGATGTTCCCGGCGTTTGGAACGAGACCTTCGCCCGTTACTTCGGACTCACGCCACCGAACGACGCGCTGGGCTGTTTGCAGGACATTCACTGGAGTGGCGGTGGCATCGGCTATTTCCCCACGTATGCGCTGGGCAACATGTATGCGGCCCAGTTCTTCGAACAGGCGCGGAAGGATCTGGGCGACCTCGACGAACAATTCGCCCGAGGTGATTTCACACCGCTGCGTGAATGGTTGAACGAGCACATTCATCACCGCGGCAAGACCTACCGCGCCAACCGGCTGGTCGAGGTGGTGACGGGGGAACAGTTATCGCACGAGCCGTTGGTCCGACATCTGCATGCCAAATTCGACGAACTGTACAATCTGTGAAACAAACCACATTCCCTGGGCAGGTCAGTCGCGTACAATTGAGATGATCCCTCGGGTCGCGACCCAAAGGCTTTGGGACGTGGCTTTGACCAACTGAACTCCACGAAACAATGTGATTTTCATGTCGACATCTCAGCCTGAAGAAAACGAACCGTTGTCGCCCCCGGTTACTTCGGAAGAAGCTGAACGCCCCTCCGCAAATCGTTCGCTGATCGATATGACGCTGGTTGTGATGACGGTTGTCGTTGTTGTATCGACAATGTCGTGGTGGCTTGGCGGGAATGTTGATCCAGAAAAGCGAGGCGGTTTGGAAGCGGGAAACGACCTGCCGCAGATCGTGGCCGAGGGTTGGCTTAACGGAGAAGCCCCGACCGCGGAGCAACTCAAGGGGAAAGTCATCGTCGTCAATGCCTGGTTCACCACCTGCCCGCATTGCCTGACCGAAGCTCCAACACTCGTCAAGACACACGCCGCATACCGAGACCGGGATGTAGTTTTCATCGGACTCACCTTTGAAGGTGCCGATCAATTGCCCGACATCGAGAGATTTCTCGGCGGGACCGGTATTTCCTGGCCGAACGGTTACGGGGCACTCGGGACGCTGACGGAACTCGAAGCCGAGTATTTTCCAGCCGCCTGGGTGATCGGTCGGGATGGCAAGATTGTCTGGAGCCACGATTCGCCCGGTGAATTGGCGGACGGCATTGAGCTGGCGCTTTCGCAGAAATAGCCGCGAGACCAGCCCGCTGCGCATGCAAGGGTATGTGCGGCGATTGTGAGCGAAAACCCTTGCTTGCGCCACGGGCTGTTGATTCCCCGACTTCGAACAACAGCGCTGCAGATTTGGGAATCGTGTGCCGCATGTTGACCCACTGACGATTGTGGAGATAAGATGTAGCCGTTGCGGTCGGTCTCTAACCAACTGCAGATCATCTGAACCAGATCCGGGCCAATGATTGTGTCGCGTTCCTCGGCACGTATCCGCGTCGACCTGCGACACACTCTCCAGGTAAATTCCAGGGACTTCCAAGCAGGGCAAATTCAGTGGCGTTTCTGAAGGTTGATAAAGGGAGCATTCCAGGACAGATACTGGAGCTGCACGGTGAGCGGATGGTGCTCGGCCGGCATCCCAGTTGCCACATCGTTCTCGACAATGCCGCCGTCAGCCGTCAGCACGCCCAGATACTGGAAAGCCACGGCCAGTTTTATATTGAGGATCTACGCAGCCGTAACGCCACAATGATTAACGGCAAGCCGATTGCCGGACGATCGGAGTTGCACGATTGTGATCGCATTTCCGTCTGTGATGTACAATTCAGCTTCTTCCTGTACGCCCCTGTCGAAAACATTCCGGAGTCTCCGAAGCCCGCCGCGGCGACAGCCCCACCCGACAGCCCCAATCCGAATGCAGACACGCAGACTCAAACCCCTGCACTTCCACCGGCGAAGGATACGCCGGAAGGTGATGATATTGCCGCGGATGAGTCGTCAATTATCAGTACGCTGAATGCGAGTTCGGCCAGCAGCCTGCGTCTCGATATCAAACCGGAAGCCAAATTACGGGCAATTCTCGGAATCAGCAAAGCGCTCGGAAACACGCTCGATCTGGGCGAAATCCTCGACAAGATTCTCGACGGACTCTTTCGCATTTTCCCACAGGCCGACGAAGGTTTCATACTGCTCAAAGACGAAGAGCGGAATAAGTTGTTGGTCAAAGCAACCAAAGTCAGGCGGCAAGAAGACGAAACTTCAGTCCGCATCAGCATGACGATTGTGAAGCAGGCGATGCAGGATCGCGAAGCGATTTTGAGTGCCGATGCGGTCAAAGACAGCCGCTTCAAACTCAGCGACAGCCTGACTCAACTTCAGATTCGCTCGATGATGTGCTTGCCGTTGCTTGACCAGAACGAAAAGGCGCTCGGCGTCATTCAGCTCGACACAAAGGACATCCGGCGGCAGTTCTCGCAGAACGACCTCGACCTGATGGTCAGCGTGGCTTCGCAGGCAAGCTTGGCTGTAGACAATGCGCGGCTGCATGCCGAACTGGTCACAAAGCGAGACTTGCAACGCGATCTCGACTTCGCCACACAGGTTCAACTCGGGTTCTTACCCACCCACCCACCCGAGGTGTCCGGTTACGATTTCTCGGACTTCTACGAGGCGGCACTGGGTGTTGGCGGCGACTATTTCGACTACATCGTTCTTCCGGACGGTCGTGTTGCCATTTCGCTGGGAGACGTTGCCGGCAAGGGCGTTCCAGCAGCGCTGTTAATGGCACGGCTGTTTTCCACGTCGCGGTTGCATTTGTTGACCGCTCCCAACGTGGCCGAGGCTATGACGCGACTCAACGCGGAAATCGTTTCCAGCGGAGTGGGACACCGATTTGTAACCTGTGTGATGATGGTGCTCGATCCGCGGACCCACGCGTTGACAGTTGCAAACGCCGGACACATGGCTCCCATTCTCCGCAATGGATCCCAGCAGGTTTCCGAAATTGGAGCCGATGTCTCGGGTATGCCGTTGGGCATCGTTTCCGATCAGCAATTCAAACAGTATCAGATGCAAATGAAACCGGAAGATTCACTTGTGCTGTTTACCGACGGCATTTCCGAAGGCATGAACTATGCGAACGAAATCTACGGAACCGAGCGTCTGGCCTCCTATGTGGCAACTGGTCCGCAGAACATGAAATCCCTCGTGAGCGGAATCGTCGAGGATGTCGAAACGTTCTGTGACGGACGACCGCAACGCGACGACATGTGTTTGGTCGCTCTTCAGCGAACGGAGTAGTCGCCGCCACGCCAGGCCACACACCGGGCAACAAACGTCCCTTGACGTCTCTGTCGGCGACTTGGATCATGGCGTCCCCTTGTTCTCAACCCGCCTCGTTCATTCGCACCGGAAAGCCGTCGGCACGTGACCCTTAATACGAGTTCCATTCTGGGATCATCGGGCCAGGTCGCAAACAGACTGCCGGAGTACGAGAGCCGGCCCCAACAGTTGCGGATGGCCGAGGCCGTCGAGACGGCAATTGCCGAGAAATCGCATCTCATCGTCGAAGCGGGTACCGGTGTCGGTAAGAGTTTTGCGTATCTCGTTCCGGCCATCCTCGCAGCGACCGAACGTCTGGAAGGCGAAAACCGTCGGCGGGTCGTCATCTCCACCAACACCATCAGCCTGCAAGAGCAACTGTTCGCCCGAGATATTCCGTTTCTGAATGCCGTGCTGCCGGTTGAATTCTCAGCAGTTCTCGTCAAAGGCCGCTCGAATTACATCAGTATGCGCCGGCTGAAAGGGGCATCGGAACGAGCGGCGTCGATATTTGGGCAACCCGAGGAGTTGCATCAACTGCAAAGCGTTGTGAATTGGTCGGGAAAGACGACCGACGGCAGCCGTGCGGACCTGGACTTTCAGCCGCTCCCCAGCGTGTGGGATGAGATTCGCAGCGAGCACGGCAACTGCCTGGGACGCAAGTGTCCCACCTACGACGATTGCTTTTACTACAAAGCCCGTCGCCGCGTCTGGAACGCCGACATTCTCGTCGTAAACCACGCACTCTTTTTTGCCGATTTGGCGTTGCGACGCGAGGGGGCGAGTGTTCTGCCCGATTACGACGTTGTGGTACTTGACGAAGCGCACACCGTGGAAGCCGTCGCCGGCGATCACCTCGGCATCACCGTCTCCAACGGGCAGTTGGATTACCTCTTTAACAAGCTGTACAACGAACGGGCAAACCGGGGCCTGCTGGTGCATCATCGGCTGGTCGAGTGCCAGCAAATGGTCAACACGCTCAGATATCACACGCCAGATTTCTTCGACGATTTGCGAGAATGGCTGCAGCACCACGGCTCGACAAACGGCCGCGTCCGCGCGATACCGGAAATTTCCAACAATCTCAGTCCGCAACTCACACAGTTGGCGATGTCGATTGCCGTTTATGCCGACAAACTCGAAAGCGAAGAACAGAGAATTGAATTGACGTCTGTCGCCGACCGCTGCAACACGCTGGCCGCGGCGTTGACACACTGGTTGACACAATCGCTGCCCGATTCGGTTTACTGGATGGAAGTTGGCGGCCGCCGCGGACAGTCGATCAAACTTGTCTGCGCACCAATCGATGTCGGACCCGTCCTTCGCGATGAGCTTTTCAACAAGGTCTCAACGGCCATCCTCACCAGCGCCACCCTCGCGGTGGGTGACGGCAACTTTCAGTTCCTCAAGAGTCGGCTCGGATTGACGAAGACACAGGAACAGAAACTCGGCAGCCCATTCGATTACAAGTCGCAGGTGAAACTGATTCTGCCGCGAAACATGCCCGACCCCGCGCAGAATCCCAAGGAGTACGAGACGGCCGTCTGCGACGGCATTCGCAAATACGTTGGCCGCAGCGGAGGCCGCGCCTTCGTGTTGTTTACCAGTTATGGCATGATGAAAAACTGTGCCGCCCGACTGACCGCTTGGCTGGCTGAAGAGAATATGTCGTTATACTGTCAGGCAGACGGATTGCCGCGATCGCAGATGCTCGACAAATTTCGCGTTGATGATCGGGCTGTGCTGTTCGGCACCGATAGTTTTTGGCAGGGGGTCGATGTTCCCGGTGAGGCGCTACAGAATGTGATTATTACACGGTTGCCGTTCAGCGTACCCGATCAGCCGTTGCGTGAAGCGCGGGTCGAGGCAATTCGTGCCAACGGCGGCAACCCATTCATGGACTATCAACTCCCCGAAGCAGTCATCAAGCTGAAACAAGGATTCGGCCGGCTCATTCGCCGGGCAAGCGATCGTGGTCAGGTTGTCATTCTCGACCCGCGAATTCGCACAAAACGATACGGTTCGCTATTCCTCAATAGTCTGCCGGAATGTGAGTTGGTGGAGGAATGAAGGATGACTGAGCCACTAGCGACGCATCAGTTTCAACCCGACGGCGTAGACGCTGCGCTGGAGTTCTTGAAACGGACGCGGTTTGAACTACGGATGCTGCGCAAGGTTCGCGTGTTCGGTGACCGCCTGCAGGTGTTCGACATCAACGGTGATCTTTTTCAGATCGATGGTGTCGGCTATCGCGATGAGCAAATCGTACCGCTGCTCAACAACATCAACACAGCATTCAAACCCGAGCGAATTCACGATCCGACCGACGACGAGTACAAGGAATTCAAAACCGGCCGCCGTTATCCGTGGGCGGCCGATCGCGTGATGTAAACAGGTTAGCCGCGACGCGGCAGCGGAGCGCTCCGCTAACGCGTCGCGGCTAACCACATTAAGCAACTACAACGGCAACAACGAATGGTCAACGTGGGCATTGTCGGGCTTGGACCCGATTGGGACTTGCGATATCGTCCCGCGCTGCGAAAGCTGCGCGAGCGGATTGCCGTCCGTGCGCTCTACGATCCCGTTGCCAGCCGTGCTGAGCAAATCGCAGCGGAGTGGAACACGGATACCGTCGACGGCCTGGTTGCCTTGTCCAAGCGCTCCGACATCCAGGCCATCTTGTTGCTCGATGCCGGTTGGCCCGGTTGGGAAGCGATTCGGTTGTTGTGCGCCACGGGGAAACCGGTGTTCGTCCTCTCCGGTTTCAGCCACGATCAGTCGGCATTGCGGTCGCTTCACGATCAAGCAACTGCGTTGGGCCAAACGGTGATGCCGGCGTTCGGCTTGCGCTACACGCCGGCTTCCTGCCGATTGCGCGAACTGATGGCGACGCGACTGGGGCCACCAACAGAAATTGCTGTCGATGTGGCTTTGCATCCATTCAATGGGGTGGCTGGGGTCGAAGCGAAGCGCAGCCCCCAGACTGCGCGCTCGCTGGGGGCTCCCGTTGGTCGACCCCAGCCACCCGATGAAACTGCGCTGGCTCCATTTGTCGGCCTGATTGACTGGTGCCGCTACGTCATGGGGAGTTCGCCGTTGCGAATTCATGCCATTGCATCAAACGGATCGGACGATGGGGTGAGGGAGAGTTCGGTACAGTTAGAATTCAACAATTCAAACGATCAATCGGTCGCCGTCTGTGCGGAGTTGAAGATCCCCGCATTACCGCGGCCGTCGGCTCGGTGCGGTTTCGTCACCGATATTGCTTCTTCCGCAAACGTCCGCGCGACGATTGTGTGTCAACGGGGAACGGCGACGCTCGAATCGAGTACGCAAATCGTCTGGCAGAATGGTGACGAATCGGTTTGCGAAACACTGACTTCCGAGCGAACCGAAACCGAGGTGATGCTCGACCTGTTCTGCCGCCGCGTCGTCGGCGGCCTCATACCGGTCGCCGACATCTCCGACGTCTTGCGCGGCGCGCGATTGCTCGATGCGGCGCAGCACAGCTTGCAGGTTGGCAAGCCGGTTGAACTTCCGGGTGTTGGTTGAACCGGTGGTGTTTCCGCTGAGTTCGACCATGCATCAAGGCCGCAGACTCGCCGCCAATTCTCCAGTTGCACACCCAGACCGACAATTCAAGAAAATACACAATCCGGTTGTCGCATCGTGGTGTTGGATCGGGTATGATGCGGCGGTCAGTGGACTTCTGTTTGGAGATGACATTTTTGCCGTTTGACGTAGTTTCTGCGTGAACCATCCTTGGGCGTTCTGCGTTCGAGGATGAGGAATGTTTACCGCTGAATCACTAACCGGGGCGACTTGCCGTGCGCGGCCGGTCTGTTCCATCACTCTCTTGTTAACCTCGATGTAACAACGGAAAAGGGGAGACAACGACTATGAGCAACATGTTGGTCTTGGCACAGGATGAAGCCGCAGCTGCGGCCGCCGCAGGCATTGTCGGCCTGCTCTTCATGGCTGTGTATTTTGCAGTGATCGCATTGGCTATCGTGGGACTTTGGAAGATCTTTGCGAAAGCTGGAAAACCGGGTTGGGCGTCGATCGTTCCGATCTACAATGCGATCGTTCTTCTGGAGATTGTCGGTAAGCCAATCTGGTGGTTGTTGCTGATGTGCATTCCATGTGTCAACATCGTGATCATCGTCATGGTTTACATCGAGCTTGCCAAGTGTTTCGGCAAGGATGCTGCCTACGGTTTGGGCCTCGCGTTTCTGTCCCCGATTTTCCTGCCGATGCTTGGCTTCGGTAGTGCGCAATACACCGCGCCACCACCGCCGGAGTGATATGACTGCCGCGATGATGCGGACACCTGAAAACCGCTCAATCAAATCAAAACCCGACCATGCCATCAGGGTGTGGTCGGGTTTTTTGTAATGATGACGACACAATTGATGAACGGATTACCTGCCGACGGCCGTGTGGCCGGTGGCCGATGTCCAACCGCGCTGGGGACGTTGCTTTAGCGGCGAACTCTTAACGTCGAATGCCGGGGAATTTCCTCGATCAAACCGAGGCCGGCGACCACTCAAAGGCACGATGCCGGTGGCGCTACCGCGATTGTAGTCGGCCAGATGTTCGAGCAGAATGCGGCGGATTTCCAATACCGTGCGCGGGTGACGTTGGATGTTGCTGTGTGCTGCGTTGACGACGATCTCTGAAGCGACGTCGCTGCGATGCGAGCTATCGTATTCCACAATGCCATCAGTATTCTCGTCCAACGGCAAATCACGAATCGCGCCAATAATGTTGTGCTGCGGCACTTCGGCCGGTGGCGGAATGTCTTGCATGACTTGCAGAAACGGGGAGTCGGGCGAGAGCGAATCGATGCTCGTCATCCCAGCGACGTTCTCCAGATCGCGTTCCAGTTTGGGATTGCGAACGAGAATTTGTTTCGTCACGCCCAACGTGCGGCGCGGTAATGTGATCCACTGTTTTGCCAGCCAACGTGTGAGGTTGTTGGCAAAGTTGCTGCCGCGAAACGGGGCGGCAATTGTCACCACGCGCCCTACCGTGCGGTTCTGCTCGAAGTAGTAGATTTGTTGAAGTTGCTGGTTGGCATTGGGCGAGGCGTTGACGTTGGCCAGCGGGGTTTGGCTGACGCCGTTCCAAAACTCATCGCCACTCTCGAGCGTCATCAATTTCGCCAGTAACCCGCCCATACTATGCCCCACGAGAACCTTGTTGCGCAGCGCCGAACCGCCATCGCGCGCCATAAAGACGGCATCCACCTGGTCCAGATCATTCCGCAGACGGACCGCCGCTTGTGAAAACGGTTGCCCGGTCGGGTACAGGTAGAACCAGAACTGATAGTTCTCACGAATCTCAGGCACGCTTTGCAGATCGTTCATCGCTTCGATCCAGGTCATCGGACTGGACCACAAGCCGTGAATCATGACGACCGGAATCTTTCCCGGCTGATACGGTTGCACCATGTACAAGCCGGCAATGCGCTCCGCCTTGTCGGGCCGCAAAAGGCCGAAGGTGTCGAGGTAGCGGAAGTCGGGCCGATCCAGAAAATAGGCGAGCGGCGTGCTGATGTCACTTTCCAACGGCACCTGTCGGCCCGCAATTTCGACGGTGGTTGCTTCTAACGGGTCGTACAATTCCAGCCGCAATGTGGTGACGTCGCCGCGCCCGCTGGAATCCGGTTCGAGCCGCAAGAATGCGGTCACAGGAAAACTGAGACCGGGCGCATAATACTGCTCGATCTCTTGAGGTGCGGCTCCCGTCTTGCGCACGGCGATGAGCGGTACGCCCAGACCGTAAGTCCGATACAGATTGTTCAGCCCCTTGAGATCATAATCGGAAACGAATTCAAACGAATCGAAGTCTTCCGACCGCCAGTTATTCGATCGCGGATCGATTGCGACTTTGAAATGCCGGCCGGCAACGGTGAATTCGAGTTCATGGCCCGGCTTTAATTGACCCCGTTTGCGCGCGATGCGCAGGCAACTTTCGAGAGACGAGTTGTATAGATCGCAGGCATTGCGGAAACGTGGATCGTAGCGGTTGTGGTCGCTGCCGAATCGTTCGTCAAACAGATACGAATACGAATACGCGACGGAATTGAAATACAGCTCCATCGCGGCCTGTGGTCGAGTCATCTCCGTTTTTTTTGCCGCGATGTAACTCAGTTCGGCCAGCGCAAAGGTGCTCTCACGACTGGGCGTCTGGCTATGAAGATCGGCAACGGCGTTCAATTGTGGACGTATTTTGAGACCGACATTCTCGGGCAGATCGTGACGCCGTAGGAGTTGTCGCGTCCGACTGCTGGCCTTGGGACCGCCACGGCTGGTGAGTTTCAGCCGTTCGGCCAACGGGTTGTACGGCTGCTGGCGCAGCTTCACCATCGGCCCGGACGCACAACCGGCTGTCATGAGGCACAACAGCAGCAGCGGCGCGAAACGGACAAACGCACGCGGAATAACGAGACTGGAGATTGCCAAGGGGAATCTCGACGCGGAAAGTGCGGGGGACGTTGATGGGACTCAAGACGGGGGATGCAGAAGATAGGGAATTCCGAGATACCGTCAATCCCGGTTTGTTAAACCGGGGCGGCAGCGGGATATGGCGAGATTTGTGATCGTTCCGGGGCTGACATTAGGCCCAAAACATGTTATGACGGCGCGAGTTATGGTGTTGCCGTCGCACGGAGGGTTTGATGGGCGTTCCCGTTTCGCAGATGTGGACTGTTGCGCGTTACGTGCTTTCGCAGAAGCTGCGGCGTGTGAAACGGTATCCGCTGGTGTTGATGCTCGAACCGTTGTTCCGTTGCAATCTGGCATGTGCCGGTTGTGGGAAGATTCAACATCCCACGGAAATCCTTCGCCAGAACCTCTCGGCCGAGTCCTGCCTGCGGGCAGTTGATGAGTGCGGCGCTCCCATCGTTTCGATTCCCGGCGGCGAGCCGTTGCTGCATCCGCAAATTGACGAAATCGTCGCGGGATTGGTTGCTCGCAAGAAGTACGTCTATCTCTGCACGAATGCGATTCTGCTGAAAGAGCATCTGCATCGCTTTCGGGCGACCAAGTATCTGAGTTTCTCGGTTCACATGGACGGTCCGCGCGCGGAACACGACGAAGCGGTTTGCCGCGAAGGCGTGTACGATATTGCCATCGATGCTATTAAGACTGCCGTCGATGCCGGTTTTCGGGTGACGACCAACACCACCCTGTTCAACACGGCCGACCCCGAGCGGATGGGCGAACTGTTCGACACGCTGATGGACATCGGCGTGGAAGGCATGATGGTCTCGCCCGGCTACCCCTATGAAAAAGCGCCCGATCAGCAGCATTTTCTGCATCGCAACGAAACCGTGCGGTTGTTTCGCCGGCTCTTCAAGCAGGGGGGCAAGAAACGTCGCGTGTTTAATCAGTCGCCGTTGTTCCTCGAATTCCTCAAAGGCAACTGGCAACTGGAATGCACGCCGTGGGGCAACCCCACCTACAACGTCTTCGGCTGGCAACGCCCCTGTTACCTGCTGTCGGAAGGATACTGCGAGACGTTTAAGGAACTACTCGAAACAACCGACTGGAATTCCTACGGCCCGGCGAGCGGCAACGCCGACTGCCAGGACTGCATGGTCCACTGCGGCTTTGAACCGACGGCGGTCTCCGAGACGTTTGGATCGTGGAAGGGGCTAATGGCCACAGCCCGCAGCGTGCTATTGGGTCCACTGCCCAACCAGCCGTTGCCCGAACCACCCTCACCCCGGCAACAACCGGCCGAAGAAGAAATACGCGAACTCGTCGAGTTAACGTATTGATCGCGGTGAGGGTGTATAGGCCCGAAGGGCCAACAGGCAATAGCCCCGTCCGTCAGGGCGGGGAATCGGTGACGCAACGAAAAGCCCAGGCCCAAAGGGCCGACACACATCCCATCCTCAATCCCACAAATACCTCTCGTCGTATTCAATCTCATGCCGTTTCAACAATGCCACGAACTCATCCTTGAAGTTCGTTGTCTGATGGTGTTTCTGTTGATTGTGGATGTATTCGACCACACGCGGCTGCGCTGATCGACTGACTGAAAACGCACCGTATCCCTCTTGCCAACGAAAATCTAAACGGCCTTGGATTTCGCCGTGAACCCAGGTCGTCGAATTCGATTTCAACAGATTCACAGCCTTCGCCAGTGGCAACGTGGATGGCAATGAAGCCAGGAGATGAACGTGGTCGGGCATGCCGCCCGCTTGGATTAGCACTGCATTGTTGTTGCGGAGAATTCCGCCGAGGTAGCCAAACAACCGGTCTTGCCACTTGGTGTCAATTAACGATTGGCGGTGCTTCGTACTCCAGACGAAATGCACGAGATTGCAGACGAAGGTGCCGGCCATGAATGATGGCTCCGGTCGTTAGGGAACGCGAATGGTTCACGCACGGGGAATTCGACGATCTGTTTCCAATAGGTGGGCGTGGAAAATGTGTCGGTCCTATCGGACCTTCCGAATTGTGGCTGCCATGTTCTCCCCGCCCTCACGGACGGGGTTACTGCCTTGCGGCCCTATCGGGCCAAAGAAACCGCCGGGTCAATTTGAGCCATTGTCTATCTGGCGTTATCGTTCGGTGGCTCCAATAACGATAAGAAGCAAACCAATGAATACTGCTGCCACGGCAACAACACACCATACGATGAAGACCAAAAAAGCAATAACCATTGCTCCCTGATCTGGAGCGCTGCTGGCCGCTGCCAGCAGGCCCATGCACCCCTGTAGCAGCAGCCACACGACTGGGATACTTGCAGGTGCACCGACCAACAACATGATGCCGACGCGAATTGGTTTTTTGGTTTTTTTCACAACTCTGTGATGATGCCTGGGGTCCAAATAACACTGTTATTATCTCAATCCCCTTCGCGAATCACTTCCACCGCGTTCAAAGTCGGCAATGCATCGCGCGACGCGTTTGCTGCACGAGGGGTGAGTTCCAGCAGCAGTGTGCTGCTGACCTGGATGCCCTTCACCTCGCGGACGAGGGCTTTGCGTGCTCCGCCCGCTTCGCCGGCGACGTCGAGATCTTTGATGACCGTTTCGCCCTGCGCTTTGACGTCGAACACACGCGTACCTGCGGCGGCTTTTTCGCTGAGGTCGGCAAAGTGTAACCGCAGCGTGTAGGTGGCCGGTTTGTCGTCTTTGCCCAACAGCGGGAACGTGTAGGACGACAGGCCGACGGCCCAGGAAGAATACAGCCACGGCGACTCGGTGTCGGCGACGTTTGCCGTCGAGCTGCGCATGCTGTCGTGTTCGCCACCGGTGTGGAACTTGTGGCCCAGGTTGAGTGTGAGATCGAGGCCGGTGGTCTTGTGCGGGTCGATTCGCGGATACGAAAGCCAAACCTGTCCGCGTGCATCTTTGCGGTCACCGGGGGCACCGAGATTGAGTGCCATTTTCTTAACCGGTGTGGCGCGGCCGGTGGAACTGTAAAGCGTCCACGGTCGCCGTGGTGCGCGCGGTTCCAATGTGATGGTCGAAGCGATGGAGAACAGGCAAACGCAACCGGCGCTTGCTTCGGGAATCATCACCAATCCGTTGGCCGGAATCGCGTTGATCCAGCAGCCGAGTCGGTGTCCGGCAAAGTGGCGGGTTCCCGAATCGCTGTCGAGATCGTAGAAACCGGTGTACCGCGAACGGAACAGTAACATGCTGTCGCAACCGGTGAGCATGCCGCAATGATGGCCCGGACGCATGATGCTCCACGGTTCCTGCTGGCCGGTGAATGGGTTTTCACGCGTCAGTTGTTCGCCCGTGTAGAGATCGAACGACCACGGTTCGGCGATGATTTGTGAGCCGATAATAATCGGGCGGTGACGGTAGTTGGCGTCGCGTGCCCACAGTTTGTGTCCGTCATCGGATGCCAGCGAGACGATGCGCCGCTGCTTGAATTCGCCGGCGATGAACTGCTTCCAGTAATGGCCGTTGGCATTCGCACCGGAAAGTACGAGCACGCCGTTTTTCTGCATCAGCGTCAGCTTGCCGCCGCCGATGCCGACGTCGCTGCAATCGGTCACATCGACGGCTTTCGACCATTCGATATTCCCGGTCTTCGCATCGATGGCGACCGCGCGGCGGGCGTCGATGCGTTTCAGTCGGGCCTCGGCCCGTTTCGCTTCTTCGCCGGTCAGTTTGGCCAGTTCGGTTTTATCTTCTCGCAGCAGATCGGCCCGCTGTTCTTCAGTAATGGTACTGTCGATGAAATAAACTTTGCCGGGACCGAGCGCGATGGTGTGATGCACGATGTTTTTGCCTTCGTGCGTCCAGAGGTGTTTACCGGTCTTGGTATCGATGGCGAAGATGCCGTCGGTGATGTCGTCGGTCTTGCGACCACGTCGGCGGAGCCGTTGTTCCAACTCTTTGCGGAGGGTTGCCGTGCCGTAGAGAACACCGTCACGAAACGCGACGTAACCCCATTCGTACGACTCTTTCCCTTTCGCGTCGGGCAGTTTGTGTTCTCTGACGAGTTTGCCGGTGTCGCCGTCGAGTTCGAGGCAACTGTCCTTCATCAGCACGAACAGATTGCCGCCGCCTGCGACGAGGTTGCCGGGATTTTGATTCTGAAAGACGCCGGTTCGCAGGGAATCCGGGTTACCGTATTCCCATAGTTTTTGGCCGTTGTAAGCGTCGTAGGCCAGCACGCTGCTTTCGCCCTGCACAAACAGTTTTCCATCGACGGCAATCGGCCCGACGGCACCTTCGTGACGGTTGACCATTTTTCCGGGACCGGGATCGCCGTACCACAGCACGCCCAATCCGCCTTTGATGCGGGTGTCGGGACTGCTGGCCGTGTTACCGGAATCGCCGTATTGATGACTCCAGTTACCCGCACCGGGGAGTGCGTTCCTTGTGACCATCACCCATCCGTCTGCGTTCTTGAGTGTCGATTGTTCGTCGAGTCCAAACTGCGACACCCACGCCGCCGCGGCGAGCCGTGCCGCTGCGTTTCCGGGGTGGCCGAACAACATCACGCCGCCCATCGGTTTCAGATGCCGTGCAATTTCTGATGGTTTGCCGGGCAATTTGTCGGTCACGAGCAACGTGTCGGACACGATGAGGTTGGCAAAGTAATTGGCATAGGGAATGTCGGCGAAGTCGGCCTGATGAATCGTGACCCGGTGGCCATACAGGCCGGCCGATGAAAGCAAGCGTCGCGACTCGGCAACTTTTTCCGCGTCCGGCTCGATGCCGTAAATCTTCAGGTTGCTGCGTTTGGCAAGTTCGTACGCCAGCCGTCCACGTTCGCTGCCAAGTACCAGACAGTAACCGCTCTTGCTGTTTGCGTTTTTCAGAATCTGCTCGGCGGCGTCTGCGTAGGTTTTGGAGAGTTTGTCTGCCGGATACGGGTTCTGGTTGAGTGCGGTTGTTGCGTCGCTCGCCGCAGAATCTGTCGCAAAGGTATAAACATTTCCGGTGGTGGTGCTGGCGAACAGTCGGCCGTTGGCGGCGGCAAGTCCACGGGTTTCTCCTTCGACTTCTGCGTTCCAAACCTGCTTGCCATCTTCGGTGCGAAAGGCGACGACCTCTTTTTCTCCGCCAACAAACACTAAATCGCCGGCGACAATCAAAGCGGCATCCGCTTCACACGGTTGCTTCCAAACGTATCCAACTTCGTCAAGCGTTTCCAACTCCTTGTCGGCCGCTTCGATCTTCGCGCGGATGTCGGCGAGGGCTTTCCCCTTCGCACTGCGAGCCGAACGCTGCAGGCTGGAAATGGTTCCTTTCAACTTATGACGTCTAATACTGGCAGCCGCGTAAGCGGCCCGGTCGAGTCGGCCGACGTTGACACCGGTGGCTGTGTATGCGGAGTCGCCGCTGACTGCCAGTTGGTGTCCATCGAAGTAACCGAAACCGACCGAACCATCTTTCTGACTCATCGCCAGCATGTGATGTGCACCGGCTGCGTAGATTTGTCCGTCGGCCAGCATGGCCCGCGTTCCGCCGACAACGCCACCCGCTTCACCCCGCCAACCCGGCGCGCGTTTGTGGAGAAACTTGCCGGTGTTTCGATCGAGAGCGGCCGGCAGTGTGCGTCCGGAAGGAACGACCAAAAGATCATTCTCGGCCAACAGGTATCCCTGCGGCGTGAGGTCGCTGCGACCGGCGTCCGACTCGCTGATGTCGTCGCGCTTCCAAATGATTTTTCCGTCATCGGGATTAACGGCATACAGGAAGATGTCTTCGTGCGGGAACACGCCGACACCGAAGTAGGCGACGCCCCCTTCGATCATCACACCGGTGCGGCAGGGCCAACGGGAAATCATTTCGCCGCGAGCGATCAGCCATTCGTCGGCCGGTCCGCCGCGCAGTTTCCAAACGAGCTTGCCGCTGTCGGCGGCAACGCAATAAACGAATCCGTCATCAGAACCGAAAAAGACTTTGCCCTTAAAGACGGTCGGCGCGAGTCGGACTGGTCCGCCGGTGTAAAACGCCCACTCGGTTTTACCAGTCTTGACGTTCTTACAATACACCTGATGATCGACCGACGAACCAAAGAAGACTTGCTCGCCAACCGACGCGACCTGGAAAGCATCGTCGAAGCGAATGCGGTCGCGAAGCACCTTGCCTTCAATTGTGCGGCCCGTTGGTCCCGACCATGCGCGGTTGATGGTACTGGGCGGGGCGTACTCCCACGCTTTTTTCAACGGCAGTTTAAGGTTGTCGGTCGTCGCCCCGATCCGTTGATTGCCGTTGAGGAAGCTCGGCCAGTCGGCTGCGCCGGCCGAAGAGCCGTAGGCGAGAAGAGATGACGCGGCCAGTCCCATCGCAAGGAGTGTGACAAAGCCTCGACGTGGGTGATTCGCTTCTCGTGCGGGCCGCAACATGACAACGTCCTTTCAACACAAAACAAACAGAGTGAAAGAGGGGGAGAGCAGCAACAGAGGGACCATCGCGTTACGTCGCCAGCCGGCTCGCTGGAGGGAAGAGCCTTCTGCCGATTAGTTAGGAATTTATTATATCGATGCGGCACTCCATCCGAAAGCATTCGCTGATGTGTGCCGATTCCGGCACGTGAACGCGACCAATTTGTGTTTCAGATTGACGAATAACGTAGCTGACAGTAAATGCATAAACCAAATATACTTTACATGTAAATTCGATAATGCAATATTTGATTGCGGTGACGCAAACGGAAAACCGGGTGCAGAAAACACGGCAGGTCACCGAATTCCCTCCTCTGCTTTCATTGTCGCCATGTTCGCACGCCACGGAATCATAGCGGGAGACGCAAGCCATGAAGCAACAGACCTTGCCAACCATCGACGATCTGCGGGACCTTCTTGTACTCATTGATAAAGTCGGGGTCGCCAAAGCGGCCGAAGAACGCAACATCAGCCAACCTACGATGACGCGCCGCTTGAAAACCTTCCAGTTGGATGAGGGCGGGCTGGCCATCCTCGAGAAACAGGGGAAGAGTCTGGTACCCACCGCACTGGGGCGACGGGCACTGCCGGCGATTCAGGAACTGGTTCAACAATACGACCATTTGATGAGCTACTTCGAGCGTGAATTTGATTCACCGCAGGTCGTGCGGATTGGGGCCGGCAGTTTCGCCGCAGAGCATTATTTGCCGCGAGCGATGGCCGACATTTACCGCAAGCCGGTCGATTGGGAACTCCGGACATCGGTCTGTCGCGGTCGGCACAGAATTCTGAAGACCGCAGAGGGCCATTTCGACTTATCGATCGTCACCCATGACCCCACGCAAATCGATACGATGGTGGCAACCAAGTTAGGGAAAGAACATCGATTGGAAATCGAACGAATTGCCGTGCAGCCGTTCTGCGTCGTTGCTCAAGGCAAATCAAAAGCAGGCAAAGAGTTGGCAAAATTCGCGGTCAGGAAAGCAATCTCCCCCGATGAATAAACGCGATGGAAACTCGTTGGACTCGATCGTGAATCGGGTCTGCGTCGCAAGATTCAACGGCAATTGGTCGGTCGAAAGCAGCCAGACCTGCGATTCTTCTCCCAATCGGGAATGGGTGGTTGGCCCATCGCCAAGGAGTACGCGCGGCAAGGATTGGGAGTTGCCGTTCTTCCCATTGCCTGTTTGTCGCCGGATGACGCAACGGATCTCACAATTCGCCGCCTGTCGGACGAGCTGGTGATGGAAGACTTTCTCATTCACCGTGCCGACTCGCTGACTCGTTCGCAACGTGACGTCAAAGAAGCGCTGCAGCGCGCCGTCGAACACCACGAACGCGACACGCGTCGGTTGTGGAAGAACCTGGTTTAATCGGACAGTTGATGTACCGAATTCACACTGCGATGCACCCCGTCCGACAATCGCAACAATTTCAAAGTGTTTACCGTTTCTATCGGGTTTGCTTGGATTCTTGCTCGGATTTCGGATACCGTTGAACAAATAGGTTGCCGGTCCCCCTCACTTCTTCAACTTATTTGGAACGGAATGCCCCCTCATGTCTGATGCACCAACACCAAGCGATCCCACGTCTGACAATTCGACTGCCCAGCCGTCGGCAAATGTGGGCGACGAAAAGAAGCCACGATCACCGGTTGAACGAGCGGTCGTCTGGGGCGGGATCAGCATACTGCTGATCATTGCCGGCATTCAGGGAATAGCCGCGTATGGGTTTACGATGTCGCAAGACAAAGTCATCGCAGCTGTGAAGAAGGCGGACAATTCCGAGGACGAGCTGAATCTGAACGATGCAGAAGAACTGATGAGCGGCTTCTGGAGCAAGTCGCCGATCCAAGAGAAGAACCACGAACGCTTCGTCGTTTACTCTTGGACGGGGGTCTATCAGAACTACAGCATACTTTTAGACGTTGGTGCCGATTCGACCAACCCGCTGGTGTTGGGCTACAAGCTCAATTCGGAGACATCGAGTCACGCTGAGACGATTGCAGCTTCGCAAAAGCAAAGCGATAGCGGAACCATCGATGAAGTCGACGACTCGGCAGCCGCTCTCGGAATGACGATGGGCATGGGTGGTGGTCCCGGCGGACCGGGCGATGGTCTGGGAGGACCGGGTGGTGGTCCGGGAGGACCAGGTGGCGGGCGGCCGAGCATCAACTGGGACGAACAGGACAAGGACGGCGACGGCAAGTGGAGCAAGGAAGAAGTTCCCGAATTCATGCAACGATTCTTTGATCGCATGGACACAAACGAAGACGGATTCATGGACGAAGCAGAATTCAAAGCGATGCAAGATCGCCGCGCAGCACGACGGAACAGCGGTGGCGGTCGAGGTGGACAAGGTCCAGGCGGTGGCGGCGGCAGACCGCAGCGCCCCACCAACGACGACGATCCGCCGGCCGCAACAACTCCGGATGAACCCAAATCAAACCCTGACGAACCCGAATCGCCAAAGAAACCGGAAGACGCTGCACCGCAAGAGTCCAAAGACGAATAGTCGAGTCGCAATCTCCCAGTAAACGTCGGGCGATCGCAGTTTCAGTTTGGGCGATCTGGGAAGTTGCTGTCGGTAATCGCGCCCGAGCCGTTTCGCCGCTTTTGCAGCATTCATCAGTCCACGCTGCAAAAACGGGGATCGGGTAATTGACACTTCGCTCAGCCCTTCTACAATCGGGGGTTTCCCCTTTTGTCGCTGCAAACCCCTTTAATAGCAGCAAGAAGAGCATTCGAAGTGCACGAAGCGATTCGCAAGGCAGATGTATTGATTGAGGCGCTGGGCTGGATCCGGCGTTTTCGCGGACGGTACGTCGTTATCAAATTGGGCGGCAGTGCGCTCGAAGAAGCCGATGCCGTCAACAGCTTGCTGACCGACGTCATCTTTATGGAAACGGTCGGCATGCGGCCCGTTCTCGTTCACGGCGGCGGAAAGGCGATCAGCCAAGCCATGAGCGACGCGGGCATCGACCCGAAATTCGTACACGGCCGACGCGCGACCGATCCCGAGACGCTGGAAATTGTTGCCCGCGTTCTGTGTAAGGACATCTGCGGGTCACTGGTCGATGAGATCACCCGGCAAGGTGGAGCCGCAACACCGCTGGTCGATTTGGACAGCAGTTGTCTTGTCGGCGAAAAACTGAAAATGAACGACGAAAACGGCGAACCAATTGATTTGGGCCGTGTCGGTCAGGTTGTTGATATCAATCGTCAACTCATTCAGGAAACCTGCGATGCCGGCCACATACCAGTCATTCCGTCGATTGCATTCGATGCCGATGGTGGCAAACTCAACGTCAACGCCGATACGGCGGCGGCGGCGGTGGCGCGGCTGCTGAACGTCGAGAAGCTCGTCTTCCTCAGCGACGTTCCCGGCATCTTCCTCGACCGAGAACGGCCCGATACGCTGCTTTCCCATTTGGAAGTCGCACGCTGCCGCGAGCTAATTGCCGACGGCACAATTGACGCCGGCATGGTTCCCAAGGTCGATGCCGCCCTCGACGCGTTGGAAGCAGGAGTCCGCAAGGTCCACATTGTCGATGCACGGATTCCACATTCCGTCTTGCTGGAAATTTATTCGGACAAAGGAATCGGAACAGAAATCGTCGCCTGACGCCGCAAGCGGCGGAACGAGCGAAATAACAATTTCTTGAATCCCCTCAAGTCACACACAAACCGAGCCACGAAACATGACCACGCAAACCGCACGCAGCAGCCAGGAAACGATCGGCGTCTTTGAAAAATACGTGATTCCGAATTACGGGCGTTACCCCATTTGTCTCGTCCGAGGTGAAGGCTCGCACGTTTGGGATGCCGAAGGAAAACGTTATCTCGATCTGTTTCCCGGTTGGGGCTGCAACATTCTGGGTTACAGTCCGCCGAAGGTTGTCGCAGCCATTCAGGAACAGGCGGCCAAGCTCATTCACGTTCCCAACACGTGGTACACCGAAGCGCAGGGCGATTTCGCAGAGTTCCTTTCAACCCGCGGATTCGGTCAGGCGTTCTTTTGCAACAGTGGAGCCGAGTCGATCGAAGGGGCAATCAAACTCGCACGACTGCACGCCGGAGAAGGCCGACACAAAATCATTTCGTTCGAGCACAGTTTCCACGGCCGCACATTCGCCGCACTGACCGCCACCGGACAGCCGAAGTATCACGAAGGCGTCGGTCCGTTGCTCGCCGGTTTTCGTTACGCCCCGCTGAACGATCTCGCCGCTGTTGAGGATTTGATCGATGACGAGACGGCAGCCATTCTCGTCGAACCGGTGCAGGGGGAAGGCGGCGTCAACATTTGCACCGACGCCTTCCTGAGCGGCCTGCGAGATTTGGCCAACGCCCACAACAGCCTGCTCATTTTCGACGAAGTACAAACCGGCATGGGCCGCACCGGCACATGGTTCGGCTACCAGCAGTCGAACGTGCAACCGGACATTATGACGCTGGCCAAAGGTCTGGCCGCCGGTGTCGCCGCTGGCGCTTTCATGGCGACGGCGGAAGTTGCGAAGAGTCTCAAACCGGGAACCCACGCCAGCACATTTGGCGGAAACCCGTTGGCAATGGCGGCCGGTTTGGCCACCGGCCGCACCATTGAAGAAGACAACCTGCTGGAAAACTGCCAGGAAATGTCACAGCGGTTCCGCGGACATTTTGAAACTCTCAAAGCAGAACTGCCAATCATTGGCGAATTGCGAATTCAGGGAATGATGATCGGCCTGGATCTGACAATTCCTGCAACACCCGCTGTCGGCAAGTGCATGGAACGCGGCCTGTTGGTCAACGCCACGCACGACACCGTGTTACGTCTCTTGCCGCCGATAAACGTCTCAGCCGAAGAGGTTGACGAAGGCTGTGCAATCATCGCCGACGTACTTCGCGAAATGGCCGAGGAAATCTGACAAGGACACACTTTCATACGCAGCGAAAGCCCGGCTTTTCTCTAGGCCGGGCTTTCGTCATTGTTTTGTAGCGATCAGCCGTCAGCGATCAGCTCTCAGCCGCAAAATCAGTTTCGACTAATTCATCTGGGCTGAAAGCTGATTGCTGACAGCTCAAACGAAACGGAGCCGTTTCTCATGCAACACCTCAAATCACTGTCGGAACTCACCACCGACGATATCCATGAAATCCTCTCGCTTGCTTCAGAATTGAAAGCGAAACACTACGCAGGCGAGCGACCCGCGTTGATGCCGGGCCGCGTGCTCAGCATGGTGTTCGAGAAACCGTCGCTGCGAACCCGCAACAGTTTTGAGGCCGCGATCACACATCTGGGCGGAGCGGGAATTTTTCTCTCGAGTGCCGAGGCGGGACTGCACGGCCGGGAAGCGCTCTGCGACGTCGCCCGCGTGTTGAGCAGCTACTGCGACCTGATTGTGCTGCGCACGTTTTCGCAGAAGCTCGTCGAAGACTTTGCCGACTTCTCGAACTGTCCGGTCATTAACGGACTCACCGACGACCGTCATCCCTGCCAGGCACTCACCGACTTATTCACCGTGCAAGAAGTGTTCGGCGGCCTCGACAAACATCTGGTTTATATTGGCGACGGAAACAACATTGCTGCATCGTTGGCGATTGCCGCATCGATGACCGGCATGCCGTTGACCGTCTGCACGCCCGCCGGTTTTGAACTCGGCGCAGATTTCGTTGCCGACTTGAAGAGTCAATTCCCCTCAGCGCAGATTTCACAGGACAATGACCCGGCCGCCGCCGTTAAAACGGCCGACATTGTTTACACCGACGTTTGGGCCAGCATGGGGCAAGAAGACGAAGCCGAAAAACGTCGCAAGATTTTCGCCCCGTTCCAGGTCAATGCGGCACTCATGTCGCAGGCACCGGCCGATTGCAAATTCATGCACGACTTGCCAGCCCATCGCGGCGAAGAAGTGACCGACGACGTGATCGACGGCCCAGCCAGCCTCGCCTTCCAACAGGCCGAAAACCGCATGCACCTCGCCAAGGGATTGATTGTGTGGCTGCATAAGAATCGGTGAAATCTCAGGCTGCTGTTGCGCCGCCGCGAAACCGCAAGCGTTGATTCGCATTGTATTCACGCGACGGAAACTGTGTAATTGCGGTGAGTTCCTTCCGCAGTACCAGGAGCCAACCTCATGTCACCGCCGACTCGCCGTTCGCCGTATCTCGTGACGTCCATCGTTCTGGCGTCGCTCGTCTCAATTGTTGGCGTTGGCTGCAGTGACTTCGAAGAGGCATGGAACGAGGGACAGGATACGCCCGCTTCCCAGCCGGAATCGCCACCCGTCGTTGGTGAGTTCCTCGAGGAACCCAACGGTGAGGTCGCTGCCGGGAACGGAATTCACAATGGCGCTGCTGAAAATATCGGCCCGATCACGACACAGCCCAACGTTTTGCCCGTTCACCTTTCTGCTGGCGCCGCGCTCCCGCAATCGCTGCCGAACGGCACCGCCATGAGTTTCAGTGTCGATTACCAGTTTCGAGACGGATCGCCGAACCAATCGAACAAATACTTCTGGGTCATCGAAGGCAACGGCGGCAAGTCGTGGCCGTTCGCAATCCAGTTGGCCAATCGCGGGACCCTGCCACTCATTGCACCAAGTCTCCGCCCCGAAGCCGGCCCGTTTTCATCGCACATTCTCGAAATCACCCCCGACGGCTCACAGCGCAGAATCTCCAAATCAATAAGCATGCGCTGACAAGCAGGTTCGTAGTGACCGCATTCGTACCCTCGTTCCTACGCTCTGCGTGGGAACGCAAATCTTCGACGCTCTGCGTCGCGGTTCGGTGTTCCACTTCGTAACAGCGTTGTAACGCCGCGAAGATTCCTCTTCTGCCGAAACCGCCATCGGTGTTACCATCACACAAGAAGCGCGACCCCTCGTGCGCTGATCGATTCGCAATCTCTCTTCGGGAAGATCCTGCCATGCCAACTCACCGGCTGCTGACATTGGCCGCGGTGTTATTTCTTCTCACCGATTCCGCTGCCCAATCGGCCACGCCCGTTTATCGCAGTGTCACAATCAAAGACGTGCCGCACATTAAACAGAAGCCCGACTTCTGCGGCGAAGCGTGCGCCGCCATGTATTTGCAAAAACTGGGCAAGCGGGCCGATCAGGACTCCGTCTTCGATCGTGCCGGGCTCGATCCCGCGCTCGGACGCGGTTGTCATACCCGCGAGTTGGCGGGCGCATTGAAGCACATTGGTTTCGACATCGGCAGCATCTGGCACAAGGTTGCCGTTGATCGCGCGAACGAACAACTCGAAAACCAGTTCCGCGCGTTGCACGCCGACCTCGCGCGCGGCGTGCCGTCCATCATCTGCATGCACTACAACGACCGCCCCAACACGACCGAACATTTTCGGCTGATTCTCGGCTACGATGCCGCCCGCGACGAAGTCCTCTACCACGAACCGGCCATTCGTGACGGTGGCTACAAACGGATGAAACGCGACATGCTGTTAGAATTGTGGCCGCTGAAATATGACAAAAAACAATGGACCGTTATCCGCATGCCGCTGGCGGTCAAACGGCTCACGGCAGTCTCAACAACAACGAAACAGACCGATGCCGACTACGCCCAGCACATTCTCGCATTGAAAAAGAAACTGCCCGGCCCGCAGTTTCACATCGTTGTGCAGAAACCGTTTGTTGTGATCGGCGATGAAAAGAAGGCGGCCGTCGAACAGCGCAGCGAGAAAACCATCAAGTGGGCCGTCGATCAACTTAAACAAGATTATTTCAAACGCGATCCCGATCGAATTCTCGATATCTGGCTGTTCAAGGACAAAGAAAGCTACGACAAACACACCCGGCAACTCTTCGGCGACAAACCAACCACGCCGTTCGGCTACTACTCATCGGCGCACGGTGCGCTGGTCATGAACATCGCCACCGGCGGCGGAACGCTGGTGCACGAAATCGTCCATCCGTTTATGGCGTCGAACTTTCCCGCCTGCCCGTCGTGGTTCAACGAAGGTCTCGCCTCGCTGTACGAGCAATGCGGCGAAAAGAACGGCCACATTTACGGCTACACAAACTGGCGGCTGCGAGGTCTTCAACAGTCCATTCGCAACAAACGCGTGCCACCGTTCAAAACACTCTGCAGCACCACCACTAACGAGTTCTATAACGAAGACCCCGGCACCAACTACTCGCAGGCCCGCTACCTCTGCTACTACCTGCAGGAAAAGGGCCTATTGGTGAAGTACTACCACGCCTTCCGATCAGCCGCCGACAAAGACCCCACCGGCCACGAAACACTAAAGAAGATCCTCGGCCGCGAAGACATGAATGCATTCAAAACCGAATGGGAAGCCTTCGCCGCGAAGTTACGGTAGGAAAGTCTTTCTCAGGTTCACTTCAACGTCAGCACAACATACCGCACGTCCATCACCTGCTTGCCGGGGATGTCGATCGCGCGGAGCGTCAATTCGCCGCGTCCCTTCTTCAGCGAGACGACGCCCAACTTCATCGGTTTGAATATCTTGACGAACGATTCGCTGCCACGCGATGCGCGGTCGTCTTTCGCACCGTAGAGCGGCGGGTTGTGCGCCTCGGTTACCTTGCCGCGAATTCGACTCTCATTCAGACTCAACTCGAATGTCGAACCGACGTCTGCTTTCGGGCAGGTGTAATAGACCACCGCTTCATATTGCCCCGTGGTGGCGACTTCGACGTCCCATGTGATGCTGTCCTCGGCCGAGGTCCAATTGGTGAAGAACGAACAGTTGGGTGCGCGCGCACTGCGTTTGACGTTGCCATGCGGCACGCCATCGCGTGCCGGCAGATGTGTCACGGGGAACTCGGAATACCCAACGGGAAACGGCCGGTCGGCATCGTTCAAGCCGGGCAGAAGTTCCTGCTTCCACTTCTTCACCGCCGCAGTCAACCGGGCTGCCACTTCCGGCTGGCGTTTCGTAATGTCGCGCCGCTGTCCGGGGTCGGTTGTGATGTCGAACAGTTTGCCGGTGTGGTCGAGGCGGTGCTGTTGAGTGCGAGCGCTGACACGGCCGCGCCAGTGGGAAAAGATCGTGCGGTCTGGCCAATCTTTTGCGGTCGCGGTCAACAACGGCTTCACACTGATGCCATCAAGCGGTTTCTTCTTTCCTAGTGGAACACCAGCCATGTCGGCCAACGTCGGCAGCAAATCGATGGCACCGGCAATCTGGCCGACCTTCGTACCCGGCTTGATCTGACCGGGCCAACGGACGAGCATCGGCACGCGAACGCCCCCTTCGTCTGTCGAACCTTTGCGGCCCTTCATGCCGCCGTTCCAACGAAAACTGTTCGGCCCGTTGTCGCTGAAATAGATGACAATGGTGTTGTCGGCCAACTTCAACTCATCCAGTTTCTTCAAAACGCGGCCAACGTTCCAGTCGATGTTCTCACACATCGCCAGTGCCGCCCGTGTGAACGGTAGGTTCTCCTTCTTCACATCGCGGTGGAGAAGTTTCAGTTCTACGTCTTCAAACTTCTTGTAGAACTTATCCGGCACCTGCATCGGGGAATGCGGCGTGTTCAACGGCAGGTAGCAGAGGAACGGTTTGTCTTTGTTCTGCTGGATGAAGCTGATCGCATGGTCGGTCAAATCGTCGATAATGAACCCTTTGCCGCGTACCAGCTTGCCGTTGTGTTCGAGGACGGGATCGAAATAGTTGCCCCAATGGCCGGAGCAGAAGCCATAATATTCATCGAATCCGCGTGCGTTGGGGTGATACGGATACTGCATTCCGTTATGCCATTTGCCGAACGCGCCGGTGGCGTAGCCGGCCGCTTTGAAGGTGTCGCCGATGGTCTTCTCATCCAGATCGAGCCGCTCGCCACCAGTCGATGTGCTGTAGACGCCGCCGCGCGGATGGTAACGCCCGGTCAGAAACTCGGCCCGCGTCGGCGAGCAAACCGGGCAGACGAAAAACCGATCAAACATCGCCCCGTCGCGGGCCAGTGAATCAATATGCGGCGTGTGGATGTTCGTGTTTCCATGCACACTCAAATCGCCCCAGCCTTGATCGTCAGAAAGAATGACGACGATGTTGGGACGCTCGGCCGCTCTAATTGGTGAGAACGTAAGAGCCAGCGTTGCGAGCAGCAGCAGCGACGTGCGGGTGATGTGTTTCATGGTTGTCTTTTCTGGATTGTCTTGTTCAAACGCGTGCCAACACAATGTCGAATGTTCCCAATTCGTACGTGCCGCCGGTGACTTTGACTTTCTGCGGCTGAATGATGAGATTCGACTTACTCGCCCAACGGTCGGTTTTCAGGTGCCGATCGCCGGCGAAGTAAAGTTGCGTGATCAATTTGCTGTAGCCGCCCGCCTGAACCATGTAATGAATGTGCGACGGTCGAAAACCACTTGCTCCCGGTCCAATGCGATACGCGCCGGGGCGGATCGTTTCGTATTCATAGTAACCGTTTTCATCGGTCATCAGCCGAATGCGATTGCGAAACTCACGGCGTGGCGGCGGATTGCGGGGGTCGGTCAAATCGTAACTGCCCTCGGCATCGGCCTGCCAAACATCAAGCAGCGCGTTGGCAATCGGCTTTTTCGTATCGTGTCCCCATACCCGGCCGCGCATTACCAGCAGATCGCCCTTGGTAAGCGGCGGAGTGACTTTGCCACGAAACGGTGCCCCCTGCAGGAAGTACGGCCCCAGAATATCCGGATGCGACGGTTCAAACTTGCCCGCCGGCTGAATGCGGGGAACGCCCTTGTCATCGAGAAAGTCCTCGTACTCGTGAACGTCCTCCGTCGCATCCGTCGGCCCTGCGTCGGCTCGCAATGTGAGTGAAGCAATCCCGCCGGCTGCTAGACCGGTCAGGCTTTGGCGAATGAGTTGGCGGCGAGTAAGTTTGGACATGGTTGGATTCCTAGTCTAGGCATGGATGTTACGCCAGCAGTTCGTTAATCACATTTCCATGCACGTCGGTCAAACGAAAGTAGCGTCCCTGGAATTTGTAGACGAGCTTTTTGTGGTCGATGCCCAGGCAGTGCAGCATGGTGGCGTGCAGGTCGTGGACGTGGACGGGGTTCTCGGCGATGTTGTAGCAGTAGTCGTCGGTGGTGCCGTACGACATGCCCGGCTTGATACCGCCGCCCGCCATCCAGATGCTGAAGCAGCGGGGGTGATGGTCGCGGCCGTAGTCCTCTTTGGTCAGTTTGCCTTGGCAATAAACCGTACGGCCGAATTCGCCGCCCCACACAACCAAAGTGTCTTCGAGCATGCCGCGCTGTTTCAGGTCGGCGATCAAACCGGCCGATGCCTGATCGGTATCGACGCATTGCTGCTTGATCTTTTCCGGCAGTTCGGTGTGTTGGTCCCAGCCACGATGGAACAACTGAATGAACCGCACGCCCCGCTCGGCCAATCGTCGGGCCAACAAACAGTTGAACGCATAGGTGCCGGGCTTCTTCGCGTCTTCACCGTAAAGGTCGAATGTTTGTTTCGTCTCGCCGGAGATGTCGGTCAGTTCCGGCACCGACGTCTGCATGCGATAGGCGAGTTCGTACTGCGACAGCCGCGTAGCGATTTCCGGGTCGCCGTATTCTTCGAGCTTCAGTTGATTCAGCTTCGCCAAATCGTCGAGTACACGGCGGCGAGTTTCGTCGGCCACGCCGGGTGGGTTGGAGAGAAACAGCACCGGGTCGCCGACCGAGCGGAATTTTATGCCCTGATAGCGCGTCGGCAAGAATCCGCTGCCCCACAACCGATCGTACAATGGTTGCCCGCCGCTGCCGGAGACCATCGACACAAACGCCGGCAGGTCGGCGTTGTCGCTTCCCAATCCGTACGATAACCACGATCCCATGCTGGGCCGTCCGGCAAGTTGCGCGCCGGTTTGAAAGAATGTGATTGCCGGGTCGTGGTTAATTGCCTGCGTGTAGATTGTTTTGACGAAACAGAGATCGTCGGCAACATTGGCGATGTGCGGCAGCAGTTCACTGACCCACGCGCCGCTTTTGCCGCGCTGCTTGAATTCAAACTTTGTCGGCGCGACGGGAAAGCTGTCCTGCTTCGACGTCATGCCGGTTAGCCGTTGGCCCTGCCGGATCGAATCGGGCAGTTCAGTTGCCCGCAAGTCTTTCAACTTGGGTTTGTAGTCGTACAAGTCCATCTGCGAGGGCGCGCCCGATTGGAACAGGTAGATCACCCGCTTGGCTTTCCCGGTGTAATTCGGAAAGCCGGGCAACCCGCCGCTGCGCTTCGTTGGTGCTTTGTCGGCCGCCATTGCATCGCCGCCCATCAACGACGCCAGCGCCGCCCCGCCAATTCCGGTCGCCGCATTTCCGAAGAAATGTCGCCGGTTGATGTGCAGTTGGTTTTCGGTGATTGGGTCCATCGTTTTGACCTCACTGAGTGAGTTTGTCGTAATACTGATCGCGTCATATGCAATAGCTGCGGTGCGTTGCACCTCAGCTGATTCATCGAACTATTCTTTCGTCACCACTTCATCCAAATTCAAAATCAATCCGGTAATCGCCGTCCATGCGGCGAGTTCTGTTGGGTTGAGTTTCTCGTTTCGTTTGTGTTCGCCGACCGCGATGACCTTGTCCGCTGCTTCGGGGTTCTTCTGGTAATGTGCGAGATGCGCCTCGTAGCCGGCGGAGAGAATTCTTAGTTCGTTCGGGTTCGGTCGTCGTGACATCGCCAGCCGGAATGCGCGCCGCAGGCGATCGGTTGTCGTGCCGGCTTCGGTCATTGTGCGTTCCGCCAGGACGCGGGCCGCTTCGACGAAGGCGGTTTCATTGAGCAGCGTGAGTGCCTGCAGCGGTGTGTTGGTGCGTGCGCGACGTGCCTGGCAGGCTTCACGGGCGGCTGCGTCGAAGGTGACCATTGATGGCGGCGCGACCGTTCGTTTCCAGAAGGTGTACATGCTGCGGCGATATAGCTTCTCGCCGTGATCCTGCGGATACCCGGTCGATGTCGCGATTTCCTTCCACAAGCCCGCAGGCTGATACGGTTTGACCGATGGGCCGCCCCGTTTCTCGACCATTAAACCGCTGACGAACAGTGCCTGATCGCGAATTGTTTCGGCCGTCAAACGGAAGCGCGGCCCGCGTGCCAGCAGCCGGTTCTCGGGGTCCTTTTCCAATAGCGCCGGTGTGACCTTTGACGACTGCCGATAGGCGGCGCTCATGACCATCGTTTTTAGTATTGCTTTCACGTCCCACGGTTTCGCCGATTTATTTTGCGGGCTGACGAACTCCATTGCCAACCAGTCGAGTAGCTGTTGGTGACTCGGTGCTTCGCCTTGCGAGCCAAAGTCTTCCACCGTTTTGACGATGCCGGTGCCGAATAGCATTTCCCAATAGCGGTTGACTGTCACGCGGGCGGTTAAGGGGTTCGACTTATCGACCAGCCAACTGGCCAGGCCGAGTCGGTTGTTGGGCGCATCCTCGCGAGACATATGCAAATTGGCGGGTGTGCCGGGCAACACCTGTTCGCCGCGCTTGTCGTACTCGCCGCGTTTCAGGAAGAACGTCTCTCGCGGGGTTTCCATTTCCTGCATCACCATGACCGTCGGCAATTCCTCGATGAACGTCGCCATCTGTTTACTCAATGAAACCAATGATTGGTGGGCGTCGCGAATCGGTTGTGGTGCCTGTTCGGCGAGGAAGTAAGCACGCAGTTTGCGTTGCTGCGGCCCCGTCCGCTTGTTGGACGGCACCCGGACGATGCTGTTAATGGAATCGACGTTGGCAATCTGCTCAACTTTGGCGGACGAAAGCGACGTGCTGTAGAGTCGCACGTCGTCAATCAAACCGTGAAAGCGAGCCGCCGGACCGCCGCCGGCACCGATGCGGAAGGGGTCATCGGTCTGGAATGTTTGATTCAACCCGTCGAGATTGACCTTCAGTTTCTGCAGTTTGCCATCGACGTAAATCTTCACGCCTTTTGCCAACCGCGAACCGTCGTAGGTCATCATCACGTGTTGCCAGCGGTCGGCCGCCACCGGATTGACTGTCTCGACACGAATCGCGTCGTCGAGCCAACGGACCGACAGGCTGACTTCCAGCTTGCCGTTGCGGAGCCGCATGCGATATCCCTTCGCACGCTTCAGGTCGGCGTCCATCATCCGCGAGAGAATCATACCACCCTGCGGCCCCTGCGGATTGATCCACGCACCGCAGGAGAACTTGTCGAAGAAGTCGAATTTGCCGACGTCACCGGCGTCGATGTACCGTTTGCCGTCCAAGTTGGCAGCGCGGCCGAGTTTGCCGGAGGTGAAGGTTGGGGTGCCGTCTTTGAACTCGAACGCATCAGCGGGCTTACGCCCGCCGCTCGCCTCAGCGGCGGGTGACTTCGCATCGAGATCAAACCGGGCGACGAGATTTTCGGTCACCGTCCAGTCGATCTGCTTTTCGGTGTTTAGCGACTTTTCCCAAGCAGCTTGTGCGCGATCGATTTCGGGGCCGAGCTTGCGGAACGTCTGCTCTGCGGTGGCCAACTGCGATTTGAGTTTCGTCAGTTGCTTCCGCTGGTCGCGGGTGGGTGCCTGGATGTAGGGGGGCGAGTTGCCGTCTTTGATCGCGCGGCCGTTCTCCGGCAGGTTATTGAAGTACGCGAACAGTTGATAGAACTCCTTCTGGCTGAATGGATCGTACTTGTGGTCGTGGCAGCGCGTGCAGGAGAGCGTCAGCCCAAGCCAGACTGTGGCCGTCGTCTCGACGCGATCGACGACGTACTCGACCGCAAACTCTTCCGGAATGACGCCCCCTTCGGCGTTGCCACGATGATTGCGGTGAAAGGCGGTGGCGATTCGTTGTTCGAGCGTCGGGTTGGGGAGAAGATCACCCGCCATCTGCTCGACGGTGAATTGATCGAAGGGCATATTGTTATTGAACGCTTCGATGACCCAGTCTCGCCATCGCCACATGAATCGTTCGCCGTCGTTCTGGTAACCACTGGTGTCGGCGTATCGGGCCAAATCGAGCCAGCGAACGGCCATCCGCTCGCCATAACGCGGTGACTTCAATAACCGATCGACAACTTTTTCATACGCAGTGGGCGAATCGTCGGTCAGAAACGCATCGATCTCTGCCGGTGTCGGTGGCAGACCGGTGAGGTCGAGCGAGACGCGGCGGATGAGCGTCGTCTTATCGGCCGGCGGTGACGGCGAGAGTTTCTCGCGTTCCAGACGCGCGAGAATGTACGCATCGACGGGATTAACAACCCAACTCCTGTTCTTCACAACCGGCAGCGGAGAACGTTCCGGCGCGACGAACGACCAATGCTGCTTCCATTCGGCCCCTTGGGCAATCCAGCGGCGAAAGAGCTCGATCTGTTTTGGGCTGAGCTTCCGCTCGGCATCGGCGGGCGGCATTTGTTCGTCTGGATCGGTCGACGTGATACGCCGCATCAATTCGCTGTCGCCCGGCTTTCCCGGAACAATGGTCGTGCTGCCGTCACGCTTGGCAAACGCGCCGGTCTTAATGTCTAGCCGTAAGTCGGCCTCGCGCTGTTTCTCGTCCGGACCGTGACAGTGGAAACAGACATCGGACAGAATGGGACGGATGTCGCGGTTAAAATCGACTTTGCCGCCTGCCGGTTCGGCCGCCATCGAGCCGGCAAGATTGCCCCATGTCAGGACAAGGAATCCAACCAACAACACCGGTGAAACCCGTAAACCCAGCTTGTCGCTCATTGAATGCGGCATGATATCGTCTCAATTGAATCGAGAATTGCTGATTCTGTTGTCCCGTTAATCCTACACAATCAATCACCGTGTCGAAACGGACGGCCAAGTAACCAGCCCGAAGCGCGAGTAAGTGTCAAACAACTTTAGGCGTGGTTGAGACCCTTGCTTGCGCTACGGGCTGGTCGCTGGCGCTGCGGGTTGGTACTCGTCTGGATTGACATTCAGCACAATCCAACCAACCCGACCGCGCGCCACCGATACTTTCCGAACTTCCCGCCGACGAGCTTGAATTCCGCCGTTTGCGGCATATTTCGCCGCACGCCGTCGCGTTCAATTTGGCGATATTGAGAAGCATACAGCAGGCAGGCAATGTGTTTCGCCTGCGTCATGATTTTCGCCTCGGCAATTTGTGGCGATTCATTGCCCGCTTGAAGTCAACAACCTATTGGAGGGCTGTCCCTTGGCTAAGTTGGAAGCGACCGGAACCCACGAAAACAGCATCGACGCGGCTGAGCTGCATAAGCACTTGTGGGCGATGATGCTTACCGGTCTGGCAGTTGGCGTATTGTCGATGTATCTGGCAGTTCAACGCCCGATGAATCAACGAATGGTGGCCCTCGAAAAAGGGTTGAGGACTGCCAATCGGCAAATGAGAAGCCTGACTGGAATCAACAACACGGGAACGAAGGTCAACGGTCTGCTGACCAACCTCATCGAGCAAAGAACACACCTCGATGACGCCCGCGATGCCTTGGATGACATGCGACGGCTGAGTCGCGGCGTGCAGGCCGAAGCGCGGCAGGCGGAAATTGCCGCCGAGTCGCTCGATCAGATCGCCATGCTGCACGAATCGGTGATCTGTCAGGATGGCACGACGGAAATCGCCAACGATGTACTCGATCGCATGGCCTGTCTTCAGCAATCGTTGATTGAAGAAGAGGTGATGACCGACGAGGCGCACGACTCGCTGAGACGGTTGGCCAACCTGAAGGAGACGTTGATCGTTCAGGGCGAAATGACGGAACCGGCGGCGCGGGCGCTGGGCGACATGGTCTCGTTGGAATACGCAATCATCGACGAGCAGCAATCGACGACGGCAGCAGCCGGTGCGCTGGGACACATCCGATCGCTGAACCGCGGCGTGCGAGCGGCAGCCATCGACGCACGGTTGGCCGAAGCCGACGTCGAACAGTTGGCCGCCCTCAAGCGGACCGCGTTGTCTGAAGTCGATGGCATCGATCAAGCCCGTTTCAACCTCGATCAGTTCATCGACCTCAAGCAACAGACGATTACTGCGGGCAAGCGGATCGCAGAAGCCCAGAGCGGTGTCGAACAATTGGCTGCATTGAAGGACACCGTGATCGATGAAACCGACGACGCCGAGATGGCCCGTTCGGCAATTGACGAACTGTTGACGCTCAAGGACGATCTGGTCGTCCGGGGCGGCAATACCTACCTCGCGCACAGCAACGCCAACCGGCTGATGTCTCTCCGCGATTCCCTGTCGCTCGAACGTCGAAAGATCGACACGGCCGAGCGAATTCTGGACACGCTACTCGACATGCAATCGAAACTGACGAGCCGCGATGAGGAGATTGTCGAGGGAAAATCGATTCACAACGAACGCGTCGGCAGCATCGCCGGGCGTCCCGAGGGAATCGGCCCACTCTCAGAAGACGTCATCTTCCCCACGGCAAGGCCCGGGCAAGACGACGTCGAATCGGCCTTCGACAACGAGCCGGAACCGGAAGCGGATTCACTGGTGCCCTTTCCCCAGTTTTTTGATTGACGGGAGTACCTTGACTGACGGATGAAATCTTTCCTCGCTCCGACCTCGTCAATCGGAGCGAGGTCGGAACCGCGGGGGTTTCATCGCCTGCTGCGTGCCGACATTTGATAATGCACCGAATGCCCTCTTTCCTCTTGCGGAAAACGGGCATTTTTCGTATCAGTCCCGCTCTTCGTTTCCACAAACGGGAGCCGATCAAAGTGCGCAAACTCTCAACCGGATTGCTCAAACCCAAAGACAAAGAGCGTTCGTGGCTCAAGATGTGGTGGCTGCCCCTCACCACATTGCTGGTTGCCCTCATTGCCACCCCCTGGCTGATCGGCCCGGCCTGTCCGCGGAAGATCGTCATCGCCACGGGAAGCCGCACAGGTGCCTATTTCGCATTCGCGCAGCAGTACCGTGAAATTCTCGCGCGCGACGGCATCGATCTGGAGATCCGCAACACCGCCGGCTCGATCGAAAACACACAATTGCTGATGGCCGACGACAGCGGCGTCTCGCTGGCGATTATTCAGGGCGGAACGGCGACCGACAAATCGATGCCGGAATTGCGTTCGCTCGCCAGCTTGTACAAAGAACCAATCTGGGTCTTCTATCGCGGCGACAAAACCGTTCAGCGTCTGACCGACTTGCGCGGCAAACGGATCGCCATCGGTGCGCAAGGCAGCGGCACGCGGGCGGTTGCTCTCGATCTCCTGCAGGAGAATCACATCGCCACGAGTGACGGAACGAATTCGGCGACCAAGTCTGTTTCGCTCAACACAGAGCAGTCCGTCGCAGCGATTAAGAGCGGCGACGTCGATGCCGCCTTCTTTGTCATCTCCCCGCATGCGCCGGTCATACGCGATTTACTCGAAACCGAAGGTGTGCGGCTGATGAGTTTTCATCGTGCCGACGCTTACCACCGCCAGCACCCCTACCTTTCTCGCGTCACATTGGAAGAAGGCGTACTCGATCTGGCGAACAACACGCCGGCAGAAGACAGCCTGCTGTTGGCACCGACGGCCAACTTGGTCGCCAGCGACAATTTACACCCGGCTTTGGTGCCGTTGCTCGTCAAGGCGGCCAACGAAATCCATAAGCAGGGAAGCATTCTGCAAGAGCCGGGCGAGTTTCCCTCGGTCAAGCATGTCGAATATCCCATGAACGCGGTAGCGGGTCGGTACTTCAAATCGGGGCCGTCAATCTTGTATCGCTATCTGCCATTCTGGGCGGCCGCCCGCATCAATCAGATGAAGCTGTTCCTGCTGCCGTTGTGTACGCTGCTGTTGCCGTTATTGAAAACCGCACCGCCGCTTTACCGTTGGCGAATTCGTTCGCGAATCTACCGTTGGTATCGTGTGTTGCGCGAGGTCGATCAGAAACTCCGCCAGCCGGGCGAAACAGCCAGTCTGGCCGAGGACATCGACGTGCTGAAAACGCTCGAAAGCGAACTCGCCGAAGTCTCGGTTCCGCTCTCCTACATGGAAGAGTTCTACAACCTGCGGCTGCACACGGCGTTTGTCCTCGAACGCCTGCAGCAACGACAACGTGACGAAACTCCGAATATTCGCGCCGCCGCATAGGTGCCCCGTCATCGGTGCGATACGCTTAATCAGCTGCGGTGCAGTGCACCGCAGACGACTGCGACCCGTTGGCTCGCAGCTAGTCGATGTCGTTCTCACGGAATCAACAGAGAACTGACAAGACGTCAACTCCCTTTGGGCCGCGCGTATCTTACGCCGGTCTCGTCGGCCCAACCGTACCATCTCGTGGACATGCGGACGACGCGCTCGGCATGTTTCGCGGCCAGGTCGTTTGTTTCCGTCCGGTCGGCGATGAGATCGTACAGTTCCCAGCGCTTCACGCCTTTGTCCCAACAAAGCTTCCAACGGCCCTCGCGAACCGCCCGGTTGCCGGCCCATTCCCAGAACAATCTCTCGTGACGTTTCCGCGTACCCCCGGCGAAAACCGGACGCATGCTCAGCCCTTCAACTGGAAGAATCTTCTCGCCACCGAACTCGGCCGGATACTTCGCCCCGCCAATTTCTGCAAACGTTGGCAGGAAATCGATGATGTGCGCCACTTCACGGGTGATACTGTTCGGCCGAATGACTTTCGGCCAGCGTGCGATCAGCGGCGTCGAAATTCCCCCTTCGTGGACCCAGGACTTGTACCGTCGAAACGGCGTATTCTGGGCGAATGCCCAACCCGGTCCGCATGTTGTGTAGAACTCTTTCACACCGGGAATTCGTCGCGGGTCTTCACCGCCGGGAATCTCGGCGCAACCGCCGTTGTCTGAAAGAAACAGCACGAGCGTA
Organism: Planctomycetaceae bacterium; assembly: GCA_018699955.1. GTDB lineage: Bacteria > Planctomycetota > Planctomycetia > Planctomycetales > Planctomycetaceae > JABISG01. The sequence continues at coordinate 68,319 of JABISG010000050.1, read as the reverse complement.
TTGTCGGCCGCTCCCGATTCGTCCAGTTGTTTTAGTATTTGACCGATGCCCTGATCCATGCTGTCGATCATCGCCGCGTACACGGCCATTCGCAAATCCTGCCAATGCTTGTTGGCATCGGCTTCCCACGGCTTAACTTCCCGGTTTGGGCCGGCGAGTTTCCATCGGGGATCGATCAGTCCCATCTCGATTTGTCGTTTGTGACGCGCGGCCCGCAAGGCCGACCAACCCTGCATGTACTTGCCCTTGTAGCGGGCGATGTCTTCCGGCTTGGCATGCAGCGGATAATGCGGTGCTGTGTAACAGACATGCAGAAAGAACGGTTTCTCGCCATCGGCCGCCTGCTTGATGTACCCGGTTGCGTAGTCGCTGATCGCGTCGGTCATGTAGAAGTCATCGGGAAACCTGGTCATCCGCACGTCATCTTTGGCGACCACGCGCACCCGGCTGCCTTTGAATTTCGGATCGGGAATCGACGGATCGAAAAAGTTGCAGCAGCCATCGAGCAGTCCGAAATACTGATCGAATCCACGGTCGCTGGGACGTCGCGGCGCTTTGCTTCCCAGGTGCCATTTGCCGCTCAGGCACGTCGAATATCCGCCGGCTTTCATCACCTCGGCGATGGTGACCATATTCGTTTTCAGCAGCCCGCCGCGCGGCCGTGGATACAACCCCGTCAACAGTGAGGCCCGAGTCGTGGTGCATTTGGCGTTGTTGTAGAACTGGGTGAACCGCAATCCCTCTGCCGCCAATCGGTCGAGATGCGGCGTCCGTACTTCGCCGCCATAGCAGCCAATATCGGAGAACCCCATATCGTCGGCCATGATCAGAATGATATTGGGACGATCGTTTGCCTCGGCGTTTGCTGCTTGAAGAAAGATCGCTTGCGACACGAGCATCGCAAGGACGACTGCGGCAAGGTTCGGCGACATGATTTGCTTTCTCTCATCGGGCATCGAACTCCGTACCCGGTCCATTGTCATCCCCGCGATTGCCGCAGTCAATTCTCAAAGCCCTCGGGCTGCGTCCCGAGGGATGTCACAGAGGATCGTACAGCGTTCCGGTGTCGCCGTGGAAAGCACCGTAGCAATTACCATATAATCGACAGGGAAGCATCGGCGCCCGAAACTTGCGCAGCGGTCGCTCAAGACTGCTGCCGAATCGAAATAGACGATTAGGTTACTGAGTCAAATTCATGCCAACATTGAAATCTCCGGTGCTGCTGCTGGTCACCGCTATCTGTTCTTTCACATTTGACAATGTGAACGCAGCCGACGCATTTCAGGATCAGGTCACGCCGTTTCTCAAGACGTATTGCGTGCGCTGTCATAATCCGAAGACACGTAAGGCCGAACTCGATCTCACCCAATACACGTCGGCGGCAATGCTCGGCGAACATTTTCGCCAGTGGGAACATGTCATCAAGTTTCTGAAGGCGGAAGACATGCCGCCCGAAGATGCGAAGCAACCGACCGCCAAAGAGCGTGCGACGATTGTGGCGACGTTGGAGCAGGTGATGCTGTCGGAGGCCACCAAGCTGGCAGGGGACCCCGGTGTCGTTCTTCCACGGCGACTGACAGGGGCCGAGTACGATTACACGATCCGCGATCTCACGGGGATCGACATTCGACCGGCCGGTTCGTTTCCGGTTGACCCCGCTTCGGGCGAAGGCTTCAACAATACCGGCGAAGCGCTCACGATGTCGCCCAGCCTATTCAAGAAATACTACGCAGCAGCACAACACATCGCCGACCATGTGTTGTTCACACCCACAGGGATGAGATTCGCCCCTCATCCAGTGACCACCTATGCTGACCAGAAAAAGTTCTACGAGCAGGAGATTATCCGTTTCTACGAACAGCACAACGTCGATTACGAAACATACCTGAAGGCGACCTGGGCGTACCGTTACCGCGTGAAATCCCAACGGACATTGACCGTAGAACAATGGGCCAAGGCGAACGGTCTCAGCCCGAAATATCTGCGATCGCTTTGGGACACATTGATCGACGCCAAGGAAGGTCAGCGGTTCTATTTGAACTGGATCGCGCAACGCTGGAACGCTCTACCGCCGCCGAAGAATGCGGAAGAACCGATTGCCTCGGACGAAGTCAATCAGAAGATTCGCGAACTGGCCGCATACATTCGCCGACTGAGTGTGAAGCTCTGTCCGCAGGAAACGCGAGCCATCGTTTCCAACGCCGGCAACGGACCCGTTCAACACATCGATCGCCGGACGCAAACGGCGGCGGCGCGGGACACATTCAATGAGGGTTTCATCAGCGGCACCCGGCGGCTTCAACTCGAATTCAAGCAGGTCGCCGAGAAACCGTTTATCAAGATATTCTTTCAGGTCTCGGATGTCGTCGAAGGGGAAAAGCGAGAGTTCGCAATTTTCAAAGACTTGAATTTAAGCACCTCGCCCAAGCAGAATTACCGCCCGAACGACGACAAGAACAACATTTCGCTGCAGGCGATTCTTGCCGAGCATGCGCCGGATCAGTTGAAGCGATTGCAGCTTGGCGTCCACCCTTTGGGACACAAGATCGGTGCAGACGAGATCGCGCTGCCAACGTCGACGCTGCTTGAAATCACCGTTCCGTCCAAGACACTCAAGGGTTGGAAGAACACTTTCTTTTATGCCGATGCTCGCCTTGACCGACAGAAGTCGAAGCAAGGCATCGCCCGCGTCGCGCTGCGGAATCAGGCTCCGTCGGACAAAGACTTTGTCGAATCGGCTGAACTACTGATCGATCCGCAGCATCCGATTGCCGCCGAGTTCAAGTCGTCCTGCGCCACGTTGTGCCGCCTGTTTCCTAACCGGTTCGTTTACGTCGATGACACACGCGGACTTTCGGCCGGCTTTCATCTGGTCGAGGGATTCTTTCGCGATGACGTTCCGCTTCGCAAGCACGTGCTCAGCAAGGATCAGAACCGGCAGTTAAACCGCCTGTGGGACGAGTTGTATTTCGGTACCGGAATCACGGAGAAGATGTTGCGAGGGTTTGTGTTTTTTGAACGCAGCGAACGCGGCTTCATGAAACACGCCGATTTTGATTCGATCAAAGAGGAAGACCCGGAGCTGACTAAAGAAGCCAGTTTATTGCGATTCGAGAAGATCTACCTGAAACGATCCAACGTGAAGGCGACCGGTGCGGAACTCGATGGTCACCCGATTCACGTTTTCTTTGAGGACATTCGCCAAGGACTGAGACGCCGGGCAACACACTCGACACGCGCTGAACCGATCTATCTGCGAGAACTGCTGGACTTCGCCGAGCGCGCTTATCGTCGCCCGTTGACGAAGAAGGAACGAAAGACTCTGCAGAAGTTTTACACGGGTATCCATCGGCAAGAGCAGTTCAGTGTGGAACAAGCCGTGCGTGCGGGAATCGTCAGTGTTCTCGTTTCGCCGCATTTTTGTTACCGCGTCGATGTGCCGCCGCCCGGTGAGACGGTTAAGCCGTTGTCCGATGTCGCGTTCGCCTCCCGGCTCAGCTTTTTCCTGTGGTCGTCGATGCCGGACGCCGAATTGTTGGAGTTAGCGAAATCCGGAAAGCTCAACAACGAAGAAGCAATTCGGGAACAAACTCAACGTATGCTCAAGGACCCCAAGGTGAGCGGGTTCGCATTGGAGTTTTTTGGGCAGTGGTTGCGCTACCGCGATTTCATCGAACAGGAATCGGTCAACCGAGGCGTGTTCCCCAGTTTCGACGATGAGCTACGGCAGGCGATGTTTGAAGAGCCGACGCGATTGGCAACTCACCTGATTCAAAACGATCTGCCCGTGACCGAGTTGCTCTCTGGCGACGAAACTTTCGTGAACCGAAAACTCGCCCAACACTACGGATTGCCGTTTCGCGGCGGAGAAAACGAGTGGAAGAAGACGAACGGTATGCGACAGCACGGCCGTGGCGGGTTGCTGGGCATGGCGGTGTTTCTCACCAAGAACTCGCAGCCGCAGCGAACCAGTCCCGTGAAACGCGGCTTCTGGGTCGTTCATAAACTCCTTGGGGAACACATCCCGGCCCCCCCCGCCGACGTTGCCGTGTTGCCTGCCAAGGAAACCGACACCAACGGCAAGACAATTCGCGAGTTGTTGGCGTTTCATGTGGAAAACGAAAGCTGCGCGCGATGCCACCGGCGATTTGATCCGGTTGGTCTTTCGATGGAAGGCTTTGATCCCATCGGCAGGAGCCGCAACAAGGATCTCGCAGGAAGACCTGTTGATAACGTCGTGCATTTGCCGAATGGGGAAGAGGCGAAGGGCGTTCCGGAATTTGGAAGATACCTGGAGTTGCAACGCAAAGGCGATTTCATCAAAACGCTGTGCCATAAGTTCCTCGGTTATGCGTTGGGTCGGTCTGTCGAGCTTTCCGACCAGGCATTGCTCAGCAAGATGCAAACGGAACTGGCAAAGAACGGATATCGTTTTTCGACAATATTTGATATCGTGGTGAGCAGTCCGCAATTTCGGAATCAACGGTGTCGTAACTTTTCGACTGCCCGATTTCGATCGGAATCTCAAGGAGACTGAGGGACGATGAATCCATCTGATAACGTATCGCGTCGCGTGCTGCTCAAAGGGCTTGGGCTTTCTGTCGCATTGCCCTGGTTGGAAGCGGCGCATCTGTGGGGTGGCGAAACGGTTACCAAACCCACGAAAGTGCCGCAGCGTTTCGCTTGCCTTTTCATCGGCGACGGCATTTCGCCTCCACTTTGGTGGTCGAAAGGCGACGGGGCCGAAATGCAGTTGGGCGCCAGTTTGAAGTCACTGGAGCCGTACAAAGACAAACTCAACGTCATCAACGGTCTGTACAACCGCAACGCGGGCGGCGGGCATGCCCGATGCACGGGCAACATTCTCTCCGGCGTGTCGCTGCAGCGCGGTCGTGTGATTCACGGTGCCGTCAGTATGGATCAAACGTTGGCGCGGCATCTTGAAGAGGAATCGTTCCTGCCCAGTTTAGTGTTGGGATGCGAACAACCGGTCAGCGGATTCCACGAGACGCAGTATTCGATGGTCTACGCGTCGCATATTTCCTGGCGTAACGAGAATTCACCCATCCCCATCGAATTGTATCCGTCGCTGGCGTTCGACAGTCTGTTCGGCAAGCAGACTGGAAAACTTCAGGGCAGCATTCTGGATCAGGTGCTACAGCAGGCCAACGATTTGCGAAACCAAGTCAGCCGCAGCGATCAACTCAAGGTCGATGAATACCTGACGTCCGTCCGAGAAACCGAAAGGCGGTTGCAGCGGTTGAATAAACAGTCACAGGAAGAAAACGAATCGGCCGTCTCCGCGAGTCAGCGTCCGCCGACCGGACAACCGAAAGATTTTCGCGAATACACCCGGTTGATGTGCGACATTATCGCCTTGGCGTTTCAGACTGATCGATCACGGATCGCGACGCTGTTGATGTCGCGTGATCTTTCGGGGCAGGTCTATCCGTTCCTCAATATTCGCGACGATCATCACAGTTATTCGCATTCGAACACCGGACCGGAGTACCAGTCCATTGTGAATTGCCACATCGAGCAGTATTCGTATTTGATCGATCGGCTATCGAAAATGCAGGAAGGCGAAAGCACGGTGCTGGACAATTCCTGCATCATGTTCGTTTCCGAACACTGGAACGCGCACAACTCGAATCAGGTGCCGTTGGTTCTCGCCGGCGGACTGGGCGGAACGCTCCAAACCGGCCGCTCGTTGGACTATATGAAGTCGGGCGACGACAAGCGAAAGCTGTGCAGTCTGTATCTTTCGCTGATGGATCGAATGGGCCTGGAGTTACCGGAATTCGGCGACGCCACCGAACGTCTCGCGGGCATCTAAACCCACGGCGTTCTCATGTCGCCATAGCCGGTTCGGCGTGCAGGATTTCCGTGCCGTCAAGCGGTGGCGGTTCGAGTTCCGTACCGCAGTGGATGCAAGCGCCGCGGTCAATCGGGCTGAACTGTTTGCATGTGTGGCACGATTGCCGCAACGGCCAATGGCGCAGGCAATACAGCGACAGCAATCCCGCCGGCCCGATCAACACTGCAATGACGATCCACCAAACCCTCTCGCGTTTTGCAAAGCCGTAACGCCGGGCAGTCCGCCGGGCCAACCAACCGCAGAGCAGGCTCAGTAAGACGATGACTGCCGCAACGGGTACAGTTGGCGACGGGCCGGAAAACGGCAGCTGCAGGAACAATCCCGGCCCGGTGCCGCCGGTCGTTTGTGAGACCGTATCGATGATCATCGCAGATCCGGCGAACACCAATGGAACACACGCCGCGAACCCGCAGGACGTCACCACGTCCCTGGTTCGGATAGGCATCGTTGGACCTGGAAGATCCCGGATTCGCACCACCGTTCCGTCTGACTGCATATAGATGAAACGCCGATTATTTGCCGCCGCGAGAGGCTGGCATCGAAACACAATCTGATTGTTCTTGGGGAGTTCTCCAAATTCAAACTGCGAGAATGAACGAACCGGCTCGGGAACGGGAATCGATGACAATCTCTTGCCCGGCAATGCGAGTTTCAGTTCGCTCTTCTCAACAGTCTCCCGGTCTTCAAGCTCCGCGGCGTCTACAGAAACTCCAAAAGTCTCTCGGGGTTCGATCTCCCCAGCGACGACAACTCGAGCTTGATGGATGTGAATCGCATCGTCGAAGACAATCGCCAGCCGGTCGTCGTTGATCGACATGATACTGCGAATACGCTTCCCTTCGGGCGGCGTGTAATGCGGCTGAACCGTTTGCTGTGTGAAATCAATTTCATACAACCCATTTTCGAACAACAGGAATTTTCGATCCCAGCGTTCCCGCCCTCTTTGCACATGCCGTACCCATGCTATCCGTTCTCCGCCCCAATAACTCGATGTGGAAGCCAGGAAGCGGCCGAAGCGTTTCTGTGGATGCGCTGAAGGCGGCAGGAATCCTTCGGGGCCGACAATCCAGTGCAGATTTGGTGGGGGACGATGTCCGGTCGGGTACGACCACGGAGTCTGGTAACCGTAGATCAGGCCGCGCGTTGTTGAAAAAACCGAAGTCACATTCCTTGTGGAATCGATGTGCCGAAGCAGTCGCCGTTTCTCATGCCAGGGACCAATGGGAAACCAGCGAAGACGATGAGGAAATCGAACAGTCGTCATTCGGATGCCGTCCCAGAGGGGAGTGACATCCACGTCGCCATTATAAAGTTGTTCAAACATCGGCTGACTCAGCAGCGGCTCGTATTGTTTTGATGAAGGCTCATCCAAATCGGTGACGCCCAGCAATTTTCGGTTGTACCACTGCGAGTGCTTCGTGCTCCCAAACTCGAAGGAGACAACGTGTCCCCGGCTGTTGATGCGAAACTCCGAATAAGGCGGTGCCGTTGTCTGTTGCTCCCACCCCCACCGCATTTCGTGCGCGATTCCCACCGCGCCGGAAAACAGGCAGAGGAAACCAGTCGTGTACGCCACCGTCAACACGGCCCCCAAACAGACACGCGACCGCAGGGGAACGTCCTGGCTTTCGCCTGATCGAATAAACGTACCCCACGCGGCGACCCCCATCAGACCAACCGCAGCCAACACAACAAGCACCACCCGCAGCGACATCGACTCGCTGAACTCGAACATGGCGAACGGAATCAGCACCACAGTCAATCCAGGTACGACCAACGGAAGCAACCGGCTGACGTACCAGCGGGCCTGCCGAACCGCCACCAACATCGCTGCGAAGTACAGGCCAAACGCGGCCACCACGCCTAATGCGCTGGGAGCCACCATCCCCCACTCGAACGGAAAGCGTTCGATGCCGCCCCACGTGCAGCAGACGACGGCCATCAGCAGCGGCGGCAAGACGATGGCCGCATACATGCAAATTCCCGCCACAGCCTTGCCCAGAAAGATATGCGACGCCGAGACACCGCGATGCATCAAGAATGCCCACTGGTCGCGCCGCGTCTCCAGCACCGTTTGCAACAGGCCGAGAACCAATGCCACCGAGCAAGGACCGAAGATCATCACCGCCAGAATCTCGTCGTGAAACACCCTCGGCCGAAACGACCACACAAACCCTTCATACAGCGCAACGGTCATCGCGATGAGCATGCCCACCAGCATCAGCGCGGCCCACTTGGCGTTCTCTTGCAACTCTTTAACAATGATGGCTTTCATCGTTGGCCTCGAATTCTTGTCGGTTCCGCGTGCCGTTGGTTTCTGAAGAACTCTGCAACTCAGTTTCGTTTCCGTCAGTCAATCACGATGATTCCGCCGATGCGGCCGACGGCTCAGGATCGCTTATCGGGACATCAGGTTTGGTCCCGGCTCCCACAATCTGCAACAACGAACCGCTGCGGCCGCGCTGGGTCAAATAATCGATCACGGTCTGATCGAGACTCAACGAAACCCGCTCGATGGAAATCGCACCGGTTCCTGCGAGCAGCCGCTCGGTTTCATCGGTGGGGTTGGCAATGGTCAACTGCACTTCATCTTCGAGAATACGGCTGTGGACGATGCCTTCAATTTCCGGAATCTCCCGTGGCCCCTCACCAAACCTCAATATCCATCGGCCCACACGTTCGCGAAACTCATCGACGGAGCAGTGAACCCGCAGCACGCCGGAATCGAGAATCGCCAGATGATCGGCTACCCGTTCCACATCGTCGAGGTAATGTGAACTCAACAGAATCGTCCGATCTTTGCGGCTGGTAACCGCCAGCATCGCTTCGACCAATGCCCGCCGCGCGACCGGATCGAGACCCAGCGCCGGATCGTCCAGCACCAGCAGTTCCGGTTCCGGCGCCAACGTCATCGCCAAACACAAGCCGGCCCGTTCACCGCGCGATAATGTTCCCGCCTTGGCATCAGCATCTAGCCCGAAGTGATCGATGACCGCATCGAACACTTTTTGATTCCAATGCGGGAAGCAGTCCGCCTGAAACTTGGCGCATTCACGCACGCGCATCCAGCCGTAAACGAAGTGGCCCTCGGTCAAATAGCCGATGCGAGCTCGTATCTCCGGCGTGAGGTGAGCGCTATCGACCCCCAGCACTTCGGCCGACCCGCGCGTGGGACTCATCAAACCCAACAGCATGCGAATCGCCGTCGTCTTTCCCGAACCGTTACGGCCCATCAACGCAAACACACCGCCGCGCGGCACCGACAAATTGACCTGCTGCACCGCCGCTTTCTGGCCGAAGTAGCGGGTCAGGTTGTGCGTTTGAATTACGAAGTCACTCATTGGTCGCCTCGCTTCTTCCGCCCGTTGGCATCGTTCAGTTTCTTCTCGACGGCCTGCCGGATCTCTGCATCGTCGAAATCGAGCAACAGCGCTTCGCCGACAAACGCTTGCAGCGCCGCATCCAATCGCCGATGGCGTTCGGCTTTGGTGTAGATGTTGCGCCGCTTGGCGACGAACACGCCCCGCCCGTGGCGCGACTCAATCACGCCGTCGCGAACCAATGCCTGATACGCCTTGGCGACCGTGTTGTGATTGACCAGCAGCCGCTCGGCCAGCGCCCGCACGCTCGGCAATTGATCCCCAACCGCCAATTCGCCATTCGTCACACCCCGGCGAACGCCATCGATGATCTGCCGGTAAATTGGAACCGTGCTGCCGATAGAGATTTGAAAATCGACCGCCATCATTCTGCGCCTGTATCAGAGCCACCGTCTCGCGTACCAGTGTACCACTCGTGACAGTACACTACGCGAGTGCTCTAAGAATGTCAAGCGCGAAATGTGGTCGCGGCGCAATTTGAGCGAAGAGGCATCGCGGGGAGGCCCAAAAACTCGATGGCCTCTGTTCAAGCAAGCCTTTGTTCAAACAAGATCGGGCATCAGCCCAACCTACCCGGCGACCTGGCTTGGCTGTGAGGGTGGCGTGCCAGTGTGATCTGTCTTCTGTTGAAGTCCGCGCCGTTTCTCCACGTAGGTGTAACCCCAGCAAAACAACGCGAGAAGCCCCGGCACGAACCAGAAGGCAAAGCCGCCAACGATGTTGTGGCCGGTTGTCACATAATCCACGGCACAAAAACCGATCATTCCCCCCACGTTCATCAGTGCTCCCAGCAACTCCCACCGCCAAAGCACCAGCATTCCCAGGTGCGCGACCACAAATGCCGTCATCTGCAGCGATTCGGTCGGCGTCAATAGCTTGAATTCGCCGCCAATCGCGTGAGCAATGGCGAACCACGAAACTAGTCCAACCGGAAACAGCCCGATAATTCTGGCAGCCCAACGGACGACTTGGATCCACATCGTTTTTCCCCCCAATGAAGATGATGCCCCTTCTCATTTATCAGGCGTCATCTCATCGCACCGTATAACGCTGCAAGACAGGTTGTTCTGCATGAATAAATAGAAGAGATGGACTGTTAACCGTCGTCGTGCGAATCAACCGGATGACTTTTCCCCCTCACCGTGTCCGGTTCCTGGTGGCATTCATAATGTTTGTGGTATGCCTGATGGAAGTGCTTGTCTTGTGGCGCTTGTGCCGTGCAGCATGCTCATACGAATGTGTTGTCGATGAAAGGATGAATGGAGTGATTGCAAGCGGAAGTTCACCCTGTGTGGCAAGCGTTTTGCATTCCCGCGTGGAATCTGCTGGAATGTATACGATACTCGCGACTTACCAATGACTGAATCATCGCCCCGACCGGTAGCCGTTTACCTGTTCACGCTTTGGGAAACGAATGACTGCCAAAGTCCTCTGTCCGAATTCTGATTGCGGCAAGTCGTATCAGGTCGCCAAAGAAAAACTCGGCAAGCAGGGCCGCTGCAAAGAGTGCGGTACGCGGTTCACGTTTGCAGCCGCAGGGAAAACCGTTGCGCCCAATGTCACACAGGCTGAGTCGAACGCGACATCGGCAACACCGACGAACGACAAAGTGAAACGACTTGGTCGCTTCGAGATTCGCGGGCGGCTCGGTTCCGGAGCGTTCGGCACGGTCTTTCGCGCGCACGATCCTCAGCTCGACCGCGAAGTCGCGCTCAAGGTGCCGCACGCCGCACGGCTGGGAAATCCTCGCTTCGTCAAACGGTTTCTGAACGAAGCCAAGTTGGCGGCACGGCTACAGCACCCGAATATTGTTCCCGTATTCGATGCAGGCAAAGACGGTAAGCGGTATTACATCGCTTCTGCATTCATTGAAGGCGGAACGCTCGACGCTGCACTCGACAAGCAGCCGCTGGACTTCCGCCAAACCGCCCGCATCGTAATGCAACTGGCCGAAGCGCTGGCCTATGCGCACAAGCAGAACATCATCCACCGCGACGTCAAACCCGACAACGTGATGCTCGACGGGAACGGCGAGCCACATCTGATGGACTTCGGCCTGGCACGACTGGAAACGTCGGACGAGAAGCTGACACAAGGTGGCGGCATTCTGGGAACGCCCGCCTACATGTCGCCGGAACAGGCACGCGGCGACAAAGACGAATCCGAGGAGTCAGACGAACCGGACGAGTCAAACATTGTGACGGCGGCCAGTGACCAATACAGCCTGGGTGTCACGCTCTACGAAATGCTCTGCGGCGAGCTTCCCTTCAGCGGCCCACCCGAGATTGTGATCTTCAACGTCATTCAGACGGAACCACCCGCGCCGAGCAGCATCAATGCCGACATTCCCCGCGACCTGGAGACCATCTGCCAGAAAGCGATGGCGAAGGAAGCCGGTCGGCGGTTCGTCGATTGTGTGGCATTAGCCGACGATCTCCAGCGCTGGCTGGACGATGAGCCGATCCAGGCACGTAAAATCAGTTCGCTGGAGCGGGCGCAGCGCTGGTGTCGACGTAATCCGATCGTCGCGGGTCTAAGCGGTTCGATTGTTCTGGTGGTTCTACTGGCGTTCTCGCTGGTGACCTGGCAGTGGCGTGTTGCTGTTGTTGCTCAGGCGGTGGCGGTAAGTGCTGAAGCTGAGGCAGTTAAGGCCCGAAACGAAGCGGTCACGGCCCGGAATGACGCGGTAGCGGCTCAGAAAGAGATGGCTCAGGCTCAAGGCCTAGCGAGCATTGCTCAAGCTGATACGGTCGAATCCAAAGCTGATCGCACTTTGGCACAGGCTAACGTGATTCTCCGCGCAGAAATCCGGCAACTTCCCTCGATCATCAAGAGCTTACAGCCATTCTGGCCCGAAGTCGTCAAACAACTTGAACAGTTTGAAAACAAGAAGAACCTTACAGAGGCAGAACGCTTACGGCTGAACTTGGCTTTGGTCTCACAAGACAAAGCCTATGTCGAGCCACTTCGGGAAAACCTACTGACGTGCCAGTCCGTCGATTTTACCACTGTCCGTGATGCACTGTTTCCGTATCGAGATGGTCTCATTGACCACCTGTGGGCAATCGTCATTCAACCCGACGCGGAACTTAGCCGACAAATTCGTGCCGCGTGTGCTTTGGCGACCTTTGACCCCGACAACTCTCAATGGGTGGCTGCGAGCAAACATCTTGTTCTTGAATTGGTACAAGAGAAACCGGTTGCATTGGAAACGTGGTGGGATGCGCTGCGTTCGGTCCACGCCGTTTTGGTATTGCCGCTTGAAGAAATTCTCAATGAAAAGATCCCAGCGAACTCAACCGAAGATGAGGAAAAACGGCTTGCGGAGCGACAGGTCAACGTTGCCATTGCATTGCTGAAGCTGGGCAAAGCGGACAAAGCGTGGTCACTGTTGAAGCAGAGTCCGACTCCGCAAGTCAGAAGCTATTTCATCCATTGGATCAGCTCCTTGGGCGTCGATCCGCAGATGCTTATCGGACGGTTGGACACAGAGCCGGATGTTTCTATTCGCCGGGCGCTGCTGCTAGCGTTGGGCGAGTTCAGCGCGCAGCAGCTTCCCGTGCAACAGCGTGAACCGGTGATCAGAAATCTGCTCACGGTTTATGAACAAGAGGCTGATCCCGGCATGCATGGTGCGGCCGAATGGCTATTGCGGCAGTGGGGAGCGGCAAAGCAACTGGAATCCATCGACGGGCGGCTGAAAGCCAACGAAGACAAATTGCAGCAAAACGATAGTGTGCGGCAGTGGTACATGACGACAGAGGGCCACACAATGGTAATTCTGAATGCCAACACGTTCCTGATGGGATCGCCAGAACTTCTTCCTTCATCGGCGCAATTTCAGCATCGGCGCAAAATCGGCCGTAGGTTCGCCATCTCTTCAAAGGAAGTGACCAAGGCGCAGTATCATGTTTTTGCGAAGACACGCTCTGGAATCAAACACATCGAAGTTGATCTTCGCAGAAGTAAAACAGACGATTCTCCACGACTTAGTGTCAACTACGACGATGCGGCCAAGTACTGCAACTGGCTGAGTGGGCGGGAAGGGATTCCCAAAGAACAGTGGTGCTACCTGCCGTACGGAAGTCACAAGATGGCGGCAGCTACAGATATTCTGACGCGCACGGGATACCGATTACCGACCGAGGCGGAATGGGAGTTCGCTTGCCGTGCAGGAAGTGTCACTAGCCGTTATCACGGTCAGGCGACATCATTGCTGTCAGAGTACGCTTGGACGATCGGAAAGTCCGGAAATCAAACTTGGCCGGTGGGCCGCTTGAAACCGAACGATTTCGGCCTATTCGACATGCTGGGAAATGCGAATGAGTGGTGTTATGGAAGCATGCATTCAAACAATGTCGTGGGACTTTCAAAGAGTGTAGATTTGAACAGGACTAAGGGGCCAGCGGAATTATCGGGGGAGATGGCGGACGCTCCAAAAATGGAAGTCAAGGAGTGGTATATTGTGACGCGTGGCGGCTCGTTCGACAGTCAGTCTATTGATGTCACGTCCCACTTCCGTAACGGAAATTCTCGGGATTCCCTCAGAGGTTACGTTGGTCTCCGACCAGCCAGAACCCTTCGCTGAGCCTCCATTCGGCTTCTTCCCCCTGACAATCCGGTTGGTTCAATCTTGAAAATCACACTCTGCGAATCCGATTGAGGGTACTTTTATCATCCAGTCCATCAGGCGGTTAAGGGTGACGCAGCCCATTATTGTTTCTGTCCAGATCAACTGCCGGCCCTGTCATCAACATCCTTCAACGTCAACCAATTAAGTCCTGTATCACCCGTGCATCGGGGACTGCGGTATGCGGTCGGTCGAGGGAGTCATACAGCACGTGCGGTGGCCGCTGCTCCGTGTATGTATCCCGCTTTGATTCCGTCGCCGACAAGCATAACGGAGTAGCCCGCGTTTCCGTGCTCTGGTTGATTTTCGGCGGGCGATCTGTGCCGTTGCTTCGCCGTTCGGGGTGATGCGGTTTTAGCCGTCGAGTGCGGCGAGGCGGCCTTTGCTGTCGCCGATGGAATCGACTTTTGCGCCGGCGCGGTCGAGCATGGAGAGGAACAGGTTGTTCAGCGGGGTTTCGCTTTCCATTTTGATGTGGCGACCGGTTTCGATTGTGCCGCCGCCTTTGCCGGCCAGCAGGATCGGCAAGTCGTCGTGGTTGTGGCGATTGGCATCGGACAGGCCGCTGCCGTACATCAGCATGCAGTTATCCAGCAGCGTGCCTTCGCCTTCCTTGATGGCTTTGAGTTTGCCGAGGAAGTAGCCGAACTGCTCGACGAGAAAGCGGTCGATTTTGGTGATGTCGGCCATTTTCTTTTCGTCGTTGCGGTGATGCGACAGGCTATGCCAACCGTCTTTCACGCCGACCATTGAATAGCTGCGGTTGGCCCCGGCGTTGGCCAGCATGAAGGTGGAAACGCGGGTGGTGTCGGTCTGGAAGGCGAGTACCATCAGATCGTACATCAGGCGGATGTGTTCCGTCTGCTCGCGGGGCATGCCTTCGGGGATGTCGAACTCGGGGACCTCGTGCCGTTTGGCGGCCGAGCGTGCAATTCGCTGTTCGATCTCGCGGACGCTGGTGAAGTACTCGTCGATTTTCTGGCGGTCGGTTGCGCCGAGCCGGTTCTTGAGCTGCTGGGCGTCTGCACGTACCAGATCGAGAATGCTCTTGCGGTACAGTTCGCGACGCAGGCGTTTCTTTTCGTCCTTCTGGTTCACGCCGAACAGCCGTTCGAAAGCGAGCCGGGGGTTGATTTCCTTGGCCATCGGCGTGGTCGCCGTCTTCCAGGAAACGTTGGATGAATAGGCGCAGCTATATCCCGAATCGCAGTTGCCCGCGTTGCGGCCGCGATCGACACCCAACTCCAATGAAGGCAACCGAGTTTGCTTGCCGATTTCGGCTGCTGCCATCTGATCGACGGAAATACCGACTTTGATATTTGCCCCCGATGTTTTTACCGGATGCGCTCCGGTCAGGTAGGTCGATGCGCAGCGGGCATGGTCGCCGGGGCCGTCGCCTTTGGCGCGGCCGTTGTCTTGTGCCAATCCGGAAATGACATTGAAATCGCCACGGAAATCCTTCAGCGGTTCCAGCGTATGCGACAGCGTGTAGTCGGTTCCTTCGCCCTCGGGTTTCCAGTTGGGCATAATCGCCCCGTTGGGGAAGAAGACGAACGCCATTCGCACCGGCGCGGCTGTCGCGGTCTCGGCGGCAGCGGCCGTCGATAGCGTCAAACCGGGCTGCATGCATTCCAGCATCGGCAGCGCCATCGATGCGCCCAGACCTTTAAGAAACGTACGGCGTTGCAATTGGGTGCTGACAGTCACTCGTTCTCTCCTTGATCGCCACGCCGCATTAAAAACGGGCGGCTATTAACTATTTCGACCACAAACGCCGAGAAGCGGTAGTCGTTTCGGGCGGCTTTGCTGACAATTTTATCAACAGCACACTTATCGTAATACTCCAAACCCCGCCCAATTGCGTAGGTGAGCAGTTTTTCGGCCACGCAGCGTGCGAATTGCCGATCGCGTTTACTGAGGATTTCGATCAATTCGGCCGGCGATTTGAACGTTTCGCCGCCCGGCAGTTTGCCGGCCGGGTCGATGGGATGCTTGCCATCTTTGTCGCGCCAGCTACCAATGGCGTCGAAGTTTTCAAAGCCGAAGCCGATGGCGTCCATTGTGACGTGGCATGACGCGCAGGTTGGGTTGCTGCGGTGCAGCGCCATTTGTTCGCGAAGGGAAGCATCGGGATTCGCTTTCGCGGTCTCTTCCAGCGGGGGAACATTTTCCGGCGCTTCCGGCGGGGGCGTACCCAGAATGTTCTCCATAATCCACTTGCCGCGAAGTACCGGTTTGGTTTTGGTCGGGTCGGATGTGAGCATCAGAATGCTTGCTTGAGTCAACACGCCCGCGCGGGGTGTTCCCTTCAGCGAGACTCGGCGAAATTCATTCCCCTTCACGTCGGCGATGCCGTAATGTGTTGCCAACCGCTCGTTCACAAAGGTGTATTTTGCGTCGAGAAAGTCGCTCATGCTGCGATCTTCGCGAATGATTTCCGCGAAGAAGCGGTCGGTCTCTGTCAGCATGTCGGCCCGCAGTTCTTCGCTGAACGTGGGGAACCGCGCCATATCGGGTTTGATGTCGGCAAGGTTCCGCAGATTGAGCCACTGCCGCCCGAAGTTCTGCACAAGTGCCGCCTGCGAACGCGAGTCTTTGAGCATCCGCTGCACTTGCGCCATCAGCACGTCGCTTTTATGCAGCGTGCCTTTGTCGGCCAACGCGAACAGTTCGTCATCCGGCATGCTGCTCCACAGAAAATACGACAGTCGCGTCGCCAGTTCGTAATCGCCGACATTGTGTTTGGCGCCCGGATCGTGCGGGCGGTCGTCGTTCTCGATGCGGAACAGGAAGTGCGGCGAGACGAGTACCGCCTGCATGCCGATCTGTACGCCTTGCTCGAACGTGTCGCCTCGTTCGACGGCTGCTTCCACCAAATCCGCAATCCGCGCCAGTTCATCGGCTGTCGCCGGGCGTCGAAATGCCCGCGTTGCAAACTTGCGGAAGATTTCAATCGAGCAGTCGCGCACCGACTTGTCTTTGTCGGGGCGGCGGATGACGATTCGTCTGTGCGTCGCCGGTAAGTCGTCCGGCGTCACGTTAAGCGGTCCTTGGACTTCCAAGAACCGAATCGACAGATTGCGGTCGCGCTCACGTGGATTCTTCGCCTTGGGGTTGTAGTAATCGTTGGTGAACGCGGCGGCTAACTTGTGATCGCCCTTCACCACTCGCAGCTTGAATTCGTAGAGGTCCGGCTTTCGGTGTTCTTTGATCTCGAACACTTTCACCGGTTTGCCATCCAGCCTGAATTGCATCTTCGCCAGTTCGCTGCCCGCCTGATCGGCCTTCGCTTCGGCGCGTAACAGGTATTCGCCGTCGAGGGGAAACTCAACCTTGGCGGAAACTTCCCCGCTGGAATTCAGGCCGATAAATCCGTCGCCACCCAGACGCCAGGGACCGCGATCCAGTTTCCCACCAACGAATCGCTGTGCGTTTTTCGCATCGATGTTCTCCACAATGGCAGCGTCTGCAATCTGTTCGGCCGCATCGAGATATTTTTCCATCAATAATGTCGGCAACGACAACACGTCGCCGATGTTGTCGAACCCGTACCCGACATCGTCGGACGGAAAATCCTTGGCCGGCTCAAAATCGACTCCGACCAAGTCGCGAATCGTGTTGTTGTATTCTGTACGGTTCAATCGGCGAATGGTGACCCGTCCCGGATCATCGACCAGTTCACAATCGACGTCGAACAGCGCCTTGTCGAGCCAGGCGACGACCTGTTTACGTTCGGCGGCTGTCGGCTGTGCATCGTGATCGTCGGGCGGCATGGCGCCGGCTTCGATCTGCCGCAGCGTCTTCTCCCAGACTTTTCGCGAGGCCAGAACCGACGGCAAATCGTTGAACTTGTGAAATGCGACGCCTTCGGTTTCTTCCTTCGGTCCGTGACATTCGTAGCAATATTTCTTCAGGAAGGGGCGGATCGTTTTCTGGTAGAGGGCAGCTTGCTCCGATTGCGGCTTCTCCGTTTTAACCGTCTGAGGAGACTCGGCGGCATCTGCTTCGGTCGCAGGTTCCGGCAAAAAGACGGCAGCAATAATCAGCAAGATCAATCCACCGAACAATGCGGTCGCGGCAATATAGAGTCGCTTCGGCAGACCCGATTCGGCGACAGGGGCAACCGCCGCCGAATCTTCGTGGACCAGAATCGCGTCGCGTTGTGACTTTTTCGTGGCGATCGCAGAGGGACGTCCTGGCTTCTCACCGCCACCTTCTACCACAGCTTCTTTGCGGCTACGCGCAGGAATTTGGAATTCGTGCCGACATTCCGGCAATGGACAGCGCCCACGTCGCCCGGCAAAGCGCGCATCGACCTGGAAACTGAATCCGCACGATTTGCAGTGCATGTGAATCGACATCGGGAAACAATCACTCCAGGTCCGGCGGCGCGTACCGCGAAACAAACTCCGGCGCCAGCGTGAAACCGAAGAACCAACTTACTTCAGTGCCTGCTTATATGTTATCGGGTGGGGGAAACGTTGTCCATTGGGCAAATTGAGCAACCGGGGCTAACTGAGGTGGACAACGGTTTGTTTCGCATGGCTGTCGGTCATGTGCTGCTTCCAGTATACCACATTCTCCGGCGATTCCCCTGAACAGTCATCGAGCAGTTCCGCTCCTTCAAGCCGGACGATGCCGTGATTGCCGATCAGCAGCAGGTGCAGGCAATTTCCGGCGGAGCGATCGGGGTTGGACGCGATGCTGAACGACAGCGTCTGTCCGCCTGCATAGTTGAGCAGGACATTCCATTGCTGGCCTGCACCGGCGGAGCGTGCTGTCAACCGCTGTGGCTTGGTGGGAAAGGCCGTGCCGGCCAGACCGATGACGGCATCCAACGTCGCAGCCGGGTTGAACGAATCGGAGGTAACAATCGCATGCACGCGCAGCGCGACGGGCGTCCCGATCTTTCCGGTCGCGATGGCTGCTGTCATCGCGTCTTGCAGCTCGTCGATGGTTGTCACGGTTTTCTTTCGTAGTCGGCGAGATAACGTTCCAGCGCTTCTTGCCACGGCGGCATTTCAAAACCGATAACGCCTGCCAGCTTGCGAGTATTCAGCACACTGTAACAGGGTCGCGCGGCTTTGGCTCCGAACTCGGCAGAACTGATGGGCTGCACGGCGACATCGATTGCTGCCAGACGAAATATCTCACGGGCGAATTCGCACCAGGTTGTGCTGCCGGAGTTCGTTGCGTGAAACAAACCGTAGGCTTCGGTCGCGATCAACGCTTCAATTGCGGCTGCCAAATCGGCCGTTGATGTTGGACAGCATGTCTGATCGTTGACGACACTCACTTCATCTTGCTCGCGGCCGAGCCGCAGCATGGTTTGCACGAAGTTTCCGCGACCGGGCGTTGTCGTCGGTCCGTAAAGACCGGAAGTGCGGACGACAAAATAGCGTTCGCACAAGTTTTCGACATACCGTTCGCCTGCCCGTTTGCTCTTGGCATACTCACAAAGCGGGTCGGGGCGATCGGCTTCGGTATACGGCAGCGAACGCTGTCTCTCGACGGAGCTTGTCTTGTCTTTTCCGGAAAAGACGTAATCGGTGCTGACGTGCAGCAACGGAATGTCTCGCGCGTCGCAGGCAATCGCCAGATTGCGCGGCCCGTATGCATTGACGGCAAAGGCAACCTTCGGCTCGTCTTCGGCGCGATCGACCAGATTGTACGCCACCGCATTGATGACGGTATCGGGACTGGCTGATGCAATCGCTGCCTCGACACTGCTGGCATCGGTCAGTTCGATATCGGCGTGACTCAGCGGGATGGCCCGTTCGCCAAGTCGCTGCCGCAACTCACGGCCGAGTTGTCCATTGGCTCCGACAAGGGCAATTCGCTTCAACATTGGCCATCACAGTCAGGTGAGGAAAACCAAACAGATTTCGCGGAACAACGTCGCGGTCAGTCATCGAAGACGACGGTATCGGCACCGGCGGTCAGGTCCATCGCAAAGTGGATTTGCCGCGACACTTCACGGAAACCGACCGACGTGTAGAGGTGATTTCCCACGCCGTTTTGAACCAGTGTTTCAATTCGGGCGTGCGTCATTCCGTGTTTGCGAAAATGATCGATCGCGAATTCGATCAACTGTCGCCCGAATCCTTTTCCGCGGGATTCCGGAGTCAACGCCAAATTGGGAATGTGGCCAACGCCTGCCTCGTGATCCATCCAGGCGGTTATGCAACCAAGAATGCGGCCCTCTTCCTCGGCAACGAAGATGCTCCCCGGATCACGTGCAACGTCGTCGTCGAGATGCCGTCCTTTTCGCCACTGCCAATTGTGTCCGTTGATTAGTCCGAAAGCGTTCTCCATTGCTTGATCGATCGATACGCCGTCGAACGCCTCGACAGTAATCTCTCTCAATCGCTGCAGATCGGATGATTGAAAAGGGCGAATTTGCATATTGACCGCGAATTCCAGCAAGAATTGACACAAGTGTTCAAGATAAGGTCCGCGCAATGCGCGGCAACTGCGCGTATTGTAAGGTCGAGTCGATCGAAAGCGAACCCTCTTCCGACCGAACAGCAAATCGCGCATCGATTCATTACAATAACTAAATCGTGAGGACGATTGTTACCAGCCGCGCTGCCTCCATCAACCGTACATTGCGGGTCCGTTCGAGATGAGTGACACAACCAGATTGACTGCCGAAGAATTCGCGACTGAGAAGGATGAACTTCCCGATGGCGGCCGTTGGGTCGAGTTGGTTGAAGGTCAGGTCATCACGTACCAGCCGCCCGATGTGATGCACGGCAACGTGGTGATGAATCTCTCGAAGCAATTGGCCGACAGTTTGCAGGCGGCCGAGAATGCCGGCTACGCCTGTTTTGAGCTGGGACTCGTCGTCGCCCGGAACCCGGATACCGTACGGATGCCGCAGGTCTGCTATTACCAAAGCGGTGAACGATTCGCCGAAACTGATGCTGTGGTGACAGAACAGCGACCGACGTTGGTGGTGGAAGTCGCCTCGACGAACGACCGCCGCCGGGACATGGCAGCTCGTGTGAGCGAATACCTGCGCAGGGGCGTCGAGCGGGTATGGGTTATCGATACGGTTGACTTTCAGTGCATCGTGCATACCGCTGGTCAGCCGGCGGAACAACTGACGGCGCACGACACACTATCCGGCGGCCCGATTCTTCCCGATTTCCAAATGTGCGTCGAAGACCTGTTCACCGAACCCAAGTGGTGGCAAGGCTGACAACACAACGATGAGTTCATGACGTCCCCAAAGCCCAGGGGCCGCGCCCCGTGGGATCGGAGCAACGCGCGGCCCGTTGGACACGCCGCTAATCAGATTTGTGGCGGCCTTGTTCTGGATTCTGCCGTACGTCACACTGAAACGCATGGAAACAGTCAATCGTCTTTCTCGCACCGATGCACGAAACTTTCTCATGGCCAAGCTCTTTACCAAATCGAGTTCCAAACGCGACGCGCCATTGGCTGACCCGACGGAACTTGCCAAGTTCGGCAACCTCGAAGTTGTCGCCCGTTTGGTGGTCGAAGGGTACATGCTGGGGCAGCACAAAAGCCCGTTCAAGGGGGCCAGTATCGAGTTTGTCGAGCATCGCCAATATTATCCCGGCGATGAAATCCGGCACATCGATTGGCGGGCTTACGGCAAAACGGGCAAGTACTACATCAAGGAATACGAGGACGAAACGAACCTGCGCTGCTACTTGCTCGTCGATGGCTCCGGCAGCATGGGATACGGCGAAAGCACGATCAGCAAATTCGATTACGCTCGCTTCCTCACGACATCGCTGGGCTACCTGCTGTTGCAACAACGAGACGCCAGCGGCTTAATCACGTTCGACACAAAGGTTCGCGATCGCATCGAACCCTCTTCCAACCCCAAGCGTTTTCAGCAGTTGGCGAAAACATTGGACAAGTTTCGTCCGGGGAAAGAAACGAGTCTTGCTGGTGTGTTCGAGCAGCTATTGCCAACCATCAAACGCCGCAGCTTGATTGTGATCTGCAGTGACTGCTTCGATGAAATCGGTCCGCTGGCAACCGTACTCAAAGGATTTCGGCACGCCCGTCACGAGGTCATTCTGTTCCACATTGTTGCGCCGGAAGAAGAGGACTTTCCCTTCGGCCGCCCCACACAATTTCGCAGCCTGGAACGCGCCGACCATCGCCTTCTCGTCGATCCACACCAGCTGCGTGCGATCTATCTGGAACAATACAACGAGTTCTGCGCCGATCTCGCGAAACGTTGCGGCACAATTGGCGTCGATTACCAGAAACTCATCACCAGCGACCCATACCACAAAGCACTCGGCGCGTTTCTCAACTCGCGCTCGCGCCGCAAAGGCAAGAAGTAACGCGCCGCCTTCAGTTTCGTTGGCGGGTGCTCTATTCAATTAGAGGCAGTTTCAAAACTCCTTTTCGTGGTTGGGTGGCTGGGATCGACCAACGGGAGCCCCCAGCGATTGCAGTATCTGGGGGCTTCGCTCCGCTACGACCCCAGCCACCCTCTTGGTGTTTTGAAACTGCCTCTAGAGTGATGTGCGCCGAGGGCCTGTGGGCCAGCCTCTTGCTTTTGAGTGACAAGCGGAACGGCGTTCAAAAAAACAATCCCAGCCAGAGTGTGGCGAGCGCATCGGCTTGGTAGAATTGAATTCGTACTTTCTTACGAAGAATCGGAACCGGGGCATCCATTGAATCATGAATAGCAGCCGGCCTGTTTATCTCGTTCTCGCGTCTCTCACCTGCCTGCAGACAGTCGTGTGTGGCGGATCGTCGTGCCATGCGGACGACATCGTGAAAGAGAAACCGGCGCAAGAGAAGCCGGTGCAATTCAGTCGCGACATCCGTCCCATCCTGTCCGACAAATGTTTTAAGTGTCATGGTCCCGACGAGGCCGGGCGTGAAGCGGAACTTCGTCTGGACCGTCGCGACGATGCCAAGCACGTGTTGACGTTCGACAAATCAAAACCGAGCGGTTTGCTTCAACGCGTAACCAGTTCCGACCCGGACGAACAAATGCCGCCTGCAGATTCGAAGTTGTCGCTGACTCCGTCAGAAATCGAACTACTGCGGCGTTGGATTAAGCAGGGAGCCCGTTACGACAAACATTGGGCCTTCGAGCCGATCCAGGCGGATGTGTTGCCGAAAGTGAAACGGGTGGACTGGCCGAAGAACGAAATCGATCGTTTCATTCTTGCTCGAATCGAAGCGGAACGGCTCGCACCGTCGCCGCTGGCGAGTCGCGAAAAGTTGATCCGACGTTTGAGTTTCGACCTGACCGGTTTGCCGCCGACGCTTGAAGAAATCGATGCATTTCTGGCCGACAAATCGCCGGACGCCTACGCGAAGCTTGTCGATCGGATGTTTGCGAAGAAAGAGTTCGGCGAACGGATGACCGCCAATTGGCTCGACGTGGCTCGGTATGCGGACTCGTACGGTTACCAGCAGGATCGCACGCGTTACGTTTGGCCGTGGCGAGACTGGGTCATCAAATCCTTCAATCAAAACATGCCGTACAAGGATTTCGTCACGTGGCAATTGGCGGGAGACTTGCTGCCGAACGCCACCGACGAACAGATTCTGGCGACCACCTTCAATCGGCTGCATTCGCAAAAGGTCGAAGGGGGCAGCACGCCCGAAGAATTTCGTGTGGAATACGTGGCCGACCGCACACATACATTTGGGACCGCGTTTCTGGGACTAACGCTGGAGTGTTGTCGATGTCACGACCACAAATATGACCCCGTGACGCAGAAGGAGTATTACCAACTCTTCGCGTTCTTCAACAACATCGACGAAGCGGGCCTGTATTCGTGGTACACATCGTCGGTGCCAACGCCGACGTTGCGGATGGCTAACGCCGCGACGAAGGCAAAAATGGCTGATGTCGAAGACCGAATTGCAGTGGAAGTTAAGAAGTTGCAAGCCTTGACCGATGAACGGCAGACGGCGTTTGGGCAGTGGTTGACTGCACAAAAGGCAAAGCCGGACATTCCTGGACGGATTGCTCATCTCGATTTTGAAAACGGTAACCACGGTGCGAATGTTGTTGTACCCGGTCCGACTGGCCAAGCCGTCCGGCTGACTGGAGATGACGTGATCGGGATGAAGGTCGGCAACTTTCGCCGCAGCGATCCGTTTTCCGTCGCCCTGTGGATGAATACGCCGGACGTGAAGGAGCGGGCCGTTGTTTTTCACCGTTCCAAGTCTTGGACGGATGCCGGCAGTCGCGGCTATCAACTGCTGATTGAAGAGGGGCGGCTCAGCTTTTCGCTGATTCACTTCTGGCCCGGCAATGCCATCCGCGTCCGGACTCGCGACCGCATTCCGACCGACACGTGGTTGCACATTGCAGTTGCTTACGATGGCTCCAGTTCCGCTGCCGGCGTTCGGTTATTCATCAATGGCAAATCGACTCCAACGGTGGTCGTCCGCGACAACCTTTATAAGAACATCACCGGCGGTGGCAGCGACAACATCTCCATTGGGGCGCGAAACCGAGACCGTGGATTCACTCGCGGGTTGGTCGATGAATTCCAGGTCTTCAACCGTCAATTGGTACCGATCGAGGTCGCGCAACTACACGACGGCCACTCGCTGGCCGACCTTTTGAAGCAGCCGGGCGATGCGCTCTCGAAAGACCAAACGGCTTCGTTGCTGAAGTTTTATCTGGCAACCACCGATGCCGAGTACCGCAAGCAATTGGTGGCGCTCCGGTCGGTCCGCGAAGAACGCAGCAAGACCGTTGACGGCATCACTGAGATCATGGTGATGAAGGAATTGGTCCCGCCGCGGCAAACGCGTCGGCTGAAACGCGGCGCGTACGATGCTCCGCAGGAACCTGTCACTGCAGCCACTCCCGCCAGCCTGCCCCCGTTCCCAAGTGACGGACCAAGAAACCGGCTGGGGTTGGCGCGGTGGCTTACCGATCCCGGAAACCCGCTGGCGGCCCGAGTCGCCGTCAACCGTTACTGGCAGCTCTGCTTCGGTCGCGGCCTGGTGCAGACCCCCGAAGACTTTGGCAGTCAGGGCGAACCGCCAACGCATCCCCGGTTGCTCGATTGGTTGTCCCGCCGATTCATCGAGTCGGGATGGGATGTCAAAGGCCTATTGCGATTGATGGTCACATCGGCCGCCTACCGTCAAACCAGTATCACGTCGCCGCAACTGCTCAAGGGTGACCCCGACAACCGACTGCTGACGCGCTCACCGCGATACCGGCTCCAGGCGGAAATGATTCGCGACAACGCACTCGCCACCAGCGGCTTGCTCGTCAAGCGGGTCGGCGGACCGCCGGTGCGTCCTTATGAAGTGGCGGTTTCGTTTAAGCCGTTAATGCGAGACAAAGGGCAGGGACTCTACCGCCGCAGCCTGTACACATTCTGGAAACGGACGGCACCGGCGCCAGTGATGATGTCACTGGATGCGGCCAAACGCGAAGTGTGCGTCGTCAAGCGAGAACGCACAGCCTCACCGCTGCAGGCTTTGGTGTTGCTGAACGATCCTCAATTTTTCGAAGCGGCCCGTGTGCTGGGTCAGCGGATGCTGCAGAAACATGGGGACGACATCGATGCCGCAGCGGCTGAAATGTTCCGTGTGTTAACCGGCCGCCAACCGTCACCGGCCGAACGGAAGATTCTGCGAAAACTTTACGATGAACAACTACGCGACTTTCAGAAGGACATTGCCAAGGCCGAACGTCTTTTGAAGATTGGTGATGCACCGCGTGACGCGTCCATCGCCACTCCGCGACTCGCCGCCGCCGCCGTTTTGGCCAGCGTCTTGATGAACTTTGACGAAAGTGTCATGAAGCGATGAAGACTCCAATTTGCACCGGATTCGAATCGGCAGCCGGGCTCACCCGCCGACGGTTTCTCGACCGCTTCGGTATGGGGCTGGGCGGCATCGCCTTGTCCGACCTGCTGCAATCCGGCGATGCACGAGCCGACGGTGTCGATGCCGTGCAAGCTATTGCCCCGAAGGCGCGTCGTGTCATCTACCTTTTTCAAAGCGGCGCGCCATCGCAGATGGACCTGTTCGATCACAAACCGGTACTCAACGAAAAGCACGGGACCGAATTGCCCGACGAGATTCGGGGGGGTCAACGGTTAACGGCGATGAGCGGCAATCAGTCGAGCCTGCCGCTGGCAGGATCGCCTTTCAAATTCCGGCAGCACGGAGAAAGCGGCGCGTGGCTCAGCGATCTGCTGCCGCACACCGCCAAAGTCGCCGACGACTTGTGTTTCATCCAATCGATGTACACCGAAGCGATCAATCACGGACCGGCGGTAACGTTTCTGCAGACCGGTTCGCAGTTTCCCGGCCGGCCAAGCATGGGAGCATGGTTGAACTATGGACTCGGCACCGACAACGAAAACCTGCCGGCCTTCGTGGTGCTGGTCACAAAGAATAAGGGAGGCCAGCCGTTGATTTCCCGTTTGTGGGGCAGCGGCTTTTTGGCGTCGAAGCACCAGGGCGTCCGCTTCCGGTCCGGAAAAGATCCGGTGCTGTATCTCAGCAATCCGGACGGCATCGACAGCGGCACTCGTCGTCGAATGCTGGACCGCCTCGGCGAACTGCATCAACTGCAATTGAAACGCACAGCAGACCGCGCAGTCGAAGAGCGGATTTCGCAGTACGAACTGGCGTTCAAAATGCAAAAGTCGATTCCCGATGTGATCGATATGTCGGACGAACCGGAATCGGTCCTGAAGGAATACGGCGACGACGTCCGGAACCCCGGCACCTATGCGGCCAACTGCCTGTTGGCCCGGCGATTGGCGGAACGCGGCGTGCGGTTCATTCAGCTGTATCATCAAGGCTGGGACCAACACGGGAACCTGCCCGCGGGAATCAAAACGCAATGCCGCGAAACCGACCAGGCATCGGCGGCCCTGATCAACGATTTGAAACGCCGCGACCTGCTAAAAGACACACTGGTCGTTTGGGGCGGCGAATTCGGGCGGACCAACTACTGCCAAGGCAAGTTGACGAAAACGAACTTCGGCCGCGACCATCATCCCCGCTGCTTTTCCATGTGGATGGCCGGCGGCGGAGTGAAACCGGGCATCACCTACGGGCAGACCGACGCTTACTCGTACAACATTGCCGAGAACCCCGTCCACGTGCACGATCTGCAGGCAACAATCCTGCATCTGCTGGGCATCGACCACGAACGTCTGACGTTCAAACATCAGGGCCGCTGGTACCGCCTGACCGACGTTCACGGACGCGTTGTCGATGACATTGTGGCGTAACGCTGATCGGTGGTTTCTCTGATCGGTGGTTTCTTTTGGCCCCACGCGCAACATGCACTGTGCGAGTAGAAGCCGGAACTTCATCAGAATCCCGGTTTCTCGGCTGGCGTTTGTCCGAGTGGTGTCAGCTGAATAGTTCGCTGATGGGGCTGCCGTTGCGGCTGATGGTGACCGGCCGACCGGTGGGTGTGTGGTATTCTTTCTTGTGATCGATGCCGAGCGCGTGCAGGAAGCTGGCTGCGGCGTCGTCGGGGGAATAGGGTGCTGAGACCGGCTCCTGAGCTTTCTTGTCGGTTTTGCCAATCACCTGTCCGCCGCGAATGCCGCCGCCCGCCATGATCATGCTCATCGCCCGCGCCCAGTGGTCGCGGCCCGCGTTCGGGTTGATCTTCGGCGTGCGGCCGAACTCACCAGTCGACCACACAACGGTCTCATCGAGCAGCCCGCGCAAATACAACTCTTCGAGTAGCGCGGCGACGCCTTTGTCGAAGGCGGGCAGCATGCGGTCTTTGAGCGTGGGAAAATTGGTGCGGTGCGTGTCCCAACTTCCGAAATCGATGGCCACGCAACGGACGCCGGCCTCGACGAGCCGCAGCGCCAATAGACAGGCCTGCCCGAACGGCGTGCGACCGTACTTCTCGCGGGTCTTCGCATCGACTTTGTTGAGATCAAACGCCTTGCGTGCGGCCGACGAATTCAGGATTTCGTAAGCCTGTTGATAGAACTTGTCCATGCCATCCAGAGCCTGGCTTTTCAGATCGACCTTGCGAAACGCCGTGTCGAGGCCCTGCATGAAGGCGATCCGCTTTTCGATTCGGCCCAGCGTCAGCCCGCCCGGCATGGCCAGTGCGCGGACACTGAAATCGGCCGAGTTGGGATCGCCCCCCACCGCAAACGAACTGTGCGCCACACCGAGATAGCCGGGCGTCTCGACGCCGCCGTTGGTTCGGCTGACCGGAAGCGACACATAGGCCGGAATGCCCGCCGGTGAGGAATGCTCTTTGGCGATGACCGATCCGTGATTGGGATATTCGAGCGACGGAATCGGCTTGTTACCGCTTCGCATGTACTGCTGACCGGGCGCGTGGGCGGCGAGCGTATGCTGCACGCTGCGGATCAGGGCGTACTTGTCGGCCTGCTGGGCAAGCTTCGGCAGATGCTCGCAGATATCCAAACCGGGCAGGTTTGTCGGAATCGGCCTGAATTCGCCGCGGACGTCGGCGTCGGTCGAATCGGGTTTCATGTCCCACGTATCGTGGTGGGATTGGCCGCCCGGCAGGTAAATGAAGATCGCATTCTTGCGGACGGAGTCCCCAACGAAGCCGCCTTCGGCTTCCCGCTTGAGCAGGCCGGCCAGAGAAATCCCCAGCGAGCCAAGCGCCCCCGCTTTGAGAAAGTCGCGGCGATCGATTCCGTCGCAATAGCGTTTTGATGTTTTCATGGCATCTCTCTGCACACTGTTGAGAGGTCCTCGCCGGGCATGGCCGGCAGGTGACTTTGTGACACTCGGCTAGTGAATGAAAATGAATTCCCGCAGATTGGCGAGACTCCAGAGTACGTCCTGCATTCCTGTCAGGCGCGACTCGGAGCTTTCGACATACTCGAGCGTACGACGCATCTCGTCGTCGGACGGGAATCGCGATAACGTGATGAGGTACAGTTCTTCGATCAGTTTTCGGTCGTCGGAAAACTCTTTGATCAGTTTTGCCAGTCGGCCCTTTGCTGCGCCGATCTTGCCGTTGACGTCGGTGTCGTTCAGCAGGTACATGGCCTGTGCCAATCCGGTCTCGCTGCTTCGCTCGCAATCGCACTGCTGCGTTCGCAGTGGGCGACCGAAAATCCCCAGTACGTATTCCGGACCGCCGCCTCGCAAACGCGTCAACGCCAAATTGATGGCCCGCGTGCCGGCCGGTGCGTTGCTCGAACTGTAACGGTCCTGCCCGCCGGTAATTTGATTGATCGAGCCGAGTACAACCTCGGCCGGCATTCGCCGTAGCAGCGCGTGCGAGAAATTTCTTTCGTCGAGCCGGTTGCTGTCGTTGGGAACCCACGAGAGCTGATACGTGCGGCTGTTCAGAATCTGCCGGTGCAAATGCTTCAGGTCGAATTTGTGGTCGATGAAGTCCTTCGCCAGCCAGTCGAGCAGTTGCGGGTTCGACGGCGGATTGGCGGCGTTGAAATCGTCGATGGGGTTGACGATGCCCACGCCCAGGTAGTGACCCCAGAATCGATTGACGATGGCGCGGGACAGGTAGGGATTCTCGGGCGATCGCATCCACTCCCACAGCGCCTCGCGAACGTCCTTTCCCTCTTCATAGGGAACGCGTTTGCCAGCCAATAATTTCGGCGGGCTTCGCTTCAGCGACCTGAGGTACTTCGCTGACGGTTTCGCGACGACTTCGCGGTAGACGAAACTGCTTTGACTTTTCTTCTTGGTGATCGCCTTTGGTACGTCTTTAGGCACCACACGGTCGACTGCCGAGAAGAACGCCATGAACCCGTTGAAGTCTTCCTGAGTCCAGCGGTCGAACGGATGCTTGTGGCACCGGGCGCAAGCCAGTCTCACCCCGAGGAACGCATACGCCGCTTGCATTCCCGCCGTTTCCGGTCTGCTGTTGCCGGCTTTCAGCCAGAAGATGTCGTTCGTCTTTCGGCGGGCATAGGTTCCGTCGTCGAATCCCTTGACCAGGTTCTTTTCAATCGTCTTGTAGTCGGCAATCACGTCGTCGAGTGGACGGCCTTCGCGCGTGGTGGCGACAAGGAAGCCGCCCACGATTTCGTCGTACGGCACGTTGCGGACCAGTTTGTCACGAAGCCAATCGTGCCACAGCCAGCCGGTCTTGGCCCGCGGTTGCGGCGTAAAACGGTTGTCGTTACCGGTCCAGTCCGAAAACTTCGTGGCCCAGTACATGCCGTACTCGGGGCGTTCCAGCAGTTGGTCGATCAGCTTCGAGCGCTTATCGGGGCTCTTGTCGGCGAGAAATTTACGGACCTCGTCCGACGTCGGCAGGGTACCGATGACATCCAGAAACAGGCGTCGCAGAAACACCTCGTCGCTGCTCAATTCCGACGGGCGAATGCCAACCTTCTTCAGCTTGGCCAGCACGAGACGATCGACTTCATTGTTGGCCGGAAACTCAGGAAACGGTTTGCCGTCGTCTTTCACCGGGACGACAGCCTGCGTCGTGACAACCGCCCCGCCGAACGTTGCGACGACGGCCGTATCGCCGGAACCGGTTGCGGAAATCCGGCCATCCTCGGTGACCTCGACGACCGACTCGTCGTTGGTGGAGAAATTCGTCAGGCAGGTGACGTCTTCCGCGGTGCCGTCGGAAAAGTAAGCAACCGTTCGCAGTGGCGTCTGCTGTTGCATGTTGTCCAGGTTCAGCCGGACTTCTTTCGGCGACACTTCCAGCCGTTCGAGTTTCGCTTCTTTCTTCGGGTCGAATCCGGCCCCGCCGACAATCCACGAACGGAACAGGCGGTGCTGCCAGCTTCCCTCCTTCATCAGGATGCCGCCTTCATGTCCTTCTTCGCCCACGGCCTTGAGTAACGCCAGGCTCTTATCGACCGACTTCGTGTCAACGCGCGGTCCCTCACCTTCGTCTTTCGTCAACTCGTTGTGATCCATTCGCGGATCGTGCCCGAACAGGCTCAAGCGAAAACCGGCCTGTCCTTGAAATGACCCGTGACAGGCGCGATTGTTGCAGCCCACTTTGCCCAGCAACGGAACAACGTGACGCTGAAACTCGGCTGTCCCCCCCTGACCGTCAGCCGCCCAGCGCTCGTCGGCTCCCGCCACATCCTCAGCGGCCTGAGCCGTCTCGACGACAATCGCAAAACTGCCGACGACGGCCGCAGCAATCATCAGAAGTCGAATTCGTGAACCTTGCATCGGATTCTCCGCGTGGCGCAGGCGTTTCTTACACCATATGTCTGACGTAACTGGTCACTGCGGCCGGCGAACCGCAAAGGCAGGACAGAGCGCCGGATTCAATTCTCGGGCATGCTGAAAAAGGTGGGCTTTCGCATGCAGGCCAATCCCATGCCGTTACTCCAACTTATCAAAGTTCGTCCATGGGTTCAACGTTTCTAACGAAACATGCAACCCACATGCCACCACTCTCGGCCGGCTGTCTGCCCAGTTTCGCGTCGCTGAGATGTCTCCATCTTGTTCCGAACAGAGTCCGCCTCCCGCCAACGGAATCCCACCGTACGGATCTCCCTCGCCGCCTCGGCATTCGCCGCCAGCTTCCTGCTGATCGCCGTCATCCACCCGCAGAAGATCTGGTTTCTAAAATGGTGCGTAGCGACAATGGTGTCACAGGTCATCGTCGGCCTGCCGGGATTCGCCCTGCACCTCATCGCCAACTTCACCGGCCCCGCCGCCAATTTGATAACCAACCTAATCTACGGCGCCCCAATCTTCGCCCCACTGTTGTTTCCCAACCTCGCCATCCTCGCCGCAATCGGCATCTGGGAACCGCAGAGCTCGCGGCGGTTTGAGGCGATGGCGGTTTGAAGGCAGGGACGGCTTATCGTCCTCGGCACGCCGCTGGATGGGCGGCCGCAACTGGGTGATCGGTTGGTGCGTGAGAAAAACATTGGTGGGCCACCCAAAGGTGAAACCCCGTGTGCAGCAGGCTGTCGATCAATTCGCCTGCAATTCCAGATTGCCCAACAAGCTCAATGCCGCGCCCAAATTGCCGTCGTCACACTTTGATCCTTTCTTGCGTCGGACTCGGCGAAGTGCATCTTCATGATCGGCACCAGTGTCGCGGAATGCGTCATAAGTTGCTGCCAGCTCCAGCACGACTGAATCGGCTTTCACCATCAAGGATATTTTTTCGTTGAATTCGGAAACGTCAGCCGATGGAGCGCGATCGCAAGTCTCAATGATGTAGTAAGGATTGCCTCCTTGACCAAGACATTCTTCCTCAGTGACAAACCCCATTCCCTCTAATAGGCCGATGTCGGAATGGAGACCTTCACTGTATGGCCCGTAGAAGTGAATCATGTATGCGTAATCGGTGGGAAATCCCAAGCTTTGCAGTAACTTGACTTCCTTTTGGAGTCGGGTGCGTCCGACAACCTGGCCATCCGGATGTGCAGCGATGAGGCCCGCCAACCAGCGGTAGTTTTCCATGCCTTTTACTCCTTTACCAGCAAGGGTTCGGCCTTCTCACGAATCTGGATTCGCACATCGGCAGGATAGTAGTATCGGACCAAGGTGTATTTTTTCGTCAGCTGTTTGACTGCGTCCGAACATTGACTCAATTCAACCTGACCACCACTGGGGGATTCAATAAAAATCTGTGTGGCCTTGTTCTCGGCATCAGGGTCGTACAGTTTGTACGCCGTGTCGCTTGGAGCATCGTTTTCAAAAGCGAACTCGACGTCGTATCCAGCGTTCGCGATGATTTGCTTTGCCTTCTCGCAATAATCTACAACGCTCGGTGCGAGGATTCCAGTGACGTCTGTCGCCTTGAAAAGCCGGCGATACAAGAGACCTTCGGCGAGTTCTCTCAGCACCTTGTCATCGCACTTCGTACAGCCCTTGGTCAATTCTGTCAGGGTGTGGTCGTCCAAGGATAAGTATTCAGTCAGCCCAATCGGGGCACTGAATGCACGTGCAGAAATTGAAGGTGCCTCAGGGACGACCAATTGTCGTTGCTCATCGTCCTCGCAAACATCCAGCAACTTTTTGTATCGTCTCAGCAGTAGCCGAAGCATGACCTCAGCAGCACGCGTGGTCTTGTGAAAATAGACCGTCCGGTACATGTGGTAGCGTGCAAAAACGTACGCTTCCGCTGCGAAAAGCGACTTGCTTCCAAGGTAAAACCTTCCCTTGTCGCCATCGACATTCAAATGCTGGATCAGCCAATCGAGATCAAACCGACCGTAATCGGTTCCCGTGGCATAGCTGTCCCGCAGCAAATAATCAGAACGGTCCGCGTCGAATTGGCTTGTTACGATTTGGGTCAAATAGGCTGGAATGCCAGCATCGTTTCGTCTCCCTTCTTCCGGGGTTTCGTCGAAGAAGACTTCCAGTCGTTCTGGCAGTTCTTTGGAGTACTTTCGGAGCGCAGAATTCACTTCGGTGGATCGATCCGTGATAATTTCCAGCGTTCGCTTCTCGTGATGTTCGCCCGTGATCTTTTCAAACGCGTGGGAGAACGGTCCGTGCCCCAGATCGTGCAAGAGGGCGGCCGCCAAGACGACTGTTTTCTGGTCCTTATCCATACCACCTGAACAAATCCGGGCGACTCGCTCAAAGAACCGCCGGGCGACATGCATGACACCAATCGAATGCACAAATCGGCTGTGGTCCGCGCCGGGAAATACGAGTTGGCTCAACCCGAGTTGCTTAATGCGTCGGAGCCGTTGAAACTCCTTGGTATTGATTAAATGAAGAAGAAGCCTGTCACATTTGTTGTCCTCAAATGGAACGATGTTATGGACAGGATCCCGAATGATCTTGGGCCATGATCCACTCATGCAGGTGCCGTTTCGTCACAGGGGGTTCACTTCGCACATACGGTAAGTCCACCGCGTCTGTCTTGGCAAGACCAAGTGGGCAAATGTAGTCCCAAGTCCGCAGTGGTGAACATTGTGACATAGTGCGAGCCCGCCGTCTATCGTGAGTTGGTATTTTGGTATTGCAACCGCAAAAACGGCTTGTGGCGTCGTTTCGGCCATAGTGCAGCCGCAGGCTCACTGGGCGCAACCTGGAGAGGGTTGGGTGACGAGCGTTGGTATGAAACCAAATTTGTGAAGTGTCGGGAGAGTGCCTGTTTGTTTTATCTTACTCGGTGGCCTCAACGGCGCTTTCACCGATTCTGGTGGTCGCATTCTCAAACAGAATTTTCAATTGGCGATTCCAAACGGGCCGTTTTCGAGGGTCACGAGCGTGCGCCGAGACAACTTCGGATTGCTGTGCCATGCTGCAGGGCACAGCCACGAAGAACCCCGTCCGTTGACTTTATGAATGGTCTGTTTTAAGTTAATTCCACGCCAAATCAACGATTGATTGCGTCTTGTTCGATTTGCATCAGAGAATTTCCACCGACGAACTGAAAGGGAACGAATATGGCGCGCCCCGTCACGCTATTTACCGGTCAATGGGCTGATCTGGCTTTGGAAGACCTTTGCAAGAAGGCTGTCGAATTTGGTTACGATGGGCTGGAATTGGCCTGTTGGGGTGATCATTTTGAGGTCGATAAGGCGATTTCCGACGACACCTACTGCGCGCGGAAGCGGGAATTGCTCGAAAAGCATAACCTGCAACTGTTTGCGATCTCGAATCATCTGGTCGGCCAGGCGGTACTCGATAACATCGATGCCCGACATCAGGCGATTCTGCCGGAACATGTGTGGGGCGACGGCGATCCCGCCGGTGTGAACGAGCGGGCGGCCGAGGAGATGAAGAACACGGCACGTGCCGCCCAACGGCTCGGTATAGGCGTCGTCAACGGTTTCACCGGTTCGAGTATCTGGCATTTGATTTACGATTTCCCGCCGACACCGCGGACGATGATCGACGAGGGATACCAACTGCTGGCCGACCGCTGGAATCCGATTCTCGACGTGTTCCAGGAATGCGGCGTCAAGTTCGCGTTGGAAGTTCACCCGACGGAAATCGCGTTCGACGTGTATTCGTCGCAGCGATCGCTCGATGCGTTGGAGGGCCGTGAGGAATTCGGTTTCAATTTCGATCCCAGCCATTTGATTTGGCAGGGTGTCGATCCGGTCGAATTCATCCGGGCGTTTCCCGATCGGATTTACCACGTGCACATGAAAGACGCGTCGGTCACCCTGAACGGATCGACCGGCATTCTGACCAGCCACCTGCCGTTTGGTGACGCAAGACGGGGATGGGATTTCCGTAGCGTGGGCCGTGGTGGTGTGCGGTTCGAGGAGATCATTCGCGCGTTGAACGACGTGGGATATCCGGCCGATGCCCCATTGTCGGTCGAATGGGAAGACAGCGGCATGGACCGCGAGCATGGTGCGGCCGAAGCGGCAGCATTCTGCAAAAATGTTGATTTCCAACCGTCAGGCCGGGCATTCGACGCAGCATTCGGCGACGATTGATACCCGCCGGAGATTTATCTATCGCTCGTTCCGGGCCTGCCATAGAATGGGTGTGAGGTAATTTGTCCACACCCTTTGGCATGCAGGTCAGTAACGAGGAAGCCGATGACAGTGCTGTTACGCGCCAGAACGTTGATCACCACGTTGCTGGTGTGCGGGGCGATCGCATTGGTCCTCTGGCTGCCGTCAACCGCCGACGCACAATCGCGGCAGAAACGCGGAGAGCGTTCCGAGCGTAAACTGGCCACAAGTCGCAAACAACACACGGAATATCAGGAGAAGTTTTCGGCCGATGTTGAGCGGCTTGCCGTTTATTGTGACGGCAAGAATTTGCCCGAGGCGGCGGAGCATCTTCGCAAGTTGGCTGCACCGCTCACGCGTGAATTGGTGCGAATGGGCAAGCTGCCCTCGGCGGTGCGGCCCGAACTCTCCAGCGATCTTTCAGCCGAAGAACGCGCGTGGAAATCACAGTTGCGGTTCTTGCAGAAAGACCATGCCAAACAACTCTACCTGCTCTCGCGGCGCGTTCTGTATGCCGGTTCGCCCAGCTACGCCTTCGATATCGTGCGCGAAGTCGCGCGACATGATCCCGATCACAGTACGGCACGGCGACTATTGGGTTACAAACGCAGCCGCAACGAATGGATTACTCCATTCGCGGCCAAAATGCAGAAGAAATACGTCTGGCATGAGACGTATGGCTGGCTGTTGAAGTCGCACGTCGAGAATTATGAGAAGGGGCAACGTTACTTCAACGGCCGTTGGATGACGGCGGCACAGGAAACCGAGTTTCGCCGCGATTTCAAATTCGCCTGGGAAGTGCGCACCGATCATTTTCTGGTGAAGACAAATCACAGTTTGGAACGCGGCGTTGCCGTGGCGAAGTCGCTGGAAGAATTCTACGACAACTTCTTTCAGATTTTCGCCGGGTTCTTTAACACGCCCGAGCAAATGGAGAAGCTCTTCAGCGGACGAGGTTCGTTCCAAACCAGCCGGAATAGACCACACGAAATCCACTACTACCGCACGCGTGACGAATACAATCAACGATTGGTCAAGAAGATTCCACAAATTGCGATTACCAATGGGCTGTTTTTCACGACCGACCGCACGTGTTATTTCTACCACGACGATGCCGAGTCGAACGATCGGACGCTGTTCCATGAAGCGACGCATCAGTTGTTTTATGAGAGTTCGTTGAGGGAACGGCCGATTGCCGTCGAGGAGAACTTCTGGATCATCGAAGGAATCGCCTGCTACATGGAGTCCTATTCGCGAACGCCGGGCCGGCTGGCATTGGGCGATCCGCGCTACACCCGCTTTCACGCCGCCCGGCATCGGTATCTGGTTGATGAGTATTACGTGCCGTTAGGCCGTTTCGCCAGCATGGGCATGCGGGCCTTTCAGATGAAGGAACGAAGCATCCTGGCGAAGAACTATAGCCAGGCTTCGGGACTGGCACATTTTTTCATGCACTACGACGACGGCCGATATCGCGATGCGTTGATTCGGCACCTGTCGCAACTCTATCACCCGGAACTTCGGCCGGTTGGCTACACGGAATCGCTCGCCGACTTAACGTCCACGCAGTTTTCCGATCTTGACCGGCAGTACGGTCAATACTTGAAGCTGCTACAGAAGGGCTTGGACGAACTGGAACGCGGCGAAGAGAAATGAGTGGGATTCTCAGCCGCCGTTCGTCGTTGATAGCGGGCCGTCAATGTAGATGTCACCATCGACCAATTCGATCTGCGCGTCGATGAGTCCCACGGCGGCTGCCATCTGTTCGACGCCCCGACCTGATAGCGGTCCAATCGCATCGGCGCCGCCGACAAGTTTCGGTGCAACGAAGATGTGGCATTCGTCGATGAGTTGTTGATCAAAGAACGTGCCGAGCAGTTGGCCACCGCCTTCCAGCAGCACGTTGGTCATTTCACGGCGGCCCAACTCTTCGAGCAGCGCGCGTGGATCGGGGTGGCTGGCGGTCTCTGCCGCATCGCCTGCGGTGTCAAACGTCAGCACTTCGGCACCTGCTGAGGTTAACTTTGCGATGTTCCCTGCTGTCGCCGATTGGTGCGCGACCACCAGTAACGGGACGTCAGCCGCGGTGCGAACGAGTTGTGAAGTCGCGGGCAATTCCGCCCGACTGTCGAATACGATGCGAACGGGTGTGCGCGGTCCGGGCGGACGAGCCGTCAGCAGCGGATCGTCGGCAATCGCTGTGCCGCGGCCGACGACGATCGCATCCATTCGTCCTCTTAACTCGTGGACCTTTCGACGGGATGCCTCATTGGAAATCCACTGCGAGTCGCCCGTTCGCGTTGCGATCTTCCCGTCGAGCGTCATGGCCCATTTGGCGTGTACGTAGGGAAGCGACCTGCTGACGCGTTTGACGAACGGGGCCGCCAGTCGTGCGGCTTCCGCTGCGAGTACACCCACCTCAACCTCGATGCCGGCCTGCTGCAATTCTGCGATGCCCCGGCCGTCGGCGTGGGGCGATGGATCGCGCATGCCGATGACGACTTTTTTGATGCCGGCATCGATAACCGCCCATGTGCATGGCGGCGTCTTGCCGGTGTGACAGCAGGGTTCGAGCGTGACAAACAGCGTTGCCCCGTGCGCGTTCTCTCCGGCTTGCCTGAGCGCGTTCACTTCCGCATGCGCCGTTCCGAACGATTCGTGAAATCCTTCGCCGATAGACCGCAGATTGTCATCGACAACGACGGCACCGACAGGCGGGTTCGGTTCGACGGCGCCAACGCCTTTCGCGGCCAACTCGCACGCCCGCTGCATCGCGTGCGCCTCGTCGGCGAACTGTTCGGTCATGCGACTGTAACGCCTAATTGATGCAGATGAACGGCCAATCAACCGACGACTATTGGCCGGGTAACCACAACTTCTTCTCGCCGCCGGCCGGCTCCGAGCCGGAATCAGGATTCCAACCTCCGCCCTCTGCCGCTGTGGCCGATGTGATGATCGAAGCGGCATCTCGCCAGGGTGCCGGAATGCCACGCGTCTCGCACAATTCATCCAGTTGCTCACCCAGTTCGGGCAACTTCGTTGCGTAACGGGTGTAAAGAAGTTCCAGCAGCGGCTTCAGTTCCGGGTCATCGGGATTGTCCAGGCGAATCGTCAACTCGCGAAGTTTCCAAATCACCTGTTGTTGAAACGCGTTGGGACCATCGCCGTCCAGTTCGGCCCCCTTCTTGACCCACTCGATCGCTTCTTCTCGACGGAATTGTGCTTTGCACAACTCAACTAACGACATGTAGGCACGTTCGCGGTTGATTTGCTCGGCGCAACTGGGACGGCCGAGTGCTTCGATCAGCACGTCATACAGAAACCGTGAATGATGTAGCAGCAACGATCGGTTCAACGCGAGGTTGAGTTGCTCGTCGTTCAGTTTCTTCACTGGCAATCGGTTCAACTGCATGGCCGAAAAGGCGTTTAACGGCGTCTCATCGGTTACTTCGATCAAACTGACCGGCTTGATGTTCAGACGATCGCAGAGTCCCTCGACATCCAGGGCGTTATTGTTGCGGTCGCAAAGGGCGTCCAGTGCGTACACCGATGCGGTCAACGGGAGCCGTAATTCCTCGTCGTCCATCGCTTCGCGGGGCGACTTTCCTCGTAACGCCTCCTGCGGCTGATTCACCCAACCTTCTTCAATGACCTCGCGCCATTTCTGTTGTTCCAGATTTTCAACGAGAACCCCCGGCGTTTTTGCAGGTGAATGCCACTGCCAATGCAGCAACCGAAGTTGCGAGGGAATCGACCGTGTCCCGGCGAATTCTTCGTCGCCGTCTTTGGGCGTCACCACTTCCACATTGTCGCCGGCGGTTTCTTCAAACAACTTCTTGGCGGCATCAAACCGCTCACCTTCCAAACCCGATATGAATGCCATCGCCGGCTGATCCTTGCGTGGATCGCCGTCGAAAACAGAAATGTCCGCTTCAACATTCGGAATTGTCTCAAGTGTGAGTGAGCCGACGTCCGACTCGGCCGGATCGTCTCGGTCGATCACGTGCAGAAAGCCGACGGGCTGTTCCTCCGGCGATTGTCCTTCTTGAAGTGGGGGAAGTGGCAGAGAGACGATCCGCGCGTGATCGGAGAACTGACTCAACAGTTTCGAGGCCGACTGCACACGATACTCGGCCTGCCCGAAGCGGACGACATCCTCGGTGTGAGTCAGGTCGAGCAATTGCGCCATCGTCTCCAGTTCAACCGCCGTGTCGAAGTCGTCGTGCAATTGTGCGGCGAGATGCAGTGCGTCGGCCGCCGATTGTTCGTCACCTGCCCACGCCCGGCAGATGCCCGCGTTCTGCCAAAACACGGCACAGTCCGGCTGCTCCTCGCCGAGACGTGTGAACACTTCGGCCGCCGGCTCGCAGCAGCCCAATTCCGCCAGTCGCTCCGCTTCGTCCGCCTGGCTCTTCAAGTCGGCCGCACCGGTAAATGGCACCAACTGATGAACGCTGCGCAACGGATAGGGAAAGTCGCTGCTGCTGTCGAACCGCAGCAGTTCCAGAAAGATTTCCTGCTGACGCTCTTGCGGGGCCAGCCGCATGGCCAAAGTCAAAAACTGTCGAGCCGCCATGTGCCTCTGGGCGGCCGCCATCAGCGAAGCAATGCTGAGGGCCAGTCCGCTCAGCATTTCATAATGGGTGTTCGCACATTTCAGAAAAGCTTCGTAGATAAACGACTTCGCCACGTCGAAACCGTCTGCATCGAACACGGCGATCGCATGCAGCACAATTGCCAACTCGTGATTCGGTTCGTTTTCGCGAAGTTGCTCGAGCGCCGCCTTGGCTGCGTTCGCGTCTCCCTCGTCCAAATGAATTGAAGCCCGCTCGATCAGCGCCCACGGATTCGTCGCGTGCTTCTTCTCAATCCGGTCCAACACCTGCAATGCCATCCGCGGCTGATGGTGTTCGCGGTGACGGTGAACCTTTTCCATTGGTTCGGCAAGGTCCACGCAGCAGAACTTGAACTTCTTACCGCTGCCGCAGGGACAGGGACTGTATGGATCGATGGACATATAAGAATTCCAATTCAGAAACCGGCGATCACTCGTTGTGCCGAGGGGAACTGCCCCGCGTTGTCTGTCACGCGATATCACTGCAAATCTTAACAAATCGACGAAAGTTTCACAGAGTCCGCCGATCCGGTCCGCTGAATTTCGGAGTTTTGAGCCGACGGCATCACGCATTCACGCTGGAATCGTGCAGTCCATTGGCTTCTTGCCCAATCGGAACAACCGACCTCAATCAGAACGACCGGTGCGATTGGGGTGACGGCTACAACCGATGCGAAAACGGTGTCCGTGTTCCGGCACGCTTGCCGCGGCCGATACAACCGGCAGGACGGGACGCAGCGGAAATTCCGCTTCAATCGTTCGGCGACCAAATTTCAAGACCGTGTCGGTATCACACACCGCAAAGCCCACCGGCTGCGTACCGTGGGTCCCAACCTTCGTCAGACTCTCACGCGTTTCACCGATCTGGATTCACAGCATGTGCGGAATTCTTGGAATTGTGGCAGAATCGGGAGACCGCCCGCGGATTGGCCGCGGTGAGCTGCTGTCGATGCGCGACACCATGCAGGCACGTGGTCCCGACGATGCCGGCGATTTCGTGAAAGACAACATCGCCTTCGCGCATCGTCGTCTGGCCATCCGCGATCGGCGCGGCGGGGCGCAGCCCTGGATTTCACCCGACGGGCAAACAGTCTTGGTGTACAACGGAGAAATCTACAACGACAAAGAATTGCGCCGGGAACTGGCCGGCGGTGGTTACCACTTCAAAACGCGGTCCGACACCGAAGTCGTCATGGCCGCCTATTTGCAGTGGGGATCGCAGTGTGTCGATCATTTGCGCGGTATGTTTGCATTCGGCGTTTACGACTTTCGCGATGACTCGCTGCTGTTGGTCCGCGACCGGTTTGGCGTCAAGCCGTTGTTTCTGGCCGACGTCGAAAATCACACCGTGTTCGCCAGCAGCATCGACGCCATACTCAAGCATCCCCGCTTCTCTGCCGCCCCGCACCTGCCAGCCGTGAGCCATTACCTCACAACGTTGCGGATCACTCTGGGACGAGCGACGGTCTATCGCGGGATCTGGCAACTGCTGCCCGGAGAAATGTTACAGAAACGCGGGGAAGATATTCGCATTTCTCGCTACTGGGACTATCCCGCCGAAGACCCCGATATCGATTTCGACACGGCTACCGAACAACTCGAAACCGGCCTGCGCGATGCTGTGGAATGCCGACTTGCCAGCGATGTCCCCGTCGGCATGTTTCTCAGCGGCGGAGTCGATTCGAACACCATCGCGTCGTTGATGCGTGATTCCACGTCGCGGTCGCTGCCGGGGCGCTGCGGCGGAGGCGAAAACGATACGAACGGCGACTTCGCCCACGCCCGTCGGTCTGCCGAACATTCCCGATTCGATTTTAACGAAACGCAAGTTTCGGCCGACGAGTATCGCGAGCATTGGCAGTCGATGGTGGGCGCTTATGCCACGCCGGTCTCCACGCCGAGTGACGTCATCATTTATCGTTTGGCGGAAGACATGAAACAGTCGGCCGGGGTTGTCCTCGGCGGTGAAGGTGCCGACGAGTTGCTGTGTGGCTATGCCGTGCAGCATTGGGCGGGAAACGATTTCGACCGCTATAGGCAATGGCAGGAGAACCGTTGGGAAGGATCGTCGGCCGCAGCGGGAATGTTCCGTGCCAGCATGCGACGACAGTATGGTTGCGACCAATTCACGTCGGCGACCGACCATTACTTCGCGCTCAACAGTTTGATCCCGGCCGCCGCCAAGACCTCTCTGTTACAGCCTTGGGCATGGAAACAGGCTGAGGAAGACCAAACGATGGCCGAATGTTATTCGGCGGAATTGGATTCTGCACAGAATCGCACAACCGCCGGCCAACAGACGGTGATGCTACATCGGGTCAATCTCGAAGCGCTGCTCGCGCGGCTCGACAGCGCCACGATGCTCGCCGGCCTCGAAGCACGCGTGCCGTTTACCGATCATCATTTGGTCGAGCAGATGTTTCGTGTACCGCGGCGGTTCAAAATCGATGTGGCGCACGATGAACACGCGCCTTATCTTTGCTCGGCCGAATTGAACGCTCGGGGGACACTTCAATCCAAGAAGGTACTTCGTCGCGTGGCGGGGAAAATCATGCCATCGACATTGGCCAATCGCCCCAAGGCAAGCTTTCCCACACCGGTTGCCGATTGGCTCGCGGGACCGTGGCAATCGTGGGCCCGCGAAACGCTGCTTGGCAGTCCCTTTGCTCACGAAGTCTTCCAACCCGAGACCGTTCGCGAACTGGCCGACAACATCCCCAGCGCCGGCATGTGGCTGTGGCCGATGTTGAATGTCGCAATGTGGGGCGACCGCCAATTCGCCGCGTAAATTCATAACAATCGCATTCACGCGGTTGCAGGTTCGTAGTGGCCGCTTTCATGCGGTGCGATGCTTCCCCGGTTGGCGAAAGCATACCGACTTTCTGAATGGTGTCGCCACGAACCGCACGCCACTCGACCGTTCGCTTTGCCACGCGTTTCTGTGGTAGCATAGCCACTGCTGGGAGCAGT
This sequence comes from Planctomycetaceae bacterium, assembly GCA_018699955.1. Classification (GTDB taxonomy): domain Bacteria; phylum Planctomycetota; class Planctomycetia; order Planctomycetales; family Planctomycetaceae; genus JABISG01. The sequence goes on along the minus strand of JABISG010000050.1, from coordinate 25,499 downwards.
CCGATGCCGGTACTGTCTCCGCCCGGCTGTCGAACCAACAGGGGAGTGGTGGACCGTGCTTGCCAGAATCACAGGGTGTGTTGCACTCATAACGACGTTGTGCCTGTGTGTTGCCGTCAACAGCGACGATGCCGGACAGGAAGCCAAACGGAATCGCGAGTCCAAGACATTCGACGACACAATCGCGCTGCTGCTTTCGCGACGCTGCCTCGACTGCCACAACGCGACCGACAAAAAAGGCGGCCTCGATCTTTCAAGCAAGGCCGCCATGCTGAAGGGCGGCGACAGCGGGGCTGCCCTCACTCCCGGACGCTTAGGCGACAGTCTTCTCTGGGAACGCATCACCGATGGTGATATGCCGCCAAAGGCGCCGCTCGCGGCCGATGAAAAGAGGCTTCTCTCTGCATGGATTACGTCCGGTGCCAAATGGGGAACCGATCCGATTGATCGGTTCCGTGTCACCACGTCGAATCGCGCGGGCTACGACTGGTGGTCGCTGAAACCGCTTCGCCGTCCTGAAATTCCAGATGCAACGTCAAATGGTCCAGACGATTGGCAACAGAATCCCATCGATGCGTTCGTCCTCGCGAAGCTCCGGAAACAAAAACTCACACCGTCGGCATCCGCCGACAAACGCACGCTCATCCGTCGGCTGTCGTTCGACCTCGTCGGCCTGCCTCCCACGCCCGAGGATATCGATGCCTTTCTCGCCGACAAATCACCCGGTGCCTACGAGCGATTGGTCGATCGATTACTTGCCTCGCCGCATTACGGAGAACGGTGGGCCAGGCATTGGCTCGACATCGTTCGCTTTGGCGAGAGTCAGGGGTTTGAACGCGACAAGCTTCGCCCCAATTCCTGGCGATACCGCGACTGGGTCACCGCCGCCTTCAACGATGATTTGCCCTACGATGAATTCGCCCGCCGGCAACTGGCCGGCGATGTGCTGAATCCCGATGATCCGTCGGCGGCAATCGCCACCGGTTTTCTGGTTGCCGGCCCGTACGATGAAGTCGGCCAAAGTCAGCAAAGCGCCGCCATGCGGGCCGTCGTGCGACAGGACGAACTGGAAGACGTGGTAAGCGTGGTCGGCCAAACATTCCTCGGCCTGACGATTAACTGTGCCCGTTGCCACGATCACAAGTTCGATCCCGTGCTGCAGTCGGAATACTACCAGTTAACCGCCGCGCTCGGTGGCGTGCGTCACGGTGAACGTAACATTGGGAGCGCAGCAACATCTGCCGCGTCGTCCAACTTCGCAAGTGCGCTGCAGGCAAGGATTGATTCTCTCAATCGACAAAATGCACAGTTGGAAGAGGCGGCACGAAAACAACTTCTTGCGGAACAACGTGGCAAACCGCGACCGAAAGTCACTGTTCCCGAGCCGATTGCCCGTTGGACTTTTGACGGCAACCTGAACGATGCCATCGGAAAACTGCACGGCACATCGCATGGCAAGGCGAAAGTGAAAGCGGGACGTCTGCATACCGATGGCAAGTCGGGCTATGTGACCACCGTGCCAATCGACCGCGACATTTCCTCTCGCACCTTGGAAGCCTGGGTCAAGCTCGACAGTCTCGATCAGCGCGGCGGCGGAGTTGTCAGCCTGCAAACTCTCGATGGGTCGGTGTTCGATGCAATCGTCTTCGGCGAGCAAACGCCGCGACGTTGGCTTCCCGGTAGTAGTGGCTTCCAGCGAACGCAACAATTTGGCGGCACCGATGAAACCACTGCGAACAATGGCGTTGTGCATGTGGCGATTGTCTACCGTGCCAATGGCACGATCACCGGTTACCGCAACGGCCGTCCGTATGGGAAGTCATACAAGTCGAACGGCCCGGTCACATTCAAGAAGGGGCAGGCGCAACTGCTATTCGGTTTGCGTCACATGCCTCCCGGCGGCAACAGGTTCCTGGCTGCTGAAATCGACAAGGTCCACCTCTATGATCGCGCGCTCACGCCGGCACAGATCGCCGCGTCGGCTGGTGTTTCGTATGACTCCATCGACACGGAATCGCTGTTGGCCAAACTGAGGCCGGTAGCGAAACAGCTGCGGGAACAGCGACTTTTTGAAATCGCGCGGCTGGAAAGTCAACGCATCCGAGCGCAGGCAACAAGGTCGTACGCCGTTGTTCCGCGAACTCCCGAACCGGCCTTTCTGTTGAAGCGAGGCAACCCGGTGCTGAAGGGACGCGTGGTGACACCGGGCGGCGTGGCGGCCGTGGTGGGTGTCGATGCCGACTTTGCCCTCGCTGCCGACAGCCCCGATGCCGATCGCCGAATTGCATTGGCCCGCTGGTTAAGCGACCGCAAGAATCCGCTGTTTGCCCGCGTGATCGTCAATCGACTCTGGCATTACCACTTCGGTATCGGGCTGGTGGAAACGCCCAGCGATTTCGGTTTCAACGGCGCCCGGCCCACGCATCCACTGCTCATCGATCATTTGGCCGGCGAGTTGATCCGAAGCGACTGGAGCCTCAAAGCACTGCAGCGTGCCATTGTATTGTCGGCAACATATCGGCAGGCATCGCGTTCCAATTCCGACGCGGAAAAGATCGATGCCGGCAATCGACTGCTTTGGCAAAAGTCGCCGGTGCGACTGGAAGCCGAAGTCCTCCGCGACACGATCCTGACTGTCGCCGGAGAACTCAACCCTGCGCTCGCCGGTCCCGGCTATGAAGACTTCACTACGTTTTCTCGCAATTCTCAGTTCTATCAACCAGTCGATGCGATCGGACAAAGCTTTCATCGCCGCAGCCTGTATCGCACCTGGGTTCGTTCGGGGCGAAACCGTTTTCTCGATGTCTTTGACTGCCCCGACCCTTCGACCAAAACGCCGCGCCGCGCTGTCACAACAACGCCGCTGCAGGCATTGGCATTGTTAAACAATTCCTTCGTCCTCCGCATGGCCGACCGTCTTGCCGATCGTCTGCAACGCGAAGCCGGCGACGATCCGAAACAACAGGTGGAGCGTGCCTATGTTCTCGCTTATGGACGATCGGCAACGCCGGATGAACGGCGACTGACAACGCGGTTCGTCAAACAACACGGCCTGCCGGCCTTCTGCCGAGTGATTTTTAACAGCAACGAGTTTCTACACGTCGATTGAAACAGCCGGTTAGCCGCGACCCGATAGGGGAGCGCGGCACTCGAAATCACATTCACCCGAATAGTGAACTCAACATGAACCAACCCATCGATCGCCGCAACTTCCTATCGTTTGCCTCGGCCGGAATTGGCAGCGTGGCGTTAACGAGCCTGTTGATGCGTGACGGAACGCTGCAGGCTGCGGCAGTTCCGAGCGAGGCGAACGATCCGCCGCCGCATCACCCGCCCCGCGCCAGCAAAGTGATTCACATCACCCTCACCGGCGGACTCAGCCAGGTCGATTCATTCGACCACAAACCAGATCTGGAAAAGCTGCACGGCAAGCCGTTGGGTGGCGATGAACGCCCCGACGTCTTTTTCGGCAAGGTGGGGCTGCTACGAAAAAGCGATTGGGCGTTCAAACAGCGCGGCGAAAGCGGGCTGTGGGTTTCCGATCTGTTTAAGAATCTGGCGGGCGTGGCCGATGAATTGACCGTCATCAAGTCGATGTACGCCGAGACGTCGAATCACACGCCGGCAACGTTTCAGGAAAACACCGGATTTCGCTTGAACGGATTCCCCGTGCTGGGGTCGTGGATGTCGTACGGGCTGGGCAGTGAAACCGACGACTTGCCCGCCTACGTCGTCATTCCCGATACGCGCGGCCTGCCCGCCGGCGGATCGATCAACTGGACCAACGGCTTTCTGCCCGCGCAACATCAGGGGGTCACATTTCGCAGCCAGGGAGTCGCCATCGACGACTTGTTTCCGGCACGCGCCATTCCACCCAACACCGAAACGGCCACCCGCGATTTGCTGGCTGCGTTGAACAAGCAACACCTCGCGCGACGCGATTCCAGCGACGTGCTGGCGGCACGGATTCGCAGTTATGAACTGGCCGCCAAAATGCAACTGGCAGTGCCGGAAGTCACCAACCTCGACACGGAAACCAAGGCGACACACGCAATGTACGGCCTCGACAATGAAGAGACGGTCGAATTCGGACGAGGATGCCTACTGGCACGCCGGCTGTTAGAACGCGGTGTGCGGTTTGTGCAATTGTTTGCCGGCGGGGCGTTTGGTAGTCCGCGAATTAACTGGGACGGACACGAGGACATGCGCCGCAACCACGGCCGCGAAGCGGGACGCATCGACCTGCCGATTGCCGGCCTCATTCGTGACTTGCGAAGTCGCGGCTTGCTCGACGAAACACTGCTGCTGTTCACCAGCGAGTTCGGCCGTACGCCTTTCACGCAATCCAACGCCGGCCAGTTGGGCACCGGACGCGATCACAATCAATATGGGTTTTCCGTCTGGCTCGCCGGAGCCGGTCTGCGTCACGGCATGTCGTACGGCGAAACCGATTCGGTCGGTATGAAGGCAATCGAGAACCGCGTCCACTGGAACGACCTGCACGCCACCGTTCTGCATCTGCTCGGCATCGACCACCAACGGCTCACATTCTACCACAACGGAATCCAGCGACGTCTGACCAACGTCCACGGAGATGTGATCAAAGACGTGTTGACGTGAGCGTTTGCTGTTCGGCTGTTGGTCGAACCGAATTCGGTCTTCGTCGTAATTCCCCCCCATCCGACAAGGCGAGACATCATCGCAAGCAACGTTGAAATCAAATCCCGCTGCCGAGATTGTGCGCGGCAGACTTCACTTGCGGAAGAGTTGGCAGATGACATTCCGCAGCAACTGCAGCAGGAAGATACGTTTTTCTGCGTTCCCACGGGGCGTTTGAAGCTGCGCGAGTTTACCGACGGTTCTGGGGAGTTGATTCAGTACGAACGGGCCGATGCTGGCGAGCCGACTGAGTCGCAGTACGTGCTTGCTCCGACGGATGATCCGCTGGCGATGAAGGCTGCGTTGACGAATGCGCTCGGGGTGCGGGCGGTGGTTCGCAAGCAGCGCACTGTTTATCTGGTCGGCCAAACACGAGTCCATTTCGATTGCGTCGAAAACCTGGGGGAGTTCATCGAATTGGAAGTGGTGTTGGCGCCGGGGCAATCGTTCGCTGAAGGTGCCGAGATTGCGGCGGATTTGATGAAGCAACTGGAAATCGATGAGCGCGATCTCGTAGAGTCAGCATATGTTGACCTCTTGGAATAACGTAGCGACATTTGATTTGGATACCACAACTCGGAGCGACAACTATGCCTTCATCGTTTCAGCGAAATTGTTCCGTTCTGATTTTGCTTGGTTGCACGCTGGCTGTGCCGACAGCCAAGGCAGCTGAACCGTCGGTCGGGGCGCGGGTTATTAGTTTCTATGGATACGATGACTGCATTCGGCTGGAGAACAACGATACGCGGGTCACACTTTGCCCGGCCGCGGGTGGGCGGGTCCTCGAGTATGCACTCGACGGTAAAAACTGTTTGTATTTGCCGCCGGGCAACGAAGGCTGGGTGTACGAACCGGGGAAGAAGGGCGGTTCGATGACCGCAGGCCGATTCGACATCGGCCCGGAACAAATCATCAAACGGCATCCGCTACTGTGGATGGGACGCTGGACGGGCGAAATCACCGGTCCACATTCGGCACGGTTAACCAGCGCCAAGGACAAATCGACCGGCGTGCAACTGGTCCGCGATTTCACGCTGGATGAAAAGACTTCACAGTTGACGTGCAAGCAGACGATTCGAAACGTGTCAAAGGAGACCGTCGAGTACTGCCACTGGAGCCGCACGTTTGCGCTGGGTGGTGGCATCTGTGTGATCCCGCTGACCGAGCCGAGCCGATTTCCCAACGGTTACGTGATGTACGGAAAGGACGGGGCCATCGGGTTCCGGCCCGAAGACGACAACATCCGCAGTCGCGACGGATTTCTGGAAATCCTGGCGGCACCCAAGCATCCGAAACTCGGCATGGACACATCGGCCGGCTGGTTCGCCTACGTGATGCCCAACGACGTGATGTTCGTCAAACGGTTTCCCGTGTATCGCGACCGCGTCTACAACGAAGTCGCCGGATTGACGATGTCGATCTGGTATCCCGATGCCCCCATGTGCGAACTGGAGCCAATCGGCCCGCGCGAACGGATCGCTCCGGGGAAGTCGGCCTCGTTCACCGAGACCTGGCAGCTATTGACGCACCGGTTTCCCGGCAAGGGACAACAGATCGACCTGGAGAAACTTGGCAAGCTGGTGGATGGCGCGAGCCGTTAACTTCCCCTCCAATTAGGATGGAAATTAGCGGACCCGTTCCTGGGATTCCGAGTTACTCGGCAGCGTTACCGCCGGAATACAGTTCGGTCTCCGGATACTCGGCGGCCCAGGCGAACCAGCGGCATTGGACCGAATCGACCCAGCGGAGTGTCTTGCCTTTCAACGGACCTGACTGCGCCCGGCCATCGATGCCCCAGCGTGATTTCGTTTTTTCGTCGATGAACGATCCATCTTTCTGCGGCGTGAGGTTGACCAGCTGCGCCGATTTGGTGCCGTCGATTTGGGGAGCATACACGGCTGCCGACTGCGTGGGGGAATACGCGAGTACGATGACCGGTTTGCCGCCAATTTCATCGCGAATCAAGCCGCCCGCTTTCTCCACGTCGGCCAACCGGTACGCGCGGGCCTTGCCTTCGTAGGAAACACCGATCACAGCGGTGTTTGTTGGCAGTCGTTTGTCGGCCGGGCCGCGACTCTTCAGCGAATCGGCGTTGTCCGCTTTGGGCAATTCAATCGGCTGATACTTTTCGAACATGGTATATGTGACCGATGAGGGATAGGTTTCGGTCCAATGTCCCCACTGCGTGGTGACCGTCGGAATCGCCTTGAGTTTCACGCCTTTGCGCGGCCCGGCAAACGCTCGACCGGACAGCGTCGAAAACAGCGTGCCGTCTTTGTCTTTCATCACCATGATGCCGTTACGCCAACCGTGAAAAGTGAAGTCGCGCGAGCGCGGGTAACCGCGCGAAAAGCCGGCGTCGGGATCGTACACGAACGTGCCATAGGTGTCGGCAATCACGCGGTACGGCTGCAGAAAGAAGCGATGCGGAATCGCCCCGCCCGCTCTGCCGGTGCGCGTCCAAGCCAGCACCGGATCGCCCGGTTTCAACTCGCCGACCCGCCGTTTGGCTTCTTTAACACACTGCGAACAGGCGGGATTCACCAGCGTCTTGAACGCATCGGGCCGTTCGATCAACACCGGCTCGCCCGCGATTGCCGCCGTTGAGGCTTCAAGCAGAATGCCTAGTAACATCAAACGCACGGCGGTGACTGCAAATCGCATGTGAATATTCCTGCTTGTGAACTCAAGGATACGTATGGTTGTTGAACGAAGACGCGAAATCGACCGCAGGCCAGCGCCCGCTTCATTCGTTCTACCAGGTGGGGTGACAAAACCGAAATGGAGCCAAAGGAAAGGGCTCACGCCACTCTGTTGTGGTTTACGAGAATCGAGTCCTGCCCCTTCACGCTAGACGCCCTTCTTCTGCTTTTTCTTCTTGTTCTGCCTTTTCTTCTTCGGTTTGGCGGCGTTACCGTACGGATACCTCTTTTCCGCCTCAAACATCCGGTCGAGAACCGATTGTAACCGAACGCGAACATCCTTCGCCTCGGTGTTGATCTCGCCAGGGGTAAGATTCTTCTTTTCCAGTTCGTCGGCGGGAACGTCGTAGAAGTTTCCGTCGTGGTAGAGTTTGTAGGTTTGGTTGCGGGCGTAGCGTTTGACTTTGCCGTCGCGTTTGCCGTTGCGTTCGTACCAGCAGAAGACCCAGTCGCGGGGGTTGCCGGTTTCTCCTTTAAGTTGCGGCAGGAAACTGCGGCCGTCGAGTTCGCGGTCGGTGGGCAATTGGCCGCCGCCGAGTTCCGCCAACGTGGGCATCACGTCGGAGAAGTCGATCAGGTCGTCGCTGACCTGTCCCGGTTTGATTGTGCCCGGCCAACTGGCGATGAACGGCACGTGCGTGCCGGCGTTGGGTGTGCTGCCCTTGCCACCCTTGAGTTGTTTGCCCTGGAAGGGCGAGGTGATGCCGGTGTAGGTGCCGTTGTCGCAGGTGAAGATCAGCAGCGTCTCTTCGCGAATTCCCGCATCGGCCAATGCCTTGTCGATCTTGCCGACCATCTTGTCGGCGTAGGTCACCATGTCGCTGAAGTGTTTGCGGTTCCACTTCTTCCTCGGCCACTCTTTGGTTTCGGTCGGGTCCCAATCGTCCGAATCGGGCGTCGGTTGGAAGGGCCAATGCGGCAGGATCATCGGGTAGTAGGCAAAGAACGGTTTCTCGCCGTCCTTGTTCTTCTTAATAAAAGTCACGAGATGATCGCTGACGAGATCGGGGCCGTATTCACCGTCGCTGGAATCCACGGTGCGGCCGTTGACTTCCAGACCGGCATTCGGATACCGACAGGGACGCCGCGTGAGTTGCCAGAGGCAATAGTCGTCGAACCCAAACTTGTTCGGCCCCTCGAACCCACCCTGCAGTTGCCATTTGCCGGCGATCCCCGTCACATAACCGGCATCCTGCAGCACGTTGCCGAAGGTGATTTCGTTCGGGTGCAACAGCCCGAACTTCACATAATTGCGGGCGTTGTAACGGCCCGTCATAATCTGCACGCGTGACGGTGTGCAGATTGGCTGCGAATAGGCGTGCCGAAAACGCATGCCGCCAGCGGCCAAACGGTCGAGGTTCGGCGTCTTGTAGAACGTCGAACCATTCGCGCCGACGCACTCGTACCCCATATCGTCGGCCATAATCAGCACAACATTCGGCCGTTTCGCCGCATAAGCCGGCAAGCTGCCGAGCAGGGCGAAAACAAACAGCAGACAGAGTGCGCGTCTCATCGTGAATCTCCGTGAGTTGCTCATTTTCAACTTTGTAGGAGATTCTACTGTAAATCACGTTGGTGCAGGTGGCAATGTTGGGTTGTGTTTTCCCGCGTGAGCACCGGAACGGCCGCAGCTCCCCGTGCTGACCGCCAACCATTTCCGCTTCTCGGTTCCCAGTTACTCGCGCGATTCCTAAACTGAGCGGCGAGGTAGGAAATTGGGCAGTGGCTACAGGAGGTGGTGGGATGTCCGGTCAGCAGTGGAATCGAGGGATTGTCGTTTTTGCGCTGGCTGTGGGGGTGATGTTCTGTTTGCCGCAGTCCACCTTCGCCCAGCCTGCAGGCACGCAAACCGCACCGAAGGATGGCGGCAAAAAACCCCCGAACGGTACAGAACCGCCGGGCAAAGGGCAGCCCGCTGTTCCGGCGGAGATCGTCATCGATCTCACCAACGCCCGCGCAACGATGAAATCGTTTCTGGCGGCTGCGGCGGCCGGCGACCACGCGAAGGCGGCCCGCGCCATCGATTTCGATTCGATGGTGGAGCCGCCCGAGAACGCGGCGCGAGCGAATTTGGCCTTCAAGCTGGCTGAGGTTATTAAGTCGCTGCCGAAAATCAAAGTCGATCTCATCAGTGACGATCCCAAGGGGCAGGATGTTCTGCTTCCGCTGGGTGCTGCCGAGCAGCCGATCGAAATTGTTCGAGGAGTGGATGGCGAGTGGCGGTTTTCGGCGAACGTCGTCGGGAAGATCGAAGCCCTCTATGTGCAGGCCACGGCGAAGGCGATCCAGAAGGCGGCCCCAACCGATGACGCGGGAAAGAATGGAACCGAAGAATCCATCACGACCGATGATCCCGATGCCGAAGTTGCCGAGAAGCTCGACAATGCCCGCGAAACGATGCAAACGTTTCTGACGGCCACGAATGAAAAGAACTACGCGCTGGCGAGTGGCACGATGGACTTCTCGTTGCTGGGTGAGTCACCCACCGACGCACAGCAACGCAATCTTGCCTGGAAATTGAAAGAGGTAATCGACCGCATGCAGTGGGTCGATTACCAGAAGATTCCAAGCAGTCCGGATGCCGAGCCGTTCCTGTTTCCCGTCGATGCGAAGTCGCAGCCGATTGTCATCGCCAAGGGGGCCGACGGTAATTGGCGGTTCACCCGCGAAACGGTTGCACGCATCGACGCGCTGTACGATCAATGGAAGGACAAGCGGAAAGTCGCAGAAAGTCTGCTTCCCTCGTGGTCCAAGAAACTGCTGGTAGCCGGCAACGAAGTTTGGCGGATCATGTTGCTGTTTGGGGCAATCCTCGCCTCGCTGATTGTGGCACGGCTCGTGCGGGGGACGATGCAGCACTCATCCAATCACCTGAAAGAACGGCGGCCGGTTGTCGCCTCCTTCATCGATTCGCTCGGCAAGTCGCTGGTGTCGCTCGTGTTGTGGGTGGGTGTCTGGGTCAGCTTTCACTGGTTGGTTCTCGATGACGTCGTGCGGGGGATCGTCGATGCGGTGCTGGGTGTCCTCTTCGTGTTGGCGGTGGCACATGTGCTTTATCGGTTGGTCGATGCCGTCGATGTTTGGATTCATAACTTCGCCGACAAGACCGAAACCAAATTGGACGACATGTTGGCACCGCTCGCCCGCCGGAGCTTGCGCACGACCATCGTGATTCTGGCGTTGGTGCAAATTGCGTCGATCCTCAGCGATAAGCCGCCCGCTTCAATCCTCGCCGGGCTGGGCGTCGCCAGTATCGCCATCGGCCTGGCAGCCCAGGATACGATTAAGAACGTCTTCGGCTCGATCATGTTGCTCACCGACCGGCCGTTCGAGGTCGGTGATCGCGTCGTGGTCGATGGTCACGACGGGCCGGTCGAATCGATCGGCTTTCGCTCCACGCGCATCCGCACGCTGGAAGGCCACTTGGTCACCGTTTCCAACGGCGAACTGGCCAACAAAACCATCCAGAACATTGGCAAACGCCAGCGGATTCGCCGCACGATGGATGTCACAATCACCTACGATACGGATGCCGACAAAATCGAACGGGCCGTCGCAATCATCAAGGAGATTCTCGAAGATCACGAGGGCATGCACGCCGATTTTCCACCGCGGGTTTACTTCAATGAAATGACGGACACGTCGCTGAACATCTTTGTCGTCTACTGGTACCACCCGCCCGATTATTGGGCGTTCGCCGCGTTCAATGAGCGGGTGAATCTGCAAATCTTCCGCCGCTTCGCTGCTGAGGGAATCGAATTTGCCTTTCCCACGCAGACACTCTTTCTGGCTGGCGATCCGAATCGGCCGCTCAACATTGGCACGGCAGGCAACGGTTCTCACAGCAATGGTGCAGGCGACACGACAACTTCCAGTTCCGAACGGTTGCCGGTTTCGGCGGACAGCGGCGGTTCTCGAAATCTCGCCCAGGAATCTTCCCCGGCAGTCGAGAGTGCCGGGACCGATGTCGATGCAATTGATGTGTGAGGTCAACGCGTAACATCACTGCGGAAAACCAACAACGCGACTTGCGAATTGCTCGACCATTCGTGCATTGCATGAGTTGTCCGAAGAATTCAAGGATTCTTGTGAACCTTTTTATTGCTCCTGCGTCTAACCCTGCAGAAGAATTAAAACTCAACTTTTTCGCGGGTCATCCGGCCTGCATGAAATGAGGAATCCGGCGATGATGGTCCCAGGGTCAGGTCTCACCTTTGAACGCGAAGGCATAGGGTCGTATACCGATCAGTTGCGGATTGAACAGCCGCAACTGACGAAATCGCTGCCCTTACTTCCGTTGCATTTGTGACACCTGGCCCTTGATCCAGACGAGCTTTTCAAAGCCCGATGTCACAGCGACATCGGGCTTTTTTCGTGTCACGAACAAAAGCAGGGCTGGTTGCAACTGAGATTGCAGGCGATTGATGAGGATGAAGACTGAAGGCGGTCGTTTTGCTACCGCACTGCGCTCGCCTGCCTTCGCGGCAAGCGTGCTCGTTTGCTGGCCCCGTTCGTCCAACGGCAGGATAGCGGGCTTTCAATCCGCAGATGGGGGTTCAATTCCCCTACGGGGTATCAACCGAAGCCGCCGACCGAAGAGGGAGGAAAAAGGCTGAGGGCGATAGTTTTGTTTTGAGAACTGAAGTGATCGCATGATTTGACTGACCGTTTCGGGATGTAGCGTAGCCTGGCTAACGCGCCTGGTTTGGGACCAGGAGATCGCAGGTTCAAATCCTGTCATCCCGACTAGCAAGTGACGTCGCCGAGCAGTGCGCAGGAAGAAGGCGTCACGCGGTAGTTTCACCACAACAAGAAGAACACCATAGCCCGGTCGTCCAACGGTCAAGGACGCCGCTCTGATAAGGCGGAAACGAAGGTTCGACTCCTTCTCGGGCTACTTGATCGAATCCAACAAAGGAGAACTGAAATGTTACGACAGCGATTGAAACAGATACGCCGGACCAACTTTGAGGTCGTGGTGTAATGGCAGCACAGCAGACTTTTAATCTGCACGGTGAGGGTTCGAGTCCCTCCGGTCTCACTGACCCAATTGGGCCTGTAGCTCAATGGTGAGAGCCGGCTCCTTATAAGAGCCAGACGACGGTTCGACTCCGTCCAGGCCCACTGATGCCCGGATACGCCAACAGGTAGAGCGGCTCGGCTTAAACCCGAGTGTTTGCAGGTTCGATTCCTGCTCTGGGTACTGACGATTCAAATGGCTCGGTAGGCAATCGGTAGACCACCTTGGCTTTGAACCAGGGAAGCAACTGAGCCCGTCGACCGATGAGGGAGGATAAAGGGCGAAGGCGGTAGTGTGAGACAGAATGGCTCGGTAGGCAATCGGTAGACCACCTTGGCTTAGAACCAGGGATGCTGTGGGTTCGACTCCCACCTGAGCCACTAGCAAGTGCTGCCGCCGACCAATGAGGGAGGAAGAAGGTAGCACGCGGTAGCAGAGACAAAAAAGTCCTCGCGGAGCAGCGGAGTGCTCGCCTGCCTGTCACGCAGGAGATCGTGGGTTCAAATCCCATCGGGGACGCTTTTTCAATACGACCGCAGAACATCATTGAAGTGTGAATGGAGATTGAACCCTGAATCAGCATGCAGTGTCGAGAACGAAAACACATGGCGCGGTACGCAAACGGCAAAGCGGCGAAGCTCAAACCTTCGTGATTGTCTGTGGGTTCGACTCCCACCCGTGCTACTGAAAACAACATGCGTCGGCTGGGCATTGGCGAGCCTAAGTGGCTGTAACCCACCCGCTTTCGAGCTTTGGCGGTTCAACTCCGTCCCGACGCACTCAACAACGGCCCGTTGGTCTAGCGGCAGGATGCGAGACCCTCATTCTCGCGGCATGGGTTCGATTCCCATACGGGTCACTCAAATAACATGGCCAAGTGGTGGAACGGTAGACACGCGACGCTCAGAACGTCGTGCCCATCGGGCGTGGGAGTTCGACTCTCCCCTTGGCTACTTTTTATTTCGGGAGCGGAAGGCCGAGAGTCCATCGCAGAAACATTCTGCGCGAACCATTTCCTCTGCTCTCGTCTCCTACGTGCGGTCGAACCGACAGCGTCGCGGGTGAGCCAGTGCTCATCGGGGTTTCATATGCCTTGACAGCTGGGTGCAACTCCCAGACCCGCTATTTTCGTGGCAGCATCAATTGGATTCGGCGATGCGTCGAGGCATTGCGGCCGACACATCTTTGCGCCAGGAATGTAACTTCCCGCGCAACTTCGCGGCGCGGTTTGGCATCTCGGTCGCGAGATTGTTCTTCTCGCCGATGTCTTTTGCCAGGTCGTACAATTCCAGCGAGCCGTCGTCGAATCGTTCGATGAGCTTGTAGTCGCCTTCGCGCACTGCGCTGCCGAGGCGATTGCCGCCGTGGAAGGCGTAGTTGGGATAGTGGAAGAAAATCGCCGATCGTTTGAGCGGGCCGGTTTGCCTTAACAGCGGCATCAGGTCTTCACCATCGAGCGCAGTGTCCGGATCGGGATCGATGCCGGCGGCTTTCAGAATCGTTGGAAAGAAATCCATGCTGACAACCGGGTCGCTGCAGACTTTGCCCGCTTCGACGACTCCCGGCCAACGCACGATCAGCGGGACGCGGATTCCCCCTTCGTACAGATAACCCTTGGCCGCACGCAGCGGGCTGTTATCTGCGACACCGCCAAACGCTCCGTTGTCGGAAGTGAAGATGACGAGCGTGCGGTCGGAGAGTTTCAGTGCATCGAGTTCCTGCAGAATGCGGCCGATGGAACCGTCCAGCGCTTCGATCATGGCGGCATAACGGTGATCGACGCGGCCGAGGTCTTTCCGTTTGCTGTACTTCTCAACGAGAGTGGCCGGCGCTTCCATTGGCCAATGAACGGTGTAATTCCAGAGGAAGCCAAGGAACGGCTGATCGCGGTTTGCTCGCATGAACCCAATCACCTCATCGGCAAGCCGATCGGGCATGTACTCCCCTTTTTTGCGGGACGGAAGATTGTGGAGGTTGTAGGGGTCGAAAAACGAAAACGGGCCGCCCATCGCGCAGCCACCGAAGTTGAGGTCGAAGCCTTGCCGTTCCGGGTAAAACCGCAGATCACCCTGCCCTTGCTTCCTGGGGACACGTCGACCGGCGAGATGCCACTTGCCGAAGAAGCCGGTGGCGTAACCGGATTCTTTGAGCCGTTCGGCAACGGTGACGTGTCGCAATGGCAAATGGTCGAGCATTTCGGCCGGCGCCAGCTTGGCATCTTTGGGCGCGAATTGTTTTTGATCGGGAATGTGGTTGGTAATTTGCAATCGCGCGGGTGAGAGTCCGGTCAACACGGCTGCGCGCGTTGGCGAGCAAACCGGAGCGGCTGCGTAGGCGTCGGTGAACCGCATGCCCTGAGTTGCCAAGCGATCGATGTGCGGCGTGTGCAACCGCGGATTGCCCTGGCAATGCAGGTCCATCCAACCCATGTCGTCAATCATTATCAGCAGGATGTTCGGCTTCTCGGCAGCCGTAACATCAGCGGGAACAACGCAGCTTCCCAACAGCACAAGCAAGCCCACTCGCAGCACAACGGTTCTCATTGGTGAAATCTCCAGCAGATGACACACCGACATCGACAATGCAATTGGGAACCGATTGATTCCCCCGTGCATTGTAATGCCCGTCGTCGGTCGCCGCGATGAGGTCACGGCTTGCGCTGTGGAGAGGTGCTGTCGCGACAACTAGTTTTGGTGTACGCGTCCTTTGTCCGGTTTGCCGGTGCGGGATGGCGGCAGGATGCCAACACAACAGCAGGATCGCGTCGGCGACTGCCCCGAGTGGTGTTGTTCCCGCAACGGCAATTGATCTCCCTTGTGGACGTAAACGATACCTGGGTCGGAATTTGAATTCGCAGGCTCCAAACGGCCCGCTGAAACACGCCAATGCCAGATCATCTGTCTGTGGCCCTTCAAAAAACGAATATCGATCCCGACAGGCCGGCCGAAATGGTTCCGCGGCTGCGGGAGATTGCGTCGCCATGCGGATTGCGCTTCCGTGATCGCAGTGCAACGCCAACTCGTTCTAACGAAGAGATAACGCCCCACCACAGATAACGGACAAGAAAATCGAGCCGTTTGGGGAGAAAGGGCACAACCACTTATTTGAAAAGCGATTAGAGTGGTTTCAAAACCCGTTTTTTGTCGTAGCCAAGCTCGCCAGAGCGTGGATTCCGTCGAGCGTTGCCCACCGTCTGGCGACGGTGGCTACGGTTTTGAAACTGCTTCTACAACTTTCCGATTCCTGTTGATATGCCGCTTTCAACGCAATTGCCGTCACTTGATGATCATGTCCCGCACGGATTTTCCCGTGGGAATCATGGGCAGCACGTGTTCCTGGTACGGGCAAACCACGTCGAGCAGGAACGCGCCGTCGTGCGCGAGCATCTCTGCCAGCGCCTCGGGATACTCGGCCTTGGATCGCACCTGTCGGCTGGCGACGCCGAAACCTTTTGCGATCGCAACAAAATCCGGGTAGGTTTCTTCCGGTACGGACCCGTCTCCGTCACCCAGCGACCGGGGGTCGTCGATATGCCCCAGAAACGTGTGAGCGCGGCGACCCTGCATGAAGCGATCTTCCCATTGCATCACCATGCCCAGATGCTGATTGTTCAGCAGCAGAATCTTCACGGGCAGGTCTTCGCAGCGCAGCGTTGCCAACTCCTGGATGTTCATCAGGATTGAACCGTCGCCGTCAATGTCGATGGAGAGTGCGTCGGGGTTTGCCGCTTGCACGCCCATCGCGGCCGGCAACCCAAAGCCCATCGTTCCTAATCCGGAACTGCTCAACCAATGTCGCGGCTCTGAAAACTTGTAGAACTGGGCCGACCACATCTGATGCTGGCCCACACCCACCGAAACGTACGTTTCGCGTTCCTGCGTTTGCCGACAGAGTTCCTGAATTGCATACTGCGGCAGAATTTGATCGCCCGAGTCCTTAAACGAAAATGGATACTTCTTCTTCCACTTCGCAATTTGTGCGTGCCATTCCGTCAAATCGGGCAAGTCGTCGTCAGTAATCGCGGCGTTGAGCGCTTGGAGTACTTCTTTCACGTCGGCCACAATCGGCAGGTGCGCTTCTTTGTTCTTGTGGATCTCCGACGGGTCAATTTCGACGTGGACAATCTTGCCGTGCTTGGCGAACTCTTCGAGTTTGCCGGTCACTCGGTCGTCGAACCGCACGCCGAACGCCAACAGCAAATCGGAGTCGTTGACTGCATAGTTGGCGTAAGCCGCGCCGTGCATGCCCAGCATGTCGAGCGACTGCGGATGGTCGCCGGGAAATACGCCCAGCCCCATTATGGTTGTGGTGACGGGAATGCCCGTCTTCAACGCGAAATCGTGAAGCTCTTTCGACGCTTCAGAATTGACGCAGCCACCACCGACATACAAAACCGGCCGCTTCGATCGCCTCACGGCAGCAAGGATTTGCCCCACCTGCTCGGGCGCTGCCTTACGAACCTCGGGGTGATAACCGGGCAGTTGCATGGGCGGATCGTAATCGGGTTCCTCATCCATCGTTGCCAACTGCACATCTTTGGGAACATCGATCAGCACCGGTCCTGGTCGTCCAGTGCGAGCAACATGATATGCTTCTTTCACAACCCGTGGCACGTCGGCCAGTTCGGTGACGAGATAGTGGTGTTTGGTGATCGCACGGCAGACTTCGACGATCGGCGTTTCCTGAAAGGCATCCGTTCCGATAACCGAATGCGGAACCTGACCGGTGATCGCGACCAGTGGAATGCTGTCGAGTTTGGCGTCGGCCAGCGCTGTGACGAGGTTGGTTGCTCCCGGACCGCTCGTCGCCATGCAAACGCCAACCCGCCCGGTCGTTCGCGCGACGCCCTGTGCCGCGAATCCGCCGCCCTGCTCATGTCGCGGCAGAATCGTCCGCAGCACGTCTCTTTTCCTGCGTAACGCCTGATGCAGCGGCATGCTGGCACCGCCGGGATAGGCAAAGATGATCTCGGTTCCCTGCCGCACAACGGCTTCGATGAGAATATCGGCACCGTTAATGGTCTGAGATTTCGCCTGCTGCTTGTCTGTCGTTGCCACGGTTCTACCTTGTCGTTCTAACGTCTTTCATAGAGCGGGGGTTCGTCGAGCGAACACAACCCCACATTTCAAGTCTAATCGAACCGCTCCGCTTCGGCCACTATGGAAAAGAGAGGCGGAAAGGAGTTTCAGGTTCAGGCTGGTTTCACGAAAAAACGGGCGAAACACGGTCATGTTCGATGACGACCGCATTTCGCCCGCAAGAATTCAGCTAATCCAATCCCGGCCGTTTGTCAGGCGTCCAACTCAGGCTTGGCGGGATCGGTCTTCGGTGCTGCTTCCGGTTCCGGATCGGGAATCGGCTTGGCAGACTCTCGATTGGTCGGACCCGATGGAGCAACGCCACAGTTGCCCGAAGCGCAACCGCTGTTGCAGCCCTGCGGACAAACGGTGACCGGAACCATCCGGCAGACTTCATACGCCACCTGACGCGGCACGCATTTGGCAACGTAACGGGTCCGCGTTTCGCAAACCTGTTTCGGCACGCAATGGGCAACCCGGTTGGTCACCGTGTAGGCAACCTGTTTTGCTACACAATGCGGAATCTTGCGGGTTTTCGTTTCCTGCACAATACGGCAGGTGCGAACCGGAATCTTGCAAACGCGTTCTTCGCAAACCATGCGGCAAGTGCGAACCGGAACCTGACGCTCAACCGTCTCGTTCACCCATTTACAAGTCCGATACGGAATCTTGCGGACCACCGTTTCCGGCACCATTTTGCAGACCTTCACCGGAATCATCTCGACGACGGTTTCGGGTACGTATCGGCAAACCTGGACCGGACATTGCTGCCGAACGATTTCCGGGCGATACGTGGTACACGGAACCTGTGTTTCGACAATATTCGGACACCATACGCGGCGGCAAATCGGAATGCCCGGCGTGCGAACGAAATTCAAACGCGGTCCCGCACAAGGCTGCCAACAAAGTGCCGGCAACGGCAGTCCCGGAATCTCACTTCGTTTGGTCACCCAATGTCCGCAATCCTTACGCACCGTGCGGCAGGTTGTCACCGGACGCATGACCGTATAGCAGCGTTCGCGGTTGACGGTTTCGACAACGCGTTTCATCACCGTGCGGCGGCATTCGCGCTGGATCGTTTCCGTCACCGGACGCATGACCGTGCATGACACTTCGCGAACACAATCTTCGTACACTGGCTTGCGCACCGTGTAGCTGCAATCGCGGTAGCTGGTTTCCCAAACCGGCTTCTGCACCTGATACTTCTGCTCGCGATAATTCGTCTCGAAGACCTTACGGCAGACCGTGTACTGCTCTTCGCGCTCTTGTGTCTCGTAGACGGTGCGGTAACAGGTCCGCTCGCGATCTTCGTACGAGGTCTCGTAGACCGTCTTGTTGACCGTGTACTGCTGCGGTTCGTAGACCGTGTCGTACACCGTGCGGTAGCACGTTCGCCGCTCGACTTTACAAGCGGTGTAACAGGCCGTGGGCTGACAGCACGTCTGCGGACACGCGGCGTAACTGGCCGCTCCACAATACGAACCCGCTTCAGCGTTCGTTGCCCCGGCGATTGTCATCACAGCCGCCATGGCGGCCATCCAGAACTTCATCACTTGTCCCCCTCAAAAAACGCGGTTTTCTTGACATTTCCGCCGTCTCGCCCGCGAAGTCAAAACGTCGCTCAGACTTTCATTATTCAGACTTCGCGCAATAACTTGCAAACGGTTTGCGAACGGAATGACCGGAAAGCAAAAAAGCGGTCCGGTTGTTCCGTCGGCGCATCAAAAGTAGATCACGCACAGTGGAGAACTTGAGTAAAAAAACGGGCGCCGACAGGATTTGAGGCAAACCAACCTGGCACTGCCGGAAGAACCCGCAATACCGGCGACCAGCTGCAATCGTCAGACCGTTACAAGCCGTACAGGTCAACCGGTTTGCAGCATTCGCGGGTCCGAACGGTTGTATTCAAAGTTGCGTCTGACAAACCGGTCTGGATAGCGGGTGGCTGCAGAGTCGCAACGAAGTTGCGCGTGACAAGCAACCTGCGCAATGGCCCCGCGATACCGGTTGCGTCAAGATTCCGGTAAGCTGAGTTCACCCCCAAAAGGCGAGCAGCCGGCTTTATGCCGGTTGTTTCACTTCCAGACATCGCACTCAAAGCAAGTCCTGATAACCGATGCCCCACGATCGCAAACCTCTGTTCGACGCGCTAACACAAATGCTCGGCGAGCGTTTCCAACTCGCCGACGATGTTCGTCGCGAACACGCGAAGGATGTTTCGCATCACGCTGCGCAATGGCCCGAGGCGGTCGCATTTCCCGAAGGCAACAAGGAGGTCGCCGCGATTGTCCGTTGCTGCTCGGAGCATCGTTGTCCCATCATTCCCTTTGGCACTGGCACAGCGGTGGAAGGGGGCGTGGTGGCGATTCACGGCGGAGTCTGCATCGACCTGGGCCGCATGAATCGAATTCTGCGCATCAGCCGTGAAGACCGCGACGTCACTGTTGAAGCGGGCGTCACACGGTTTCAATTAAACGATCATCTGCGAGACACTTCAACGAACCTGTATTTGCCCGTCGATCCGGGTGCCGACGCGTCGCTGGGCGGCATGGCGGCCACGTGTGCTTCGGGAAGCGCAGCCGTACGTTACGGTACCATGCGCGACAACGTGCTGGGATTGACGGCCGTGCTGGCCGACGGCCGAATCATTCACACCGGCAGCCGCGCCCGCAAATCATCGGCTGGATACGATCTCACCCGGCTACTCGTCGGTTCGGAAGGAACGCTGGGAATCATCACGGGAGTCACGTTACGGCTCACAAATCGTCCGGCGGCCGTCTCGGCAGCCGTTTGCGATTTCCCCGGCATTCGACCGGCCGTCGATGCGGTCATCGAAGTGATGTCGGCCGGCATCCCGATGGCGCGAATCGAATTGCTGGACGACGTGCAGATGGGTGCGGTGAACCGCTACTCAAATCTCGATTACCGCGTCGCTCCAACACTCTTCTTCGAGTTTCACGGATCGCCTACGGGCGTTGTCGAGCAAGCGGAAGCGGTCGGCGCGATTGTCGGCAAGCATGGCGGCGGCGAGTTTCAATGGGCAACGGAGGATGAAGACCGCGACCGCTTATGGCAGGCGCGGCACGATGCTTACTATGCCTCACTCGCGCTGCGTGAAGGGGGCGTGGGATATGTGACCGACGTCTGTATTCCGGTCTCGCAGTTGGCTCACTGCATCAACCAGGCGAAAGAACATCTTCGTTCGACAAAGATTCCCGCCCCGCTGTTCGGGCATGTTGGCGACGGCAACTTTCACGTTGTTTTCTCGATCGATCCCGACAGCCCGGAGGAATTGGCCGAAGTTCAGCAACTCAGCCGAAAAATCACCGCCGACGCACTTGAAGCGGGCGGCACCTGCAGCGGCGAGCACGGCATCGGTATCGGAAAACTGAACGAACTCGAGCGAGAACAGGGCGAGGCAATCCACGTCATGCGAGCAATCAAGACGGCACTCGACCCGTTGAACATCATGAACCCGGGCAAGGTCTTAAAGATGTGAGCCCAAGCGGACGCCTCAAGACGCTTCGCGAAATCGCAGTGACGGCTTGTCGATTGTTACGACTGTACTGGGCGGCACACTTTTATTCAGCGAGACGCTGGCACCGATGACGGAACCGGCACCGATGACCGTTTGGCCGCCGAGCACGGTTGCGTTGGCGTAAATCACAACGTTCTCTTCGATGGTCGGATGACGTTTTCGATCTCGAATGATGTTGCCGTCATCGTCTTTGGGGAAGCTCAGCGCACCGAGCGTCACCCCCTGATACAGTTTCACACCCGCCGCAATCTCGCACGTCTCACCAATCACCACACCGGTACCGTGATCGATGAAGAACGAAGGCGAAATCTTCGCTCCCGGGTGAATATCGATGCCGGTTCGGCTGTGTGCCCATTCGGTCAACATTCGCGGAATCAACGGCACATCGAGCCGGTGCAACTCGTGCGCCAGCCGGTAGACGGTAACTGCTTCGAGTCCGGGATAGCAGAAAATGATCTCGTCAAGATTATCGGCCGCCGGGTCACCATCGAACGCAGCTTGCACGTCGCTGGCAAGGACGCGACGAACGCGAGGCAAAGTCTGCAGAAACGCAATCGCTTTCAGTTGCCCGTCCCGTTCATAATCGACGAGTGATTCGCTGCTGCATTCGCGCTGGCTTTGGATGTCATCGGCGTGCCGCAGCGCGCGGGCGAACTGCTGTGTCAGCCGGTCGTGCAGGCCGTCGATCAAATCGCCAACATAGAACGTCACATTGCCCATGTGCAAGTTCTGCCGACGACGGTAGCCGGGGAAGATCACTTCTTTCAAATCCTGAGCGATCTCAATCACCGCCTCGGTACTTGGAAGCGGGCAATGCCCCAGATGATTGATGCTGCCGATGTCCTGGTAGGACGCGACAATCTCGTCGGTCAGATCGGGAAGTTCTTCTTTGCGTCGAAAGTCGGTGGCCATTGAAATTTATCCTTCGTCCCCTCCGAATTCGGAGGAGAATGAGTGGTCTTTGGGGGCGGCTTTCGACGTCCTGCTGGAAATCCAACAAAACGGAACCGCAAAACACATGCACACACAGGCCCGGCTATGCCGGGCTGGTACAGCGACAACAATCGCCAACACCGTCTGCAGTTCCTACTGGAACCATCCGCGCACACAGCGCGATTACGGGGTTGTTGTTGAAGTCTCTTTGCATGTTTCCACTCGTGTGCCGGCCAGCGGGTGCAGCCGGCCTTTGCCATCCAACTGCAACGGGCCGTCAGACTGTAACGGTTGGGACTATTGTAGCGGTTGTACTAGTTCCGATTGAAATCGTGTCCCGATGTGACACCGTTCTCTCGGTATCGATTCTACGCAGCCGTAACTATCAGGACAAGTTATGGATTCCCATCGGTCGCGACTCCGGTCCGAATTGAGTCGGATCTGCGAGACGAACCCACTTGGTCGATTCCCGGGGTGAGTCACCTCAGCATCGAGGTATCCAGCGGCTTCCAGTCAATCGCGGTGACGGAAGTAGCCGATAAATATCAAGGCGTCAGAGTGGAATTTGACCCGAAGGGTGGCACCGGCGTTTCGGAAACGCAGGCCGTGTTGCACTGGCAACACGCCAGTGGCACCCCTCAATTGAGGAATGAAGAGAGACTCACCGACGAGTCGATCGACCACGGGAGGTGGAACGGTGCAGCACCCAGTCAATTCCCAAACCAACACAGAATCGGCCGAGCAGCCGGAGTCGGTTGCCGAGTTGACTGCCCGCCTCCACCGCCTACGCCGGCCCGTTGCAAAAGTGCAGCGGGACATTCGTGCGGCCGAGTATGCCATATTGCAAACAGAATTCGCGCAGCTCGTTGATGAATCTCGCCAATTACTCCGCGACGAACGGTTGATCGAAGACTCTCCCCAACTGGCAGAGTTAGCAAGTTCCAGTACAGCAATCGCGCGACTGATTGCCGGCGAGTTGAACCGCATCAACGACAAGTCGGCCCGACTCGTATCATCCGATGTCATCTCCCAACTCAACGAACGTTTCGGCACGAACCTGGCTTTGCTTGAGTCGAGGCAGCTGCAAATCGATGCCTGCAACGCCTACGCAAGCGACCTGCATCAGACCGTTCGGGAATTGCTGTATCAAACCCACGTCGCGCCGGCGCAACTTCAAAACCTCGCACATCGAATACGTCTCGATGTGCAGCATATTTCGCTTGCCGAACTGTTGCCCGATCCCGGCCTGATGATCGAAAACCAACTGACCCCCAGCGAGTGGCGGTCGGAACCGTCGGTTTACGGGATGGGAATACAGACCGCCCGTCTGCTGGCGTTCGCCGCACCGGGGATGTTCTCCTGGAACGACCGGACGGAGTTGCTCGTTGTCGCCGCGTTAATTCAGGACGTCGGCTTGCTGCTGTTGGAACAGCAATACAATCTGTCGGCCAACCAGTTGGCAATCGATGAACCCTCCGCTTATCGGCAGCATCCTTCCATTGGTGCCGCGGTGTCGGTCGCGTTGACCGATTACGCCGTCGATCTGCCATCCCTCATCGCGCAGCATCACGAGCGCTGCGACGGCATCGGTTACCCACACGGCGAGCGTTCCGATCGCTTGGCGGCACCCTCCAGATTTCTGACAATCGCCGTTCGCTTTGTTGAATTGATGCAGGATGAATTGTTGCGCAGCTCGATTGTCGGCAATGACTCGAATCGCGACTCACTCTACACAACGGTCGCTCGCCGTCTGTTGCTCGAAGCCGAGCAGGGCGAACTCGATCAACCGCTGACTGTTGCATTCCTGCAGCAACTTGGCCTTTCCGATGTGAAGACGCGAACCACTGGCCGATTCTTCAAGTTGAGCCGATTCGGTGGGAAACGATTTCGCCGTGATGATGCTGTCAACACTTCGACCAGCCGGAGAGTTTCATCGGATCCGGGCGACAACGTGCCGGGATCTGCTCCAACGCCATCGCCGCCGCCTAAACACCTTCGGCGCACTCTCATCGACCAACCTGATGCCGCTCCAAATCCCGATTGACGAATTGGGTGCCAGAAGGCAATAAGCGACAGCGGCACACAAAGGGACGGCGGCCCAGCGATGACAACCGACACACTTTCACCGCTCGGGCGACATCCCGAGGAGTACTGGAATCAAACGCGGCAGCCGCTGCTGTGCATGGTGTTCCTGTTTCCACTCTTGGCCGCCTACGAGATCGGTGTGCTGACGGTCGGCGGGGACGACGCCAACGCCATCCGCAATGGGGCCGACTTTTGGATGCGCGACTGGCTGCGGTTTATCGGCCTCGACTACGCGCTGTTGTTGCCGGGACTCGTGTTGGCAGGGCTGCTGGTGTGGCACATCGTCGGCCGATACCCGTGGAGAATGCCGATTGAGACGTTGGCCGGCATGCTTGCTGAAAGCCTGATCTTCGCATTTGTCCTGGTCATCTTCGGGCAACTGACCGACTACCTGTTTCGACACGCCGAAGCGGCCGCCAGTTTATCGGTTCCGGCCCAAACCGATGTGCTGCGGGCCATCACGTTTCTCGGTGCCGGCGTCTATGAAGAATTCATGTTCCGACTCTGCCTGCTGCCGATTTGTTACGGACTATTTCGCCTGCTGCGACTGGAGCCGAAGTGGTCGGCAGGGCTGTCCATTCTCGCCACCAGCCTGGTATTCTCGCTCGCGCACTACGTCGGACCTTCGGCAGACACGTTGGTGCTGTTCACCTTCACGTTTCGCGCTCTCGCCGGCGCGTTCTTCGCCGCACTGTTTGTGGTGCGCGGCTTCGGCATCACCGTCGGCTGCCACGCGGCGTACGATCTGCTCGTCGGCATCTTGCTTCGCAACGGCTAACTTTTACCGTGAAGGCGAGCGGCGGCTGTCAGCCCGCTGATGAATCCGCCGAACACGGACCCCGCACTTGCCGACCGGCTTAAAGCCGGCCGCTCGCTGCGCCGGTCAATTGCAGCAGGCCGATCCGTACCCGTACGACCCATGATAGCGAATGCCGCCGTAGGTCGGCACGACATATGGAACAGTGCGTCCGTAGTAACGGCTTCCGCCGTAGTAACTGCTGCCGTAATAGCTGCCGCCGTAATAACTGCTACCGTAGTACACCGGCCGGTAGTACGAGTAACTGGAGTACCGGGGACGATAATACGAGTAGCCGTAATACGGTGCGCGATAATACGAATAACTGGAATATCGCGGGCGATAGTACGAGTAGCTGGAGTACGGTGCGCGGTAATACGAACTGGACGACCGGTAGCCGTAGTACCGAGGGCGATATCCGATGCTGACGGAGAGACCACCGCGGGAACGGTAACCATAACCGTAGCGCGAACGGCCCCCAATCTGGTAGCCGACGGTCTGTACTGCTGCCGGTTGATTGTCAACGACACGATGCGTCAACGTCCTGACCGGCACTTCGCCAGCAGTAACTTCGTGAGCGTCCGGCCTGCTCATGAGTGGGAGAACGGAATTTGCCTAGCGTTGATGGCGGGCCACAACACGGCGGCGACGGCGGCGGTCACGTTTGTTGGCGGCTTTCGCTCGCGAT
>JABISG010000006.1 GCA_018699955.1 Planctomycetaceae bacterium | reverse complement strand
TCTCGCCACGAGCGGGGCGTTCGTCATGCCCGAGAGCATGACCGAAGCAAATAAGATGCGGTTGATGCGAGAAGAGTTCATTTCGTTCTGCACCGACGTCGGTCCGGCGGGTGGCGGAAGCGCGCGAATTGCCTCTCATCCGCGCGGCTACGGATCGTTTCCGCGTTTGTTGGCCCGCTACGTTCGCGATCAGGGAGTCATTTCGCTCGAACGCGCGATTGCACAGGCAAGCGCGGTGGCGACGAAGGAAATTATGGCTTACGATCGTGGTACGATTGCCGTCGGATTGGCGGCTGATATCATTGTCTTCGACTACGAAAAATTGACCGAACGCGCAACGTTCGCCAAACCCGACCAACTATCGGACGGCATGCGATTTGTTATTGTCAACGGGGAGACAGTCTTGAACGAAGGTGAAATCACTCGCAACCGTCCAGGACACGTGTTGCGTGGGCCGGGCCATAAACCCGAGTCGGCACCATCGAAGATCAGCTCTGGGCAGAGTACAGCCGAACTGCAGTCTTTCGACAGCATGATGATCGAGTTCATGAAGGAGCACCACATCCCCGGTGCATCGCTGGCGGTGACCGATGGCGGCCGCCTCGTCTTTGCCAAAGGGTACGGCTACGCCGACGTCGCGGCACGCGAACCGGTCAAACCGACGAGCTTGTTTCGCATCGCCAGCATTTCCAAGCCAATCACCGCGGCCGCCATATTGAAACTGGTGGAACAGAAGAAGCTCTCACTCGACGATCGCGTATTCGACATTCTCAAATTTGAGCCGCACTTTGAAGAGGGGGCCAAGTTCGACGAGCGGCAACGGGAAATTACCATTCGTCAACTCCTGCAGCATCGCGGTGGCTGGGACCGTAACGAATCGTTCGATGCGATGTTTCAACCGGTGCGATTTGCCCGTGCGCTCGACGTCGATCCGCCGGCCGCTCCCGAGCACATCATCCGTTGTATGCTCGGCCTGTCGCTCGATTTCGATCCCGGCGAGCGTTACGCCTACTCCAATTACGGTTACTGTCTGCTGGGCCGTGTTATTGAGAAATTGACTGGGAAGTCGTATGAGGATTCTGTTCACGAGCAGGTTCTGAAACCGCTGGAAATCACTGCGATGCGAATCGGCAAGTCGCGGTTGGAAGGTCGGCATCTTCCCGATGAAGTGCGCTATTACGATCCCAATCTGAGTACGTCGGTGTTTTCCAAAGACCTGGGGAGACCGCTGCCCGAGCCATATGGCGGCTGGCATCTCGAAGCGATGGATGCGCACGGCGCGTGGATTGCCTCGGCGGTTGATCTCGCTCGATTTTCATGCGCGTTAGAGACGTCGGCAAAACAACCACTTCTCAGCGAGCCAAGTCACGCCGCCATGCACGAACGTCCGCCGGGACGAGCAGGCCACGATGAGAATGGCCAACCGACCGATACCTTCTATTCATTGGGCTGGATGAATCGCGACGTTGGCGGTGGGCGTTTGAACCACTGGCACACCGGCTCTTTAGGGGGAACGGCGACGATCCTCATTCGGCGGCACGATGGCAAGAACTTCATCGCGTTGTTCAACGCACGCGGGAATGCAAAGGCGTCTCATTTCGGCAGCGCAATCGACCCACTTCTGCACCGGGCGGCCAACGACGTGACAAGTTGGCCCGAGGTCGATTTGTTTGACGAATTCTAGGGCCGCTTGATCCCTCGGGCCGCAGTCCGAGGGCTTTGGGAGTTGCGACGAGGTTCAAGAAACGTGATTCATTCGTCCTCGAAATCATCGATGTCTTCGACGTCGTCGGTTGAACTGACCGTTGAGGAGTTTGTCTTCGTGCGACGGAAGACGGCAACCAAGTCGTCCAGCGGAACAACATAGAGCAAGTTGTCCGACTCGAAATCGACCGGCACGGCGTTCTTCGGGTGAAACAGCACCTTGTCGTATTTCTTGATCGGGAAGTCTTCGTCGTTGGCAACCTGCGCACTGATTTCCACGACGCGACCCGTTATGGTCGGAATCTCCGCATCGTCGGGAAGCACAATGCCGCCACGTGTTTGCTGACGACTTTCGTCCTTGCGAATGAGGACGCGTAAGCCCAACGGTTCAACCGATTCAGTCAAGGTTTTGTCCCCCCGTTGGTTTCTCTTCGCGTCGATTGGGTGTGAATGTTTCGCTCGCTCGATTATACGCGTTCGCCGGACGAAAGGCGACCACCGTTTTCGTCGAATCGGTCGATTGAAGTTCGCTTGCGGTTTCGCGGCTAATGAGAGATTCCCGTTGCTATACCTCAAGCGGTCAATCGCTACCGCGCGAGTCCGCCTACTTCCAGGGAATGTCGATTCCGGCGACCGCGGCCTGTTGTTCCAGTTTGTCGGCGTGTTCGCGGTGAATGGGCAGACCTTCTTCGCGCCATCGTTGCGACCGCTCCCATTCGATTTCGCCCGGCAACCGGACACGGTCGAAACCGTCGGCGGGTATCAGGCTGCGAATGTCTGCCATGGCCGACTCCAGATTTTCGCCGTATTTCTCGGGCTGGCCGAACTGGGCGATGTCGATGGCGTAGAAGAAATGCTCCGATCCTTCGACGGCCGGCGAGCGCGTTTTGTGAATCGGCATTTTACCGCCCACCAACGGGCCGGCCAGTACGGAAGACAGAAATGCCAAACCATATCCGCGTGCGCCAGCGGCCGGCATCAACGTTCTTGCGGCTTTGGGATCCTCTGTAGGATTTCCTTCCTCGTCGAGCGCCCAGCCAGACGGCAGCGGTTCGCCATAGATGCCCAGACTTTCGACCTTCCCCCACGAAGAAACGGCACACGCCATGTCGAGTACAAACGGTGCTCCCTTCCCGTCGCGAGCCGGAACTCCCCAGGCAAACGCGTTGTTGGCGGTCGCCGGCTGTGTTCCCCCCAACGGGGCGACGGTTGCCGGCCCGGTGCTGGTGGTGGTGTAGCCGATCATTCCCGCTTCGACCGCCATCATCGCGTAGACGGCGGCTGCCCCATAATGCTGCCCCCGTTTGATTGCGACCGTTCCCGTACCAACCTCTCGCGCTTTTTGAATCGCCAACTGCATCGCCTTGGTGGCGGCGACGTGCCCCAACCCCTTACCCCCATCGAGTACCGCAATGGCAGGCGTTTCGACTTCCACAATCACCTGCGCCCGCGCATCGATGTCGCCCATGTCCATTGAATCGAGATAACGGCCGATCGCACGGCTGCCGTGCGATTGAATCCCCCGCAGGTCTGCTTCAATCAGGCGCGCTGCGCCGATTTCGGCCTCCGGTTTGAACATTCCCTTCTTGACGTATAACCGCACCAGGAAGTCGTGTAATGCATCGACCTGAACGATGATTTCCTGGCTGGAGTCGTGGGGATAATCGATGGTGTTGGACATTGAGTGAAACCTTGAACTGTCGAAGTAATCCTGTGCTGATTCGGCCCTCTACCATACAGCCGTTGAAGTCATACAACAAACGAGGCACGCCAATGGAAAGCCCACCGGCATGCCTCAATGAACAATTGGCGATCGGAACGACATAACGCGATTGAGTTTATCGTTGAAACGGATCGTTGCGGGTGTTGCGACGAACGGTTTGTTCGATCTTGCTCTTCACGCCGTAGTCTTTCATCACGTGATGTAGTGTTTCTTTGAGCCGATTCATTTTTGCGTGAAGATCGCCGCCTGAGGTCGTGCGTGCGACGTTGGGGCGCCAGTCGTGCACGTCGGTTTCGACGTGATGAAACCACTTGTCCATTTCGTGGAGGTCCCGAACGATGTGGTCGTCGCTGTGTGTACGGCGGTAGTAGTCTTCTTTTACAAGACCTTGAATGTGAAGTGCCGCCTTGCGAATCTCATACATTTCGCGGTAGATCGTTTTGTAGTCCTGGTTGTGATTGTAATGGCGATACATCTCCCAGCAGATGACATTTGCCTGCTTATACATGTTCGACGTCAGCCGGGGAATGTGCGCCTTCTCGCCGAACACGTACGTATCCAACCTTCGATCCGCCCGTGATTGAAACCGATCGACTTGGCGATCCTGAAACTGCGCAAACGCCGAACTACCGCAGGCAAGGCAACAGGCAACCGCTGCGATCTGAGTGGTAAACCTTCGCATCGGACAGCACCTCGTTCTGAGAGAATGGAGTTTCGAGAAGTCGTACCCAAGCCTGGGCCAGCCTCCCCCAGCGTGAAAAGCGGCGAAGTATGGCATTTCCCCCGGAACTGCTCAA
The DNA here is from genome assembly GCA_018699955.1 of Planctomycetaceae bacterium. Taxonomy (GTDB): domain Bacteria; phylum Planctomycetota; class Planctomycetia; order Planctomycetales; family Planctomycetaceae; genus JABISG01. Next base: position 19,737 of record JABISG010000006.1, on the reverse strand, counting down.
GATCGCTTTTTGGATGGATTCTGGCTGTTTTTCACGATTTGCAATTCGGGGGGGCAGTTCATTGCATAAAAGCAGCGGCGGCGGCAGCGGGTTCGGCCGGTGTTGACTTTCCCAGTGTTGACAATCAGTCTGCCGAACGGGAGAGTGAAGGTGCAAAACACCCTTATTGTGTCCTCGAATTAAGCTGCTGCACTATGCGTCGTTCCATTTCCTTCCTGCTCATCGCGACGGCGGTCACGTTGCTGGTCGTGTTTGTTTCCGGCGGATTGTGGGGGCTGTTGGCCGCAACGAGAGACCGCGCTGCTGCAAGCGGCGCGAAGGGCGTTGCATTCGTCGCGGCGGCCTGTTGGGGTCTTAGTTTCGTTTCCCTGGTCATCGTGCTTGCCGTGGCCTATTTGCGGACGGATGATGATTCAAGGAAAAAGTAAAAAGGCAAGAGCAATACGACAGAACAACCTTCGTGGGGCCTTTACAAAAACGCTGACTTTTCAAGAACCCGAATACCCAACCGATGCCGATCAAATTCCGCTGTGAGCACTGCCAACAATTATTGGGAATCTCCCGATCGAAGGCGGGGAAAGTTGCCGACTGTCCGACGTGTGGAAGATCGGTGCGCGTCCCCGAACTCGACGGTCGACGTGACCCCGTACCGCCGCCGCAACTTGATCTGGACGATTCGCGGCTCGCTGGTGCCTTGGATGAGTTGGCACAAATTGGGCTCGATCCGGATGAAGCGGCACCTCCGGCAACAGAGCCGGGTCACGCGCCGCCGACACCGGAAGTCATTACGCCGGAGCCGCTGGCGACTCCCGTGCCAATCGAACCGCCCCTCGCTAAACCGCAAGATGTCCAGGTCAGCATTCCACAACCAGCAATGGACAGGTCGGCGACAAACGATGCGCTGTCAGAATTGGCGCGTGGCGGTGGATCGCCGACAACTGCCGAAACCATGCCGCCCGCAGTCACACGTCAGCGACGGAAGTCACTGTTTTCGCTGCCCGTTGCCGGCATACTGCTCGGGGCGGTCATCGTCGGCTTTGGAGCTGGTTTCCTTGTTGGACAGCGCGGGACAAGGGGTTCCGCATCGACGACCAACGGAAATGGAAACGGTAACGGTGCAGAACACGCCGCAGCAGCGAACGGCGAGGAAACGGGCAAGCCGGCCATTCGAGGCCGGATCACTTACGAGAACGAAGATGGCGACCGTCGCCCCGACCGGCAGGCGCGGGTGTTAGTGTTTCCACAGCAGCGGACCGGACAACGCAAGTTAGACATCACGGGTTTGCGAGCGAGCGATTCGCCCGAAGATTTCCGCTCGGCTGCCGCCGCGTTTCGCGCATTGGGGGGCGATGTGACTCTCGTCGATGAGGACGGAAACTTCACCATCGCGCTGCCGGCCGCAGGCACCTACCACATACTCGTTCTCTCGAATTACCAGCCGCGCGACACCGACGAGGAAATTGAGGCTTCGCTGCTGAATTTGCTCTCACAGTATTTCGACCGCGCCGAACAATTGCTGGGACGGGCCGCGTTTCATTCCGCACAGATTCGCTACAAAGGAGCGGAGCCGGAAGTGTGGGATCACTCCTTTTAATCGGCCATCATTACAAACTCATCTGCCGGTTCATCACAAAGTAAAACGCTCCGCCGCTGATGACGGCGATCAGTAGAATTGTCAGCATTTCGGGATCGAATAGCGCTGAAAACATCGACAGTTCTCCCTTCCCTGCGATTCGGTCGCCGCAATCCCACGCAACAAACGCGCAGACGTTCGACCGAATATGTTGAAGTGTCCGCCGGAGATTGGGCGTTTGAAGAACGCCGCATGGCGGACGAAATGACCGAAAGCGGCAGCGCCTGGTGCGCTGCAACAGCAATGGTCAACAACAGGGCGGCGGCAACATTTCGCGAACGATGCGCAGTTCGCGGCAACGGGCAATGTGCTGCCAAAACGGCTCGCACCCACGGCCCGCAGGCACTGTTTGAGATCGATTGAATTTGAGTGCTAGACGTTTCACAGGAACACTCGCATGAATGGAGAAACGAACGCGGCAAGAGATTTGATGTGATGCCGGCTCTATGTCTCTTTATCGGCATCCGCACGACCGCCGCATCAGGAAACACTGTACAAAACCGTACAGTTTAACATTCGCGAAGATCCGATCAATTCCAGGCAAGCGGCTTCTGCCAAACGGCCTTCAATTCGTTGATGTCCGCATCGACGATTGTCTCGCCGGTTGTGCCGATGATCTGCAGTTGTCCATTTTCGGTGACCGTTCCCAGTTTCGTGACTGGGAATTGGCCGTCGTCGGTTGAAGGCAAAGACGCTTCAAAGTCAGCCTGTTTCTCCGCCACGACTTCGACCAGGAATCGCGTGTTGCTTTCGGAGAAGAGTAATGCGATGTCGTCGGGATTCTGAGTTGCGACGCCCAGATCGAGTTCCAAGCCGAGTCCGCCGGCGAAGGCCATCTCGGCGGCGGCGATTGCCAGACCGCCTTCACTTAAGTCGTGACAACTTCGTATCAGCCCGCGATTGATCCAGCTGTGGACGGCCCGGAATACAGCGGGTGCCGCATCCAGATCGACACGGGGGACTTCACCGCCTTCCAAATCATTCACCAGTGCATAGTGGCTGCCGCCCATTTCGTCGTGCGTTGTGCCGACGAGATAGACCGCGTTGCCCGGCTCTTTCAAGTCCATGGTGACCGCTCGCGCAACATCGTCCAATTGACCGAGCGCGGTGATAAGCAACGATGGCGGAATCGCGACGGTTTGTCGTTGTCCGTCGGCATCGTCGTAGGAGAATTCGTTGTTGAGACTGTCTTTGCCGCTGACGAACGGCGTGCCGAACGCGACTGCGACGTCGTAACAGGCCAATGAAGCGCGGACTAGGCTGCCGAGAACTTCGGGGCGATCGGTGTTGCCCCAGCAGAAGTTATCGAGAATAGCGATTTGGTCGGGGTCTGCCCCGACGGCGACGCAGTTGCGAACCGCTTCGTCGATTGCCGAGGCCGCCATCCAGTACGGATCGAAATCGCCGTACCGTGGATTCATGCCGCAGGCGACCGCCAATCCTCGCGTTGAATTCAGCTCGGGCCGAATGACGGCCGCGTCGGAAGGGCCGTCGTTCTGCACACCAACCAGCGGCTTGACCACACTGCCCGACTGAACTTCGTGATCGTATTGGCGAATGATCCACTCTTTGCTACAGACGTTGAGCGAGGCGAGAATGCGTTTGATGTCGTCATCGAAACGGGGCGAGCCGCCGGTGTGAACCGGCTGGTTTGATGACGCGGGTGACGATTCCGAAGTACCGGGGGGTTTAGACCCCCCGCTCGCCGCGCTCAAGGGAGTGGCGGGAACCGGCTCGTAAATTGCTTCGCGGATGACCGGCGGGCGACCATCGTGTAGGAATTGCATCGACAGGTCGGCGACTTTTGAGTCACCATACTTGAGGACCAGCCGACCGGTCTGCTGAAATTCGCCGATGATGGTCGCCTCGACGCCTTCCGCTTCGCACAACGCATGCAGTTCGTCCCAGTTGGCGGGCGGGACGGCCAGTACCATTCGCTCCTGTGCTTCGGAAATCCAGATCTCCGTGTACGACAAACCGGAGTACTTCAGCGGGCAGCGGTCGAGCCAGACTTCGGCGCCCATCTCTTCGCCCATTTCTCCAACTGCACTGCTGAAGCCACCCGCTCCGCAGTCGGTAATGGATGAATACAATCCGCGATCGCGGGCCGCGAGAAGCACGTCGGCCACCATTTTTTCGGTGATGGCGTTTCCAATTTGGACCGCGCCGCCGGAGAGCGTTTCGCTTTCTTCGGTGAGTTCTGACGACGAAAATGTCGCGCCGTGAATGCCGTCGCGTCCGGTGCGGCCGCCAATCGCAACAATCAAATCGCCCGGCTGCTGATTCTTCTCACACTTATCAACGGGGATCATCGCGACGTTGCCGCAGTACACCAGCGGGTTGCCTAAATATCGCTCGTCGAAATAGACGGCGCCGTTCACCGTCGGGATGCCCATGCGGTTGCCATAATCACGAACGCCGGCGACCACGGCCTTGGCGACCACCTTGGGATGCAGCGTGCCGGGTGGCAGCGAGTCGTAGGGCGTTTCCGGCGGGGCGAAGCAGAAGACGTCGGTGTTGCAAACCGGCCGCGCTCCCAATCCCGTACCCAACGGATCGCGAATGACTCCGCCGATGCCGGTGTTTGCTCCGCCGTACGGTTCCAATGCCGAGGGATGATTGTGCGTTTCCACTTTGATGCAAACAGCCTGCTCGTCATTGAATTTGACGATGCCCGCGTTGTCCTTGAACACGCTGATGCACCAATCGTCGTCACCCAATCGGCGGCGAATTTCCATCGTCGCCTCGAAGATCGTCTCTTTCAGCATGTTCTCAAAACTGCGTTCCTGTTCGCCGTCGCGGTAGCGAATGCGGCCCGCCAATGTTTTGTGTGAACAGTGCTCGCTCCAGGTCTGGGCAACGGTTTCCAACTCGGCGTCGGTCGGATCGCGATCCAGTTCGACGAAGTGCTGCTTGATCGTCTGCATCTCTGTCAGATTGAGATACAGCTGGCCGTCGCGACTGAGTACCGTCAATTCGCCATCGTCCATTGTACGGATTGCGACCGTCAGCAAATCAAAATCGTAATCGTTCCCCAGCGCAATGCTGTCGAGGGCGAGCGGTCCGTACAGAATCTGTTCGATGGCATCGTTGGCGAGCGCCTTATTCGCCACGCGATCAACATCGTCGGCCGTCGTATCGGAGTTCACCCAGTACTTGCGGCAGGTCGCGACGGCGTCGGTTGATATGCCCAATTCCTGCAAGGCCACGCGTGCGCTATTGGCCACGTTATCGGTCACACCGGGCTGAAGCAGCACATTGATCAACCGGCTGCCATTCGTTTCGCTTTTCGATGCCGACTCTGCTGTAAGTTCGTGGATCGAATAATTTTCGACGACCAGATCGGCCAGCAGACCGTCGGCCGCCCGCTCGATGTCGGCCTGTCCGGCATCAGTTTCGATCAGGAACGACCGGGCCGTCTGCACGCTTTGCAGCGAATCGGCCCCCAGTGCGCGGCTTTCAGCGAGAATCCGCGTGGCCTCGCGGTCCACGAGATTCTCTTTGGGGCGAATTTCAACTTCCCACAACATGGCGCGTGTCTTTCCGTGAGGGGTACCACAAGAGGCGGTCCGGCCAACGGGTGCCACTGGCGTGTCGCCAGTGCGATGCGGAAAGCACTGGCGATACGCCAGTGGCACCCAGATTTTCAATCGAGATCGTCGCGTTTTCTTTTCGCTTCTTCGAGCAGATTTTTCAAGACATCCGCATCACGATTTACGATCGCGGCCCGAAATTCATCCAACTGCTGCGTGTATTCGCTCAAACTGTTTGAAACCGCGTCTGCATTCGCCAGTAGAATCGCCGTCCATAATTCGGGATCGCCAGAGGCAATTCGTGTTGTGTCGGCAAAGCCGGTGGCGGCAAGTTCGTCATTCTCTGGCGACAGCGTTGCCGCCAGCGCGGCCGCGACAACGTGCGGAAGATGGCTGGTTCTTGCAAGCGCGGCATCGTGATCTTCCGCGGTCATCGATACGACGATCATTCCAAGCGTCTCCCAGAATCTCGTCAATCGCTCTAATTGCTCGGGTGGGGTGGCGATGTCCGGCGTGACAACGCAGGTTCGACCGACAAACAAATCGGCATCGGCATGTTCAAAGCCGTTCTTTTCAGACCCGGCCAGCGGATGTGAACCGATAAACGTGACGCCGCCGGGCAGTCTTCCGTCTAATTCCCGACAGATAGAACCTTTGACGCTGCCGGCATCGGTGATCAACGTGCCGGGCGAGGACTTCGCCGCTGCGGTAATTACGCCGTAGGCAATCCGATCAACGGGCGTGCAGAAGATGATGAGATCGCACTTTGCCGCCGCATCGGTGAGGTCGGTCGTGAATTCATCGACCAGCCCGGCTGTTTGTGCGTCCTGCAACCGCACGGAATTGCGACCGATGCCGATGATTCGCCCGTTGAATCCGCGTTTCTTCAGCGCTGCGGCAATCGATCCGCCAATCAGGCCGACGCCGACAATGCCGATGTTGCTGCTTTTGAGAAGGGTGGCTGCGGGACGCTCGTCGTTCATGCCCGCATTCTACACAACACGGTCGCGACATTCAGCGCTTGAGCGACGTAACTTCCCAATCCGTCAATCGAGAGTACGTAAAGCCGTGAGCATCACACTGAGTCGTTAAACGAGCAGTCTCTCAATCGGTTTGCCGTCGCAGAACTTCATCGGGCGGCCGATCGGCGTGATCGTCTCCTGCGTGATATCGACACCCATCGTTTTGAAGATGGTCGCGTAGAGCTGATTGACTTCGATGGGATCGGTCGGTTCGATTTCTTTTCCGGTGGGGTCGGTTTCGCCGATAACCAGCCCCCCTTTGATGCCGCCGCCGCCGACGACACACGAGAATCCACTCGGCCAGTGGTCACGACCGCCGAGTGGATTGATTTTCGGCGTGCGGCCAAATTCGCCGATGCACAGCACGACCGTCGAATCGAGCAGATCGCGAGTCTTCAAATCGTTGATGAGTGCCGAGAATGCCGGATCGAGCGATTTCGCACTCTCGACATGCGAACCGTAATTGCTGGCGTGACTGTCGAAGCCGGGCAACGTGACTTCAATGGCACGCACACCGGTTTCCACCAGACGGCGGGCCACCAGACAACCGCGGCCGAAATTGCTGTCGCCATACGCATCGCGAATCTTCTGCGGTTCTTCCTTAATGACCAGCGCATCGAGCTGTTCCGACGACATCATCAACCGGGCGCGATCGATGGTCTGTTGATGCAACGTCCGTTTGACCTGCAATTGTCGGCCCAGCCGGAAACTACTGGAAATGACGTTGAGGTTGGACAAGCGGCGCTTCTGGCGTTTCTTATCGTCTGTGCCACTTTCGAGGTTTTGTAGATTGAGACCCGGGTCGAACACCTTGAAGGCATCGTACTTCGCGCCGAGGTAACCGCCGCGTGCCGGACTGGGGCCGTTGCCGAGTGAAATATGGTTTGGGATTTCCAGCCCGGGAACGGGCAATTCGTGCGTGAGGATTGCACCAACCGAGGGATGTACGAGCGCCGGCGCAGGCCGAAAGCCTGTCTTCAGGAAATAGGCGCCGCGCTCGTGATCGCCTTCTTTCGACACCATCGACCGGATGACCGACATCGTGTCGATTTGCTCCGCCATGCGGGGATACAAGTCAGAAATTTTCAGTTTCGGATTCTTGGTCGCGATCGCCTTGGAAGGACCACCGATCTTAGTTCCCGGATGCGGGTCCCACGTCTCCAATTGACTGGGACCGCCGGCGAGCCACAGCAGAATGAACGACTTCTGCCGTTCTTTCCCGCGTTTGTTGGCTGCAAGCAGATCCATACCGGGCAACGCAAACGACAGCCCCAATCCCGCGAAAGTCTGGAGGACATCGCGGCGGGAGAACATCGGCAATCGACTCAATGATTCCATGAGAACTCCGGCGAGTTGAACATGCTCCAGTAAATGTCTTCGACAACATGTTTTCGCGCATCGTCTTTGGTGTCCTTCAACAGGGGCAACAGTTGCTCCTTTTCGTCGAAGGTTGGCCGACGCGAGAGGCCGACGAGGAAGCAGGCGTCGAGGCAGGCTTCGTCGGAACCGGCCGACGACACGATGCGCCCCGATGCCGTGAACGGGCTGGCGGTGAGAATGTTGCCACCGAAATCTCCATTCATTCGCAACAGCGCCTGTGGCAGCGTACCGGGATGTTCCATCAGTTCGTCCTCACCGAGGTCGCCGTATTCCTTCACAAAATTATTCTCGCTGACGAAGCGGAGAAACCGCACGACAAGGTGCGAGTTTTGATCGATCGTCTTGATCGATCCTGTCTGAATCATCGCGCCGATCACCTGTTCGGGTCGCAGTCGCGTCAGCGGGAAAACGGCACCTTGCGCAATGAGTTGATCGACGCGAGTCGGGTCTGCGCCATCCACGTCGGCCGAATGTGTCGAGTCGAGCAGGAACGGACGCGACGCCGTGATGACCTGAATCAACCGTTTCAAATCGTAGCCATGCTCGCGGAAGTCGGCCCCCAGCAAGTCCAGCATGTCCGGTTCACTCAGTTCGCCGGGTGGGGGCAAATCATCGACGGGCGGATCGGGTTCGTAGGGTTGACCGATGAGATAACTGGAAGACTTACCGAACATGTACCCCCAGACGCGGCAGACGATGGCGCGTTCGAAACGCCGGTTCTCTGGGTGGGTGATCCAGCCGGCCAGTCGGTCGCGGCGCGAACCCGATTTCGGCAGCCACTCCTCACCGAACGGTACGACAGGTGCGACGACGCGTTTCTCCAGCGTCTCGCGATCTTCGACTACGTACTCGACCGCCTCTTCTTTATCTGTCTCTTCGTTTTTTTCTCTTGTTTCGTTTTCGACACCAACGGCGGAAAACTGTGTTTGGCCGAAGTGTGCCGCCAGTCCTTCGAACTGCTTCTGCGTCCAAACATCGAACGGATGGTCGTGACACTGGGCGCAGTCGATTCGCTGTCCGAGAAATGCGCGGACGCAACGGGCGGTGAGTTTGTTTTCATCGACTTTGTTTTCGTTGATCGTTGAAGTGACAAAGTTGGTCGCCGGTTTACCAGTCCACAAGCCCTCCTCCGTCATCATCTGTCGCACCAATTCATCGTAGGGGCGGTTCGCGTTCAACTCGTCGGACAGCCAATCGACGAAACGGTCGCGCCGATAAATGATGAACGCGCCCCCTTCAACGCCGACAAAACTGCGGGCCAGCCGCTCGGCGAAGTAATCGCCGAAACGTGTGTCGGCCAACATGCGGTCGGTCCAGCGTTTGATCTTGTCGGGATCCTCGTCCGCTTCGAACTGCCTAACCTCTTCCAGCGAGGGAATCGTGCCGTGCAGACTCAGCGACAGGCGGCGAAGCATTTGCAGTTCATCGGCCGCCTGAGCCGGGCTGATCCCTTCGGCCTCCCAATTCGCCGCAAATGTCTGGTTGAGTTTGGCAACCGTTTCGTCGGCCCCTTCGGTCGTTGGTGTTCTGCCTGCCGCGACGGGAAGAGCCGTCGGCATTTGCGGACTTTGGGCCGCCCACGTCACCAACGCAACCACGACGGCGGCAACGGCAAGTGGCAGAGCAAAAAGCTTCGGCTTCATCGAACAGTCCCTCAAGGATCAGAATTTCGGCGAGTTTCGCCTTATTCGCTGAGAATCCAAAGATATTGACATTTTCGCCGAACAGACTTCAACCCACAATGTCAGTCTTCAAGTATTATATACTGCATTGATGAGCCATTGGTTTCGGTCAATCAATTGAAACCGGCAGGTTGCTCTGTTGGTATGAAACGCAGGAAGTGCGAACTGGGCCATTGTATGGTAGGAGAAGGCGTTGAGCGAACCGAGCAAACAGCTGGAACAAGGGCCACCGGCACCGCCGGGCTGGTTTCACGCCCCAGCTGTGCCTGCAACCGATGTTCAGGCTGTCGATGTCGAGGAATTCCTTGACGAACGGCAAGATGTCTCGGAGTTTGTTGCCGACGATTGGGGCGGTTGGATTCCGCCCTGCCCACATCTGTTCTGGCATCCGATTTCCGGCGGAATGTGGCTGGGCCGAGCGCTGCTGGGAATCGTCACGCTGATATTCCTGCTGGCAGTCGTTGCCGCCATTCCAGTTGTTGGCTTTCTGGCGCTGGGGTACCTGTTGGAAGTGGAAGGACGAGTCGCTCGTAGTGGTCGTCTCCGCGACGCCTTTCCGTTGCTGAATATTGCACCGCGCCTCGGGACGATTGTGCTGGGGGTGTGGCTGTGGATCATTCCGCTCCGCCTGCTCTCCGGATATGCAGCCGACGCTTATCTGATCGATCCGACCGGTCCAGCAGCGACAATGCAGCGACCGCTGACAGTGTTCCTGGCCGTTGCTGTGGCAATTCATCTTTGCCTGGCGATTGCACGCGGCGGCAGTTTCTGGTGTTTCTTTCGACCAATCAAGAACCTGCGTGATTTCATTTCGCGGCTGCGTGGCGGGCGGTTCTGGAGTGAGGCCAACGAACGCATCAGCACATTCGTTGCAAAAATGCGGCCCCGCTATCTCTTTTCGCTGGGACTGCGCGGATTCGCCGCTGCTGCGGTTTGGTTGTTTCCACCGACTCTGCTATTCGCCGCCATGTCCAGAACCGAAGCCTTACCGATTCTGACAAGCGTGCTGGGCGGGTTTTGCCTGGTTCTCATCTTTGCATGGATCCCCTTCCTGCAGGCTCACTTCGCAGCCGAAAATCGCTTTCGCGCGATCTTCGAATTAGGGCGCGTCCGGGAACTCTTCACGCATGCCCCACTGTCCTGGTTCGTGGCGGTGGTTGTTGTCTTTGTTCTGGCGCTGCCGATGTATTTGCTGAAAGCGCGGCTGTTGCCGCACGACGCCATGTGGCTGGTCACGCTGGTGTTCGTTGCCAGCATCTACCCGGCGAAAGTGGTCACAGGTTGGGCTTACCATCGCGCGGTCGCCAAGAAGAAGCGGGCCTGGTGGCCGTGGCGGTGGCTCAGCCGTCTCCTCATGCTACCGTTGTTGTCGCTGTATGTTTTCATTTTGTTCTTCACGCAGGCAATCAGCCAGCACGGCAAACTGGTTTTGTTTGAACATCACGCCTTTCTGCTGCCATCGCCGCTGACGATTTTCAGCTTCTGACGACAAGCTGCGATTCACCGAATCGCTGAGCGTTCTGCGATTCGGTGAATCGCAGCTATTGACCGTGCATCACCAAATGAGTAGAGTTGTGTCGGATTACTGACCGATAGAAGAAGTACCATGCGACCGAACTTGCTAACCAACCTCGCTCTTACACTGGGCCTACTCGCTTGCGAGAGGTCTTAGAGGTTCGCATTCCGGTTGCTTGTTTTCCGAATTTCAGAACCCTGAGACCTCAACGGTTTCAGGGTTTTTTTGTTTGAAGAAGAGAGTCGAGAGACACTCGACTCATCACCGCTGGAGTCTGCTATGACGACTGAAACGATTACCATTTTCGACACCACACTGCGCGATGGCGAGCAATCGCCCGGCTGCAGCATGAACACCGCCGAAAAGCTCGACGTTGCCAAGGCGCTGGTCGAGTTGGGCGTCGATGTGATCGAGGCCGGCTTCCCGATTGCATCGCCGGGTGATTTTGAGGCCGTGCAAACAATCGCTCGCGAATTCGGTGACCGCACGACCATTTGCGGACTGGCTCGCTGTCGCAAAGACGACGTGGATCGCGCCTGGGAGTCGCTCAAGGACGCCGAACAGAAACGGATTCACGTCTTTCTGGCGACATCCGCTATCCATCGCGAACACAAGCTGAAGATGGACAAGAAACAGATCGTCGAACGGGCGGTCGAGATGGTCGCACGAGCGGCCGACTATTGCTCGAACATCGAGTTCTCGCCCGAAGATGCCGCGCGAACCGAACTCGATTTTCTGTGTGAAGTCGTCGAAAAAACGATCGCCGCCGGTGCAACCACGGTCAACATTCCCGACACCGTCGGCTATGCCGTCCCCGCGCATTTCCGGCACGTCATCGAATACCTGAAACAGAACGTGTCGAACATCGACGATGCGGTGATTAGTTGTCACTGCCACAACGATCTCGGTCTGGCGGTTGCCAACAGTCTCGCCGCCATCGAAGCGGGTGCGCGGCAGGTGGAGTGCACCATTAACGGACTGGGCGAACGCGCCGGCAACGCGGCGTTGGAAGAAATGGTGATGGCGCTGAAAGTACGCCAGGACGCCTTCGGATTCACAACGAATATCAACACTCAGAAACTGTTCCCCACCAGCCGCCTGGTTTCGGGCATCACCGGCATGCACGTGCAGCGGAACAAGGCAATCGTGGGACAGAACGCATTCGCCCACGAGGCGGGCATCCATCAGCACGGCATGCTGCAGGACAGCTCGACGTACGAGATCATGCGACCGCAGGATGTCGGCTACGTCGGCACCAAACTGGTGTTGGGAAAACACAGCGGCCGACACGCCTTTCGCGAACGCATTGGTGAGTTGAGTTACGAACTCGATGACGAAACGTTTCAGCGCGTGTTCGACGATTTCATCGATCTGGCTGACAAGAAGAAGGAAATCTACGATTCGGATATTGTCGCGTTGATCGAGAACCGAACCGATGAAGCGGCCGGCCGTTGGAAACTCGTCAGTTGTCACGCGACCGCCGGCCCGGGAACCGTTCCTACCGGAACGGTGGAATTAGAAACCGATGACGGCGTCATCCACTGCGATGCGGCGATTGGCGGCGGTCCCATTGAAGCCGTGCTGCACGCGCTCGAACGCGTCATCGGCATCACCGCAACATTGGAAGATTTGCAGATTCGCAGCGTCTCGCGCGGAAAAGACGCGCTGGGAGAAGTCTCGGTAGAAGTGCTGATCGACGGCCGCACCTACCGCGGCCACGGCGTCAGCGTCGATATCATTGAAGGCAGCGCCCGCGCGTATCTCAAGGCGTTAAACAAAGCCGAAGCCGACAGCCGACTGGCCGCAACAAAGGCCTCGTCGAATCCAACAGAAAAATAGCACGACAAAACCAGCCCGCAGCGCAAGCAGGGGTTTCACTGCGATTGCCCGTTTCCCATTTTGAAGAACGATACACACTGGATCACGGGGCCGCCCGCTTGTACCAGTTTGTTGGCATGTTTAAACTGGATTAGACAAGAATTGTGACAATCGTAATCGATCTACCCACAAGCAGCCCGCCCCGTGAATCCATCCCCCCTCGATATCCAGACGCTATGCGACGACTTGCGCGCGAAGTCGGGTGAGTTGGAAGTGGCGGATGCCTGGCCGGGTCAGCAATTCGGTTTGCTGGCGAAGGCCGGCGTGCTGGGATGGGTCATTCCGCGGGAGTATGGTGGAGTCGAAATCAATTCGACCGAACTGACCATCGGCTACGAACGACTGTCGTCGGCCTGTTTGACCACGGCATTCGTCCTCACGCAGCGCAACGGTGCCTGTCAGCGAATTGCGGGCTGCGAAAACGACGCGCTGAAGGCCGAATTGCTGCCCGACTTGTGTGCGGGTGAGACATTCGCCACGGTTGGAATCTCACACCTGACCACCTCGCGGCAACACCTGCGAACCCCGGCAGTTCAGGTCGAGCAGCAGGGTTCGCGGTTGAAGTTCGACGGGACGATTCCGTGGGTGACCGGCGCGTTATTTGCCGATTACATTGTCACGGGCGGCGCGATCGCCGATGGTCGGCAAGTACTCGCCGTCATCCCAACGGCCGACGCCAACGTGACGGTCTTGCCGCCTCCGCGTATGCTGTCGCTCAATGCTTCGCAGACTGGCGCAGTGAAACTTGACGGTGTTGAGATCGACGAGCGGTATCTGATTGCCGGTCCTGCCGAAGCGGTGATGAAGCTCGGCGTCGGAGGAGGAACCGGTTCGTTGGCGACCTCGGCATTGGCGCTGGGAACGGCCGCCGGTACGCTGGGGTTGTTGCGGGAAGAAGTCGAGAAGCGTCCCGATTTGCAGGAAGTCTTCGAAAGCATTGCCGCCGAACGTGATGAGGCGGCAGCGGCGATGCTGGAATTGTCGCGCGGCGGAGCCACAGACAAACCGCAACCTTGTTCGGCCGAGGAGATACGTCGCCGGTCGAATTCTATTGTGCTGCGTGCGACGCAAGCGTATCTGGCAGCATCGAAGGGAGCCGGTTTTGTTGCCGGTCATCCCGCCGAACGGCTCGTTCGTGAGGCGATGTTCTTCCTGGTTTGGTCCTGTCCCCAGCCCGTGCTGGCGGCCAACCTGCGGGAGTTCGCCTGTCTCGTTGAGACGTGACAGACACCAGCTGCAATCGCGAAGCGGCCTCGATTTCTCGGAATCGACACGCTGCCGTCCGGCAAGGCTCGCCGCGACGATTTGAGCAGACGGATGACAGCGAACAGGTTGAGAATCTGCGGAAAGTCACACTCAGAGGAAAAACCGGGAGAACCCTCGTGCAGCGTTATCTTCGGGCGGAAACACCGCCCTATTCGCCAACACCCGCCAGCAGGTGACACCTGATACTCAAAACCGGTTGCGATGCAACATCCTTGCCAAAGTCAGACCACTTATGGTGCCGAATTGACCGATATCCGACCTTTTTGGCTGGAATTCACGCCGCACGAAACTTGAATTGCCACATTGGCCGTTCAGCGATGCCGGATGGCACATCACAGCTGTGAACGGATGAAAACAAGATTGGGAGCTTCTGTTGTCGCCGCTACAATCAACTCTGGAACCACCCCCCGAACGCGTCAGGAACGCTCCGTTGAAACTGCCGCAGGAAATTCAACAGACCCGGCAGCTGAAATGGTACAGCAGCCCGCGTCAGTTGCTGCGCACCATCTTGATGCAGGATGACACCGCGCATTCGATCGCGCTGGGGACAACTGTTGGCATGTTCATTGGGATGACGCCCACCGTGGGCGCCCAGATGATTCTGGTGATGCTGTTTGCCTATGCCGTCAGTCCGTTTCTTCGCTTCAATCGAGCCGCTGCACTTGTCACTGTCTACATTTCCAATCCGCTCACCGTCGTCCCGCTCTATTGGTTTTGCTACAAGGTCGGGACGCTGTTTGTCGAAGTTGGTGGTTTGTTGACGCCCGACGACTTCAGCCGCATTCTTAAGTACAACAATTTTCAGGAATGGTGGGGAACGGTCGTTGATCTGTTCGTCCACGTTGGCAAACCGTTGATTCTGGGGTCACTGTTGGTCGCGACTGTCTGTGCGCTTCTGACGTATCCCACAATGCACTGGCTGATTCGCCGGTTTCGGAAACAGCAAACGACTTGAACGCCGGTTGACGCTGGCCCATTTTGCAATAGGCGAGGTGAGCGCTGATGGCCGGTACCGTTTACGATTGCCTTGCCGCCGGCATCGTCGTCTCCGATCACGTCTGCGACCCGGTCGATCACCTGCCTCTGCCCGGTGAATTGGTCACGACCTCGCGCCTCGACCTGACAATTGGCGGTTGTGCCGCGAACGTTGCCACCGATCTGGCGAAGATCGGGCAACAGGTTGGGATCATCGGAAAAGTCGGCGACGACATTTTCGGACGACACGTTCGCGAACAGTTGGAAGCTGCGAATGTTGATTGCACGCACCTCACGCGTTCGGCGACTGCCGAGACGAGCGGCACGCTGGTTATCAATACGCGGGGTGAAGACCGGCGATTCATTCACTCGCTGGGTGCCAACGCGGAATTCACGGGGCGGGAGATCACGGCCGAGCAGATCCGCTCGTGCCGTTCGTTATATGTCGGCGGCTTCTGCCTGATCGACTCGCTTGCCGCCGAAAATGTGGCGGCAGTGTTTCGCCTCGCGCGGGAAGCAGGCGTGCTCACACTGTTGGATGTGGTGATTTCCGGAACCGGCGATTACCGCGCCATGCTCGAACCGGTGCTTCCCTGGACCGATGTTTTCCTGCCCAACAGTGACGAGGGCCGAGTCATACTTGGTATCGATGATCCCGTAGGTCAAGCGGCTGAATATCGCCGACTCGGAGCGTCAACCGTCGTCGTCACCTGCGCGGACGAGGGGGCCATCCTTAACAGTGCCGATGTGAGTTGTCGGATTGGTTCACACGACGTTGAATTTGTTGACGGAACCGGCGGCGGCGACGCGTTTGCCGCCGGCTACATTTATGGGCTGCTGAAGGATGCCCCCGCCGAAGAGTGTTTGCAGTACGGCAGCGCGCTGGGGGCGAGCAGCGTTCGCACCCGCGGCGCAACCACGGGCGTCTTCTCCCGCGACGAACTGGAAACATTCGTCAGCGATTACCCTCTCAGCATCGCGAGCATTGGTAATTAGCGACTAAACCGACCGCAGTGGGAAAATCTCGACATCAACGCCGTCGCTGTAGGCAACGTGGTCCGGCTCGCCGTGCGTCTTGATGCCCGACTCTTTTAGCAGAGTTTGTTCCATCTCCAGCAGACGCGCTTCGCGAAGCGGGTACGGTGTGTGATAGACGCGGCCGCGCAATAACTCATCCTCCGTTTTTTGAGCGTACAGCACGTAACGCTCGGCGAGAAAGTGTTCGAGCGTGCCGGGGACCGCCTGTCCCGCCGGCAGGTCTTTGTCGAGAGCGCCGATCAGGTCACCCGTCTCCGCTTCAATTGCCGTTCCCGGTCCCACGGGTCCCGGCCAGAGCCGTTTGCTTTTGTAGCGGACCTTGCCCGCCTCGGCATGCAGTTGCATGTCGGCCCGAAAATAGTTCAGCCGCCATTTCCAGCGTGCAATTCGGACGGCCAGAGAACTGTTTGCATCGAGGCTGAAAAACCAAACCCCCGGTTCTTCACCCTTCAAATGGACGTAGGTCCGCACGTTGGTTTCGTGGAAGGAAGAGATGCCCGGAACCGGTGGCGACCACCACGGCCGCACCCCCGACATGTGAAACGGAACCATGCCGATCCATGCACTGCCATCGAACGTGTCGATGGTCAAACGCGACGGCAGAAGCTCGGCGATTTCGTGCGGAGAAACGCGCCAATGGACGAACAGCAATTTCGACCACGTTTGATATCCGATGGCCCGCTCTGCGGGGCGTCGCGTCGCAGCGATTCGATCAATGTTGGCGGATTCGTCGGTCATCGTCACCCAATCAGAAAGAGTTCGACTTCCTTATGTGTAAATGCCAGAAAGCAGCGATCAGAAATAATGAATTTGAGATTCGACATTCTAAATTTGAAATTGAAAACGGAAAATCACTGCCGCTCGTCGCCCAGATCCCTAGGGCCTCGGTGTCCTCTCCAAGTGAGACTTGAGAACTTTCGTCCACAACTTGTAACCGTCGCCGTTCAAATGCAGGCCGTCCTTGGCAAACAACCCGGTACGAGGCCGCCCGTCGTCGCCGAGCATCGGCTTCCAAATGTCCACAAATGATAACCGGTCGGCATCGTCACAAATCGATTGTATCTCTCGGTTGGCCGCCAGCATCGTCTCCGACAAGTTCCAACGCTTGATGCTGGGTTTGATGGCGATGAAGAGAATGTTTACGTCAGGAAGGTTCCCGCGAACTGTCTTCACAAAAGTGCGAAAGTCCGCCGTCACACGTTTGACCGTCTTGCCTTTCGCAATGTCATTATCTCCCGCATACAAGACGACGGTGCGTGGTTGATGCTTCAGAATGATACGGTCGGCAAAATGGTTGGAGTCTGCAATCTCTGAACCGCCAAAGCCGCGATTGATTAACTTCTCTTTGGGGAAATACTCAGACAATTTCCACAATCGGATGCTCGAACTGCCGACAAACAATACGGCATTCTTGGGCGGCGGCTGCTGGCGATCTTGCTTCTCGAATGCGGAGATTGCCTTTTCCCACCGCGAAAAGTCATCCGCCGCGTCGCCAATCGCCGGAGATGATGTGCTGACGATTGTCGTCAGGACAAGTAACGGCAACACTCGTTCAAATGCGCACACTCTCATTACGCTGCAGCCCCCATTTCTCGCCGCTGTTGCAGTGCATCCCCAACCTGTGTTGATTGGGGGTGGCGAAGAGTCACTTCGCAATTTCATGACACTGGTTCGTTACGAGATATTAGAGTCTGCGGAAGGCAAAAAGAAAACGGCAACAGGAAAAAGTGAAGACTTCTTCCCGTTGCCGTTTTTGTTGAGTCTCGTGCAGTTGGGCGGCGGTTACAGTCGTGCCGGCACCCAAGGCTGATTGCGAGCGTCTTGCGTTGGGGGAACGAGTTGGCCGTTTGAAGGATGTGTTTGATAGATGATACTACCGGTTTGTGCGGGGGTCGAAGGGAGTGGCACCGCGGTTGCGGCCGGCGTTGCTTGCTCGAAGATACCCGCCGGAACTGTCGGAACGACGGTTGGGGTGAAACTGCCAACGACCGGTGTAGAAATCACACCGCTGCTGTAACTGCCAACAACGGGAGTGACAGTCGTGCCGCCGCAGCCATTGACACAAGGTGTCACGCCACAAGGAGCAGTACCGCAGGAGGGAGTACACGATGCCGTACCACAACTTCCCCATCCGCCACAGCCAAACAGTGCAGCAAATGGATCGGGGATGTTGCACGGTTCATATCCACCGCCGTATGCCACTCCGTTACATGAATCAACGTATCCCGGAGAGTAACAGCACCCAGCCAGGCTGATTGCCACAAAGAGGCCGGCGATTGATTGAATCAGACGTTTCATCGTTTCATCCTGAGTTGAGAGACAACCCCGTCGTTCGGGCGCAGGGGTGGGAATCGCAAATATCTGCCTCCTTTATCGGCAAGCCAATTTGGTAAACTTTAACGGTTACGTTGATTTTTCCGATTATTTCCGCCTTCTGCATTGGAATTCTCGGTATCCGGTGATTCCTCGACGAAGAAATTCCATAAGATGTTACATTAATGTCACTTAGAGCAGGAACTCCCCATGGTTGTCTTCACGATGTCGCCCTCATCCAACAGGGAAAACCAAGAAAACCAGTCAAACCAGCGAATATGAGTAGAGCAGCAGAACTCTTCGCTCCCCGGCAATACAAACAAAAAGGAGCTGGCATGCCGCAGAGCAAGTCTGAGGAAACAACTCCGGTCAGCCTGAAAACGCTGTGGCGTTTGGGTGGCCTGTCAATTCTCGAGTTGGTGATGCGGACGATTCGTGAGCGCCGAAGCCATCAGCTCGACGCCCGCAGCGCTCAGTTTTCGTACTACTCGATGTTGGCATTGGCACCGCTGCTGATTCTGATCATCGCCAGCGTCGCGCAGCTACCATTGGACAATGTGCTGGAGAGCTTTCTACGCGCCATCAAGGCTGGACTTCCCGACAATGTCGTGCAACTTATCAAACGTCAAATCGCCGACATTCAGCAGCATTCCACGTGGATGTTGATGGGGGTCGCATTGGTTCTGTTAGGGGTCGCCGGCTCCCGTGTCTTTTTGACGCTTGGAGCCGGACTGGATGCCGCCTATGGCGTCGAGGAGCGCCGACGATTCTTTCGGGCCAGCGCGGTTGCACTGGCGCTCACTTTTGGCGTCTTCGTACTCCTGCTTCTGGCGATGGTGCTACTCGTCGTCGGTCCGATGGTTGCCGAGTATTTACTGGGACGTATCGATGCCCCCTGGCTGCATGTCGTGCTTTCGACGGGAGTGCGTTGGGGCGTCGCTTGCGGTTTCATGCTGATTGCCACCTCGGTTGTCTATTGGTTGGTTCCCAGCGTCAAGCTGCCCTGGTATTGGGTTTCTCCAGGCAGCCTGTTCGCCACGGTCGGTTGGATTGTCACCATGCAGGGGATGCGGTTGTACATCGAGAACATCGCCAGCGCCCGCTACAACGAAACCTATGGTGCATTGGGCGGGGTGGTCGTGCTGTTGGTCTGGCTCTACATGACCGGCACGCTCTTGCTGACCGGCGGCCAGATTAATGGCATCATCCGTGATGCCGCGACCGGTCAAAACGAAAAGTGAAGACGAGAGCCGCGTCTCCCGGTCGGCCAAGGTGTGACGGTAACGGGCCAATCCCCCCGAGATTCCCAATAATTTCCGATCTCCGTCGGAACTTTACAGCAACAATTCCCGTCCTTCACCTAATACCACTCATCACCCAATCGTCCTCAAGGACGTGTCGGTCTGGTCGCTGGATTCGCGAGATTTCAGATGTTGTGACAGACCCCCTGAACTCTTGCGAGTTCAGCTACGGCAAAACACGCCCCGCGATCCACAAGGAG
>JABISG010000081.1 GCA_018699955.1 Planctomycetaceae bacterium | reverse complement strand
CGAACTAATTTTCCAAAAATACCAACTACATCAGAAGTGGATGTTGCCTGTTCAACGATACCGGCGAGCTAATTCTGGCGAAGGCGAACCCCGAGCGCTGCGAAGTGTTGGCCCGTGTGTCGGTGCTGAGTGGGGAAATCTGCTGGACGCCGCCGGCGCTTCATCGCGGCCGTTTATTTCTGCGAAACCCAACGCGCGCGGCGTGTCTTTTTCTGGGGAAACCTGAGTTGCGCGAATCAAAATCGGCAGCCGTTTCACTCACCGTCGCCGACATTCCCCAGCACGAGCACTGGGACTTCTCGCAGCTGCTCGGCGTCGAGCCGGAATATGCCTTCGACGTGCCGAGCCGAGAATGGCTGCTGATGTGGTATGTCGCTTCGCTTGTGGGTGTGCTGGGAGTTTCCGGTTTGTTGACTTTCTTAGTACGGTTGTGTGTCGGACGACGAATGACTCTCGCGCGAATGCGACGGATGTTCTGGACACTGGCCTTTTTATTGGGAGCAATCGCCACCACTCCACTGAGCCTGTGGCGAAATGAGTTTGTGTTTACCTGGCCGGTAGCGCTGTTCATTTCGTTTCAGGCTACCGTTTACCAAATCGGGAGAAGCAAGACGCAGACGACCGACCGCTGGCAGTCGTGGCGTTCGCGGGCCGTCGCCCTTGGTTTCGTCGGCGTCTGCCTTTCCTACTTCCTGATTTGCCGCCGGTTGAGTCTGGTGACCGAATGGGTGTTTCTCGCCGGATTTGTGGCAGCATTGCCGTTCTTGTTGCTCAGCGCGCGGTTGGCATATCGCCACGCGAAGCCGATCGCGTGGGAACTCCTGCTGACCGCGATTGCATTTTCGGCGTACTACTGGGGTTCGACGGCGCTGCTGTTCTTTCGGTATGAAGTTTAGCGGCGGGGCATCGCCCCCCGTGTCTCGCCGGAAAACCTGGGGCCGACAGCTTACGCACGAATACAACTGCTGAGTTGTTTAGGTCTGCCGGGGTGGTGTACGATGCTCAGGTCTGAACACTGCAGCATTGCCACGAAGCTGCTCCGGCGGTTTGTCGATCTACGCTATGAGGTCACATGTCACTTACCCCACACCCAATCAATCAGTACCACGTCTTTCTCGCTTCACCCGGTGACGTAAACGGCGAACGCCAGCACGTCCGAAAATTCTTCGAGCGTCTCAATCAGACGACCGCCAAACTCTGGGGCGCGCGTTTCGAGGTCATCGACTGGGAGAATTACGCGACCATCGGTGTTGGCCGACCGCAAGAACTGATTACGAAACAGACGTTAGAAAAGCACAAAGACTCGTTAGCGCTGGTCGTTGGCATTATGAGCCAGCGATTTGGATCACCAACCGGCAAGGCGGAATCGGGAACTGAGGAAGAGTTCAATTGGGCGATGGATTGCCACAAGGAACACGGTCGTCCGGAGATCAAGTGGTTCTTTCGCAAGAACAAAACACTGGAGATTCCGACCGATCCCGATGAGGCGACCAAGGCGCTCGAACAATGGAAAAAGGTTGTTGCGTTTAAGAAACGAATGCAGAATCTCGACAATCTTGTTTTCTATACCGAGTACCCGGGGGCGGCCGCATTTCGTGACAAATTTGAACATGATCTCAACCTCTGGCTCACCGACGAGGCAAGACCGTGGATTACCGAGAAAGCCGCGACAGAGAAAACTACTACCACCGCATTTCTAATTCCGACTAAGTACTACAAGAACATCCAGAGTGATTTTTATCGACTCGACATCGCCGGAATCGACAGCGAGCGGGTCTTCGACATACCACTCAGCGAAATCTACGTGCGCTTGCGGGTCATGTTCGACGAAGATGCTCCAAAGGAATCCGAGGATTACGACGGCGGCCCGCTCGATATCCAAACGGCACTGCTGCGGTATCGCAAGCTGGTCATCGTCGGCGATCCGGGAAGTGGCAAATCGACGTTTCTCAAATACATTGCCTTGATGCTGGCCCGTTCGTTCGTCACGGGCGATTCCAGCATTGCCCGCGACAAACTCTCTCTCCCCGAGCCGTTGCCCATTCCCATCTTTCTCTCTTGTTGGGATTTGGCTGACTTCTTGAAGCAACACGATAAGTTGACACTGAGTACCCTTGTCGCGTTCATCGTTGACCGGCTGACCGCTTACGGTTTTTCTGCTTTACCTGCCGCAGTTGAGAAACTATTGGAAGCGGGAAATTGTTGTCTGCTGTTCGACGGATTGGATGAAGTCCCCACCAACGCCGGTCGTGAGGCAATCAGCCGTCTGTTGGAACAATGCGTCAAGCGTTACGGCGATAACCGCTATGTCGTCACGTCGCGCATTCGCGCCTACACAGGCGGCACAATGTTGGCGGGGGAATTCACCCGTTGCGACATTCAGCCATTCGATGCCGACGATCGCGCCGAGTTCATTCGCAACTGGGTCGCTTTGTTGTTCCAGGTTCAGCCGGAGGATGTGGAGACCGAAGGTAGCGACGCAGCGGATGAGTTTTACAAGATCACAGGTGCGATTGAGGCGAGTGATCGCATTCGTCCGTTGGCTGTGAATCCCCTGCTGCTGACGGTGATTGCCATCGTGCACCGAAACCGCAAGCGCCTGCCAGAACAACGCGTGGATCTCTACGACGAATGCGTTGATGTGCTGCTGGGCCAGCGGAAAGAGGCCGAACGTATCCAACTCAGCGGCAAGGCGGTGGGGCTGGATGAACAGCAGGAAGACGAAGTTCACGAGGAACGGGCGTGGGTCCGCAAACGGTTCGCCGAAATCGCCCTGCACATTCTCAGTCAGGACGGTGACCACGAAGAAGCTACGAAGGCCGACGTAGTCAAACTGCTGACGCCGCGATTTGTTGATAAAGGGGCGACAACCGAAGAACAGGCAGCGTCTAAGGCAGAGTCGTTCCTGCGTCGCCAGGAATTACGAAGCGGCCTGTTGGTGAGCCGTCACTCGCTGAGTTACCGCTTCGTCCATCTCACCTTTCAGGAATTCCTGGCCGCGTGGCAATTGTCGAATATGGATTTCGACGACGCGGCAAAAATCATTCAGCCGCCGCTGCGACTGGCCAAATGGTTCGAGACACTGCAACTCCTCGGCAGCCAATGGGCAAAGGAATCGGACGACAAAGTGGATCGATGCGTCGAATGGTTATTGGAAAACCGAGGCGAGTCGATCAACGAGCAGGCTCCCGTTGTGGCGTTGTGCGCGAATATTGTTAAAGACATCACCGACGTCGCGGAACTGCGGCCCGATACGCGGGACGTTTTCCAAGTTGCAGTCGAAGCGACACTGGACTCGTTTCGCGAAGGGTCCGGAGTTCCGGTGAAGACTCAGCTTGAGATTCTTGACGCTTTGGGACAACTCGGTGCCGCAGTCAAGTCGCATCTGATCGACGCAACCAAGGCCAGTAGGTTTCAAGTGCGACGGACAGCAATCGAAATGCTTCTGCCATACCTAACTGACGACGAACTTTTCGGACTGACACATATTTTCAAAGACGGAAGTCGGCATCCAATCATGACCTATGTGAGGTCTCTAATAAACCGAGACAAAGGCCGAACCATTTCGTTACTCTCGGAATACCCAGGCGCACTCCCCACCAAGGCTGCAGAAGCGTTGGGGGGTGTCGGATACTTACTGCTTCCGCCAGAGGTTTCTTGGCACAAATCACTTGCGATTTGTCATAAAGTATTAGCACGAATCGGGTATTCAGTATCGGGATCTATCGATCACGATTCTGTCTTGTGGCTGTCAAATCTGATGGGCACCAATGGGGACCAACAGAAAATTCTTCTAGTGAGTTTTGAACTCGCTCAACATGCTGACTCACCATACATTCGAGAGCGTGTGTTACGAGTCATTCGTGAGCAAGCTCCGATTGAAACCACGCAAGAATTCCTCGCCGAACGCGTCGTTCATGATCACGCTGCAGCCTCGTATTTGGGGGGGATGCACTCAGTGTTCGGTCATGTTGTGCTGACGCGAGATGTCGATGGCGAATCCCCGTTCCTCGATCCTCACAAACCGATTTCCCACGAGCACATCGAGAGAGCGGCAAAAGCGACCGATATCGCCGAAGATCAGATTGACGGAACGGTCCGCTCACTGTCGGAGCACCTTGGCTGGGACATCACCAGGGGGCTGGGGAAATAACGACGAAACATTACTTCAGCAACTCTGCCATCGCCTTCATCAGTACTCGCTCCACCTTCGGGGCGACGCGGGAGGCGCGTTGGCTGGTTTCGTAGCCGCCTTGGGTGTAGGCGATTTCGGTGCCGATGTAGCCGGGGCCGTAGTCGCCGTAGGCGGCCATGCAGACGAAATCGTTGGGCCGCATTTTCTGGGCGGCTAGCTGATACTCGATGAACAACTCGCCCGGCATGTGCAGAATGTGGACCTTGCCCAGCCGCAGGCAGCAGACGTTGATCGCACGCTTTGCTTGCATCCGCTGCACCCATGCCAGATTGCGGGCCGCTGAGCCGCGGGCTTTGAATTCGGCTTTTTCGTTGTCCAGCGTCTTGCGAAGTTCGTCGGCAACCAGATGGTTTGCGACGGGTAATAAAACGGGTCGTGAACGCCACTGGACATCGGCGGCCGTGATCGGGGTTTTCTTGGTTGCTTCCCAGGCGGCCTGCATGCCTTTGCGCATCCGTTCGGCGAGAATGGGACGCAGCGCCTTCGAGCCGTCGTTGTACTTGCCGGCTGCGACGTTGCCACTGGCTCCGTTGAAGTGAATGTGTGCGACGCCGGGCAATTCCTTCTCGCGGGCTGCGCGGCCCAATCCGACGAACTCCGACGTCACATCGCCTTTGCCGTAGTAGCTCTGCGGATGCGTGGCGTAATAGGTGATCGACGCCAGCGGCGTATCGCCGTCCCAGAAACTGACCAGCCGCAAAAAGGGATCGATAACGCCTTCCGGCGCCGCAATCGCTTCGGGATTGGTCGATTTGCTCCAGCGAATGATTTTGACTTTTCCATCCGAGCCGAGAATCCGCCGATTTGAAGCGACCTTTTTCACCTTCGCCTTGCCGACGCCGATGTGCGTCACCTTCCGCACGCTTTTCACCGACTCGCCGACGGCGACGGCGGCACGTTGAACGACATCGCGGAGGAAGACCGTGTCGTAATTGCGACTGCCCAGTCCACGTTCATCCAACAGCGCCTCGGCAGAAAAGTCGCAGCGTGGACCGTCGTGCTGATGCAACACGTGAACGGTGACGCGGTCGGCGGTGGTGCCGGCTGCCTGGGCGAGTTTCTCCTTCCAGACATCCTGCCCGCCGTTGCCGATGCCAATCCAATCGACGGCACACAGCACGACTGGCTTGCCGTCACCGAACACCACAATCCCACGAGCGCTGAGCGGGTCTTCAATTTTGCGGGTCGGCGCATAAGCCACGGGACTACCGATGGGCGGGGTCGCATCGACGTTGAACGTCGCGATGCGCAGCGATCGCTCGCCGGCGGAAAGATTCCCGATATCAAACATTGAAACTGCCAGCGTCGCGAGAAGCATCCGAATCAACATGCGGCACACACTTTCTCTTTAGGTTCAGCAGCCGGATTGTTCGCTGCAAAGCGGCCATCTCAGCCGATAAATCGACGGCGCAGAGCGTTCCTTTTTACCCCCTACTGTAAGCGCCCGGGCGTCAATTGTCACGAAAGAGGCGAGATGGTTCGCCGATTGGCAGCCGGGCTGTTATGTTTCGGAGAAACTCACTGCGCCAGATCACTTGCGTCCGTTCACATCAGCCCTATAATTCGAGTTGTGTTCGTGTTGCGCGGCCCTGTGGTTTTGGTTGGTTTGGGCCAGGCAAAGCGAGTCACAGTACTGGATTGCGGTCGATTCCCTTTCCTGAGACAGATAGTGATCACATCCCATGTTTGAGTGGTTTCGCAATATCTGGGTGGCGGTTTCGACCGTCGCGGTCGGTATGTGGGTGACGTTGCGGACGATGGGCAAGACCTATCAACGCCGGACATTCACTGAGATTTACGAATACCCCGAGGTTCCAGTGCCGGTGAAGGCGCGGTATCGCGGGTTTCATCGCTTTGATTTGACGACCTGTATCGGTTGCGAAAAGTGTGCGGCCGCCTGTCCGGTCGATTGCATTTACATCGAAAAGGTCAAAAGCCCCGTCGGCAAGGGATTTCGTGTCGATGGGTTCCTGATCGACTACACCAAGTGCATGTTCTGCGCCTTGTGCGTTGAGCCTTGCCCTGTCGATTGCATCTTCATGGGGTCGAACTTCGACCTCAGCTGCTACAGTCGCGACGGTTGTCTCGTCGATTATGCCAAGCTGCCATTGGCAGCTGCGTGGGGACAAACGACGTTGAATCCGACGGCCGTTGCCGAATCGAAAGTGCTGTACGAACCGGTTTGGGTCAAAGGCGAGCCGAGTCCGTTCGAATTCGTTGAAGACTAATTTTGAAATTGAAGGACGGAGTTGGCACAAGGCGGACAGAGTGATTCCGCCAACCCTATCAACTTCACTTGGTTCCAACTGAAACGTTGGCGGAGATCGCATGAACGCCGCTGCAAAAAAACAATATTTCACCGCCGAGGAAGCCAACCAACGGTTGCCGCTGGTGCGGGTGATCGTTCAGGACATCGTTGAGCTTTATAAAGACGTTCACGAGCGGCGAGAGCGGTTGAACAGTATTTCACAATTGCCCGGCGCTTCAAAACGCGACGAGGAAACGCTCTACTCTGAAGAATTGCGACAGACAGAAGAAGAGCTCGACAAAGACATCGAGCGGCTGGATGCTTTCGTCGATGAGTTACGCGATTTGGGCTGCGAACTGAAAGATTTCCACACCGGGCTGATCGACTTCCTGACACTCGTCGATGGCCGGGAAGCTTACCTCTGCTGGAAACTGGGCGAAGACGAAATTGCCTATTGGCACGAGTTGGATGCCGGATTTGAAGGACGGCAGTCACTGCTGGAAGAGTCCGTTTCCGGCGATGAGGCCACCGAAGACGAACAGTAACCGATTGATCCGGCCCATTTGGTCCGGAGTGGCATCAAAGACCATTTTGCAATTGCGGTAAGGACGAAGGCTCGATGACAGATCTGGTGGGACACTTTCTCCTCTTCGGGGTGATTGCAGTCGGGTTTCTGATGGTGCCGCTGCTCATCGGCCGGTTCCTTCGTCCCAAATTGCCCACGCCGGAGAAGGATGCGATTTACGAATGCGGCGAGCCGACCATCGGTTCCAGCTACGTTCAATTCGACCTGCGTTTTTATGTCGTCGCGTTGTTGTTCATCATTTTCGATGTCGAAGTGGCGTTTTTCTTTCCGTGGGCAATGGTTTTCGGCGGCGCAACACAATTGGCCGATCCGACCCTGACGGAACCTGCGAGACAGGAATTGACCGCCAAGTTGTTGAATGTCAGCACCGAACCATCGCTTTTGACTCTCGAACAACAGATCTCCTCGACAACCGCAAGTTCACTGGCAATGGTCGGACTGTGCGACATTCTGGTCTTCTTCGGTGTGCTGCTTGTCGGCTTCGCCTATGTTTGGAAACGGGGCGACCTCGACTGGGTTCGCGCCGTGGCGGAAAAGGCTCGCAAGTCCGCCGTCTTCCCACGGCCGCCAACCACTGAACAAGAACCCGTCGCAGACACGATCACAACGTGAAACCAACCGACCTCGCTTGCGGTTTAGCGGGCCACTTCGCACCTGAAATCAATCACTCTGTAAGACGCGACCATGACCACCACCGAAATCTTCGACCTGCTTGTCAGTCAATTCGGCAGCGAGAAAATCGTCGCGATCAATACCGAGGCGATCGATCCCTGGATCGAAGTTGCTCCTGCGGCAATTCACGAAGTTGCCCAGTTTCTGAAGTCCGACGAACGATTGATTCTGCATCATTTGAACAATCTCACCGCCGTCGATTACTTCCAGCCGGATCCAAAGAAGGCCGCCAAATTCGGACACGATCCGCATTTGGAACTGGTTTATCATCTCTCGAGCTACGACCTGCGTCATTCACTTGTCGTAAAGGTGAAACTGCCGCGCTGGCAGAACGACGTTGAAGGCGACATCCCGGAAATCGATTCGGTGGCCGACGTTTGGGCAATTGCCGACTGGCACGAACGCGAAGCATACGACTTAATGGGCATCAAGTTTGGCGGTCATCCCAATCTTCGCCGCATTCTTTGCCCCGAAGATTGGGTCGGCCACCCGCTCCGCAAAGATTACGAGTTCCCGTTGGAATATCATGGCATTCGGGGGAAGTGAGTCTCATTGGTTGACGGTGGCCGTTGATGGCAGGCCGTCAGCGGCAGGAATTACTTGCTCTTTCGTGACACAGCGGTTCGTGAAACAGCGGCCGACAACGCATAACTAATAACAGTCAGCAGACCGGCAAATGAGCACCATCGAAGAACTCCGCGAAGACACCCGCATCATCGAGTACGATGTCCGTACCGATGAAATGCTGGTCAACATGGGGCCGCAGCATCCCAGTACCCATGGCGTACTCAGGCTGCTGCTGCGGACCGATGGCGAAATCATTTACGAAGTCACGCCGCACATCGGTTACTTGCATCGCAGTGCGGAAAAGATTGGCGAGAATCTCTCGCCCGCGCAGTGGATCCCCTACACCGATCGGATGGACTATCTGGCCGGCATGAACATGAATCTCGGCTTCTCGCTGGCAGCCGAAAAACTGATCGGCATGGAAGTTCCCCAGAAGGCGATGGAACTCCGCGTAATCATTGCCGAACTTGGCCGCATTGCCAGTCATCTGGTGGGCATGGGAGCCTACGGACTCGACCTCGGAAGTTTCAGCCCGTTTCTGTATGCGTTTCGCGAACGTGAAATCATTCTCGATTTGTTTGAGGAAGCCTGCGGTGCGCGGCTGACGTACAGCTACCTCACAATTGGCGGCTCGACTCACGACCTACCGAACCAGATTACAATCCCGCCCGGTCTCGCTGCACTAACCGAACGTAGTCCTGAATTGAAACTGAGCTGGCTCGAAGCCGTCACGATGTTTCTCGACTGGCTCGAATCGCGAATCGTTGAGTACCACACGCTGTTGACTCGAAATTCGATTTTCATCAAACGAACAGCCGGTCTGGGAATTCTCTCACGGGAGATGGCAATCGACTTCGGTTGCACCGGACCGGTTCTGCGTGGCAGCGGAATCGATCACGATTTGCGTCGCGATGGCGAGTCGATTTACACCCGTATGTACGAAGGCTACGAATTCGACGTCCCGGTTGCCCCCTTTGACGATGCACCGCCGGAAGCCGTGTTGGGCGATAACTGGTGCCGTTTCTACGTTCGCATGATGGAAGTCGTCCAGGCCATTCGGCTGGTTCGACAGGCCATGCCGCGGTATCAGGCGGCCGAAGGCGAATACCGTTTGCCGTTCAAACTCAGCACGAAATTGCCCAAAGACGAATGTTACCTGGAAACCGAAAGCCCCCGTGGGCAAATGGGATTTTATCTGGTGGGCAACGGCGATGCCCAGCCGCTTCGGGCGCGTGCCAAGAGTTCCTGTTTCTGTAATCTCGCCATCACCGATCCGCTCTGCACCGGTTTGCTGTTGGGCGATATCCCCGCCATCGTCGGTTCGCTCGACGTCGTGATGGGCGAAATTGATCGCTAAATCAGTGGGATGACAACAGCTGCGACTTAACAAGTCGCTGAAGCCCACCTCGGTTCACGTCTGCGATGCGTTGCATCGCAGCTGGGACGTCACTTCTTGGAATCGTCCTGCATCGGCAATTTGCGAACCTGCAGTTGTTTCTTGTCCCAGCCCAACTTCTCCGCCGTCTGCTGTGCAAATTGCCAGCTGGCTTCGTCGTCCTGATAAATCCGCACCTGGGAGTTTTCGGTCGCCATCGCCACAGCCTGTGGAACATCGAGGTACCGCAACACGTTCAAGAAGATCGGCCCGTCGCGATGCGACTTCGACAGGTTCCATAAGTCGAGTCGATAGACCTTCGGCTCGAACAACGACGCGTACAACGTCACCCCCGCCATTTCGCGTTGGCCCTGCATCCACAGTTGGGTATCCTGCATGTCGTCGGCCGCGCGAAGCGCCTGCACCGCACGGCGAACGTCCCACACTCGCATGCTGTCACGGGTCTGCCCCAGCAACATAAACCGACGGCGAATCTGCGTCCGCTTGCGTTCGCTGCGGTCCCAAGCGGTCGGGCCGATGCCGCGCGGTGCAACATAGGCCATTGCCCATTTGAAGGTGGCAAACATCTTCGCTGCCTGCTCGAAACTCTGCCTGTCGGCATCGGGGAGCTGCAATCCTTCCAATTGCTTGCCGAAGGCCGGGCGCATCGTCGTCAGAAACTCCTGCCAGCCTTTTTCATCCAGCGAGTTGAGTACAACCAGATCCAGATCAGATCGTTTCAACCCCGCGCGATGTGCGAGATAAAGTCGCAGTCGGATGTTTTCCTGGCTGGTGAAATCGTACGCCGTAAGTTGCACGCCACCTGACGTGGCATTCATCACCTCTTTCAGGTCGAGGTTCGCCAATTCCGTTGGCCATCCACGGAAGGATTTCTCTTTCAGCGCTGCCAGCCAATCGGAACGTTGTTTCTGCCACGCCTGTTCTGAGTTCGGCACCTCGTGTGTTTCGGCGCGGGCTGCGAATGTTTCCTGAATTTTCGTGTTCTTTTCGTCAGCGGGCAGTTTGTCGAACACCTTCAACTGTTCCGGTTCGAAAAGCTTGACGGCCGTCGTTTCAATCAGCGGGTCCTCACCCTTCAAGAATTTGTTAAACCAATGGAACGCATGCACGCGCAGTTCCTGTGTGTCCTTGTGCGGCCCTTCGCAAATTTGCAGGCCGATCTTGTCCAACTCCCCGTGCAGTTCGTAAATGCGGCGGGTCTTGAAATAGACATCAACCACGCCGTCCAGCGGAAAGATGCGGTCCTTGTCGGTATTGGAAATCAACAGCGGACGCGGTGCCACCAATGCCGCCACCATCGGGAAGTCCCAGCCGTAAGTGTTCAGTTGATACATGCAGTCGCAATGCCCTTCGACGCAGCCATCGACGACGTGATTCCGCAGACTCGCGATGCCGGCGACCGGGACGGCCACCTTGATTCTCTCGTCGAGTGCCGCGATCCACCAGCTGTAGGCGCCGCCCCCCGATCGTCCGGTCACACCGAATCGACTCGCATCGACTTCGGGCCGCGTTTCGAGATAGTCGAGCGCACGAATACAATTCCATGCTTCCACAGCCGCCGAGGAATACCCGCGTGCGTTCCACCACCACATGTCGTGATTGTACGTGCCATGATGAATGCCCTCGATTTCGCCCAATTGCAGGGTGTCGATAATCAGGCAGGCGTAACCGTTGCGGGCGAACCAGGCACCGTGATGCTGATAGTGGGTTTTGTTGCCGTAGCTGATGCCGTCTTTCTTCACGCGGCCGTGGCCGCAGACGTAAAGAATCGTCGGCAGCTTGCCCTTGCGTTTCTTCGGAATGTACAAGTTCCCGGTAACGTATAGACCCGGTCGCGATTGGAAATGCAGGTTATCAACGCGAAACTCGTCGTGATCGACAGTGCCGGTCACAACCGGTTTGAGCGGCGTTTTTTTCGGCAATGGATCGAGGGCCAACATTTCAAACAGTTGTCGGCGATACTCCGTCTTGCGCTCTTTCCAGTCATCGAGCGTCTTGATGTCCGCGAGACTGGTCGCCGTCAGTCGTTTCGTCTCCGCCTCGAAATAACGGGCGATCATCTTGTCTCCGTGAGACGTATCGGACTTTGGCTCCCCTGCTCTGCCAACTCCCGTGGCGACTATCAAGACGGCAATCACGGCGAACAGACGTTTCATCACGTTCTCCCAATCGATGTTGGCAAGCGGTGTTGTCTCCGATTTCAGCAGATCATTATTCTAAGGCAAACGCGACCCGCAACGAAACCAAACGACCGAACATCGAACATTCAACATGGAACTTCCAGCTCTTGTCTCTTGACTCTGGACACTCAACTCTCCACCCTCAACCGTCGCCGTCATAAACTCAATCAAAAGAATCTCAGCATGACCAGTCGCGAAGAGCATATTGACGAGTTTGAGTCGGTTTTTCGCAGAAGCACGCGCGAACCGTTCGTCTATGCCGACGTTCCCATTGAATCGGTCGCATTGGTGACCGATGGTAGTGTTGAGGAAGCGGAACGGGCGCGAGAATCGTTGATCAACTTTTTGCCGGCGCTCCCACCCGTCAGCTCTTGGCGTTTGATAACAGGTGCCGATTACTCGAACGTCGGCCAACTGTTGGAGCGAATCGACAGCCAGCAAACGGATCTGGTGCTGACCTATCGGCATCTGCAGGAACAATCGCTGGTCCCGCAGCATAGCCTGGGCGTTTACCTCGATGTGTTGACGCAGGTGATGACCATTCCGGTGCTGGTGTTGCCGGGAACGTCCGCACGGCCGGCTTCGCTCGCAGAACGCGTTTGCAACCGGGTGATGGTGGTCACCGACCACATTTCCGGTGACAACCGGTTAATCAACTACGGGGCGCGGATGTGCGCCGCCGGCGGCACGGTTTGGCTGAGTCACGTTGAAGACGACGCTGTTTTCTCGCGGTACATGGCGGCCATTGAGCGGATTCCGGAAATTGAAAGCGACCGGGCGCGCGACTTGATCGCCGCGCAATTGAATAAAGAGGCAAGTGATTTCGTCGAGACCTGCATCGGTGTGTTGAAGGACAAGGGGCCGCACGTCTCGTTTCAATCGAGCGTGACGCGCGGTCATCACCTGCGAGAATATCGCCAATTAATCGACAATCACGATGTCGATCTCATCATCGCCAACACGAGCAATGAGGATCAATTGGCCATGCACGGGATGACGTATTCTTTGAGTGTCGAGATGATCGACGTGGCCATGTTGCTGCTGTGATGAGAGACGAGTTTAGTGGGTAGTTCGTTGAAGGGAATCGAGAATGTCCGGTGGATGGTTGTTGTTGGCTTTGGAATCGTCTGTTGAAGGCGGCGGGCATCACGTGGCGCCGTGGGTGACGGGGCTGTTCGCGTTTTTGTTGGTGGCGATGATTGCCTGCCTGGCGTTTGAAGAGAAACTGCACGCCAAGAAGTCGATCATAGTGGGAGGGTTCGCCGGCATTTGTTTGCTGCTGGCGACTGTGTTGCGTCTGTTGTCGTTCGGCGAGGTGATTCTCCCGGGCAGTTACGATCTGAAAAAACACCTGCTGTTCGACAACGCGGAACACCTTTGGTTGCCGGTATATATTCCATCGATCGACTGGGGCGTGATCACGCTCATTCTGGGAGCGAGCCTGTTTGTCGAGGTGACAAGTCGCTCCGGTCTGTTTACGTGGACGGCGATTAAACTCACCAAGAAGTCGGGCGGCGATCCCTGGAAACTGTTGCTGGCCTACGGAGCGCTGACGGTGTTGTTTTCGGCCATGCTGAACAACGTGACGGCGATGATTATCATCGGCAGCTTAACAACGGTCTCTCTCAAAAAACTGGGCCGCAGCGATCTGTTGCTCGGCTTTCTGCTGACCGAGGGACTGCTGACGAACGTCGGCGGCTTGTTGACGCTGATCAGCAGCGTGCCGAACATTATCGTCGGCAATACGGCCCACATCAGTTTTGGCAGGTTCTTTGTCGTTGCCGCTCCCTACGTACTGGTAGCGACGGCAGCGACGTTGTTTCTGGCGAAGTGGAAGTTTCGTATTGCGGGATTGAAAACGAATGAAGAACGAACCGCGGCGCGGGAATTGGTGTCGTCATTCGATGAAAACGAAGCCATTCCCAGCCAACGCTTTTTCTGGTTTTCGTCTGTGGTGCTGGTGTCGTTTATCGGCTGTCTTTC
Source organism: Planctomycetaceae bacterium (assembly GCA_018699955.1). Classification (GTDB taxonomy): domain Bacteria; phylum Planctomycetota; class Planctomycetia; order Planctomycetales; family Planctomycetaceae; genus JABISG01. The sequence continues at coordinate 17,816 of JABISG010000081.1, read as the reverse complement.
GTGCAAGGACATTCTGCCGCTGGGAATTGGGCAATTGGGAATGGGGTTCATCGCGCTGTTTTTTGCAGGTGTGATGTTGCTGGCTTACAGGAATGAAGTCGATAAGTTTTACGCAGCGGTCGATTGGGATTTGCTCGCTTTCTTTGCGGGGCTGTTTGTGGTGATCCACGTCATGGAACACGCTCAAGTGTTGGCAGTGATGGGCAAGGGAATTGCTGCCATGCTCAGTCTGCCGAAACAACTGGCATCGAGCGTGCTGCTGGTTGCCTCAGCCGGCGCGAGTTCGGTCACCGACAATATCCCACTGGCGGCAATGCTTGCCAAGATTCTGGCCGGCATGGAAACACCGGGCGAATCGCCCTACTGGTGGTGTGTTATTTTTGGGGCGAACCTGGGCGGGAACATCACGCCGATCGGTTCGGCCTCGACCGTCGTTGCGATGACGTTTATTCACCGCGAGAAACTGCCGCTGTCGTTTGTCGGTTTTGTCGTCGCCGCAGCACCGTTCGCAGCCATTCAACTGGTGTTGGCAGTTGTCTATGTGCTAATTGTGGTTTAGTTTAGAAGTTAGCCGCGACGCGAAGTGTTCGCAGCGGAACGCTCCGCTCCGCAAAGGCTCCGCGTCGCGGCTAACCGTGTCACTCGGAATAATAATGGCCAAGAAAAAGCAACAAAAAGAGGTCGATCCGAATTCGCGGACGGTGTGCCGAAACCGCAAAGCGCGATTCCTGTACGACATTCTCGACGAATTGGAGTGCGGCATTGCGCTGCGGGGCAGCGAGGTGAAGAGCATTCGCAACGGGAAGATCTCCATCGATGAAGCGCACGCCCGCGTTCGCGATGGGGAATTGTGGCTGGTGGGCTGCGATATCGCAGAGTATCCGCAGGCGACGGTGATGAATCACGAGCCACGGCGAGTCCGCAAACTGTTGCTCAAGAAGCAGGAATTGCGAAAGTTCGCCGAGTCGGCCGAGCAACAGGGGCTGACGTTGGTTCCGACTGCAGTCTATTTCCGGCGCGGAATCGTGAAGGTCAAGGTCGCCATCGGTCGTGGCCGTAAACTTCACGACAAACGCGAGAAGCTGCGGCAGAAAGACGACCGTAGCGAAATGCGACAGGCGAGGAATTGACGATTGTCAATTCCCACCGTCGGTGCGCACCTGAACCTGTAGCGCACCGAGCATGCGGGTGATTTCTTCTTCCTTGCGATTGATGAAGAAGACGTTTTCCAACACGATGGCGCGGCGTTCGTTGCTGGGATGCAGAATCAACCGCCCCGAGCCGAGCAGAACGTACTCGAAGACGTCGTTGATTTCCTTGTCGATCCGCAGATGTGGAGCCGAATATCGGCCCAGGTCGCTCAAGACTCCATGATGGTGCAACAGTTCGTTGGGCCGTACCTCCCAGTAATCGAACCGTACGGTGATCGCCACGCCGACGAAGATCAATCCCAGAATGCCCGCCAGCGAGAAGTAGAAGGTCGCGTTGGCGAAAGGCTGAATCGATTTCATCGCCTCGGTGACAAACGGAAGCAGATTCTCATTGAGATTAAACAACGAATACAGACCGATGGCGGCCGCAACGAAAAAGAAGAACAGCGTCAGCGATGTTCCCCGTGGGAAGTCAAACGACAGGACCACCAGATTCACGCCAAGAATAAGGAGAAACGACAACGACAAACTGTAATGCCACGTTCCTTCGGTCACCGCAGGGTCGCCACTGAAAGCCGCATAGAACCCCATGAACAGGGCGGCCAGAAGAGTTGGGTACAGAAACACTACCTTCGGGTAGGAGACGAGATAGATGCTTTCCGGTGTCTCCGGCTCTTTCGACGCTGGCTTCGCAGCCGGCTGTGATTGCGGGGCCGGAACGTCTTCCTGGGGTGTTGTCGCGTCTTCGCTCATGATCGCTGATCCTTAGCGGCCGACCGAATGAAAAGAGAAACTTGCGACCGGCATCCGGTCGCGACGACGGCGGTGAGACTCAGCCCCCGTCAGAAGTACACAGACTGTAACGGCGCGGCCCCATAGATTCCAGAGTGCGCTGCGGCAGCGATTCTGGATTGGGGAACGCCGTGATACGATCCATAACGCACCATTTTCCACGCTGGATCACTCGGGCCGACAGTTTTTGTCGGTTTGTTGCCGAATTGGAAATCGGTGCGGTGTGAAACGGCCGTCGGATCATTCGATTCGGTCGGAGCCGTTGCGCTCGAAACGCCGCCATGGGCTACGCGACCGACAGTGCCTTGCGGCAGTGACGCAGGAATGAGAACGGGTTGGCTCCCGTCACCGGCGATAGTTCCTGGAACTCGCGATCAACCTGCTCTGCCGCCGCCATCAAGTCGAAGGACGGCCATTTGGAATCCAAAGCGATCAGTTGGTCCATGCCGTTGAAAACTTGCCTGAGCGCGTCGGGAATCAGCGCGGAGACCGCAACTGCCGCTGCCGGTGTGCGGCCGAGTGTCTTGTCGGCCAGCAGCTTCAAACCGCGGTGGTGCAGCAACGCACAACAAACCAGTTCGTCGGGAAAGCCCCAGGCGAGCATTACATGCGCTGCTGCTTCAGCATGGTCCCACTTCTGGGCTTTTTGTTCAAATCGATGTAGATCGATCTGACTCTCTTCCTGTTCTTTGGAGAAAGGGAGATATGTGGAAAATAGATCGTTTGTGATTGCTGGCAGCATGAAGTCCTGCAGCATGGCGGCTGCGAAGGCGGTTTCGCCATCGGTTCGCAGCAGCTTCGCGACATATTTGGCGAATAAAGCCCGTTCCAGATTGGTTGCCGCAAAGGAGCGAAGATTGACCAACTTCGACTCGCGGCCGCGTAGGGCGCGATCAACTGCTTTCGTTAACAGGTAGAGCTTACAATCTCTCACGCCCAGCAAGCTAATCGCCTGCTGAGCCGATGTGACTTTTTGCGACATGCCGCGGGCCGACGAATTCACATACCGCAATAACTCGCACGTCAGCCCCGAATCGGATTCGATGATTTGGCCCAATTCCTTTGGCGTCGCGTTGGGGTCGCTGGATCGTTGTGAGAACTTCGTCACTGCCAAAGGCAGAATCGGCAGCTTCACGCGCGCCGGAACAAGAGACTTTTTCCCTTCTCCCATCAGCGAGATTCGCAAAGCCGTCCAGTCCATCACCAATCTCCGAATGCTATTCCACGTCGGCCAGCATTGCTGGCGGTTGATTTCAGCGTGGCTCAATTTGATTTGTGCGAGAGCCAATTGCCTGTACAGCAGGCCGGCACCGGTCGAGCGTCGTTGTAATTAACACATAAACATATGCCGTTAATCTGAGAATCAAATTCGAGAAATGAATCTTTGCTTTACCGGGATCGACTTTCTGGTCAATGACGACATATGTAGCAGGAAACTGCTGCAACGCCTTCGGCACTGTATGAGTGAAATGCCCCAATGGCGGCGGGTAATTCATCGAACTGGAGTGCCATTTTCGTTGAAACCGTGCCTATCGTCCCGACTTGACTTCCTTTCCCCGGTCTCGTTACAGACAATGCCCCTTGTTGAACGATTGCAGCGGATTTAACACATCAAAGAGCGTGATTTCCTTCCATGTGGGTTAAAATCTGTGGAATAAGGGATCGCGCAGCGGCGACATTGGTCGCTGCGCTCGCCCCAGACGCGATTGGCCTGAATTTCTACGCAGGTACGATCCGGCATGTTGATGCAACAATCGCAGCACAAATTGCTTCGTCCTTGCCGTCGTCGATCGAGCCAATCGGGTTATTCGTCAACAAAAAGGCCGAGACGATTCATAGTGTCTGCAGTCGATGTTCGCTGCAGACAATCCAACTGCATGGGGATGAGCTGCCGGAGACAATTCGGGAATTGGCCGACTACGATGCTTCGTACCGCATCATTCGCGCATGGAATCTCGGTCCGGAAGGACTGGGGCCGCTGGGTGACTATCTGAGTCGGCTCCGGGAATTGAAAGTCCGGCCGACAGCTTGTTTGATTGACGCCCGCGTTGAAGGGAAGCATGGTGGAACGGGCCGAATTGTTGACTGGGAATTGCTCGGTCGGGAATACGACCACAGCGAATGGCCGCCGTTGATTCTGGCGGGGGGGCTTACCCCGGAAAACGTGGCCGATGCGATTCAGGCTGTAAAGCCGTGGGGAGTCGATGTCGCCAGTGGCGTGGAATCCGCTCCAGGGGTGAAGGACTTTTCGCTCGTCGAGCAGTTTATTCAGTCGGCGCGAGAAGCATCCGAGTCTATGAACGATGTCGATCACCTCTAAACAACACTCAAGCGTCTTTGACGCGATGGTCGTCACGTGGCGACCACTTTATGTAGACCAACTCACTGTTATATTACTCACTGTATTTTAGACGAATTCTCAGGATGGACAGTCATGGCTGAAGTTCAAGCATTTCGCGGCTGGCGATACGATTTGTCACAGGTTGGCAGTTTCGCCGGCGTCACCGCCCCGCCCTACGATGTCATCAATCAAGAGCAACAAAATGATTTGTACAAACAGCATCCGTGCAACGTCGTTCGGCTGATTCTCAATCGTGAAGAACCGGGCGACGATGGATCGGACGCGCGATATCGACGGGCAGCCGGCTTCCTGAAACATTGGCGGGAAGAGGGGATTTTGCAACAGGAACGCGAATCGGCGCTCTATGTCTACCACCAGGAATTTGAGTGGGAAGGAACAAAGTACGTTCGGCGGGGTTTTCTTGGACGGTTGCGGATCGAGGAGTTCGGCACGGGCAGTGTCTACCCGCATGAATTAACCATGTCGGGGCCGAAAGCCGATCGACTGGCATTGCTGAACGCCTGCCGCACAAATCTGTCGCCAATCTTCGGCCTATATCCCGATTCCGACTCGGCCGTTCAGAATCCGTTGGAAACGGCGATCACCTCGATTACCCCCTGTGAAGCAACCGACGAATTGGGCGTTTTGCATCGTGTGTGGGCGGTGACCGATCGCGCCGCGATTTCTCAGGTCGTTGAGCAATTGGCCAACAAGCCGATTTTTATTGCCGATGGACATCATCGCTACGAGACGGCCCTCAATTATCGCAATCAGTTACGCGAGTCCGGCGATATCACCGACGAAACGGCGGCGGGGAATTTCGTGCTGATGCACTTTGTCGGTATGAACGATCCGGGACTGGCCATCTTGCCGACGCATCGCCTCTTGTCGGGGTTGCCGAGTTTGTCGGCTGACGATTTACGCTCTGCGTTGGAAGGATCTTTTGAGATCGAAGACGTCGGAACGGGAGACTCTGCAGCACAGGACGCGTGGGAAATGATTGAGGCTGACGGTGGACAGAATCTGCTTGCATTCGGCACAAATGATGGCCGTTGGCAATTGGCGCGGATGACCGATTCCGCTGCCATGAAGCAACTCGCCCCCGATCAAAGCGAAACATGGCAGGGTTTAGGGGTTAGCATTTTACATCGACTGGTGTTCGAGAAGCTGGTGACGGACCGGTTTCCCGACGCCGACATTTCCTGCCGCTACGTGCATTTACTCGACGAAGTCACGACCGCGCAGAAGGACAATTCGTGTCAACTGGCTTGTCTGGTGGCGCCGGCTGGAATTGAACTTGTCGAGGAGATTGCTTCCAAGTTGGAGAAAATGCCTCAGAAAAGTACATATTTCTATCCCAAGTTGCTGTCGGGGTTGGTATTCAATTCGCTCGAATAGAGGTGGAGAATTTCGTATGTCCCGTTGAACTTGAGAAGCGGGGCGGCGAACAATACGATGGATGTGGCAACCGACGCAGGGTAGCGCGATCGCCATTCGCGGATTTGTTCCTCAGGATCGGGCAACAACCGCAACCACACACCGGCGGGGCCGGGGAAGAGTGAGAAACATGGCCGACGCGAAGAAGATTGTGCTGATCGAAGACGACCGGGAGATTTCAACCACCATTCACGGTGTGTTGCAGGCCGCCGGCTACGATGTGAGCGTTGCCAATAACGGGATTGATGGCCAGAACCTGATCAAGACATGCAGTCCCGATCTGGTGATCACCGACATGATGATGCCCCGCATGGGTGGGTTTCCCACGCTGGAGTTCATCAAGCAGATGGAAAACCCTCCGCGGGTCATTATGATTACCGCGAACGAAGGGGGCCGCCACAAGGCGTACGCCGAAATGCTCGGTGTGGATGATTACTTGCGTAAGCCGTTCGCAATGGACTTGCTGCTGGATGCGATCAGCCGAATTCTTTCACCGGAGAAGCCCAAGAAGAGCGCCACCACCGGAAAGCTGAAGCGTTCGACGAAAAAGAAGACGGCAGAATAGGCGGGTTCAATCCCTGCTCTGTCAATCAATCGTCGATGCCGGATGATCGCTCGCACAAGGGCAACGCTGTGGCGACTCCGCCGCTTCTCCAGGTTTTTCGCTGCCGTCTCGAACCCCGTTGTGATTGTTGTGTCTTTGCACGAGCTGCGGGCTGGTTCGTGTTGAAATGGAAATGAGTTTTCCTCAACACTTTCTTGCAACTTCACGCGGCGCCGGTGGGTAGTGTGAGCGGCGGCGTTTGCACTGTGAGGCGGCGGAAGCAGACGCTCCGACGAGTCGGTGAATTCAGGATTTTCCGCTTGAGTTCTTATTGCGAAATCGACAGCCGTCGTCATACTGTCTGGAAGAGCAGGTGGCGAAGTTATCGTTGAATCAGAAACTGGCATCCCCTGCAGTCTGGCATCATTGGACGAGAGTCGGTTGTTTTGCGTTTCGATGAAAATGAAACTGATCTAAGGAGTGGCTAACATGTCGCAACGTCAGTCGAGAATTGCCTGGGGACTCATCCTGGGAATTTGTGGTACCGCGTTTATCGGGTTGGGTTGGGCGCAGGTACCGGCGGGCAAAGCGGTCGCCGTTGAAACTTTGCTGCCGGCCAACTCGGTCATCTATGTCGGAGCCACCGGCAAAGATGCGCAGAAGGCGGCGTGGGAACAAACCGCCGCGCATGATGCGTTGTACAAAACCGGCTTGATGGCAGTCATCGAGAAGACCTTCGCATCGCTCGGTGCAGAAGCGCCGCAGAATGAACAGATGAAGGCGATGCAGAAAGCGGGCGAACACATTCAGAACAAAGGGTTCTCGGTCGCCATTTCGATGCCAAACCCCAATGCGGGTGGGCCGCCGGCACCGCCGATTCCTTCTATTACCGTTGTGCTACACGACTCGGCCATGCTGGAAGCCGGCTTGAACGAGATGTTGAAGGAATTTGCACCACCGGATATTCAGATCAACGAGCAAACGATTCAGGGCCGCAAAGTCACAAGCGTTCCGGTTCCCGATGTGCCGCTTCCCCTGGAAGTGAGTTGGTGGAGCGAGGGGCCGCATCTTGTGATTACCGCAGGCATGGGGGCCGCCCAATCCGCCATCAGTGTTGCCACCGGCAAGTCACCCAACATCACCGCCGATCCCAACTGGAAGAAGTACAACGCCAAAAATGCCGACTTCGACGTGGCCTTTGTTGGTTGGTTCGATTTCGGCTCTTTGCGAAAGCAATTCGGCGAGATTCAGGTTCCGCTGCCGCCGATTGGCGGAGGATTTGGTCCCCCCGTGCCAAATACTGACGCCGCACCAGATGCTGCAGAAGCCGCGTCCGAGGAAGGTGACAGCGGAGCGGCCTTTGGACCGTTGCGAGCCGATCAGGTTGCTGTGCTGCAGGACGCGCCGAGAGAAATTGTGCAGCCAGCTACGATCAAGATTAATGACGTACTGAAGGCGCTCGGCCTCGATACCGTTGGCAGCATTGTCAGCCGTTCCGGATTCAAAGGAAAGGCGTTGTGGAGTGAAACCACGCTCGAAGCGCCCGGTCCCAAGCGTGGACTGCTCGCCTATTGGGACCAAAAGCCGATTACGCTGAACGATCTGCCGCCGCTTCCGTTCGGCCAGAATGGATTCTATGCGTGCAGCGTCGATTGGTCGAAATTCTACGACACAACGGCCACGATTGTCAGTGACGTCGCAAAGCTTGGCCCGGACGAAATTGGCGTGCAGGTCGAGGGCGGTCTGCAAAACCTGCCGTTAATCATTGGGTTCGATCCCAAGAAGGAACTGTTCGATCCCCTGGGCGATGTCTTTTGCTGTTACAGCGATACCCGGCAGGGAATTCTGGGTCTAGGAGCCGGTGTCGTAGTCAAAGTAGACGACGCCGACACGCTGCGGCAAACGGTAATGAACCTGGTTGGCATGGTCGCCGAGCAGACCGCAGCCGACGAACTCACCGTCGAAACGACGAAGAAGCAGGGCCGTGACATCATCACGTTGAGAATCGCCGATGGAATGTTCAACCCGTCATTCGCCATCGACGACGATTGGCTGGCAATCGGTCTGTTCCCGCAAACGGTCGAAGCCTTCTTCCTGCGGGTCGATGGCAAACTGACCAACTGGAAGCCGACACGAAGTTACCAGGCGAGTCTGGCGGCGATGCCGCAGGAATTCACGTCAATTTCCGCCAGCGACCCGCGCAAAAGCGTGCGGTTTCTGATGGGCTTGGCGCCAATGATTATGCCGGCGATCAACGCTGGTATCAAAGAAGCCGGGATTCCGGGAACGGAAGGTTTGGAAATCAAATTCTCGGCGGCCGATTTGCCGCCGGCCGAACTGGTCGCCAGACCGCTGTTTCCCAACGTGGCAACATGCACGGCTGACGAAAACGGTTTGAAGTGGACCTCGCGGAGTTCACTGCCTTCGATTCCACTCGTCGGCAGTTCCACGGGATTGGCGACCGTCGGCGTAGCGGTTGCACTCTTGCTGCCGGCCGTGCAGTCGGCCCGCGGAGCAGCGCGGGGGGCCCAATCGAAGAACAACTTGAAGCAAATCGGATTGGCACTGCACAACTACCACGACGTTTACAAAACGTTTCCGCAGGGAACGCATCCGAACGAAGATTTGAAGGCTGAGAAACGTCTCAGCTGGATTGCGGAGATCTTGCCATTCATCGAGCAGGCCCCACTTCACAAACAGATTGACTTTGACAAAGCGTGGGATAGCGAAGCCAACAGCGAGTTGTTGAAGACCAAACTTATGGTGCTTCAGAACCCGGGAACCGTTGCCGAGACAAAACCAAAACACGGCACCACGCATTACGTGGGCATTGCCGGCATCGGCAAAGATGCGGCGAGCTTGCCCATCTCGGACAAGAATGCCGGCGTGTTTGGTTACAACCGCAAGACGCGGTTTGCGGACATCAGGGATGGCACCTCGAACACGCTGATGGTTAGCGAGGCGAGCAAGTCGTTTGGTGCTTGGGGAGCCGGCGGCGTTGGCACGATTCGCGGGTTCGTTAAGAAGCCGTACATCAACGGTCCCGACGGCATCGGCGGCCCGACCCCCGGCGCCGTAAACATGCTGTTTTGCGACGGTGCCGTCAAACTCATTTCAGAGAAGATTGACCCAACCGTCCTCGAAAACATTGCCCGCATGAACGATGGCAACGTCGTTGGGGGTTTTTAGGCGTTGTACTCAGGTTTGACAAAAACGGCCCCGGGAGTTTGAGAGAATTTCCGGGGCCGTTTCCTTTGGCGATGCCGCGTTGCATAGTTCACCAAGTCTTCAGCGGCAGCACCTGCCAAAGAACGTACGCGACCGGACCGGCGTAGAGGATGCTGTCGAGCAGGTCCAGCAGTCCGCCGAATCCGGGAAAGAGCGCGGCTGAGTCTTTTTGACCGACGTCGCGTTTGATTAACGATTCACACAAATCGCCAACCAGACCCACCAGTCCGATTGTCACCCCGAACACAAGGCACCAGTACCACGCTGGTGCAGACCAGTGGGAATCGAATCGCGGCGTGGCCACCTGCAGCCAGAGAATTGCACCTCCGCCGGCTCCTAACAGCGCTCCCCCAAAACCGGCCCAGGTCTTTCCGGGGCTGAGATGCGGTGCCATTTTCTTTTTTCCAAACAATCGCCCCAACGTGTACGCACCAATGTCGCCACACTTCGCCGCCACGACCAGCGAACCAAGTGCCAGGTAACCCGCCTGAGCGCCGGCGACCCATCGTAATTGCACGGTCATCGCGATCAGGATGCCGACGTAACTGACGACCAACAACTCACTGCCAAGCGTCTGCATGCTTTGGCCCGGTTCTCTGAAGGTGATCGCCCCCTTCAGAAACAGCAGTAAGATTGCTGCGGAATAGACCAGCGTCACCGGAGCGATCGCGGAGATTCCCGTCAGATCGTTCAAAACGCCGAGCCAACCGGCGCCGACAACAGCAACCGTTAGCACCGTTGTCAGCAGAAGATGCGGGCGCAGATCCCGATGCCGGAGCATCAGCACCAGTTCGTAGGAACTGCGGCCCGCCAGTAGGATGCAAAGTCCCAGCAGGACCAGAGCGTGTTCGCCCATTTTATGGTCGAACACGCACAGCCCAACGAATGTGGGAATCAGAATCGCAGAGATTAACAGGCGGGAGCCGAGCATCGGGTCTCGTTCAGAAAGGAATTGGAGTTTCTACACTGCCGACAGTCGGCACAAGCGACACTGCCGTCGCCTCATTCGGACAAGCCCCCGAACCTGCGATCGCGCGACGCAAAGTCTTTCATCGCCTCGATCAAATCCGGTTCTCGGAACTCGGGCCAATACTTGGGCGTAACCCACAGCTCGGCATAACTGATTTGCCACAATAAAAAATTGCTGACACGCATTTCCCCCGCCGTGCGGATGATCAAATCGGGATCGGGCATGCCGGAAGTGTACAAATGGGTGGAGATGCATTCGTCATCGATGTCGCTTGCGGAAATATCCCCGGCAGCAACCTTACCGGCAATCGTTTGCACGGCGTCGATGATTTCGTCGCGGCTGCCGTAATTCAAAGCGAGACAGAGCCGCATCCCCGTGTTGTCACGGCTGCAATCGATCGTCTTCTGAATCTCTTCGAGAACTCCATCGCCAAGACCTTCGCGGCGTCCAATCGTCGAAAACTGCAGGCCCTGACGCATAATCTCCGCGCGTTCTTCAATGACGAACTGCTCCAACAGATGCAACAACAGGTCGAGTTCCTGCTGCGGACGTTTCCAGTTCTCGCTGCTCAGACAATACAGTGTCAACTGCTCGACACCGAGCCGCGAACACTCTTCAACAATCAGCCGTACGCTGTTCACTCCCCGGCGATGGCCTTCCACACGAGGCAAATCCCGAGCGCGCGCCCACCGTCCGTTGCCATCCATAATGATGGCAATGTGACGCGGCAGCCCCTCGCGAACGAGTCCTCTGGACGCCAATTCGGATTCCGAATACTCCTCGACGGTCGGCACTTTGGATCTCAGGGAACAGAAGAGTGATTACGGTCGCATTGCCCAAGTTTGGGCAGCCTTCCGTATTCTGTCGCGTTGGACGGAAAACGCCAAGCCCACCGGCTGCCTTCTACGGCAATCTTGCCACATCCAACGCGGGTGCATGGAGAATTCGGCTTGCTGTTCGCTCGCGCAGCGTTGTGATATTCTATGGAAATGCGGACGAAAACTGACCAGTGTTCGCACACATCCCGGTAGGCGGGTTGTGTGCCACTGGCGTGTCGCCAGCGCAACGCGGTAAACACTGGCGACACGCCGGTGGCACCCGTCGGCTGATGATCAACCAGACATTTGAAAAATCAGGCAGACAGCATCATGATTCACGCCACCATCATTCTGACAGTCAAACCGGAATTTGAGAGCGACGTCGACGAAATCGCCGGCTTGCTGACCAAGGCGGGCCAATTATCGCGACAGGAACCCGGTTGCGTGCGGTTTGACGTCTTTCATTCACAGTCCAACGCCAGCGTGTTTTTGCTGAGCGAATGCTGGGATTCGCAAGAAACGCTCGACGCACATCGCGAGGCAGAAGCCTACACCACAATTTATGTGCCAAAAGTGCGTCCGCGCGTCGAACGCGTGCCACATGTTTCGACGCTCCTCGAATGAGCCGGTGAAGCATCCCCGAAAGGGTCTTTTTTAACATCTAAGATGAATCACAAAATTACCACCGACAACGGACCACTAAGAACATGACGCTCAACAAATTCAGCTCGCGCATCACTCAGCCCCGTTCACAAGGGGCGTCACAGGCGATGCTCTACGGCACCGGCATGACCGAAGACGACATGCAAAAGCCGCAGGTCGGCATCGCCAGCATGTGGTACGAAGGCAATACCTGCAACATGCACCTGCTCGATCTGGCGGCAAAAGTGAAGGAAGGCGTCGAGGACGCCGACATGGTCAGCATGCGGTTCAACACCATCGGCGTTAGCGACGGCATCTCGATGGGTACCGAAGGTATGTCGTACTCGCTGCAATCGCGCGACCTGATTGCTGACTCCATCGAAACGGTGATGGGAGCGCAATGGTACGATGCGCTCGTCACATTGCCGGGCTGCGACAAGAACATGCCGGGTTGCCTCATCGCGATGGGCCGTCTGAATCGGCCGGCCATCATGGTTTACGGCGGAACCATTCGCGCCGGCTGCACGGCTAAGTTCGACAAACTCGACATCGTCTCGGCCTTTCAGTCGTACGGTCAATTTATCGCCGACTCGATTGGGGACGACGAACGCCAGGAAATCGTCAAAAGCAGTTGCCCCGGTGCGGGAGCCTGCGGCGGTATGTATACCGCCAACACCATGTCATCCGGCATCGAAGCGCTCGGCATGTCGCTGCCGTATAGCGCATCGACTCCCGCCGAAGACCCCGACAAACTGCTCGAGTGTTTCAACGTCGGCAAGGCAATTCACCGTCTGCTGGAACTCGACCTGAAACCGCGCGACATCATGACTCGCGAATCGTTCGAGAACGCGATGGTTGTGGTGATGGCATTGGGCGGATCGACCAACGCCGTACTGCATATGATTGCCATGGCGCGGGCAGTCGATGTGGAACTTGGCATCGACGATTTCCAGAAAGTCAGCGACCGCGTTCCGTTTCTGGCCGACTTGAAGCCGAGTGGCAAGTATGTGATGGAAGACCTGCATCAAGTCGGCGGAACGCCGGCGGTGATGAAATATCTGCTCGCCGAAGGGTTCCTTAACGGCGACTGCATGACGGTGACCGGCCAGACACTCGCAGAAAATCTGGCAGACCTGCCCGGCCTCAGCGAAGGGCAGAAAATCATCCAACCGATCAGCGATCCAATCAAGAAGACTGGTCACCTCTGTATTCTGCGAGGCAATCTCGCCCCCGACGGTGCCGTCGCCAAAATCACGGGCAAAGAAGGCCTGACATTCACCGGCCCGGCCCGCGTGTACGATTCCGAAGAAGACATGCTCAAAGGTCTGGAAAACAAGGAGATTCAGAAAGGCGATGTGGTCATCATTCGCTACGAAGGTCCAAAGGGCGGCCCCGGAATGCCCGAGATGCTGACTCCCACATCGGCTATAATCGGCGCCGGCTTGGGCGATGACGTCGCCTTGTTAACCGACGGTCGTTTCTCCGGCGGTTCGCACGGTTTCATCGTCGGTCACATCACTCCCGAAGCACAAGAAGGCGGCCCAATTGGTCTCGTCGAAAATGGCGACATGGTGACCATCGACGCCGAGAAGAACGAAATCAACGTCGATCTAGCCAACGAAATCCTCGCCGACCGAGCCGCCCAGTTCACCCCCCCACCCTACAAATTCAACCGCGGCACGTTGTACAAGTACATCAAGTGCGTCAAAAGTGCCTCGGAAGGGTGTGTGACAGATGAGTAAGCCAATGCGGTGTAGAATAATTCGACGCGATGTGTTTGAGTGCTGATCTGTTAGTCTAATCAGTGTGGTCGGTCGTGAGAGATGTCTCATTGATGAATTGATTCCTTCTACCGTCGAATCTGGAGACTGAGACCATGTCGCGCGTCGTTCATTTTGAAATTCTAGCCGACGATCCGGAATCGCTTGCCGCGTTTTATAAGGATGCGCTCGGCTGGAGCATTCAGACTTGGGACGGGCCGCAGAAGTATTGGTTGGCGACTACCGGGCATGAGGGGACGGCCGGGATCAACGGTGGGATTATGGAACGGCATTTTCCGCAGCCGGTCATAAACACGGTACACACCGACTCGCTGGATGAGACGATTGAGAAGGTCAAAGCGGCCGGCGGAACCGTTCACCACGGGCCGAACGAGATCCCCGGCGTCGGCATGCACGCCTATTGTGCCGATCCGCAGGGCAACTGGTTCGGTCTGCTCGAACCGGGCGAACACGCTGAGGCACCTAAGGAAGAGGCAGAAAGCAATTCATCGTAAGATAGCTGCGAGTCAACGACTCGCAGTCAGCGATGCGTTGAATCGCAGCTACTGCTCATCTTGCCCTTGTGAAGGCGTCTCCCCGTAAATGAAAATCATGTCGGTCCGCTCGGTGCATAAGTAATGCACCCAGATGTAGGCGTGGCTGAAAATCGCCGAGATCAGCGCGAGTTGTGAGCAGCAGGCGAAGGCGATCGACCACAGAAGCAGGAATCCATACGTGTACATCGCGTTGCCGGTGAAACGGAAGATGCCCCGCTTGACGAGTGAGCCGCTGTGGTAGGTGGGATCGAAATGATCGATGCCCATTGCCCGCGAGATGCTGAAGTACCGCATAACCGAGTAGAACGTGTATGCCGCCGGGATGGCGAACAGGACCGCGATGATGGTGGAGAGAGGCATCGGCACACCCAGTGAACCGAAGTCGACACAGCCGAGAGCAATCAGCACCACCGCACGCAACGCAAACAGCAGCATGAATCCCACGCCGTAAATGCTGAAACCGGCCGAGCCAAACAGGTTGGTCACTGCTCCAAAACATAGCTGGCTTCTCCAGCCGATCCAAACATAAAGCTGATGCGCGATTGGTACGGCGAGCGACGCGATGAACCATGCCCGCGTACTCCAGCCGGCAAACGTGTCGTCGGCAAGGAACGCGGTAAGTGTTAGAACGTATGTGATGCCCAATAGCACGGCGAGCAGCAGAGCGTGCAGAAATTGGCCCTTGAAGAAGAACGAGGCCGGTGGTCGTGTTGTTTCCATAGAGCCACTCACCTCATTTTCTAGTAGGCGGGAGCGAACCGGCTTGTTTCGACGGTTTGACTTGTGGCCCGATTCAGTATCATTCTGTGGTTGGACCCGCAAGGCAAGTCGCGAAAGGATCGGCCCCAATTCGGCTTTATGTCCGTGATTGATTCAAGTGGAATTGAATTGATCGTTGAGCCGCTTGCACGGGGAGTACGATTGATTGACGATAGACATCAGAGAAGCCGACGATGGAAATCAAAGTTCGAAGCAGGGTGTGAAATATGAGTGGAATCATCGGTCATACGATGTATGCGATTTTGGCGGGGAAAGCCGCCGAGCAACGGAAGCTGCCGATTTCGCGTATCATCCATCAGCACTACGCCAGTTATCTGGCCGGCGCGTACTTGGGTTGTGACATCCAGACGCTTCCCGAAGCGATCTGCATCGACACGGGAAAGGAAGTTGGTTACGGCACCGCGCCGCTGGAGAAAAGTCCGTTGACCGGTGGGCCGGTCAAACCGTGGAAACTCCAATTCGAGGAGCAGAGTTACACGCCGCGCGACATTCACCGACTGTTCTACGGCCGCTCGCATCTCGTCTTTGGGTGGCAGGTTGCCGATCGAAAACTGGCGGTTCCCTGGGATCATTTGGCGGATTACCTATCGCTTGCCGTTCGCGACGCCTTCGATTTCTTCGGTCCCGGCGAACGCAAACTGGCATACATGTTTGGTTGGATGGCCCATATTGTCGGTGACAGCCTGATCAAATCGGTGCAACCGGGAATAACGCTCGACTTGCTCGACGGCAAGTACACATCGGCCAATCGTCCGATTCAGGATCTGGTGTCGTTTCACGAAATCGGCCGAAAGGAGTTCGGCCTGAATTGGAAGAACCAGCTGGCCGATTTGGCAGAAACTCCCGTTGAGCCGATTCAGGCGCATTACATGCGAGCGGCTCAGCCGCGCGGCGGATTGGCTGCACACTTTCCCGATGGCTGGCAGCCACAGCGGCAGCGATTGTTGTTGCACGTTCTCGCCGAAAACCGCCGCTACCAGCAGATCCGCAATCCACGGTTGCTCAAGCAGCTTGCCCTGCGAAAAAATAAGACCGGTTGGCAGTGCGACGAGGAACTGAGCCGGCGCGCCGGTGGACTGAGTTATCGCGAGATGCTTGAACTGGCCGACAAGGCGAATTTCCGGCACGCTCTCTGGCAGATGGGAGAAGCCATCGCCAGAGTTTTCGAGCAGGTGATCGAACGGCAGCCGCAGCTTCAAGAATTGCCAAAACCAGCCGGCCCCACCTGGAAGGAAATCACCGCACGCTGGAAGGCCGATTGAAATCGGACTCAAAAGTCGTACCAGATGCCGGCACCGAGCAGTTCTTCATGTTTGCTGAAGAACTGATATTGTAGCGAGTGGCCGTTGAAGTACATGAAGCCCGCGCGGAAAAGATGGTCGGACTCCGGTCCGCGCCATTGGCGGCCGGCGACGATGTTGATGTTACCGCCGAATCCAAAGTCTTCGCGCAGGTGGCCGTTAATCGCGGCGAATGGTGAACCGCACCAGCCGTTGGAAACTGCCGGGCTGTACTGCAATCCGAATTGCAACTCGAGCGGTTCGGCGCCGCCGATATGTCCGATGGCATAGCCGACTTCACCGTAGGCGGCCAGAGCGTTATTCAAATCGTAGGTGATGCCGGCGATGAGTGAATCGCGAACATATTCAATACGTGGAAAGGTGGGATTGCGGAGCAGGAATTCATCGCCAACGTGAGAACTGATGTGATAATAGCCAGCCTTCACCGCGACGGGGCCCCCGCGCCACGTTAACAACCACCCGGCGCGAAAATCGACGGCGTCCATCTCAGAACCTTCGATTGGATCGATGCGGGGAAAGGCGGCCCCTTCCAAATCAAGTTGCCAACCCTGTGGAGATTGCGTGCCGGCCGTTCCATAACGCAGAAAACCGAAGCGGCCGCCCATTGCCGTTTCCCAGATCCAGCCACGCCCTTGTTCGTACAGCCAAACCGCAGCAAATCGCGGCTCCTTCTCACCGGCGAGATAGGGCTTGTAAAGCAAGCCATTGGGCAGGAGTTGCAGATACCGTGGCTTGGCTTCACACTCTTCGCAATAGGGGATGCGGGGGGGGGCGGCGCGTTCGACGTTTGGAAGAAGAGGCCCGTCGTTTTCTTTGTCTTCCCACGGACGATTCGGAGACGACAAATCGGGCGGTCGCGGCGGCAGCCAGTGTGACGTCTGTACGATTGGCTGATTCGGTGGCAACTCTCGCAGTTCCGGAGTCCGGTCGTTCTGTGAAGCAACCGGCGGCAACAGCGTCACCAGTGGTCTGGTTGCGATCTCCACGCGAACATCGGATGCACCCGATGTTCGCCGGCGCTGAGGTGTCGTCTGGGCGATCGCGGTACTGGCAATTCCAGCCATCAGGCAGACTGCGATCAGCTTGAAACTGTTTCGATGAATCCAGCGGCTCCATCCCCCGCCGCGCCGAGCGAATTTTCCAACCAGGTTCTCAAAGCCGAGTTTCTTCATCAAAACGTCCGGCGGGACAATCTTCCTGGGGACCGATTCTTCGGATAATACCAGTATCGACTGAGATGCCGATTGATCCTGCAATAACGGACCTGCGGAGGGGGTTTCTGCAAATCCACTCGCTCGCCCGTTTCAGTTATGCCGACCGTATCGATTATTCCGGTTGTGCGGCTGCTGTCGGCGCTCACTTTTGGCTTGCGTTCGCGGGCAGGTCGCGTGGGGCGCGAAGTGTCATCGAGGCGGGCCGAGTGATGAATTCGCGTAGTTTTGTGCCGCGATTTTCTGTTTCGCCGCCAGTTGCGAGGAAGAAGCGGTCGTCGTTT
>JABISG010000079.1 GCA_018699955.1 Planctomycetaceae bacterium | reverse complement strand
TGTGACTCCAAGTGTTGACTCGGTGACAATTCCGCTGGGCTGGATGCCAGCACCTGTTCCTGTCGTGAGCAGTTGGTTGGCTTTTCGACCGATTCTCTCACCTAAGATGCTTCCGAGTTCGGATGCGAAGTTTAGGGCGGAATCAGTGAGCAACTCGTGTGAGACTTTCACGAGACGAGAACTGATTTTAGAGGCTGAAAATATCACGCCCCCAAATGTTACGTCTAATTCAGTTGACTCGTTGCCCTCACCAAGCAAGACACCGACATTGCCGGTATCGTCGGCTGTTGGCCAAGTCAGCGGCTCCCCGTTGTCAGTTCGCATAATACTGGCTGCTTGCATCACACCGCTGTAATCCAGCATGGCACGTTCCAGCGAGCCTACCATTCCTTGCGAGACAGTGAAGCCACCAGCCGAACCAGTGCCGACCGTCATCGCATTGAGGATTTGCTGCCCCGTGCGTGGATGGTGACGGGGAAGGTTCAGCAAGAATGTTCCACTCTGGGAAGAGATTCCGAAGTTGGTTAGGGCTTGGCCTTCATCCCCAGACAACGGAATTCCTGACTGAGACTTACACCAAGCGTGCAGAGCCTGATCTTGGGCTGATGCAGCAGGATTGCTGTCGAAGCCGCGACCGGCTTTTGAGGAATCGAATCGTTGTCGGAGTTCGGTCTGACTCATCGTTGCATTCAACTTTCTTTTCTTTCGCCTGTTCGACTCGGCTGACCAGACGTCAAATTTGTCGTCGAGCATGTTCATTTTTCGAGCGTATTTCGCGTCTGACATGCTGCCTTGGCTGTCGAGCAATCGTTCGTACGATTTCGTAAGTTGGCTACCGAGAGCATGGAACTCGCTGTCTGACATCGTCAGCTTGGCGTTCGCATCGCGTCGTTTGAGTGCGGCCTGCAACATGGTTATTCCTGTTCTTATTCCTGTTCTTATTCCAGAAGGTGTGGACCGACTCGAATAAGCCTCAAATCGGTTGAAAGTTACGTCTTGATTCCTCGATTGGTTCGCCTTCCTGTTGCTCGCACCAATCCAGAATTAATTGCTTACGCCAGCGTAGGCTCCTGCCGATCTTGAGAGGCTTGGGCATTTGCCCTTTGGGATAGAGTCGCCGGACTGTGCATGTGCTGAGAGAAAGCAAGTCGGCTACTTCGTTCAAAGTTAAGAATTCACGGTCGCTCATTTGGTCACCTGTATTCGTGGGGATTCGTGGGAATGAGGTTCTCATGCTCTAATTATCGCAGGTAATCACGAGAGGTGGGGCTACTTGTGTTGTACGTACAACAGCCCGTTTCTTGGCCGAATTCTTTCTCTGGGAATGATTGCCTTTGTCTTAAACGAGCAGCACCGACACCGGAGATATTGCGTCTGCGAGTTTGCAGTTTTTCGGCTGGATCGGACATAGAGTTGGCCCTTGTTGCACGCTGGGCATTTTTCACCGGATCGCATGTGATTCCTCCAAACGAGAAGCCGACAGGCAGGTGATCGCTCCTGCCAGAGCATTTACAAAGTCCGACGTAGCTGGATCATCGACGACGAACGAAAGTGTCGTGACTCGCACAAGTGCGAAGGCCAATTCTGAGTTAGTCCAGCCGAAAATCGGCAGTTCAGTTTGTTCTGCTTCGAGTGGATCGTCGGAGCCATCTCGCATTCGACGTTCAGCCTCCCGCAAAAGCTGTGAATGGAGCCATTTCCCAAATGTCGTCTTGGTGATAGTGCTGATCGTCGCGGACAGATTCAGCAAGTTGTCGTCTGAAATCTTGGCCAGATATCCGACCGGAATAGCTGCAGTTCTCATTGCGTTTCTCGCTTTGTTAAAGGTGATTCAGGAATTGTGCAAAAGTAGGTTGCAATGGGCGTTAATTGGCTCTGGTGATCAGAGGTACACCAAACCGAAACTGCCCCAAGGTGTACGCAAAAAATGGCAGGGGGCCAGCGGTCCTACGAAAACAGATACTGAACACAATATCACAACCTCCGTTCCTTGGCTGGAGCTGTGGTTTCTGGAAGGAGGCTGATGATGTGTCACGACAGAACTCCAAGGTCTCTTGCGATTTGTTCGGCAACATCTTCGGCTTCCGTTTCCTCATCAAATTCTTCGTTTAGAAAGATTGAGATCGTGTTGCCTCGATTCACGTTGATCAGGATGCGGAACTCGTCGAGGTCTACGTATCGGTTACCACTTCCCGCCGTAACCCAAACGATGGGATCAGGTGGCAACACTTTAGTTTCACCTTCTGCTTTTCGTTTGCGGCGTCTGCGTCTGGGTGGTCGTGTACTCATTGCTGCTCCTTTTTCGTGATCGTGGTTTTTATTGGCGTTAAGAGTTCCGCTGTGCTTCTGATGAATACCGTTGCCGCTGTTGCCATAACCCCTGTTTTCCGCTGGATTCAAACACTTTTGGCAACGGCAACACTCAGGGAGAACTGGCTACGTGGCCTGCCCCCTGACTTGATTACTTCCCACTTTCCGAATCCCGCGTGAGCTAAACGCTGAAGTTGTTTCTCGGCTTCCTCATTCCCGCCAAACTGTCGTGAAGATCGGGTAACTTCTCGTGGCGTTACTGTTCCTCCTTTCCTCTGAATGAGTTCGATTAGTTGTCGCTGTTGGTTTTCTTCCGGTGATTCTTTTAGTGCCGCGTAGACTCTCCGAGTCTCATGCTTGAACCATTCGACAATGTGGATGGCCGACTCCATCGACTGAACGTCAACCACTTCATCCGAGACAGCTTCTCCCGAAGCCCAGCGAACCAGATGGAAGATCAAAGCCAGTCGTGCTGCCGTCCCTTCGAGCTTCGACCACGCTGCCGCAAGGACACCAGAGAGGGAAGATTCCTCTTCTGCGTGCCTCTCGTAGAATTCCTTGAACAGACGCTTGGCGTCTTCACTGAGTTCTAGCGGCGTTCCGTCTGATGTCGTTTTTCCTGTGACGGTATCGCGTAGCTCGTACAGTTTCTGGAAGACGGTGGAGAGTTCCCTGCGGTCCTCTGGCGTCAGTTCTTCATCAGTCCAAGTCTTCTTCCGTCGCGGTGGCATCGTCATCAACATACGTGCTGTCATGCCAGAATCATGGCGGTCTTGCGTGAGTTCCTTCTTCAGAACTCCCGGCTGAATGCCACCGGCGATAGACAGGTTTGCATTCTTGATGTGGAGTGTCTTCTTGTCGCCGGTTTTTCGATCAACCGTGAGCGGTCTTGCACCGTGCATCGCGAGGTAATGCGATTCATCGTTCCCTTTGCCCTTGTACTGGTTGAAACCCTTGAAGAGTCCCGATAGCTCGTCCAAATCCGATAGAAGTCCGTCGGGGTTTTCATCGAGTCGCACAGCAAGAGCTTCGACTGTGATGTCGGAGACTTTCACTCGTTCGGGAATTGGGTATGGGGTTGTTGACTTTTCTTCTTTTGATAGCGAGTTCCAATCCCGAACTTCTTGTTTGTACTTTTGGAAGAGTTCATCCTGCTTCTTCCGGATGAAGTACATTGCAGCATCATGAGCGGGGGATTTGAGGCAGCCTGATTCGCCAATGCAGACAGCCCACAATACCGATGGCTCAGTCCACCCCCTGCGGAGTTGAATCTTTCGAGCGTTTCTGATTGCTGATGCAAGAGCAGCGAGCAGAGGCACTGCGACGAAAGAGGGATCGCAACCGATTGCCCGACTAGACTTGTCGATGTACCGAAAGAGAATGGCAGACAGTTTTTCTGTTGGGAACGGCTGCCATTGAAGGGTGTCAGCCTTTGGGGGCGTGACTTCGTTCAGCGATAACCGGGAAAGAAAAGATTCCCTGTCGTTTCCATGTTCTTGAAGCCAGACGCGAATATCCTTTGCGTTGTCTGGTGTCAGTGCATAATGAACTTTGCGACCAAGAATCTTGGAGAGTTTTGTTGCCGTCCTTATCGCTCCATCTCTTCCCGGCCAAGTGCCATTGGGCTTTTCGTCGTTTTCGCCCAAGACGATGATTTCTCTTTCGCTGGGGACGTCTTTCAGAAGTTCTGCAAGATGATCGATACCACCGTTATTCGAGGGACGCCCAATAGCGGCAAAGCCAAGTGTCCGTGCCGCTGCTGTGTCTGTTGCCCCTTCGACCAGAATAATGGGACCGGAATCTTCTGTTGCTTTCGGATCGTATGACAGCCCTCTCTTGCCACCTTTCATGCTCTTCTTGTTTCCGTCCGCACCACGTTTCACGATGCCGATGATATGTCCTGCGGCGTCTCTCTCTGGGGACGTCCAATAGTCATCATCCCATCCAATGCCGATTGCTTTCAGGGATGCCACGGTGACGCCTAGCTCTTTTGCAAGCTTCCCAAGCGATCTCGAACGCCTGTTGGCTGCCTTGACGTACTTCTCAGCCAGCCGATCCCATCTATTGACAGAAGTGTTGCCGTTGCCAGAAGGGTCGTGTTCTGCGGAGTTGTGGGGGTTATGGCAACGGGGAATCGGATGATCGAGGTAATGGAGCCACTGCCCACCTTCGTTCTGTCTTACGCTGCCTTCCTCGATCCGACCGCAGTAGACAGCTCTTCCATCTTGGGCGACCGTGCAGTTGTCTGGCCCGTCACAGACTGGGCAGGGACAGGCTTCTGTTACTGCCGTCCACTTGTCCGCAGGGTCTTCTTCGTGCTGGTTCATTGGTTGGTCCTTGTTGGGGGGCGGGGCTTGTGTTCGAGGTGCCGCAGGGGTTGTCTGGCGTGCCGTCAGAAGAACGTGATGACGTCGGTTGGCTGCTTGCGTCTCTTGGCTGGCTTGTGTGTCACCGGTAATGCTGTTCGAGCATTCTCAAATGCGACAACCGCATCGGTTGGGATTCGGTAGCGAGGTCGCTTTGCACCCCTGCGACCGACATTGATTGCTCGGAGTTCCCCGGCCTTGATCCAGCTGATTACTGTTTCCGGTTTCACTCCCAGACGCTTGGCGTATTGTGGTGGGGTGAGGTAGGGCTGTTGCTTCGACATCACTAATCATTTGCGTGAAATGGGGTATCAGGGGCCATCAGTGCTGCGAGTATTGTGCTACGCGGTCCTGGTTCCAAGCATTTGGGACCGCGTGCAAAAACGAAAAAACCCCAGCCCCCCGCTGCAATGAACGGGAAAACTGGGGTAATAAATTTTGGGCCGAAAGGCGGTTTTTAGTGGTGTTTTCTCAGATTGGTATTCTCGCGGTCCCGAATGACTATTTACGACCTCTAACGATCACTCTTACGGCCGAGAAGGTTTCGGCAGGATTCGGCTGTGACCTTCCGGTTTTTGGCGAGATTTAGGGCGGTGATTTTCGGTTCTTTATTCACGAGTTCTGCAAGCTTCTTCCACCTTGTTAGGCCTCGCCTGTCCGTAAGTTCGATCTTGTTTTCTTTGTAGACCTTTCTGATGATCTTATCTTTTGTGCCTTTGTGTGGATCGGGCTGTCCCCCTTGGCGACGTGCGGACACGGCAACCGCCCCCTTTGTGTCTTCCTTGTTGTTCCCTTTCTCGTATTTAACGCGAAGTCTTGGCATCTCATTGAGCAACGCATTCAATGCTGGATTCAATCTGTGCGTGGCATCGAGACTGAATGCCCCCTTCAGGACTCCCAAGCTGGCGTTCTCTCGGGCTTCCTTGAACATTGCGTCGTAGTGTTCTTTGACAGACCGCAGCAGGGGCATTAGGTCTTCTGACAGATCGAGTTCTTCAACTTCTCGGACGGATGCGTGAAAGGAGTTGATGACTTTGTTCGCTTCCGTGTCGATCACCGGCCTTGGTTTCCACTCAGTCTTGGCATCAGGTGGTGTGCCGGGCGGTGGAGTGCCACCAATGATATGGTCGCGATGAAAAAATATAAGTTTTATGAACGTGTCGGTCTTTGTCATTCCACACCCCGTTCTTCCGCAGGGAACAGCCAATCGTGAACCGTATCGGTTACGGCGATGAGTCGTTGATCCGAAATCCTCTCCCGATAGGCACCAGCCATACTGTGATCGACGTGCCCCATGATTGAGTTGACTGCGACCTGATCTCGGGATTCCCCAGCAATCGTCTCAAAGCAATGCCTGAGCGTGTAGAAGCCCAATCGTCTTCTGCCATTAAGTTGCAGTTTCTTCAGCAGTATTCCGAAGTGTCGGCCAACCAGATCGATTTTGTTGTATCGTGCCGCGTCTTTCTTGCTGACCTGCACTCGGACGAAGGCGTATCCCTGCGGACTTCGGAAACACAGATCGGGATCTGTTCCACCCTTGGGGCTTGGTCTTACCGCAATGGCGGCTTGCAATGCCGTCACCGTTTCTGGCCAAAGAGGAACTCTTCGATTGATCTCGGTTTTTGGTCTGGGATACTCGATCCAACCAGCATCAAGGTCAACCGCTGACTGTGGCAGGTTAGCGACGTCGGTATTACCGAAGCCACAATTGACGCCAAGCAGGATCATCGCTTTTATCGTGGTGTTTGCGTTGTCGAGTGCCTTGCGGACTTCATCTGACTCGAAGATGTTTTGCCCAGTTTCGTTCCGGGATTTGCGGAGAGTCTTGGCTGATGGTGGGGAGAACGATTGACCGTAATGAATCGCGTTCTCGATCAGTCGCTCATCGTAAGCATACTTCAACACCATCTTCACTCGGGTGATGATATTGCGAAGTCTTACCGGGCCACATTGCTTCGCCATCGCTTTGCGTAGGCGTGCAAAGTCTTCTGGGCGAAGATCATCGACCCTGCGGTCTTTGTCAAAGTGGCCGATGAGACATTCGCACGTTTGGTAATAGTCGTCGAAGGATCGGGGCGATAACTCACCGGTGTCGATCTTGTCTCTCTTGGATGTGAGGAAGGCGTTGCAGACATCTTTGAGTGTTACGTATTCTTCGCCAGAACTCAGCGGTGGCGGAGTGCGTCCCTCGATGATATGGGGCCACTCGTGGTTGTATCGGTCGAGGGCAGATTGCCAGTCGTCGATGAGTCCGAAGTAATACTGCTTGCCCCGAGACTTTTTGCACCACTGACCGTTCCGATGAGCGGTCAGGGGGAAACCGTCGAAAGGTTTCTTGGGTTTTTTGTTCGGGCGTGACTGTGTAGAATGGCTCACGGCATCACCTCATCTGTGAACGGTAAAGGTGTTGTCACGACACCCGTTGTCATCAGCAGCGGGTGTCATTCTTGGGTATTTAGTTTAACGGGTGTCGTAGCGGGTGTCGAGAGTGACGGGCAAAAGCACAAATCGCCGACCAAATACTGCCATGTTAGCCACAGGTTCACTTCGATGAAGAAATGTAGCCGTTGCTCAAAACCGGCCACGCTGCATATCACCGAGTTGCGTGAGGGCGTCGTCGATGTCCTGCACTTGTGTGAATCGTGTGCGCACGAGTATTTGAGCAATGCGCAACCTGAGCAAGCCGAGACCGCCGCAAGTGGATTAAGCGGAAAGATTAAGGCTGCCACCAGCGACCGGGATTTGGAAGAACTCGACCAATTAACTTGCCCAAACTGCGGAATTTCCTTTCGCGAGTTTCGCAGTCAGGGACGCCTCGGTTGCCCGCACGACTACATTGCATTTCGCAACGAACTGTTGCCTTTGCTCGAAAATATTCACGGCGAAACCCAGCACACAGGAAAAATTCCCAAGCGTGCACCCGGTGGCAGCCGCCGTCAATATCGACTAATTAAGCTACGCAGCAATCTGCGAGACGTTGTCGAGCAGGAAGACTATGAAGCAGCCGCCCAACTCCGGGACGAAATCCAGGCACTCGAAGTCGAACTGGAAGACGGTACTTCGGAAGACGATATTTCGGATGACGCCTGAATCCCAATTGTGCAGCAGGTGAGAGAGAACTAGCCGCAAAGAGTCCCTTTTTTTCAGCCAATGTCACCGAGGAGATGTCACGTGGATCTCGATGCTCTTACTACCACCAGCGGCGAGTGGTTGAGGGGTACCGGTCCGGATTCAGACATCGTCGTTTCCAGCCGTATCAGGCTGGCTCGCAATCTGGCGCAGTTCCCATTTCCCAGCCGTGCCGACGACTCCACGCGATCGGAAATCGAGGCGTTGTTACGAGATAAGCTTAACTTGCTGCAACTCGGCACATCGTTGATCTACGTTGATGTCAACACGTTGGAAACTCTCGATCGACAATTCCTGGTCGAACGGCAACTCATCAGCCGCGAACATGCAGACAGCCACGGCTCGCGCGGCGTCGGGTTTGGCGATCAGGAAAACGTCAGCTTGATGGTCAACGAGGAAGACCATTTACGAATTCAAGTGTTGCGCAGCGGTTTTTCGCTGAATGAGTGTTGGAGTGAAATCGACCGCATCGACGATTCGATCGAGTCGCACGTCACCTATGCCTTCAGCGAGGAGTTGGGTTATCTCACCGCCTGCCCAACAAATGCCGGCACGGGGATTCGTGTCAGCGTGATGCTTCACCTGCCGGCTTTGGTGATCACCAAAGAAATTCAAAAGGTGTTCCAAGCCCTACACAAAATCAGTCTGGCCGTTCGCGGTTTGTACGGCGAAGGCAGTCAGGCGATGGGAGACTTCTATCAGATTTCCAATCAAGTCACCTTGGGGAAAAGTGAAGAGCAGGTTATCACCGGCCTGAACGATGTTGTCGCCAATATCATCGCCTACGAGCGGCGGGTCCGAGATGCGTTGGTGAAGGAAAACCGCAGTAGCCTGCACGATCAGGTTGCCCGCGCCTACGGAATTCTCAAGAACGCGCAGACAATCAGTTCCGAAGAAACGATGCATCTGCTTTCCAGCGTGCGAATGGGCATCAACCTCGGCCTGATCGACGATCTGGAAATTCCCACCGTTAACGAGTTGTTCATCCACACGCAGCCGGCCCATTTGCAGAAGCTGCGGAAAGAACACCTCGAATCGGCCGAACGAAACGTCGCTCGCGCATCGTACCTACGGCTGCGTCTCACCGGTCACGAGCCGGAACCGAATTAGCTTCCTGACGGCTTGCCGTTTCGCAGGGCGGTTTCGTACGTTGACGGGTGCCACTGGCGTGTCGCCAGTGCAAGGCGCGACACACTGGCGACACGCCAGTGGCACCCACCCGCTTTTGTGACGAATGACGGCTACTCCCCAGTCCACCCTTTCGGCAGCTGCAGTGACCAGACCTCGCTGCTAAGCGGCCGGGCATGACCGCCGGCGACCCACAGTTTGTCCTGAAACACGTACACCGAGTGCTCGTGGCGTTCTTTCCAGGTCACGGGGGATTTGAATTGCGTCCACTTGCTGCCGTCTTTCGAGTACCAGACGTCGCCCCAGTTCTTCGACGGCCCGTTCGACCAGCCGCCCAGCACCCACATGTGGTTCCGGTAGACGGCCGATGAAAACCACAGCCGCCCATGCCACGGTGCCGATGCGGTTTCCTGCCTCCACTTCACACCGTCGGCCGATGACCAGACGTCGTTCTTGTCGTGATATTTGGGAACGTAGTTGCCCCCGCCAAAGACGTAAATCCTGCCGTTGAGTACCGCTGCCTGATGATAGGCCCGCGGCGACCAGCCCGCATTGGCGGTTGCTTGCGTCCATGTCTTCCCGTCGGCTGACGACCAGACGTCGTTCTTCAAACTCTTCTCATCGCCGAAGTAGTAGTTCTCCGTTCCCCCGAGCATCCACATTTTACCTTGGAATTCGACGAGGGCTGCCGCAATCCGCGGCGTCCAGCCGGCATGTTTCGTCACCTGTTCCCACTTCACTCCGTCGGTCGATGACCAAACGGTATTGCTCGCCGAATGACCCTTCAGTCGGCCGTTGTACCAGCCGCCCATCATCCACATCTTGTCTTTGAAGACGAGCGACATCGGCAGATCGCTGTGCTTCCACGGAGCGTCCTTCGTCACCAATTTCCAGGTTTTTCCGTCGGCTGAACTCCACACGTCGCGCGGCGGCGCGTGAAACGAATCGAACCACCCGCCGAAAATCCACAGCCGCCCCTTGTAGGCAACTTCGCCCTGTGAATCACGGTTTTGCCAAGCGGCTTTGTCGGTCACCTTGACCCAGGCGGGGGCTGACTTTTCTGCCGCCGTCGTGTGGTTTAATGACACGAGCAATAGAGTCACAACTGTGAGGAATCGCAGCATAGGGGCGGACTCCAATCGGCAGGTTTAGTGGTGGCCCAGCGGGCCGCGTTTGAGGTCATCTGAACCCACCGGGTGCGGCCCGGTGGGCGTTGATGCGATACAGAAAGAATCACTTCGCGAACATCACATCATTGGGATTCCCACGCGACATGAGATACGCCAGCAGGTCGAGCAATTCATCCTTGTTCAACGTCTTCAGTAGATCTTTCGGCATCAGTGAGACCTTGGACGGCGTGATCGATTCGACGTCGCCTTTGGAAATCTCCACCACCTTTGTGGCATCTTCGGGATCGGTCAGAACGATCACTTTGCCGTTCGCATCTGAAGTGACGCGGCCGGTGATGATCTTGCCTTTGATAGTTTCGATGACCGAGGCCCGGTACTGGTCGGAGACAACCTTGCTTGGATCGACCAGCGATTCTCCCAGGTCGCGGTAGCTGAAACGACCGGCGACATTTGTCAGGTCGGGGCCTGTTGCACCGCCGGCTCCATCGAAGCGATGGCACACCACGCATCGTGCGGCGGCATAGGTTCGCAAGCCGTTCTCGAAATTGCGGCCGGTCAATCCGGTTTTCGATAGCCCGACCATTTCATCCAGCCTCCAGGCGTGGCCGGGGCCTTTCGGTTTGGGCAACTCGGCCGCTTTGACAACGACGATCAACGATTCGGAATCGAGTGCCTTCTTCTCTGCCGCCGACAGGTTGGCCAGCGCCTCGTCGCGAATGTTCTTGATAAACCCGACGTAACTCGCACCGCCACTGCGCTGCATCGCGGGCCCAAACCAGGCGAAGTATTCCTTCCGCTGTTCCAGCGTCCAGCCGTATCGCATGTTGCGCAGTACCAGTGCGTAGTGAATCTTTTGGATCTCCGGTCGATTGGCCAGCATGGCGGCAATCGTGCCGCCGTAACCGGCGTTGCGAGCCAGCAGTTCACCAAACTCTTCCGGTTTCTGCTGAGACTCGGCATGCATCAGCTTCAGCGTTTTGGTGATGACCGTGGGCGAATTCAGCGCAACCAGCACGCGACTCAATTCGCGGTTCAGGTCGTCGGTCTTCGCGGGGTACAGCGGATCAAGTTTCTGTGAAATGTGGTCCGCCGTCGGTTGGTTGGGTTGTCCCATCCGCACAATTGTCAGGCCATAGGCCCGCAACAACGCCAACTTCTGCATGTCAGTCAGCGCGCCGATGTCGATGCGATCCAGCGCTTCGAGAATCTGCGGTTCGAGCGACTTATCTCCCTGCCGCGCCAGCGCAATCACAGCCGACATGAGCGTCTCAGCGTCGTCCTCGGCCAGCACTCGCTGTTGCCAGAGTTTCAGACCCTGATGTTCAAGCGCCGTCCGTGCTGCAAACCGAATGTGTCGATCGTTGTGTCCCAGAAACGGCCAAATGAACTCGACCGTCTTCGCGTTGCTGGAGTTGTCGTTGTGGTACATTTCCAGCCGTCGGCGAATTGAGCGTAGTTCGGCGAATTCGGTGTCCTTCGCATCGACCGGTGCCGTCGATGCATCGCCGGTATACGTCACACGGAACAGTTCCGATTGCGCGCCGCGACCGCCGACCGTGAAGTACAGAGCTCCGTCGGAACCGACGACTGCGTCGGTGAGGGGCAGGGGAGACCGTGACAGGAATTCTTCTTTTGTAGCAGTGTAGCTGGCACCGGATGCTTTGGGGTGAACGACATGAATCGTGCCGAACGTCCAGTCGAGCAAGTAAATCGCCTTCTGATATTTCGCGGGGAACTTTGTGCCGTAACCAAACGTCACACCGACCGGCGAACCGGGGCCGATATCAGACAGCGCGGGAAGACTGTCGGGGAAATAGGCGGGCCATTTGCCGGTACCACTGCGCCAACCGAATTCGGCACCGCTGGTGGTGTGCATCACGCGGGTCGGCCGATACCAGGGCGTTCCCAAGTCCCATTCCATGTCGGCATCGTAAACGAACAGTTCGCCATCGGCATTGAAGTCCATGTCGAACGGGTTGCGATAACCGTTGCTGAACATCTCCCAGGTCTTGCCGTCGGGATCGGTGATCGCCACCCAGCCACCGGGTGCGAGTTTGCCACGGGCGTGACCGCGGGCGTCCCATTGACGCGGCAGCAGCAGGTCTTCGCTCCAGTTGGATTTCATGCGGCTGGCGTCGAAGTTCTCCGGCGGATCGGTATGGTTGCCCGCGATGAAGTAGATCGACTTTCCATCGGGCGAAAGCCGCAACGCGTGCGGTCCGTGTTCGCCACCGCCTCGAATCGCCTTCAGCTTCTTCATCTCGTCGAATTGATCGTCGCCATTGGTGTCGCGGAGCCGATACAGACCACTGCCCGGGCCACCGTTGACGGTGACGTACAAACTGTCAAACGCGTACAACATGCCATGCGATGCGGTGAGTCCCGTTTCGAGTTTCTCGATGCGCGTTGCTTTGTCGCTGCCAATGGGCGGCGGGGTGATGCGGTACAGGCCCTTATTTCCCTGATCGCTGGCGAGCAGCCGTCCCTTGTTGTCGGTGGTGAGACTGACCCACGATCCCTGCGTATCCTTCGGGACCGTATACAGCAATTCGACTTGAAAGCCGGGAAGCGTTTGGAACACGTTGCGGAGACCGGCAGCCAACGCCGGGCTATCGGCCTTCGCAAAGATATTGCCGTAAGGTTGTGCTCCCATTTTTGCAAATGTCTTAACGGCCGTCGTCTTTTCGGCATCTTTCTTTTCGGCCGCCTGCCACGACTTGTCCGACACAACATACTTGGTGAAGCCATCGGCATCCGTTATCGCCAGTTTCAATGCAAAGCCTGAAGGTCCGCCGGCATTCGCGACTTCCGCCAAAAGAACGTTCTTTCCACGCTTCAACTGCTTGGTGACATCGACGCGCGATGGCTGTCCCCATTCGGAGCCAGCGGCAACTTTCTTGCCGTTGAGATAGACGGTCATCACGTTGTCACAGGAAGCGATCAGCAACGCCGACTCCGCATCGGCGGTGAATGTCTTCGTCAGGAAATACTTCGTGTCGGGTTGTGCGCCCCAAATCCACGTGGCCTTCGGCCCGCTTAATAATACCGGGTCCGTCTTGCTCACCGGTTTGGCGACTTTGACCGGTTTGACTTTTCCCGCACTCGATTCTGCTATGGCGGGCTTTTGTGTAAATATTGTCGGATCCGAGTCGGCTGCGGCGGACACTCCTGTCATCGACGTCAGCAGGCCCAAACAACACAAAGAACGCGTCAGGAAACTCATCACGATATCCCTCAGGGAAGACAGGTATGGAGTGCCAATGATTCGTGGACGACAGCGAGACCGTCGTCTACCGAGTATAGTTGTCAGCCACATCGAATGCACCGCAACCACAAAAACCAGCCCGCTGCGCAATAATTGTTTTGCACGGGCGCACTGTTGTAGCTGGATTCGCAAGAATTCAGATTTCGACGCGTTGTGAGAATTGTCTGAATTCTTGCGAATCCAGCTACACCGAAACGAGATCGGTTGTCCGAATCGAGATTCTCAATCTCCAAGTCGCTTTATCGTCGGCAGATTATCGACAATCCCCGCATCGGTGCGGCGTAATTCGGCAATCAACGCCCGGCGATAGGCTTGCAGAACTTTCGCGTGCGACTTGCTCAGCGCGAGGTTCGTCAATTCCTCGGGATCATTTTCGATGTCATACAACTCTTCGATTTCACCCTCGACGAGCGTGCGGATGTACTTGTAGCGTTCCTTCCGCAACGAAACATACCAGGGAACATCGTTGAGGTAGTGCTGATCGGGATCGTCCGGAATTCGGTGTGTGTCTTTGCCGTAATTCCGTCCGGTGAATGAGACCAAAGCGGGGTGATCCCACTTGCTCTTCGGATCTTTCAGCAGCGGCGTGAGATCGTGGCCGTGCATTTTCCAGGGCTGCTTGATGCCGGCGAACGAGAAGAACGTCGGAATCAAATCGACGCCGGCCACCGGATGCGGCACGACTTTGCCTTCCGGAATCGTTCCCGGCATGCTGACGATCAACGGCGAACGGATGTTGGCATCGTAGGGCGCCAACTTCGTGCGGAAACCGTGCTGTCCCCAGGCAAACCCTTGATCGGAAGTAAACACGATCAGCGTGTTTTCGAGTTGGTTCGACTCTTCCAGCGCAGACACCAATCGTCCGACTGCTTTATCCAGACCCAGCACTCCTTGATGATACTGCCGGACCCAATCGAACAGCGAGTTGCCGTGAATGCAGCGTGCGCCTTCAACCGTTCGCCCGCCGAAAGTGCCACCGGCCAACTGCGGAATGCCGTTGGGGCCGGGTTCCCAGAAATTGATATCCTGCATGTAGGCCGGTTTGCCGGGACGCGGCGGGAAGATGTCTTTGGGGATGGGAATCTTGACGTTGGGATAGGCGTCGCGATCGCGGACGGCCGGCGTAAACGGGCCGTGGACCGCGCCGTAACAAACCCACAAATACCACGGCCGTCCCTCTTCGCGGTGTTCGCCGCGGATGTAATCTTCAGCCAAATTCGTGTAGTTGTCGGTCGAGTAACCGCGGACAAGTTTGGTCTCGGTTTTCTGATCCTTGCCGCTGAATTCCATAATTTGGTCGTAGAAATAATGCCCGGAATTCTGTTGGTACTTGGGCCGATTCCAGACCGCCTGCCAATCCCAATCGCGGCCCGCACCGGTATCGGTTCCGGTGTGCCATTTGCCGACGTGGGCGGTGTTGTAACCTTCCGAGCGAAACACCTTCGGCCAGAACGGGGCTTCGGCCGGGTCGTAGGTGCTGCCGGGATATTGCCCCACCATCCGCATCGAATTGACGCCGTGCTGATGATGCCCGGTGAGCATCGTCGCCCGGCTGGGCATGCACCACGTGCCAATAAACGCATGCGCAAACCGCACCCCCCGCTTCGCCAGCCGATCGATATTCGGCGTCTTCACAAAGTCCCACGCTTCCGGATAGCAACTCACACTGCGGTGCGAATGATCGTCGGTGTAAATCAGCAGAATATTCGGCCGCTTGGAAGCCGCCGGCTCGTCGGCAGCGCGAGTGGTCGCCCCTCCCACAAACAACGTCAACGCAAGCATCGAAAACAGGAAGCAGTTTCGCAGTGAGATCGCTGGCACGGGAGTCTCCAGTTGCAATAGGAAATGTTCGCGTCCAGTCTCAGCTACGGCGGTTACAGTGTCAAGCAGATCGGACTGTGGGCTTGTGTTCTGTGTGCAGGTGTCTGGTAGAATCGCGGCAGCAAGAGGCGAGCGGTGGGCGTGAGCCTACTGATGCTTTGCTTCGCGGTTTGCTGCTGACACTGGATGGTCTGCAGTAGGAAGTGCCCTGTCACAAAGTCTCAAGAAGATGCAAGTTTTGATGAGAATGATCGGGTGCGCGTTCTTGGAGTCAAAGACACGAAGAATTCATGCTCTCAAGCCAATCCGAACAAGAGTCGATAGCAGCAATCAAGGAGTTGGGCGGACACGTTTTCGTTCAAGATGACGGCGGTGTATCCGTATTGCACGTCGGTGGCGCACGGTTTACGAATTCTTCGTTCGCCCTTCTCAAGTGCATCGATTCTTTGCGCATTCTGAATCTGTCGTTTGCTGACATCACAGATGAAGGACTGGTGAATCTCGGTGGATTGACCAGTTTGGAGCAGTTGGAGCTGCCCGCTGCAATCACCGACGCAGGTTTAAGGCACATCGCTGGCCTGACGAACCTTAAGGTTCTCAATATCTGGGGCACAAAGGTAACGGATGTCGGTCTGGTACATCTCAGGCACATGAAGTGGATGAAAACGCTTCGTTTGCCTAACTTTATTTCTGACGTTGGACTCGACTTACTCAAAGAGATGAAGCATTTGAAAGACTTGGACCTGCCAAACGCATCGGTGACCGACAACGGGCTGGTATGCCTCAATGCCATGACAGACATGAGTTGCCTCATACTCCGTAGCAGCAAAATCTCCGACGCAGGGTTGGTTCACTTCAGTGAGATGAGCAAATTGAATTATCTGAATCTCAACAGCACACAGGTAACCGATGCCGGGCTACAGAGCCTGAAGGAACTACCTTCGTTGGAGACTCTCGATTTCGCGCGTACGAATGTCGGTGATCTGGGTCTGAAGTGCCTCGTTGAGATGCGGCAGTTGAAGTCGCTCAACCTGCGGGAAACGCAAGTTGGCGATGCAGGGTTGAAGTATCTCCCAGGACTGACTGATTTGGAACAAGTGGACCTGTCAGAAACTAACGTTACCGATGCTGGTCTGATCCACCTCAAGAGGATGAGAAAGTTGAGTGAACTAAGGCTCAACAACACGCAGGTGAGCGGGCTTGCACATCTCGATGTGTTGACCAATTTGAAACTTCTGGAGATTTCCAACACTGACGTTACCGATGACGGCCTGAAACGAATTGAGGTAATGACCGAGTTGGGGTGGCTCAATTTATGGGGCACGAAGATCAGCGACTCCGGACTACAAAATCTGTCAGGCCTTAAGAGTCTGTCCAGACTCGACATTGGATTCACCGGAATCAGCGACGCCGGTCTGCCGCACCTGATGCAACTGAACAATCTATATGAGCTAGTACTCGACTACACTCAGGTTAGCGAGGAAGGCTTTGCAGAACTTCGGACCATCATACCGAACTGTAATATTCTATGGGGAGGTTCTTGTTGATCGCGTAGATGCAAGAAAAGAACCGGCGTTCGTACGACTCGCCCATGCGGGCGGTTAGATAAATTGCCGCGCGGCTGAGCGCCTTGGGGCGAATCGGGGTCTTCGGAGCGTTGCCCCCAGAACGAGCGCTCACTGTGGCATCGAAGACTCTGCCACAGGCACCCCACGCCTCGCTACGTCAACGGCTCAATCAACTCCCCACTCGGTAGCATGCCAACCGATGTCAGTTGCGTTGTGCCGATGCCGATTTGGTTTAGCACTGTGCGGAACAGGTCGGCGGGGGTGACGGGGTGGGAGGCGGGGTGTTCGCCGTAGCGGTCGCTGCTGCCGATGATTTGGGCGGTGCGAAAACCGCCGCCGGCGACCAGGCCGGAGTAGCATTGATTCCAGTGGTCGCGGCCCGATTTGCCGTTGATTTTCGGCGTGCGGCCGAATTCACCCATCGCGACCACAACAGTGTCGTCCAGCATTCCACGTTCGTCGAGATCATCGAGCAGCGTGGACATCGCCTGATCGAGCATCCAACTGTGTCGGTCCTGTAACTGCTGGAAGTTGCGGTCGTGCATGTCCCAACCGCCGTCGCCGGTGTCTTCCACCGGCTCGACGTGCGAACTCCAGTTGACCTGCACGAAGCGAACGTCGGCTTCCACCAACCGCCGCGCCAAAAGACAACATTGGCCGAAGCGAAACCGACCATACTTTCGCCGCAACTTGTCCGGCTCACGTTCAAGATCGAACACGCTACGCGATTCGGTCGAGGTGAGCAGTGAAAACGCCTGCTGATAGAATTGGTCGAGCCGGTCGAGCGATTTCGATTTGTCCAACCGATTACTGAGTCGGTCGAATTCCGTCAGCAGTTTCTTCCGCGATGCCAGCCCGTCGGCCGTCTGGCCGTCGATCAACGTCAGTTGTGGAATCTTCACGCCCGCTTCGACGTCGTAGTCCAACCGAAACGGCGCGTGCAGCGATCCGAGCGTTCCGCCGCCTTCGCCGGCAATCCGTCGATGTCCCTGATGCAGATTTCCGCCCATCGTCACAAAGCGGGGAACCGTCGGCTGAAAACCGAGCACGCGGGACACAATCGAACCATGTGTCGGCTGAAGCTGTCCCGGTAACACCTGCCCGCTGAGACTGATTGCCCCGCGGTCACCGCCGGTCAGCCCAATTGTCCCGGCGATGCCGTGATCGTTCGACGTACTGTGCAGCGAACGAATGACCGCGAGTTGATTCGCCCGTTGTGCCAACTTTGGCAGCAATTCCGAAATTTCGATGCCGGGAACGGCCGTCGCAATCGGTGCATAGGGACCGCGATACTCGACCGGTGCTTTGGGTTTGAGATCGAACAGATCGACATGACTCGGGCCGCCCCACAGCCAAAGCAGAATGACCGACTTCGCGCGAGATTGATCTTCTCGCGCCGCGGTCGCTTCCATCTTCAGCAGATCGCCCAGCGAAAGACCAACCGCGCCCAATGCACCGGCCCGCAGTAATTCGCGGCGGCTGACGCCGTTGCAATCTTTCGACCAAAGTCGCCCGACATTGAGCATTCTGCAGATCCCCGACAAGGCCGTCGTGGAAGCTTATCCCGTTTGCTAACGGGGCTTCCCTCACCGCGAGGATGGCATATCGGGCGGGGAGCGTCAAGCAGTCTTGCAACTGTCGGCTGCAACCCGGTGCTGGCCATTCAGTGTCACGTAACGGACACCGTCAACGCGGATCGAGTCGGTGATGTTGTAATCGCCCGGCTTGAGTGACGTCGGCAGACCCGTGCCAAGTGTCCATGCTGTTGCGAAGCAGTCGATCGCACAAGGACGCCTCGGCGGTGTTCGTTGGCTGCCGATGCTGTCTGAACTGGTCATGGCCCGCTCCTCTTGACTTTTTATTCTCTTCATTGGTTGGATGCCGTTTCTGCTCGAAAACCGGACGATGTTTGAGCATGGATTTGGATCGGCAATTCAGTGTGGGCGCGTAGAGAAACTCGGTTTCTCGAAGAAACCGGGATTCTTGCCGCACAAAGCGCTTGTGCTACGGTGTCCAGAGGGGGAAGATCGGTTGCAACACCGTATAGCCAAAGGAGCAATTGAAAATGACCAGACATCTGTTGACGTTCGCCATACTCACCGCTTTTTCGTTTGAAGACGCAACGCTGGTTGTTGCTCAGACGCCGACTTCCAATGCCGCGAATGCCAAATCGAAGAAAGCGGCCAAGCCGAAGAAACCACGGCCGCCGTTTCGGTGGGTCAACCGTTTGCCGAAGAATCATCATCCGCAGATCACGCACCATACGTTTCGTAGCCCGTCGATGAAGGCCGATGTGGGATACTGCTTGTATCTACCGCCGGGCTATGATGACAAAGCAAATACGGCGCGGCGTTACCCGGTTGTCTACTACCTGCATGGCGGTCGCCCCGGCAGCGAAACCCGCAGCATTCATTTGGCGAAATACATCGACGATGCCATGACCAAAGAAATTGTGCCGGCGGCGATTTACGTTTTCGTCAATGGCGGCGTGGTCAGCCACTACAACACGCCCGATCGAAACTCGATGGGTGAGGATGTTTTCATCAAGGAACTGATTCCGCACGTGGATAAAACGCACCGCACGATTGCCGACCGCAGCGGCCGCGCGATTGAAGGATTTTCGCAAGGCGGGCGGGGTACGGCGCGAAACATGTTCAAGCACCCCGACCTGTTCTGCTCGGCGGCACCCGGCGGCGGCGGACACGCGACCGAAAAACGGATTTCGGAGAACGACGGCCGCGAAAACGAAACGCTCAAATTCGCGGCGGGCGATAACACCTACGATCTGGCACGCAAGTACGCAGCGAGCAAGAGATTGCCGTTGCGAATTCTGATTTACGTCGGCGACAAGGGATTCAACTACGAGAATAATCTGGCGTACATGAAGTTTCTCGATTCGCTGGAGATTCCGTATGAGCGTCTGATTATTCCCGGCGTGCCGCATAGCCCCAGGATTATTTATGGGAAGCAGTCGCTGGCGATCATCAAATTCCACGCCGAGAGTTTCCGTCAAGCCACCGCGAAATGACGCAAATGCTTTTAACGTGCAATTTGCGTCAAATTTTGCCCCACCGAACTGGGATTGACCGTTTGCGTTCATTCGGTGAGAATCCGGCCCCATCATAAGGGGCGCGGGTTCACGACGTTTCTCCAACCTTGGCGTTGATCTGAAATAGACGACTGTGCTGGTGATTATGGCACGGTCTCTGCACCGGCCGCTTCGCAACCCGCTGGACTCCCTGCCTGTGCCGCGCAGCCAGAGTGCGCGGTTTCAATCTGGAGAAACAACATGACGTCCTTGAAGCCATCAAACAGCACAAGCGAAGTTGCCGTTGCGAATGAAACTCAACCGCACGGAAGTGACAGGCCCAGCCCGTGGTCGAATGGGCTTGAACCAACTGCCGTTGGTTGGCTGGCATTTGTGCACTTGGGAGCGTTGGCGGCTCCGTTTTTCTTTACCTGGAAAGGCTTCGCGATAGCCATTGTCGCGCAATTCCTGACAGGGTGTATCGGAATCACTTTTGGTTTTCATCGGTTGCTGACACACTCAAGTTTTCGCACCTATCGCCCCATTCGTTGGCTGGCGGCTATTCTGGGGACTTTGGCTGGTGAAGGACCGCCGTTGATGTGGGTGGCCGCGCATCGCAAACACCACCGATTCAGCGATCAAGAAGGAGACCCGCATTCTCCGCGCGACGGCGGCTGGTGGAGTCACATGCTGTGGATGCTACCACGCAAAGGCTCGGGGTATTGGTCGGCGCTGTACTTGCGTTACACGCCGGACTTGGTGAAGGAACCATTCATGCGGTTTCTCGATAAGACCTTTCTGCTGTGGCATGCCGGCTGTGGTGCCGCGTTGTTTTTGACCGGGTGGCTCGGCTGGGACTTGTACACGGGCGTTTCCTTCCTTGCGTATGGAATGTTTGTCCGCTTAGTGTTTGTTTTGCACATGACTTGGCTGATTAATTCGGCGACACATATGTGGGGGTACCGAAACTATCAGACGACTGATGACAGCCGAAACCTGTGGTGGGTTGGCCTGTTGTCCTACGGGGAAGGGTGGCACAACAACCACCATGCCTTCCCACGTCAGGCAGCGCACGGTCATCGTTGGTGGGAATTGGACATCACCTATATCACCATCTACTTGTTGGAGAAGGTGGGCTTGGCGTGGGACGTGGTTCGAGAACGCCCAGGCGAAAATGTGATGATCACCCCGAACGAACTGGTCGCCGAATCGCCCGACGACGACGCCATGACCGACGAGGAACGTTCGGCCGCCTGATGCCGAACGGACCGATGCGCGACGCCGTCAGCCGATCTTCTCTCGCAACTCTTCCAGCAATCGCACGGCCGTGCCGATGTCTTTTTTCTGGCGGTCGCGGTCCTCGGCGATTTCACGTTCGATTGTCAGCGGGCCGGTGTAACCCAACTCGCTGAGCGTGCGGAGATAGGTTTCCATGCCGACGTCGCCATCGCCGAGCGCCACTTCCTGCCCCCATTCCACGCCGCGTTTGCCGTCGGCTGCCCACGTTCCGTCTTTGCAGTGAATGCTGCGGACGAAGCTGCCCACCTGCTTCAGCGCTTCGATGGGATCGCCCGTGCCGTAGAGAATCATGTTGGCAGGATCGAAGTTGATGAACAGGTTGTCGCGATCAACGTCGGCGATGAATTTCAGTAGATGCTCGGCACTCTCTTGTCCGGTCTCCAGGTTCAACTGCTGACCGTTCGCCTTCGCGTGATCGAGCAGGTCGCGCGTCACGTCGAGCAGACTGCTGTAATCGTCTCCCTCTTCGGGAACGAAGCCGATGTGCAATGCGATGGTGTCGCAGCCGAGCAGTTTGGCGAAGTCGGAAATCTCCTTCATTTCCTGCAAACGCGCGGCCCGCGTATCTTGCGGAACCAGCCCGACGGTGCGCGCCGTCGTTTCAATGTCGGCGTAACTTTCCCCCTCGAAGCCGCCGAAGACGGCCGTGATGGCAATGCCGGCAGCCTGGCATTTTCCCAGAAACTCCGCGGCGACTTCCGGCGTCCGCGTCTCTTGATGCGGCGCATGCACCTGCACCGTGGGAATTCCAAGTTCCTGCGCCACGTCCAAATGCACGCCCAAACCGGCATCGACAGATGCGAACACGCCAATCGGCCATTTAGCCATCGTTCAGCTCCGAGAAGTTGATCTTGGTGAAGGAAATGATCGGTTGGGTGCCACTGGCGTGTCGCCAGTGTCCACCGCGATGCACTGGCGACACGCCAGTGGCACCCGTTGAACAGGGGACCGGACACGATGTCGGTCGGATCATCCTACCCGCTGTGGAATCATTTCTCCAGCGTCACTGTGACGCTCAATCGTGACAGTGTGGTTGTGGATTCGGTTACGATTCCAATAACCGCCGCCTGCTCGTAACCCGCGTCGCGCAGATTACTGAGGATTGCCTCGGTCGCATCTGCACTGACGCCAATTAACATGCCGCCCGATGTTTGTGGATCGAACAGCGCGTCGTATCCGGGTTGCCCCGTAAAATCACTTGTCGCGAGATCGATCCTGTCCGCTGTTTCGCGGTTTGCCGGATCGAGCGTGCTACGAATTCCGTCTGCGCTTAACGCCGCGAATCCGCCGAGCACCGGCAACTCGGCAAGTCCCAGCTCTGCGTTGACCTTGCTGGCATCGAGCATTTCCAACAAATGGCCCGCCAGACCGAAGCCGGTGACGTCGGTCACCGCCGTCAACTCGAATCCGCGTGCGATGGCCGCGGCCGCTGCATTACTTAGAAGCATTGTCCTCAGCATCGCATCAATCCACTCCGCGCGACAAGTCGACAGCATGTGCGCGGCCAACAGCACGCCGGTTCCCAGCGACTTGGTGAGAATGAGGCGATCGCCCGGTTTCAGGCCAGCTTTGGAAAACGGTTTTTCTCCCCCTAAATCGCCGACCACGCTGTAGCCGATGATTAGCTCTTCGCCTTCGGTGGTATGGCCGCCAAGCAGGGCGGCATCGATGGCGTTCAGTTCGTGCAAGCCGCCGGCCACCAACTGATACAGCAATTCAGCCTGCTGGTTCGCGGCTCCCTCGGGCAGTGTGACCATCGCCATCGCGCCCAGCGGTCGCGCGCCGGTCGCCCAAAGGTCGCTCAGAGAATTCAGCGCTGCCACCCGCCCGACGAGATACGGGTCATCCAGAAACGCGGGAAAGAAATCGACAGACAACACGTCTGCCGTCGCCACCTTGGGGTCGAGCACGGCGGCGTCATCGGGCGGGTTGAGTCCCTGTTTCACATAGGGGCTTGGCGGTACGTCGAGTCGTTCCAAAGCGGCCGCAAGAACGTTCGCTCCAACCTTCCCACCACAGCCGCGACAGCGCATTGCGGTCGGACTTCCATCGGCCGGCGAAGTGTCCGCCGCGCTGCGATGTCCGGCCATCTCTGCCGACATCGGCCGATAGTCCTGGAACATCCGCATGAACTTTCGGTCGATCCGATCCTTCCACTTCCAAACCCAACCACCTTGAAACGAGAATCCCTTGAATTGACCAATCGCACTGCCGTCGCCGGTGGCCAACATCGACAGAAACCCGCGCTGCGGATCGTAACGAACGAGTTCGTGGCCGGCGAAGGTTCGCTGAATATTCTCCCACAACACCGGCCCTTCGCGGACCGCGTACACGCCAGCCTTCGGAAGTGGATTTTCAATCAACGTCGCCGTGTCGCCCACGACAAAGACCGATGAATCGGCCGTCGTCTGTAGCGTGTTGTGGACCGCCAAAAATCCGTCGTCCGCTTTCGGCAGATCAAATTGTTCCAGAACCGGTGGCGGAGAAGCACCGGTTGCCCAGATGACCAGATCGGCTGGAAGCGTCTCTCCGTCGGCCAGTCGAAGTTGACCTTCGTTGAATTCCTGCACCCTCACGCCGGTAACCAACGCGATTCCTCGACGCTGGAGTTCCGCATCGGCCAGACGAATCGACTTCTCCCTGTAGCCGGGCAAGACGGTTTCACCCGAGTCGATCAGAGTGACAGCGGCATCGACTCCCCGTGTTTTCAAGAACGCTTCGAGGCAGAATGTCACTTCAAGCCCAGCAGCCCCGGCACCGACAATCGAAACCTGCAGTTGTTCACTCGATTGCGCGGCGTCGAGCCATGCGTTCAATCGGCGCAGAAACGTCGCCATCGGCTTGATGCTCAGCACATCGGGATGATCGCGCCACACCGCTTCTGCGCTCGGTACCGAGCCGATGCCGATCGAAGCAACATCGAAGCGAATCGGCGGTCGATCGTTGAAGTGTACCCTCCGCTTTTTGGGATCGAAGCTCACCACCTCGGAGACAATCAGACGCACTCCACAACTTGTGGAGAAGCGGTGCAGATCGATCTCCATATCGTCCGGCTGGTAGAGTCCCGCCAATGTCCCCGGCAGCATTCCGCTGTACGTGGCCCGGCTGAAGGGTGAGACGAGTGTCAGGCGAACGTCGGGAATCGGCTGCATCCGCCACATGCGGACCACGTGCAAATTCGTGTGTCCGGCACCAACGAGTACCAGATCTCGAGAGGGAAGGGTGGGCTGCATACCGAGTACCTGTGATGCCGCGATTAGCCTATGCCTGAAGTGCGGCGATGACGCGGTCTCCCATCTCAGCGGTCCCTATCGAGGGGCCGCCGGCAGCGATGTCGGCCGTGCGTGCGCCGCTTTCGAGAACGGCATCGACGGCCGATTCGATCAGGACGGCTTCGTCTTCCAGTTGCAGCGAATGCCGCAGCAACATAGCCGATGCCAGAATTGTTGCCAACGGGTTGGCGATGCCTTTGCCTGCAATGTCGGGGGCCGATCCGTGAATCGGCTCATACAGTCCCGGTCCCGATTCACCCAGCGATGCTGAAGGCAGCAGCCCCAACGATCCTGGCAACATCGAGGCTTCGTCGGTCAATATGTCGCCGAACATATTGCCCGTGACAACAACATCGAAGTCGCGGGGCCTTGAAATGAGATGCATCGCCATCGCATCGACGAGGACAACATCGTATTGCAGATCGGAGAATTCGTTGGCGACCACATCGGCGGCAACACTTCGCCACAACCGCGAGACTTCCAGCACGTTGGCTTTATCGACCGATGTCAGTCTTCCGCCTCGTCCGCGGGCTGCCTCGGCCGCCACTCGTACCACGCGGGCGATTTCGGGTGTCGAGTACTTCATTTCGTTGTAGGCTTCTTCGCCTTCGTCGAGTTCGCGACGACCGGACTCGCCAAAATAGATGCCGCCGGTCAATTCTCTCACGAACAGAATATCGACTCCTTCGACGATCTCGCGTTTCAGCGGTGAAGCATCGAGTAGTTGTGGCCGCGGTGCAACCGGTCGCAGGTTTGCGAACAGTTGCAGTTCCTTCCGTAGGCTGAGCAAACCAATTTCGGGGCGAGTCTTCGCGTTGGGATCGTCCCATTTCGGTCCGCCGACGGCGCCGAGCAGAATGGCGTCGCTGTCGCGGCA
Organism: Planctomycetaceae bacterium; assembly: GCA_018699955.1. GTDB lineage: Bacteria > Planctomycetota > Planctomycetia > Planctomycetales > Planctomycetaceae > JABISG01. The sequence continues at coordinate 10,364 of JABISG010000079.1, read as the reverse complement.
GGCCGCCAAAGTGTCGTCCGGCAACGGAGTCCCGAAATCATCGATGGCGTTGCCACCGATCGGGCCAGATGTGTACGAAAACTCATGGCCACATCGCTCGGCCACGGTACGCAGCACGCGTTCGGCCTGCGCGACGATTTCCGGTCCGATTCCATCACCTGGAAGTAATGTCAGTCTTGCTTGCACTGTTTGCGTCGCCTTGGCGTATTCGCCTGTTGAACTTCGTAGAATCGCCCAAATGCCACAGAAAAACATCGTTTTGCCATCTGTTAGCCGGGGCGTACTGTACTCTCGAATTGGCAGAATTGCCAGTAACTGCAATCGCGATGAACCGAATCGCGAAGCGCGCTCATGGTCGTAGATTGTGAAGAAGAAACCGAGAGATTCTGAGTCAACGATTGGTATTGATATCCGGATCAAGCGGTCTGTAGCGTTTGGGGATTCATGAGAATGAGCGCAATCCGGTCAACCGACCGGGACTGTAAAACACCGGCAGTAGCCGATCGGCCTCACGTCAAGACGCGTTCTGACAGGGCCGATAAGAAGAAAACCACCGCGTTTGACTGCACGCACCCTTTCACGCGGTTCCCATCATTTGAATCGGTGTTTGTTGTCCGTGGCGCAGACGAGACAACCTCCAGCGACGAAGGCACATCCCATGCTTAAAGGCTGCTTCTTTGCCACCGGCCTGTTCGTAACGCTGTGGGGCGTCTCATTGTTGTTCATCGATCAGTTGGTCCTCAACGCCACCGAAGAAGGCGAACCGGAGAACGCGATCAGCGCGATGGTTAGCACGGTCACCCCGGAGAATCAGAAATATGTCGATCCCCCGGATTGGGCCGCCTTCAGTTTGATGTCGGTCGGTGCCGTCACCATGCTGTATGCTGTCGCACTACCCAAAAAGGGTGGATGAGGCACCTCTGCCGTCGCAATTCGACGATGCGACGAAGATTTCGCAGCCGCCGTCGGCGAACATTCAACCTGCCAATTGAAGCCTGAAGCGTTAGCGAAGGACGTGAAAATGTCCCCTTCGCTGACGCTTCAGGCTTTTCTTGTAGGTAATTTCTCTGCGGTTGCCGCCGGCCGCTCACGTCCCCTCGCGCCATCTGTGCGTCGTAATTGTGTGCGCTCATCGCCGGTTTGCCACTTGAAATTCCCTTGTGGCGTCCCCTATTATTGTTAATGGTTAGCGTACTAATTAACCGTAGCTGGGGGGCTGGCTGGTGTTGCAGCACGATTTTGAAGAGAGCGTCGGTTACTGGATCTGCGCGACGTCGCATATGCTGCGTCGCGCCCTCGATTCGGAATTGGCTCGCGAGAACATCACCTTTCGGCAGTGGGAGGTGCTGGCGTGGATTGCGATGGAGGGAGAACTTTCGCAGGTCCAGTTGGCGGAAAAACTGGGAATCGAGGCCCCCACGTTGGCTGGCATTCTCTCGCGCATGGAACGGGACGGGTGGCTGCAGCGCAACTCGTGTTCCAAAGACCGCCGCCGCAAGCTGATCAACGCGACTGAAAAAGCGGAAGCGGTATGGGAGCGGGCGTTGGCCTGTTGTCGCCGTGTTCGCGAGCGCGCCGTCTCGGGAGTTTCAGAAGAGGAACTCGCTCAACTCAAATCGATCTGCGAACGAATGCGGCAGAATTTGGACTCTCCCGTAGAGGAACTTCTTGAAGCCAATACCACGACTTAATCGTGGCGAGCAGCCGGCTTTATGCCGGTTGTTGTTTGTAGAGTTCGCACGCGTTGGATCAATTGAAACCATCGGTGGGCTTGCATCCGCCGCTCGCCTTAATAATCTCCAACGCACCATATTCATAGAACCGATTGAACACAAAACAGAGAAACACGACATGCAGGTTTTTCAGTTCGCCTTGCCGTTTCGACGGCCAGTTTCCTCGGTTCATTTCGTCGCCCCACGAATGGCTGTCGGAGCTTTCTGGTCGTTGTTTATTGGGATGCTACCGATTTGCCTCACAGGCTGTGGCAGCGAAGAGATTGCCGCCGGTCGCGCTGGCGGGCGGCCACCGGCGCTGGTTCGCATTGGCCGAATTGAGCAGCGCGACGTGATTCCCCGAGTGACGGTTGTTGGCAGTGTTGTTCCTGTTCGCACGAGTGTTGTGGCATCCGGAGCCAACGGTCTGGTGGAAACGTTCCACATCGAAGAAGGAGACTATGTTCGCGCAAACGAGCCGCTGTCGGAATTGCGGATCAAGACAACCGATTTGGCCATCGCCGAAGCCCAGGCCGTACTCGATGAACGACAACGCGAACTGGATGAAATGGAAGCCGGCTCGCGGCGGGAAGATCTTGACGAAGGCCTGGCGAAAATGAAGGCGGCCGAAGCGGTGATGCGGAACATGGCCAAGAAAATGGCGAGGTCGAAATCACTGCTCGCTCGCGGCGCGATCAACCAGGACGAGTACGACGATGCGCTGCAGTACGACGAGGGGAGCCAACAGTCATTTCGGGCAGCCAAAGCAACTTACGACAAACTTGTCGCCGGCCCCAGAAAGGAAGCAGTCGATCAAGCCCGCGCCCGCCGCGAAGCACAACAGAATCAGGTGAAGTTTCTGGAAGCGGACAAACTGAAACGTATCACCCGGGCGCCGTTCGATGGCTTCGTTGTGAAGGAACACACCTATCGCGGCCAATGGCTTTCCAAGGGCGATCCTGTTGTGACATTGGCACGGATGGATGAAGTCGATGTTATCGCCAACGTCGATCAGCAGGACGAATCGCTGGTTCGGCTTTTCGACGACGCGCAGATCAGAATCAACGGCATTCCACAGCGAGATTGGACGGGGCGTATTAAGGCCGTTGTTCCTCGCAGTGAATGGCGGAGCGGTTCGCGTGGCTTTCCCGTCAAGGTGCGGCTGCGGAATTCTCGCATCACCGTGAAGGGCGTCGATGAGGACGGAAACGAGTACACCCGGATATTGCCGGTCCTCAAAGAAGGCATGATGGCCCAGGTCACCTTCAGCGGCGCACCGCTGCAGGCGCTCCTCGCCCCCAAGAACGCTTTGGTTCGCACATCGCGCGGCACACAAATATTTCTATTCAAACCGTTGCTCGTTCCGAAATGGTCGGTCCGATCGGGCGAGGAAGTGCTGGGCAACGTTGTTGCGGCCGATGAAGAAGCGGCAAAGGAAAAGGCCCAAACGCAATTTGCAGTCGATAGCGACGCAGCGTTATCGGTCGAGAAAACAACGCAACCACACTGGGAGATTCGCCGCACTGTTGCCGCCGACGAGAAACCGGAATTGTTTGGTTATCTGGAAGCCGACAGCGAGGAACTTGCCGCAAAAGCGGCTCGCAAGACATTCAAGCTGTCTGCCGACATCCCAATTTCGGTGTTGCCACAATTGGGGTCGGTGCGACGAATCGTCGTCGAGTTGGGCATCAGCGACGGTGAGATGGTGCAGATCCTCAGCGAAGAGGCCACACCGGGGTCGTTCGTTGTGACCGAAGGGGCCGAACGCCTGCAGGATTACCAGGACGTCCAACTACCACGCGAAAAACCAAGTCAACCAACCACGCCGGACAAATCATCCGGCAAGAAACCCAAGCAACCACATTAGTCACGCACAAACGTCGCTTGCGGTTTCGCATTCAATTAACAAGAAAGCACCCCAGTGGGCCTGATTCGATTTGCCATCCAAAACCCGGTCAAGGTGACCGTTGCCGTCATACTGACGGTGATGTTCGGCATGATCTCGCTGCTGGGAACGCCGGTGCAATTGACGCCCGACGTGTTGGAGCCGGAGATTACCGTCACTACCGTCTGGCCGGGCGCGAGTGCGCAGGAGATCGAACGGGAGATTATTGACGAGCAGGAAGAGCAGCTAAAAAGCGTCGAAGGTCTCCGCGAATTCACAAGTCAAAGCAGCGACTCGCGCGGATCGATTGTGTTGAAGTTCGAGGTCGGCACCGACCTCACCGATGCCCGGGCGAAAGTCAGCGACAAGCTCAACCAGGTTCCGGAATACCCGCAAGACGCCAACGAGCCGGTCATCACGACCGTCAACGCCAACGCCAACGCGATCGCCTGGTTCATCCTCAAACCGCTCGCCCCCACCGTCCGCGAGTTGCATGCATTTATCGTGCAGAATCCCGAATTGGCCGATGGCGAAGGGAACAAGGCAAGCACCGCCCGCGTTGTCAAAACGCTCATCCGCGGCCGCGCCGAACACCAGCAGGTCGATCTCACCAAACTCAACAAACTGGCTCAGACGTATCCGGCGTTGGGTACGTTTGTCGTCGGCAAGAACGATCCGGCGAAGATGCGGAAATTCGCCGAAGACATTATCGAGGCCCGTTTTGAACGGGTCGATGGAATCGCCAACTCCAACGTTTACGGCGGCCGCGAGCAGGAATTCCGCATTGTCGTCAATCCCGCGCGGTTGGCTTCATACCAACTGACGATCGGCGATCTCCGCACCGCCGTCCGGCAACGGAACAAGAACACATCGGGCGGCGACATCAGGGAAGGAAAACTGCGAAATGTCGTGCGGACCATCGGCCAATACGAATCGCCGGACGAGGTCGGCGAAACGATTATCGCAATCCGCGACGGCCGGCCAATTCGCGTCGCCGACGTAGCAGCTGTCGGGTTGGCCTACAAAAAGCCGGACGGCGTCGTGCGGCAAAAAGGGCTGAACGGGCTGGCAGTCAACGCCCAGCAGGCTCCCAGCTCCAACCTGATTGAGGTGATGGGACCACCGGCGAAGGATTTCGACCTCAACGGCGACGGAGAATTGACGCAGTTGGAGTTGTCGGAAGCAAAGCTCCGCATGGGCGACAGCCTGCGCATCGCCGCAGCGGAAATGAATCTCGGCATTCTGAAGCAGCGCGGATTGATGCTGGAGCAGGTGTACGATCAGACCGAATACCTCAACTCAGCCACCGACCTTGTGCAGCAGAATATCTTTGTGGGAGGCGGCCTGGCAATTCTGGTGTTGCTGTTGTTCCTGCGCAGTCCGCGGTCGGTGTTGATTATTGGCGTGACGATTCCCATCAGTGTCATTGCCACCTTCATTTTCATCCGTGGCTTTGGCCGCAGCATCAATGTCATCAGTTTGGCCGGAATGGCGTTTGCCGTCGGTATGGTGGTCGATAACGCAATTGTGGTGCTGGAGAACATCTACCGGCATTACGAGGCCGGCGACAACCCCGAACAGGCGGCCGCGAAAGGGGCCACCGAAGTCTGGGGAGCCGTACTCGCTTCGACGCTGACCACGCTCGCCGTGTTCATCCCGGTGATTTTCGTGGAAGGTCAGGCGGGACAGCTGTTTCGCGACATCGCAATCGCCATCAGTTGTGCGGTGGGCGTGTCGTTAATCATTTCCATTACCGTCATTCCGACGGCGGCAAAAAGAATCCTCCGGCGAAGGGCAGGGCATGCCGGTCACAGCAAGAAACAAAAGCGGTCGTTCCTAACAGACGGCTTCGCGCGTTTGATCGACAAACTGCTCGGAATGCCGGGCAGCGTGTTTCTGCGCGTGATAATTGTCGTGGTATTCGTGGCTGGATCAATTCTCGGCGCCTTGGCGCTGCTACCAGAAAGGGAATACCTGCCCGAGGGGAATCGCAATCTGGTCATCGCGATTTTGCTACCGCCGCCCGGCTACAACGTCGATCAGATGATTGCGCTGGGCGAACGAATTGAGGCCGAAATTGCTCCGCACTGGGAAGCCGAACCCGGCTCGCCGGAAGAGGCGGCGCTCAACGGACCGCGAATCGACAACTTCTTCTTCGTCGCCCGCGGTCGCATGTTGTTCATGGGGGCAAGGTCGGTCGATCCGCTGCGATGCGCTGAATTGGTTCCGATTCTGGCTCGCGCCTCATCGGGTGCGCCGGGGGTCATTCCCATTGTCAGCCAGGCCAGCCTGTTCGACAGCGCGTTGAGCGGCGGACGAAACATCGACATCGAAATCACCGGCCCCGATTTGGAAACTCTGGTTGCCGAAGGACAGAAAGTCTTCGGCATGTGCATGCAGGAATTTCCCATGTCGCAAGGGAACCAACTGCGGCCCATTCCCAGTCTCGATCTTTCCAGCCCGGAGGTTCACGTGCTGCCGCGCTGGGAAAAAGCGGCCGAGCAGGGGATCTCGGCAACGGCGCTCGGTTATTCGGTCGATGCGCTGATCGACGGAGCCTTCTCCGGCGACTATTGGCACGACGGAACCAAAATCGATCTGGTGATTTATGGAGCCGATGAGTACGCCCGCCACACACAGGACTTGGGGTCGTTGCCGATATCCACGCCCGCCGGAAATCTGGTCAACGTCTCGGCGATTGCCGACGTCCGTCTGTCCAACGGTCCCGAACAGATCAATCACATCGAACGGTTACGCGCGATTACCATTCAGGTCAAACCGGCTCCCGGAATTCCACTGGAGCAGGCGATGAACATCATCAACGAAAAGATCCGCCGACCGCTGATGGAAACACCGGCGTTCGAGGGGGGGCTGTATCAAATTCGGCTGGCCGGCACCGCCGACAAACTCGGACAAACCGGCCGCGAATTGCAATGGAACCTGATCCTCGCGCTGCTGATAACCTACCTGTTGATGGCTGCGTTGTTCGAGTCGTTTTTCTATCCGCTGGTGATTATGACCAGCGTGATTCTGGCACTCGTCGGCGGGTTTGGCGGTTTGGCTGTCCTCAACATGTTCACGCCGCAAACGCTCGACATGCTGACGATGCTGGGCTTCGTCATCCTTATCGGCACGGTGGTCAACAACGCGATTCTGATCGTGCATCAGGCACTGAACCACATGCGCAACGACGGCATGGACGAACGCCAAGCCGTCGTCGAAAGTGTGAGAACGCGCATCCGTCCAATCTTTATGAGTACGCTGACGACGGTTCTCGGCATGTTGCCGCTGGTATTGCCGGTGCCAACATTTGCCGACGGAACGTTGATCTGGGTCTCCGGCGCGGGCAGCGAACTGTACCGTGGTCTGGGAAGCGTTGTGCTGGGCGGACTGGTCGTTTCGACCGTGTTCACGCTGGTGCTGGTGCCGGTCGGCTTCAGCCTCGCCCTCGATGTTAAAAAACTGTTCGCCGGACTGTTCGGCTTCACCAGAAACAAAGAGACGCTAGCGACCGCGGCAGTCGCAGCATCGACGCCCTTCGCGCTATCGCAGCCAACCGTCAATGGTGACGCCGACGTGTATGCCTTCGACGAAGAACCAAGCGGCGACGGAGCCGACCACGAACCGAAAGTTCCCGTGGTGGAGCAACCCGACCAAGGTTCGTAGTGACCGCCAGAGACGGCGTTCCCTACGAGCCGTTGTCCAACTCCAGCGTGCACCACAAACTGGGGTCGTGGGCGAAGGGGAATTCCGGCCCCACACTGAGAAACTGATCGCCCAGTTCCGAATCGCGGACCGCGTAATAAAACCCCAACCGCGAACTGGCCGCCGGGTCGTAACCGCTGAGAACTTCCGCCGACAGCCAGACTTCCAACCGATAACCGTCGGTTATCGTCTCGACCGCCGTCAGAATCTGCTTGGGATCGGCCAACGGCGCATCGCCGCGCGCCCGGGTTATCGGCAACTGCACCGCAGTCGGTTGATCGCCCCGCGAACCGCCACCATTTGGAAGAACACAAAAATGGTGACAAAATCGGCTCGCGCGGTGAATCGACTGCGTGTTCCGCGTATCGATCCAAATCTGCAAACCGTCCGGTTCGGTTGGATCGCTTGGTTTACAGGCTGGCGGATGCTGCTTCCCGCGAACTTCAACACTCACCCCCACGCCCGCTTCATTCCACGCCAACCGCAACTCAGCAAACGGCACCACCCCGTCCAGTTCGCCCACATCGGGCAGCGCACACGCCTTCGGCAACTTCAAAAGCTTGCCCCGCTTCCCCGGCAATCGCGGCATACGATTCACCGGAAACGAATAGCAAAACAGAAAACGATGAGGAACGGTCGAAGTCATAAGGAATTCACAACAGGCGTTCAATTACCAATTCAACAAAACCTGCCCGAAGCGCTACCAGCCCGCAGCGCAAGCAAGGGTTTTGGCGGAACGTCCATCGTATTCACGGGCGACGCGATGTCCAGTGTGATAGTGATTCGCCAACGGGTGCGGGGTAGATTGGTGTGCCGGTCAGTTTACGAAGTATGGGCTGCCATCCAACTCGATATTGCAACTCGGCAGTGCCTCTTGAAATCTCTTCAATCCACTGTCTGTGACCACTGTATCGCTGACTGACAACCGATACAGATTCGGCATCTGTCTGAGATAATTTAACCCCTCGTCGCTGATACGCGTGCCGTCGAGGTACAACTCTGTAAGAGTCTTCACACGACTGACATGCTTTAACCCTTCATCGGTGATCTCAGTGTCTTTTAACTCCAAGAAGTGAAGGAACGTCAGTCGATTGAGGTGTCTCAGGCCGTCATCATTGACCTGAGAACCATTGAGTGTCAACGAGTAGAGGTTGGTCAAACGGGTGAGATGCTTCAGCCCGTCGCCGTTGATATTCGTATTGTGCAAATACAGTTTCTGAAGATTAACCAGAGAACTGAGATGCTTCAGTCCGGCGTCGCTGATGTGTGTGTCACCAAGTGACAACTCTTCGAGTTTCATCAGATGACTGATATGTTTCAGTCCCTCGTCACCGATTTCAGCTTTTTTTGCAAATCCAATTCTTGAAGATTCGTCAGACGACGTACGCACATTAGCTGATCATCGTTGACATCCGTTTCCGCCAAACCCAACATTCGAAGACTTGGTAGGTGACTGAGGTTGTTTAGCCCGTCATCTGTGATCTTGTTGCCGTCAAGACCGACCACATAAACACGATCAAACCCAATACCCCACCGGCTCAGCCATTGTGGTCCGGTACTTTCTCTCAGGACATAACCACCCAACCCTTCAATCTCCTGAATCGCCCGGTGACGCTGAAAGGCAGGAAAAGCAACCAGCCACGCCACCGCAGCAAACAGCACAGCCACGAAAAGAGCAATTCGCCAACGTTTGCGGGATGTTTTCGGATAGGTCATTGAAGGATTCTGGACCATCGCTTCCGTGCAGCCTCAACGTCGAATTCGGCGTTCCATTTATCGTTCCAAACGATTCTTGTTCCACTCCGATGGGACGGTGACTTTAGATATCGGAAGTCGATTCCAACCCCGATCTTTCGATAGATTGGACTCGACACAAGATCGTCAGCGGTCTTTCCTTCAGCGAGGGCTTGAGTTGTCAGGCTGATCATGCTGCCCGACCAACGTACAAGGACTTTAGCGCCACGCTGTCTTATTAGGACGTCGTAATTGTCAAGGACAAAAGCCACTGCATCAGGGCTTCGCGTCCGAATGAGAGCGCAGAGCGCCACTGCTTTCTGAAGATCAGCGTGTCTTCCCTCGGCTTCGTTGAAGACCCGAAGCAGTATTGGGACTGCCCGCGTTCCTGCACATTCCGCATACGAGCAACAGGCGACGACTTCCCAATACCATGTTGAGTGTTCATTGAAACTGACGTGTTCAGCAACGACCTTGCCGAGTGCCGCCTCCGCCTCATCACCGCCAATCTGGGATAGACAATATGACACTTGCGAAACCCGTTTGTGATCAACGTATTTCGATCCTTGAAACTCGGCGTTGAGTGCTTCAACAAGCGGGCCAACTGCTGATTCCCCTTTTTCGATCAGGCCCGAGATCGGAATTCGACAGACGTGTGGATAGTGTGGGGGCGCATGTCCCAACGAAGAAATCAATCCATCCATCGATCGTGCCCGCGCGTACGAAGCAGGAATGACAACCACGACAATCAAGCAGGCAAGCAGATTCAGCCGTTGCTGATTTCTTTTGTATGTCGAGTCAACCAGCCGATTCCTGAAGTCCGTTATTGTTGTGACCAGCAAATAGGCGATCCAGATCAGCACGACCAAGAAACCCAGACCAAGTGGGTTGAGTGTTAATACGCCAAGCAGCAATACGGGAATGCCGGCAAACATGAAGTAACGCACTCCGGTCTTCACTCCCTCCTGGGAATCATCCGTGTCGCGATTTCGTCGCAAGTTGCGGATTGAATACGATGCGAAAAGCCAGCAAACAAAAGCCGCAATTAGAAAACCAACGAACGGAAATTGAACCGCAGTTGCTTTGTTCACACAGGCCATGCACGCCTCGACCCGGTGGGGCGCTATTGCTGCGATGGCAAACAGCACCACCACAGAAATAGCGATTCGCCAACGTCTGCGGGATGGTTGTGGCCTTCCCCCCTTTAATTGATCCACAGCGAGTGAGAGAATCTTGACCGGGCTGAACACCCGGAAAGGATTCTTTGAGATGAAACAGAACCGACACACGGTGGACCAGATCATTGCCAAGTTGCGTCGTGCTGACGT
>JABISG010000007.1 GCA_018699955.1 Planctomycetaceae bacterium | reverse complement strand
GTCGGTCTGACACCGGATTGTGACGGTCAGTACAGTTTGTCATTCGTGCGATTGGGACGATTCTTCGGCGTTTGACTGTGCTGAATGAGCCTCAAGTGCAAATCGCGTCGAGTTTTCCGATTCGGTTCTGATCGACCGGCAGAATCTGCCGATGATGATCGATACCTTCCTGCACGGCATTTCCATGCGGTGGTGACTTCGTCTTTCCACCAGCGCATCTGTCGCCCGTCTTGCTTCAATCCCATGAATCGACGCCCCCAAACGGCAATCCGCAATCTGCTGCGGTGTTTGCTCACGCTGCTGATTAGCACAGCTGCGTTCGTGCAGACATCGTCTGCCGACACGCTGCGCATACTCGACGACAACACGGTCGCGCTGCACGCACGCTTCCAGTTGATCGACTCTGCTCAATGGCGAATCGATTACGCCTGTTTTGAATTGAGAGCGGACGACGTCTCGCATGCGGTTCTTGCACATCTGTGGATGGCAGCTCGCCGCGGAGTCGAGGTGCGATTGATTGTCGATGCGTATGGGAACCATATTGCGTCGCCGGTGTTGGCAGAACTCGCTGATGGCGGAGTACAAATTCGCCGGTTTCATCCATTCCGGCTGCGCGATGCCCACCGCTACACGCGGAGGATGCACGACAAGCTCCTCATCGCAGACCGAAGCCTGATGATAGTCGGCGGCCGAAATCTCGGCTCGGTCTATTTCGGGCGTTCCCGGGAAGCAAACTTTGTTGACCGTGATTTCGCAATCACCGGTAGTACGGTCGGTCAGGCCGACGACTACTTCGAGCGGTTGTGGGCGAGTGATGCCGTCGTGCCGTTTTGCCCTCGCTGCGAATCTCGCAATTGTGGACAAACGACGTACGACTCGCCTGTGGGAATTCCACTAACAACGCCCGCGGAATTTCTGGGCCGCGCGTTGTGCAACATCGACGCCGACGTCAGCCGCAAGCGAATATCTCTTCGTCCCCGTCCGGTCTTTGACGTTCAAGTCGCACGGCTGCGTTTTCTGCATTCGAATCGCGTCGTAAGCGGAATCTCGCCCGACATTACCGATGAGATACTGGCATTGATCGACTCGTCGTGCCGCGAAATCATTATCGAAACACCCTATCTCATTCTTTCCTACAGAATCGAACGCGCACTGCGAGCCGCGGTGCAGCGCGGCGTGCGTGTCCACTTGCTGGGAAATTCGCTGGCCAGCATCGACAAGCCTTTTGCGCACGCCGGTTATGTGAACCAGAAAGAGACGATGCTGCGGATCGGCATCGACCTTTGGGAATACCGAGGGCCGAACATGCTGCACGCCAAGACGATTCTGGTTGACGATTGCGTCGTTATCGGCAGCTACGACCTGCATCCGCGATCAGAGTATTACGACACCGAGACCGCCGTGCTGATTTCCGATGCCAGAATCACCGCTGCAATTCGCGCGTCGATGATGCAGCACTTTGCGGGGGCAATTCGAGTTTGCCATTCTCCCGGCTACAAGCAGACGCGACGACTCACAGGTTCTCCCCGAAAAATGCGGATAATAAAGATGCAACTTTTCCGGTTGCCGGCGCAGCTGTTGAAAAAGCACCTTTGAGAATCAACGGTTCGCCGCTTGCTTACGCCAGCAGGCCGTCGATCGGTTTGCCGATCACCAGACGATTCGGGCGATTGACTGCATCGTACAAGACGGTCTCTGGATCGACGCCCATCAGGTGATACAGCGTGGCTGCGAAATCGCGCTGTTCGTGTGGAGTTTCCGCAGGATAGGCGGCGGAATTGTCCGACGCACCGTAGACCCTCCCCGCTTTCACACCGGCGCCTGCCAACACCAGCGAGTAAACCCAAGGCCAGTGGTCACGTCCGGCATTCTTATTGATTTTCGGCGTACGGCCGAATTCCGCGTTGACGACGACCAGCGTGTCGTCGAGACGTCCGCGTTCATCCAGGTCGTGTACCAGCGCACTCAAAGCGGTGTCGAGTTCCGGGCCGAGAGTTGCTTTCATCTTCTTGAAGTTGCCGCTGTGTGTGTCCCACGAACCGCGCGGCGTGTGGCAGTAGCTCACGTTGACCATCGGCACTCCCGCTTCAGCGAGCCGTCGGGCGAGCAGGCAACGTTGCCCAAATTCACTGCGACCGTAACGGTCGCGTGTCGCTGTGGATTCCGAAGCGAGATCGAATGCCTGCCGAGTCTTGGCTGAGCCGAGCAATCCGAACGCTTTCTGGTAATACGCATCGAGCGATCCCGCATCGGGTGACTGATCGACGAGCCGCCGGTGTTCGTCGAATTGTGCCAGCAATTGCCGCCGCGACGAGAGACGTGCCGACGTCAATCCGTCGCGAGGCTGAATGGCTTCGATTTTTACGTCTTGCTTCTGCAGCTGCTGATCGACGACAAAACTGTTGTGTTTCGCGCCAAGAAACCCGGGCAACTGCCCGTGCAAAACGGTGCCGTTGCTGCGCCGCATCAGCGGACCGATGCGAACCCAACCTGGCAAGCGGTCTTGCCTTGGTCTAACCGAATCGAGGACGGCTCCAAACGGGGGGAAATCATCGTTCGTCGGCGGAAAATCGGTCTGCGGTGTTCCCGGCGGATGTTTGTGTCCCGTGTTGGCGGGCAGGCTGGCGGTTACGTGGTTGGGGTTTTCGTGCGACATCGAACGAATGATAGCCAGCTTGTGCATGATGCGTGCCGACTGTGGCAGCAGTTCGGAGAAGCGGACGCCGGGCAAGCTGGTTGCGATGTCACCGAACTCGCCGCGTACTGCCGTGGGACCGTCCGGTTTGGGATCGAACGTTTCCTGCTGCGGATGACCTCCATGCAGGTACAGCATGATGACTTGCTTCGCGCGGCCGAATGATCCGCGAGATTCATCGTTCGCCGCCGCCCGTTGACTCAATAACTGCGGCAGCGACAGGCCGACACCGAAGAGCCCGCCGACATGCAACGCATCGCGTCGCGTTAACTTCGAGGCGCGGCGGAATTCCTGGCAACCCACCGGATGTCGTTCTGTCGGTTTGGACATATATCAGCCCATTATGTCATGCGAGTGTGCGATTACCGATTGTAGCATAAGCTGCTTTTGATGGGAACAGGTGAGCCGATCAGTTCACACATCGGATTCGCGCGTAAAGGCCGCAAAAACGTCGAATCCGGTCGCAAGGAAATCCGGCAGTTCCAGTGGCTTGACGCGTGTACCAGCGCGGTAAACGATCAGACGATCGTCGCGTCCTTCGGCGCAGATATCCGATTGCCCTTCAAGGTGTTCGATTGCAGATGCGGTAAACAGATCACGCGCTCCATCTTCGTCATCGCTCCGCAACAAGTATCGTCGGGAAAACTCGGGGTAGTCGTCAAAGTTGATATCTTGGTATCCGAAAATGTTGCCAATTTTGTGATACCAGTATTCGGGGCGCAACTCAAAGTTCGGTAGCTGTAGCCGCTCGGATCGGAAACAGATGCCGGTCTGTTGGTGCGTGGTCGAATCGTCTCCACCGCTGGTTGTATACTGATAGTCGAAAAATGACACTTCAGTGTTGCTGCTCGTGCCGCGCAAGACGTTCTTCATCTTTCGAGAACTGCCCTGCGAAAAGAGAGGGAAACTGCCCAAATGGGAGAGCAGTTGTTCGTCACTATCGGCGAACTCGAACGATAAATTGGCAGCAACTTCCCGCAACGCTTCGGTCCGCTTCTTTTCCTTAAGGCGGCCCACAAAGACCAGGACCGCCATTAGTGCTATCGCGCCAACGATAAACACTGCTGCTGTCGGGAAATCTTCCATCAATTTCAACTCCGTTTTGTCGTGGGGTACTCCAAGTATGATACCGCCTTGGTGTTGCAATGACAGCCACGAAATATGATGGCCATGTCAGGTAACGGATTCGTGTGCAAAGGCAGCATACACGTCGAAACCGGTGGCAAGGAAATCCTGCACTTCCATTGGTTTAGCACGCTTGCCCGCGCGGTACACAATCAACCAGTTACCGCGTCCTTCGAGGCAGATGCCAGTTTGCCCATCAAGCTGTTCGATGGTTGCCGCGGTGAACAGATCCCGGACACTCTCCTCATCATCGCCGCGGAGCAGGTACTTTCGGGAAAACTCCGGGTAGTCGGCAAAGTCGATATCCTGATATCCGAGCATGGTGCCAATCTTGTGAAACCAACTTTCGGGCTGGAGCGTAAAATTCGGCAGATCGAGTCGTTTGGATCGGAAGCAAACGGCCGTTTGGCGGTGTATTTGGGAGTTCTTACCGTTGCTGGTTGTGTAGCGATAATCGAAGAGTGAGACCTCGGTATCACTACTCGTTCCCTGCAAAACGTTATTCATCTTGCGATCACTCCCCTTTGAAAAGAGCGGGAATTCCCCCAGATGAGCGAGCAATCGTTCGTCGCCTTCGGCAAAGCCGAACGACAGTTCGGCGGCAATTGCTCGGAGGTTTTCGGTTCGTTTCTTTTCCCTGATCCGCGTCCTAATGAAGATGACCGCCATCAGCAATATCGTGCCGACGATCATCGCAGCGACCATCGCAAAGGAGCCCATCGATTCCAACTCCGTAAAATTCGTATTGTGATTCAGACATTGAAACGAACAAACGAACTCCGTGGTTCACCGTCAACTGAGAATTGCGAACGCGCGGAAGTGGGGTTAACCGGTGCTCGTCAAAGTCTCGGCGCCGACGACACTGTAGCCAACACCGTTCTTGCCGGCCTGTTTGACGGCATACATTAATTCGTCGGCCGCATGAACCGCGTCGGCGGCCGATGAAGGGAATTCAACAAACGTGACTGCACCGATACTGAATGAGACGTCCCAATTGTTGTCTCGCATTAATTGCGATAAATCATCCTGGATCCGGCCAATCACAATCCGGGTTTCCTCAGCAGCCGTTTCGGGTAGCACGATGACGAATTCGTCCCCACCAGTGCGGGCGACGAGATCGTAGTTGCGTGTTGATTTCTTCATCGCGGTGGCGGTTTGCTCTAGCACGCGGTCGCCGACCGCGTGGCCGTGCTGATCGTTGATTTGCTTGAAGTGATCGCAATCGATGTAGGCCACACTGAGCGGCGATCCCTTTCGCCGACCGCGATTGAGTTCGGCCTCAATACGTTCCAGTAGCGCCGTCCGGTTTGCCAAACCGGTGAGCGTGTCAGTCCGCGCGAGTTGCCTTTCCCGTTCGACCGACCGCCTCAACAGAACGGTCAGCAGAACAACCAGGAAATACACGCCGAGCCAGGAACAGACAGACCAGATGAACTCAGACGCCAACGGGTTCGCAGCGCCAATCAACCGGATCGGTGTAACCAACAGCAACAGTCCAAGTGCGACGGGGATTCGGAATCGCCAAGCCACCACCAAAATCACAGGCAGATACAGCAGTCCCGGGTCATAAGACACCGGCGCCAGCACGTCGAAGCTCACCGCGACGGCCACGAGCGCGCACATGGTGATGACCGCAGCCACGGTCGGTCGGTTTGGTTGCTTCGTTGTGCTCACCATGATTGAATCAGGGCGTCTTCTTTTTCTTGGTTCTTCGGCGACCGGATCTCTTGTCGAATGGAGCGTTTGCAGCATTCTTCTTCGGCAGCCAGGCGGCCAGTTCCCGTTTCACTTTGGCCAATTGCGATTTGGATGCAAGGTTCTTCCACTCCATTGGATCGGCATCGTGATCGTAGAGTTCCTCATCGCCGTTGGCGTAGCGGATATAACGCCAGCGCTCGCTGCGGACGGCGTGATTGTTGCGGCCATGCGTGGTGATGGCGGGCAGTTTCCACTCGGCGGCCGGATTCTTCAGCAACGGCAACATGCTGCGACCTTCCAATTGGTCGCCGATGGGCAGCCCGCAAAGTTCAGCCAGCGTGGGGTAGATGTGCATAAAATCAACGGTGCGTCGGCAGACGCTGCCCGGCTTCGTGATGCCGGGGGCAACCATTATCAGCGGAGCGCGGGTTGCTTCTTCCCACAGCGCAAATTTCCGCCAGTGACTCTTTTCGCCCAAATGCCAACCGTGATCGCCCCACAAAACGACGATGGTGTTCCCTGAATACGGACTCGCGTCGAGAGCCTTCATCAAGCGGCCGACCTCTGCATCGGCGAACGAGATGCTTGCCAGATACGCCTGCACGGCATGTCGCCAGTTGCCCGTCCGCAGCATCGTGGCATGGTCCCCCTTGGGCCGTGCCATCTTCACGCCGGCCGTAGGCACATCGTCCAGATCATTCGCTGGAACATCCGGCAGCGTGATCTTCTCCGGCGGGTACATGTCGTAATATTTTCGCGGAACCTGCCAGGGCATGTGCGGGCGGAATAACCCGCATGCGAGAAAGAATGGCTTCTCGTGCTTCTGCTTCAGATACTCGACGGCGTAATCGACCATTTTGTGGTCGTCCATCTTGCTGTCATCGACGTCGAGCACACCCCAAATGACGCCGCCGGCGCGGCTCCGTGGATCGGCCAGTACAGCCTGTGATGGTTTCGGGTCGGCTCCTTTGCTCAGGTAGTTGTGCCACGATGGCGGATCGGGATAACGGCCGTGATAAATCTTTCCGGAGCCGACGGCCTGGTATCCATTCGCCATAAAATGCTGCGGCAAGGTGACAGCTTTGGGCATGGCCGGCCGCCACGGTTGCGAATTCTGATAGACGCCCGACGTCCAGGGGCGAATGCCGGTCATCAGGGCGGCCCGCGATGGATTGCAGGCAGGAACAGCGCAGTACGAATGGGTGAACAACATGCCGCGTCGCGCCAGCGCATCGATGTTGGGCGACTTGCAATCGGGATGTCCGCCCAGACAGCCGATCCAGTCGTTGAGATCATCAACGGCAATAAACAACACGTTTGGCTGATCCGCCGCGATGGTCGGCGAAAGAAAGGCAGCAAGCAGGACGGCGGCAATCGGGAAAAACGTCGGTAATCGGTTCATGTTGTGCTTTCTTCAGCGATCACTTTCAGGTCAGCGTGTGTTGACGAAACAGCGACATTCAGAAATGTCTGAAACACAGAGGAAGAACTGCTGACGATTCTCTATTCGCCATCGTTTTCATCCACAGCTAGACTGCGGCGTTTGATGCAGGTGACCTGGTTGCCGACGTCGTTGTAGATTACTTCGTCCATGAAAGTTTGCATCAGCAGCCGCCCGCGACCACTTGAACGCTCCAGGTTTGCTGGATCGGTTGGATCGGGAATTGTCGATGCATCGAAACCTTCGCCTTCATCCCGAATGACGTAGATTGCTTCATCGGGGGTGAATCTGGCATCAACATAAATTCGCCGTTCGCAAAACGGGAGTTGTTTGGTTCGCTCGCGTGCCAGATCGTAGTAAGCCCGGTGGTCCTGTTCTCGCAACTCCGAACTGATCTGCAGATTCCCGTGGTAATACGCGTTCAACAGAGCTTCCTCCAACGCGACCCCCACGCGCAGCCGGTCGGCATCGTCACAGATTCTCAAATTGGTGACGGCCTCCTGCAGATATTGCACGGCCGATGCGATCAGCGAAAGGTTGTTTTCGAGGACGAATTGACAACCACTGGTCGTCATGCGGTTCATTAGCTGGCTGTAGGAACGGTCATCACCGGCGGCCGAGAGTACGAGTTGAACTGTGTCGACGAGATCGAGAGCGAGCTTTCGCTTGGAGACATAACTGGCCGCGCCCCGTTGAAGTGCTTTGACGGCTATCTCTTCGCTTCCCTGACCGGTCATCAAGATGACGGGAATCAGTGGGTACTCTTTGCGGACGGCCGAGACGAGTTCCAATCCGTCCATTTCGGGCATCTGCATGTCGGTCAAGACAAGATCGGGAATATGCAATTCGATCTGTTCGAGCGCCCGCGCGCCGTTTGCCGCGTAAACAACATTCCAGTCGGAGTCCCGTTCGAGCAAGCCTCCGGCCAGTTTGCAATCAACCGGCGAGTCGTCTACCACAAGCACAGTTGTCATCGTTGTTCATCCGGATTGAATCGTCTTTGCACATGCACGCGGTCGAGTTTGCAAAACGCCGACAACGTGAAGTCATCGACAAACTGTGAAGCCGCTCGCATTGTGAACCATTCGCGGGGAAATGTGTCACGGTTTTTTCACTTCTTCATCTTCCCTCGCGAAGGCCAGGATTTCGGGCATCAGCGCATCGACTTCCGCGGTGAGAACATCGAGCGACTTGTCGGCAGATTCAAACGATCCGCTTCGCAACACGGTTTCAAATGCTTCTGCGCGTTTGCTGGCGGAATCGGCTCCCAGCGTCCTTAAAGCTCCTTTGATCGTGTGCGCCGCTCGGCAACCGGTTGGTGCGTCACCGGCGCGGATGGCCGTTTGCGCCTGCTCGATGAGCCGTGGAAACTCGATGAGAAACTCACCAATGACTTCCCTCAACAATTCCCGGTCGCCACCCGTTGCGCCCAGTGCGATCGACCAATCGAAAGGCGTCTTGGCTTCATCGCCGTCCAATATCTCGTCGGTGTTCCCCAAGTCAGCCGCCCGTTGCGGCGCGATCGACTCAATCGCCTCGTACAACTTTGCTGCTCGAACCGGTTTCGACAAATACCCATCCATGCCGACTTCGAGGCAACGTTCGCGATCACCAGACATTGCCTGCGCAGTCATCGCAATGATTGGCACGTGCCGCCCGCTCTGGCGTTCCCGATTGCGTATCACTTGCGTGGCTTCCAAGCCGTCCATCACAGGCATTTGAATGTCCATCAACACCAGATCGAATTGTTCTCGTTCGACGGCGGCAATTGCCTCCTTGCCATTTTCGGCGACCGAAACATGGTGACCCCGTTTCTGCAAAACGCCAACCGCCAACTTCTGGTTGTACAGGCTGTCTTCCACGAGCAGAATCTTCAATGGATCGGGAATCCTGGTACCAAGTGGCTCGCTCTGATCGGGGATCGGATTTAACAGCGTCTCTCCACAGGTGACCGCAACGACAACGTCGAACAGCTCAGACTGATTGATCGGCTTGAGCAGATAGGCAACCTTTCCCAGTTCCTCGCAGCGGGCAACATCCTCCGATCGCTCACCCGAACTCAGCAACATGATGCACCGCGACATCAGTTCCGGCGATCGTTCCTGCAATTGTTTTACCAACACAAAGCCGTCAATTCCCGGCATATGCGCGTCGATGAGAATCAGTCCGAATTCGTGATCGTTCCCGACAGATGCAGTCAATGCTTCCAGGGCAGTCTCAGCATTGGAGACTGCGGTCGGTTGCATATGCCAACGGTGTACAATTTCTGTGAGGGCGTGACGGCTTGATGCGTTGTCGTCTACCACTAACACACGCATCCCCTGGATGACGTTAAGGTCGTCTGAGGTCGAATCGGCTGAACTTTCCGCAGCGAGTTTCAATCGCATGGTGAAATGAAACTGGCTGCCGACGCCTTCTTCGCTTTCGAGCCACATGCGGCCCTGCATCAACTCGGTCAGCCGCGCACAAATCGCCAACCCCAGTCCCGTCCCACCAAATTTGCGGGCCATCGAGCTATCGACCTGCTCGAACACTCCGAAGATGAGTTTTCGACGGTCCTCGGGGATGCCGATTCCCGTGTCACTGACGACAAAATGGATTTCGATTTCGTCATCCGTCCGCGACAATGTTTCGACCGAGACGACGACTTCGCCGCTTGGTGTGAACTTGATGGCATTGCCAACCAGATTAACCAGGATCTGACGCAATCGCGTTTGATCGCCGATCACCAGTTCGGGGACATCTGAGCGAATGTCGCAGACCAGTTCTAGCCCCTGCTTGTAAGCCGGAACGGCGAGCGATTTCAATGTGCCGGCCAGACAATCGGGAAGTCGAAATTCCTTATTCTCCAATTCCATCCGGCCGGCTTCAATCTTCGAATAGTCGAGAATGTCGTCGATGAGGACCGTAAGCGACTCGGCAGAGCTGTCGATGATGGAAAGGTATTCGCGCTGCTGTGCCGACAGTACGTCGTCGAGCAGAATTTCCGTCATGCCAACAATCGCGTTCATCGGTGTGCGGATTTCGTGGCTCATGTTGGCGAGAAATGCGCTCTTGGCGCGATTGGCCTCATCGGCTGCTTCTTTGGCCGCCTGGATTTCTGCTTCGGCACGCTTCTGAGCACTCATGTCGAGAACGAAACAGAGGCAATCGGTTTTGCTGCCTTCCAGCATGGCCACTCCCAGGAGAACGGGGACGCGCGTGCCATCCTTGCGGAAGTACTCTTTCTCCCACGGCTCACATCGGCCTGTCTGTTTCAATTGCGCGACGGCGCGATCATCCAGTTCGCGATACTCGGGGGGAGTCATCGCATCCCATTTGATCTCGTTCGCATCAAGATCTTCGCGCGTGTAACCCACGATATTGAGAAAGGCATCGTTGGCCTCGGTAATTTGTCCGCCGAAATCGGTGAACATGATCCCGATAATGTTCGACTCGACCAGACGCCGGATTCTGGCGTTACTTTGTCGGATTTCTGCTTCTGCCTCTTTTCTCCGTGAGATGTCGTGAATGAAGGCGTGGAAGTGAGTGGTCCCTTCAACTTCCAACGGCCAGATCGTCATTTCGACGGGAAACTCGTGCCCATCGAGGTGCAGCGCAGTGAGTTCCAATCGCTGATTGAGAATACGAGCTTCACCCGTTTCCCAGTAGCGGCGCATTCCCTGTTCGTGTTGTTCCGCATAACGGTTGGGGATGATGGTGGCAGACAGCAGCTTGCCAATCACTTCTTCGCGCGGCCAACCGAACATCTTTTCCGATTGAGCATTCCATTCGGTGATGATTCCGTTGGCATCGGCGGCGACGTATGCATCGAAAGCCGTTTCCACAATTTGACGCGCCCGTTCTTCGCTGCTGCGCAGCGCCTCTGCAGCCTGGCTGCGTTCGGTCACGTCGCGCAGGAACACCGTAAACACCGTCACGCCGCCCAACACCAGCGGCTGCATTGCGAACTCGCCAACGAACTCTTCACCGTTCTTGCGGACGGCGGGAATCTCTAGACGGTGACCGACCAACGATCCTTCTTCTTGCGAAAAGGTGTAGCGATCGATGTTCGCGCGGTGACGGTCACGCGGTCGCGGCGGAAACAGCAGTTCCGCCATGTCTTTTCCAATCACCTCGTCGCGACGATACCCAAAGGTCCGTTCCGCAGCCGCGTTGAAATCGATGATCCGGCCTTCTCTATCGTGCGTGATGATACAGTCGAGGGCCGCTTCAACAATTGCCTTTTGTCGCGTCTCCACTTCGTGGAGGGCCTCTTCGGCGCGTCGGCGGGCTGAGACATCCCAGAACATGCCCTGCGTCCCGACAATCTTCCCTTTGGCATCGCGAAGGGGCGCCTTGAGAACGTGGACGTAAATCTTCTCTCCCGTCTCGCTGCTGATATGTTCTTCGACATCTTCGAGTACCTGGCCTGTCGTGGCGATGTTGACATCGTCGCTACGGTACTTCGCAGCCGGCTCAGGCGGGAAAAAGTCCGCATCGGTTCTTCCCAAAATCTCAGTCGACTTGCGGCGCATGGCCTTACACATTCGCCGATTCACGAACGTGAATTGCCCATCGAGATTTTTCTGGAAGACATTCAGCGGCAGGCTCTCGACCAGCGAACGGTATCGGGCTTCGGTTTCTTCCAGGGCGAGTTCCGCTTCCACGCGCCGCGAGACATCGACAATCGAACCAACAACCAATACGCCATCGCTCAATTGCAGCGGATTCAGCCCCAGTTCCACAGGAAATTCCGTACCGTCTTTACGTTTCCCTATAACTTGCCGTCCCGGTCTTGCGATCAGTTGCGGCTGTGTAAGGAATGCCTGTCGATCTGCGACATGCGACATGTGAAACCGCTCTGGAACAAGCGTTTCGATGGGTTTGCCGATCAGTTCGCCTGGTAGGAAACCGAACAGACTTTCCAGCGTCGAATTCACCCACGCAATCCCTCCCCGTTCATCCATCACGACGACGGCCTGCGGATCGGCATCCATCAGCGACTCAAGTTGCCGGATGGTCGCCTCAGAATTGAGGTCGGTAGGCTCGTTCCCCATAACGATCTCCACCTGACTGGTTACTTACCACGATGCCGTTGGGAAGCGCGGTGAATGTCGTTCAGAATTCAGGCAATAGATGCTGCTCCAGCCGGTTGGTCGCGACAATCAATCCAAAGCCAATTCGTGCAGACGAGAGCAGCGCGCCAAGAAGCATGAAATGCCGTCTTTTAGCTTACCGTTGCTGATTCTGCTGTGCAATATGCTGATACAATGCTTCTGTTCCCACGTACCAGGTATGTCTGCACCTTGTTCTGCTCGGCATTTTTTTGAAGATTTTCTAAAGATTCTCATCCCAAACGTTACAAGATTGCCCGATTTGGTGTTGACGCAATCGCAGAATTCTACAAAATTCCCGTTCTCACATCTCCCTTGCTGCTCTCAACTCCGGCAAGACCCCTCCCTACCGCATCCCAGAATTCCACAAAGCAGGTTCTATCGTGAACGCATCACTTGTATGCCTGTTGGCTGCGTTGTCTGCGCAACCACAGATCGACGATTCGTTTTCCGTGTACAAGCCGTCGGCCGATTTTCAGTCGGTCATTCGCGGCCAGACTCCCGGATACGATGAAGTCCCTTCATCGAGTCAGTCGGTCGCACCGCCAACGTACGTTGTGCCGCAAAACAGCGGAATATTGAATCCGTTTCAGCCGGCACCGTTGATGCAGGACCCATTCCTGGGACAACCGGGATTCGGAATGCAGGCACCCTCTAACTTCGCATTCGGTGCAAACGGTCCACAGCCCTATCGTTACGGTTGGACGGTGCGCCAGGAAGTTGGCTTTCTTCCAAAAGAACCAACCGGGGGCAATCTCGGCAACTTCGGCGTGACCGAATTTGACACGGAATTGGAGTACACGACTGCACTTCCGACCGGCTGGATTTTCTCTTTCACGCAGCAGTACGACCTGCGGCTATGGGATGGCCCGTTAAGTAAGACCCCCGCTGCGATCGGTTTGCCCGGCAACGTGCACCGTTTCGGCTGGGATTTTGAACTCTCGACACCGGCCAACGGTCCGTGGAGCGTGCAACTTGGTTTTAACCCGTCGATCAACTCCGACTTCGAACGCCATCTCACATCGGACGCCTGGAACTGGGACGGTCGTGGGATCGCGTTCTACCGTGCCTCACCACACTGGATGATCGCCTTGGGTGCCGGCTTCTGGGACCGCGTCAACGATAAAGTCATTCCCTACGCCGGTGCCGTCTGGACCCCGGATGACCGCTGGGAATGGCGACTGGTGTTTCCGAAACCGCGCGTCAGTTACTTCATCGGCGCACCGTTTGGGGCTCCCAAATGGATTTACGTCTCCGGTGAATACCACATTGAAGCCTACGAAATTGAAGTCCAACGAGTTGCCGGCGGCAACGTGCAAAACAAGATCGAGCTGGAAGACTGGCGGGTCGTACTCGGAACACGCGAGGAACTCGGACGCATCTCCAGCTTCCTCGAAGCAGGTTGGGTGTTCGGTCGTAAGGTCGACATCCGGCGAACGGGCGGCTTCAACATCTCGTCCGGCTTCATCCTCCGCGGTGGCGTGCAGTTCTAAGTTGATTGGGAAAGCAATACGATCATCGCCGCGATTAATCTTCGACCGACAATTGTGATAACACGTATGTCAGTCGGTCGTCGATGTGGTGATTTGTGTTCCACGGTTGTGGGAACAAAACTGCCTGCCCGCCGTGCTTGCGGAACGCGTCGATGTTCGAGTCGCGGTCGTCGATCAGCACGACATCGGGTTTGGCCAGCAAGTGCTTTGACGGGCCGATCAGAAAATCGCGAAACGATCCCCCGAGGTGCCGCTGCATCCAGCGCACTTTTCCGGCAAGGCAACTGGGATCGAGGCTGGGACTGGTCGCAATGGTGATCGGCGCAATCGCCCGCAAGCGATCCAGCATCTCGAAAGTCCACGGATAAACCTCCAGCGATTCCCAGAACGCGCCACCCTGCCGATCGATCGCAGACCAGAATTTTCCGCGGCTGATGTCCAAAACCTTCGACATGTTCCACTCACCAGCCGGCCAACAGTCGAGCAACTCGTCACGGTTATGCAGCGTTAGCGCCGCCCGCACAAAATCGGCAAGCACGCCATCGAGATCAACAAAGATGTGTCGAGGTTTTGTCATTCTTCTACCTGAACGCGTCGGAAAACGTTGTCTATGAAGGGACGGCGTTCCCTACAAAAAACCTGCGTCGCGGTTTGATGTCCGTCACTTGTCCTGCTTGCCGAATCGCAACGGCAACAACATCGGCACGTCTTTCTGGTAATTCCGATACGGTTCGCCAATGGCGGTCACCAGATCACGTTCTTCCAATTGCAGGGCCACCAGAACGTATGCCGTCACGACCGCCGCAAACAGTAGATGGCCCGCCGTCATCACCGGCGTTGCCCAGAAGGCGATGAGAAACCCCGTCATAATCGGATGCCGAATGTATCGATACAGCATCACCTGCTTGAACTCCAACGGTTCGGCTTCACGACCGGCAAAGTGAAGGTAAGTCGGCTTCAATCCGAACAAGTCGAAGTGATCGATCATGAAGGTGGCCGCCAGCACAATCAGCCAGCCGATGCCGGAAACCGCCAGCAATGCCGCAAAGCCGGCCTGACTGTCGATTCGCCAAACCTCTTGCGGTATCGGCCGCCACTGACAAAACATCAGGATCAGGATCAGCGAAGTCGCCAGCACGAACGTGCTTCGTTCCACCGGTTTGGGAACAAACTGCGTCCACCATTCCTTGAATGCCGGCCGCGCCATAATGCTGTGTTGAACGCCGAACAGCCCGAGGATAGCCACGTTGATCAATACGGCCATCCACAACTCACCCTGCTCACCGGTGTCGATGTTCTTGGGAACAAGCTTCTGAATCAGATCCGCCTGCACCGTATCACCCGCGACAAACCCAATCGCGTACAGAAACACCACGAAAAACAACGCATACGTCACCACGCCATAAACCAAAACGCATACTCGACCGGCCATGCTGTGCGACCTCCTGTCTGCTGGGTGATCTTGATTGACGTTCCGGCAAGAATTCTAGCAACCTGCACAAACATCGGCGAGAGACCGGCGGCATTGAAGTTCTTTGGAAGGGCGAGGCATTTCGTCTGCACACATCTTTCTTGTCCCGAAGGGACATCTGAGAATAGCCCAGCGATTCATCGCTGGGAATGGACGTAATAACAATGTCGATAAGTCCTGAAGGGACGACTGGACGGCATTTGATGTGAACGTTGACTTCGCCGCTGTCAGTCGTCCCTTCAGGACTCATGTCCCAAGAAACGGAAGTTTTTCCCCAGCAGTAAACTGCTGGGCTATTCTCAGATGTCCCTTTGGGACAAAACAGGAAGGCGCCTTTTTCTGCGGCGTTGCATGCCCACAATTCTAATCTGCCGCCTCGGCAATCGTCCCTCCGCGAACAGTCAGCAGCACATTCCATTGCCCGCCATTGCGACTCTTCCCGCTGGTATCGGCCAGCGGGCCGATTGTCTCATCCCATGCAAGCACCGTCAGGTCGGCTGCCGTGTCCGTCGCGAGTGTGCCGAGATGTGGTCGTCCCATTGCCATCGCCGGCGCATGTGTGACGGCGGTAAAGACATCATCGATCGGCATGCCGGCGGCGTGCAGTTTCGACATCATTAACGGCAAATCGTGTTGTGGCAACATTTCGACGTGCCGCCGCTGCAGGTCGGTGGAGATGGTATCGGGTGGAAAGCCGTCTGCAATCGCGGTCGCAGCCACGTCGAAATCGAACGAGCCGCAACCGTGGCCGACGTCGAACAGAATCCCCCGCTTTCGCGCCTCGTGAATCTCGGGCAATACGCGACCGCCGGACACAATGCAATGCGGTTCCCGGCGAAAGCAATACGTGACCACATCACCCGGCCGCAATTGTTCCAGTTGCTCAGCCAACGACCAATCCTCCGGCCTCCGCATGCCGAACAACAACGGCAGATCGGTTGCCGCCGCAACCGTCAGTCCGCGCTGGAGCACTTCACGGGGATCGCTCTCACCGCACGCATTGTGACTGACATTGACGGCAATCGCCCACACCGAATCGCCTGCCGATTCAATCGCTGAAACACAGGCATCGACGTCGGCATCGTCCAGTCGTTCCAAACAGCCGGCTTCCGTCGATTCCCCCACCCGCGAAAGATTCATCGCCAGCAACACGCGTGCCTGTGACTTGGCAATCGTTTCATCACGGTACGTCGGCCAGTTGTCCGCACCGGCATCGCCCTGTGACCCAACCGTTGTCGTCCCGCGTCGAAGCACGAATTCATCCGGCTCCACCCCAAACACCGACTCCGCCGTCGCCGGATGCGCATGCAAATCGATCAAGCCCGGCAGCAAAACACCCGCAGGGAACTCCAGCGTCCGCTTCGCCGAACCGGACACATCTGCCCCCACCACAACGATCCTCCCATCACGAATCGCAACGGCCCCCGGTTCATCGAGATTCGAATCCGCACAAAACAGGCGCCCGGCACGAATCAACAGGTCGAATACATCGTCAGTCATGAGTTGAACTCAGCCACCACAATCAACGGGAAAGGAGCGCTTGCCGGTGCCACATCGGGACGTCGGAATTCTAGCAGTTGTCCGGTCGCGAAGTGAACGACCGCCAGTCTTCTTGCCATTTTGACCGGGAAAGCAGAGAATCGGCGAATCGATGCCGTCTGCGTGGGAGTCCGGTCGAATGTGGGAACTCTCTTTGTGACAGTTTGGCAGCTAGAACTCTGTTGGGCGAGCGAAAGTGGCGTGACATTTACGTGATTATTCCTGAGGATGACAATGTCTGACCGAACTGGTTCGAAAAACTGGTGGAACACAAATCCCGGCCGAATGATGGGTGGGCAATGCGCTTCCATGATTCTCATCTGGTTCGTTGTTACGAGCTTTCTGAATGAGAACAAGGAGCCTATAGGTATATTTCACATTTTGACGGCGGCCATCGTGATCGTCCTGCCCATCGTCTTCTGTTCCCGTGCGTATCAACGAGGCGCGGAAGCTCGTTCTGGATCGCTTGATTCCGACCCTACCGACGAACAATGACCGCAACGTCGCCCTAACTTCTTGCGTGAAACGTGACAGAACATTCTGTTACAATCTCCGGCGACTCGAAAACATCACTCTGGTCACGACACCGAGTTTTGGCATGATCACCATTCCCGGCAATTCGGTTTCGACGTGCGAGGGGATCTCGCGGCGCGATTGGTTGCGGATTGGTGGGTTGGCGGGCGCCTGTGGACTGGGGACACATGTCGGCGGGCTGTTGGCTGGTCGGGCGAATGCGGCGGAAACATCCGGGCAGGCTCGCAGTTTTGGACGGGCGAAGTCTTGCATTGTGCTGTTTATGTTCGGTGCGCCGGCGCATCAGGATACGTGGGATCTCAAACCGGAAGGACCGGCAGAGGTTCGCGGCGAGTTCAAACCGATTGCGACCAACGTCGCCGGCATCGACGTCAGCGAGCACATTCCCCGGCTCGCCAAACTGGCCGACCGCTATTCGCTGGTGCGGTCGGTCACGCATCCGGACAACACGCACACCGTCGCCATGCACTACATGCTGACCGGCGTGCGGCATCGGCGGCCGAAAACGAATCCGCAGAACGCCGGCGACGATTTTCCCTGTTTCGGTGCGGTGATGAATTACCACCGTCGGCGGCAGAGGTCGCAATCCGGCGGACTCCCGCCTGCCGTCAGCTTGAACGCGCCGGCGAATCAGGTCTCGGCCAACAATCACATTTTCCCCGGATTCTTCGCCGGCTTTATGGGACACGGCTACAACCCGATGTTCGTCTCGCAGCATGCCAACGAGCCAGAGTTTCAGCCGTTGCCAACCGCCGGCGATTCGGCCCGACTGCTCGACCGCCAACGGCTGTTAACGGAGTTTGACCGCGGCACCGCCCACATGCGGCGAACGGCGGCCGTGCGGAATTTCGATAGCTATCATCAGCAAGCGGTCGAGTTGTTGACGTCGCCGGCAGCACGGCGGGCGTTTGATATTGGGCGCGTTCCCGAGTTGGTCCGAAAGCGGTACGGCATGACGCCGTTCGGGCAGGGCTGCGTGCTCGCCCGGCAACTTGTGGAAGCGGGCGTGCCGCTGGTGACGGTGAACTGGGAACGCGACGACGCCTACTGGGACACGCACGCCGACAACTTCAACAAGCACCGCAAGCAACTGCTGCCGAACATGGACCGCGGCTTGTCCGCATTGCTGGAAGACTTGAGCGAACGCGGTCTGCTCGATGAGACGCTGGTGGTCTGCCTGTCGGAGTTCGGCCGCACACCGAAAATCAACGGCAAAGCGGGCCGCGATCATTGGGCCGCCTGCAACACGGTGGTCTTCGCCGGCGGCGGAATCCAGGGTGGGCAGGTCTACGGCGCATCCGACCGCAGTGCCGCTTATCCTTCCGAACACCCGGTCCACCCCGAAGACGTCGCCGCAACAATCTATCACCTACTGGGAATTCCCGCGAACACCGTCCTGCCAACCCCGGAACAACGGCCCGTACATCTGACCGGTGGCGAGCCGATTTGGAATCTGTTGTAGGCGGCTTTCCGGAAAGAGCGGCCTGCAAGTGTTCTTGCGATTCCAGGCCGGAAAGCGGAGAATTACCGCAGCGATGTTGTCCGCTTGGGGGTCTGGTTGAAAGCCAATCCTCTCTTTGCGACAGTTTGTCGGCAAGAACTCCGTTGGGCCGTCCCCGGTTCAGGATCGTAGTTGAAATCCATGAGCGCATCCGGCGTAAAACTCTTTGACGATGACTTGGCCGCCGACGTTCGTGAATTGTTCTGTGAGCAATTGAAACGCGGCGCATCGGGTATTGATGCCACCAACGAACTTATCGACCAATTCGAGGACATCGTCGGCACCGAGGAAGAAAGCGTGTTTTGGCTCGCGTTGGCGTATGTGCAATGGGAACACGGGCTCCTTCAGCAACGCATCCTTAAGAAAGCTCACAACGTCATTGATAATGGCTCGGATCTACAGCGTTGGGCGGATGATTCCAGACTCCAACGACAACGCGGCAAAGTGCTGGAACGCCTTCGACATCAACTCACGAGCCCAAAGAAAACTCCGAGAACTGTTCGTCCGCGAAAACGGCTTCCACCGAAATGCGAATGGCAATGCGGCGATGTCTTCGCATATCAATTGCCGTCAGGCAGCTTTTTGCTTATGCGCGTCATTGATGTACGTGACAATGTCGATGATGACTTGTTTTTGTGCGAACTTCTCGATTGGGTTGGCAAGGATCTCCCCGAAGACAGTACGATTGTGAAACTTCCGATTCGACGTAACAAGCGGTATCCGTCGGAATCCTGTTTCTATTTTCCGATGCTAAAAAAGCACGTTGCTCGATGCCGAACGCTCGGAGTCCGCACGCCCACCGTTCTGAAGGATGAATATGGTTACGTGCTTCCAATCGATTTCAATGCGCTGCCCGAAGTTCTTGTGGAACACTTTGGCATGTCCGTCGATGCCTTCGCGCCACAGGCCAAAGCGGGCGGCCAACAATGAACATCCGCAAGTGACGTAGGGGCGGTTATGCTGGCTATCGTATCACCAATTGGCGTCGAACAATAATCGCGTCCGGCATAGCCGGCCCTACCATTCTCTTCACATTGGAGAACCCTATGTCAGTAAAACAAACGCTGTTGATCATCGCACTGCCATTCGCTTTGTCGTCGTTCGCCGTAGCGGATGAACCGGTCAAACAACCGGAACCGTTGGAGAAAGTCACGGTCGATCTCGGGTTGCTCAAGGAGCACTTCAAGGTGGTGAACTATAAGCTGTATCAGAGCGGCGAGTTCAAGTCGCTCGGCAATCCCCGCCGCAAGATCAGCGAACAGGCATTGGTCTGGACTCTACAGGCCAAAGCCGACCTGACCGGCAAACAGGCCGCCGGGTTCTTCGAGCGACCGGCGTTTCCGCGCGTCAGGTTTTATTCAACCGCTACCGGCAAAGACAAACCCGCCGATGCACGAAAACAGGGTTACTTTCTGGCGACCGACCGCCGCTGGATTCGCGGCGACGGTGCATCACTCAAACGCGGCGACCTCATCACCGTCTACACACCAATCGGTAAAACCGGCGCGGCCGATCTCATCAAGAACGGGGCGTCAAAGGTCGTTTTTCAAAAAGCCGACAAGGCCCCTCGCCGCAAACTTCCGCAGAAATAGACACCGGCCCTGTTGCTGGTGTATTGGCGAAAACACTGCGGGCTAAAACTCACAACTCGTTGGGCGTGCTTACCACAATTGTCGGCACAGCGCTCGACCGAAGAATTGAAGGAGTATCACCATGCGAAGAGCTTTGCTTGTCCTGATCGGTACCGGATTCCTGTTGACGATTTGCAACATCAACGCTGAGGCGCGTACGCAGTACAAAGCTGTCATCGGTCAACTCACGGAGACAACGAAGGCGGAGAAAGCCGTTCAAATGAAGGTCAAGGCTGAGTCGTGCAAGTATTGCCACGGCAAAAAGTCGAAGAAGGTCCGCACGGAATATGGAATGAAACTGCACGACGCGTTGGGCGGCGGTGACCGGAAGAAATACAAGTTCGACAAGATCCTCTGGAAAAGAAACGCCGACAAGACGTACAGCCCCAAGGCGATCAAACTCCTGCGGGATGCCATCAAAGCCGCTGCGAAGAAAAAGTAGCCGGCGCGCATTAGGCGAAAACAGAGAGTCTCGGAACGTATTCTCCCCGTCGGTCTGGGGCTCCGGTTCGCTTCGACCTCAGCACCTCGACGCCCCGGGATCTGGCAAATCGGTTCATGGCGTCTTCCTTCATTTCGTATCTGGGGATTCATCGTCGTCGTAAATCTGAATGACGTGTCGCGGTTGGAAGTGGACTTCCAGACCGGCCTTCATTTCGTCGGTGCAATAGGGGTCGTTGTCGAGCGTTCCTACATAGCCCTCAGTCGTGTTCTTCTGGACGACCACCCACATCCGTTCGGTTTCGGTTTCGTCGGCCACGGTGATCTGGAACATCAGTTTGACGATCTGATCCTTCTGTAGATTGCGACGTTGCTCGGCGGGTGGAATCCAGAACGAATCGGGGAATTCCTCGTGTTGTTGCTCTCCGTCCAAGAGAACATACGAGACGCGTTCGGTGACCTGCACGGAGGCGTCGGTCGGGACAACCGACGGCGAAACCTTCAGTTTCGCTTTGGCGTCTGAAATTGAGTCGGGCGGGGGTGCCGGCGTTGGCACGCAGCCGGCAGCGATCACAGCTAGCAACATAACAATCGGCAGCTTGAGTGTTTTCATTGTGTTGCAATCGGAATAGGCTGATGGCGGGGGGTGCGGTGAGATCCTACCGGCTGAATACTAGCACAAATGCTGAGAAACCGTCGCCGCCGGATTCGATTTTCAATTCCAGCTACTGAGTTGGCTATGGTGCTTGGCCAGGCGTTGGTCGATTGATGTCAAACAGATGAAAGACAGACAATGGGAACACCAGAATTGAACATACCGCTGGTTGAACTGCAGGGTACGCCGGGTGACATCGGCGCGGCCCATGGGGAGTCGCTGCGTGAACTGGTTCGCGAACATGCCGAGCGGCATTTGGAATGGGTGCTGGCGCAATCCTCGGTTTCACTAAATGAGACGCAATTGTGTGAGTTGTGGGGACAGCATATTGTTGCGAATGAGGCGGTGGCTCCCGAGTTGGTGGCAGAGATGCGGGGGATTGCACGCGGGGCGGGTGTGTCGTTCGAGCGGATTTTCATTTTGAATTCGCTGCTTGACGTGGGCAACCTGCGGTTTCTCGATTGCGTGAAGGGAATGCTGGGCTGCACCAGTTTTGCGCTGCCGGAGGAGAGCGGAACCGGGCGGGCGCTGTTGGGGCAGACGTACGATCTGGCAGCATTTCGGCGACGGTTCAATGCGGTGTTGCGAATCCGGCCGGCCGACGGGCCGCGGCAACTCCTCTACACGTTGGCCGGCATGATTGGGGCGGCGGGGCTGAACGAGGAAGGCATCGGCATTAACATCAACTATCTCAGCTCGAACGACTGCCAGGCGGGAAAACTGCACGCGGTCATCGTGCGGCAGGCGCTCGCGGGACGTAATCTGGCCGACGCCGTGAAGGCGGCGACCGTCGGTCCACGGGCAGGCGGTTCGCATTATCTGCTGTCGGACGATACGGGGAACGTGGTCAGCGTGGAGACATCGGCTACACGGTTTGCGCTGGCGTATGCCGACGGCAAGCCGTTCGGCCACACAAATCATTACTCATCCGATTGGATGCAGCCGGTCTCAGTCGTGCGGCCATCGGCCGTCGGCAGCTCAATCGCCCGCTACACGGCACTGCGGCGTTTCCTGCTGCAGGACAATCTCACCGGCGAATCGCTGAAGGCGATGACTCGCAGCCACGTGTCGTACCCCCGTTCAATCTGCGCCCATGGCTCACCCGACGAACCGGAAGAATCGCGAGGAGCGACTGTTGCCGCAATGGTGCAGTCGCTATCGGAACGGACGATGGAGATTTGCGATGGCTGTCCGTGTGAGGGAGAGTACGTGAGATTAGAATTATGAATTATGAAAGATGAATGACGGTCGTTGGTGGCGGAATAGACGAGACATTTTGACAGGACAACAATCATTGTGGCCAGATTTATCACAGTTGGGGCGGCGCAGAGTGGGCCGATTGCTCGAAGCGAGACACGCGGGGATGTCATCGCGCGTTTGATCGACCAGATGCGGGAGGCGCATGCGCGCGGTTGCGATCTGGTCGTGTTTACCGAGTGCGCGTTGACTTCATTTTTTCCGCATTGGTTTATGGAAGATGACGACGAGATCGAATCGTATTTTGAAAGTGAGTTGCCCAATCCGGCGACGCAGCCGTTGTTCGATGAGGCGGTAAAGCTGGGGATTGGGTTTCATCTCGGATTCGCGGAACTGGCAATCGAAGAGGGTGAGAAACGGCGATTCAACAGCAGTGTGTTGGTGGGAAGCGACGGGCAGATTATCGGGAAATACCGCAAGATTCATTTGCCGGGGCATGTCGAACATCGGCCCGGTGATCCGTTTCAGAATCTGGAGAAACGGTACTTTGAAGTGGGGAATCTCGGCTTTCGCACATGGCGGGCATTTGGCGGCGTGCTGGGGATGTGCATTTGCAACGACCGGCGTTGGCCGGAAACGTATCGCGTGCTGGGACTGCGCGGGGCGGAGATGATTCTGCTGGGATACAACACGCCGGACAACATTCCCGAACTACCGGAGTTGGACCGGCTGTGTGACTTTCACAACCAACTGAGCCTGCAGGCTGGCGCGTATCAAAACGGCAGTTGGGTTGTCGCCGTCGCCAAGGCGGGCGTGGAAGAAGGGGTTAGCCAAATCGGCGGCACATCAATCATCGCACCGTCAGGCGAAGTCGTCGCGATAGCCGAGACAATGGGAGACGAGCTAATCGTACACCGCTGCGATCTCGATTTGACGAAACCGTACAAGGAACACATCTTCAACTTCGCGAAACATCGCCGAGTCGAACATTACGGGCCAATTGCCCAGCAGGCCGAGGCGATTCCGCCCGATTAAGACGGTGATTGTAGTCCCGTTGAAAGCTCGCGGATCTGATTCGGTCTGCCCAGATGCCAGATTCACGCACGGCAGGCTTCTTTGCCGTTCCTCTGGTCCTTGTTCCGGGATATGGATATCTTGGGGTGCTTCGGCAGGCCCCCTTGTTTTCGCTTGAGAGATGCTATGCGTTGTTCTGTTTTTTCCAGCACTCTAACTACGACCGCTTTGTTCTCGACGATCTGCGGGCTGTTGGTCTCTGTTTCCGGATGCGGAGGGTCGAATGACACCCCCACAACGAATGACGGCAATTCCACTGACATGCAGCCGGCGACGGATTCCGTGGATTCAAATTCAGATCGCCCAGCGCAGAACCAGCCGACCGAACACCCCGATTTGAAGTCCCCCTTTCACGTCACCGATGCAACTCCGAAATCCGAAAACCCCAAGAATCAGAAGCCCGGGCAGACTGTTGGTGCGGAAACGTCACCGATGAAGTCCACACCGGAAACAACCGCAGCGGAAACAGCTACTCCCACGACGCCCCCTCCGGAGAAGGCCAATCCACAGCCCTCGACGCCCGAGACGTCAAAGCCTGCCAAAGTTGTCGAGTCGAGCGTTCAGCGCAGCCCCGCCGAGATTGATGCCCTGATCAACAAAGTGGGCCGCACGCCGCCCGACTGGTACGAGTCGACACCGTTGAAGTATCCCAAGACGCTCGATCTGGACTGGCCGCAGCCGCCGCCCAAGGGAGGTTGGAACACCAACAAGAACGTGGGGCAATACATCTGGTCGGTGATCAATGAGAACAGCCGCAACTGGCACAGCGGCATTCGGTTCTTGCATCACATGCTGTTGGTGCACAAGGACAACCGGGTGGTTCTTTTCCGGGTGATGGTCGAACTGGGGCGGATGTATCACGAGCACCTGCAGGATTACGTCCGGGCCGCCTTCTGGTACCGGCAGTCGGGTGTGGCACGGAGCGGGAGCCGGTTCGCTCGGCAGCGGCACGGCGCACACCTGGCGGAATGCTACTGGCGGCTGGGAAACCGCGCTATGGCAATCGACTTTCTCAACAAACTGCCGGCCACTTATACCGTGATCAAACTGTGGGGAGACTTGGGCGAGACCGACCGATCCGAACAACTCGCCATGCGGGCCATCCGTGCCGGCGGAGCGCCCAACCAACTCTATCTTTATATCGGCGACGCGCACCGCATGGCCGGCAATTTCACCAAGGCGATTTCCGCCTATCGGAAAGTTGTGGCCGTTCCAGCCACCGGTAAGCGCAAGCAGCGCATTGAAAAGGATCACAAGCGAGCGCAGGCCAACATTGCCGCGATCCAGGTGACCGAAACGCTGGACCTGTCCAGAATCCCCAACGGCAGTTACCGGGCCAGCAGCCTGGGGTACGAGACCCAGGTGCATGTGGAAGTCGTCATCCGCGACGGGCGGATCACGTCTGCCAAGGTCACTCAGCATCGTGAAAAGCAGTATTACTCATCGTTGTTCGATACACCCCGCCGGATCGTGCAAACGCAAGGCGTTAGGGGAATCGACACCACCAGCGGCGCGACGATTACGTCCGAGGCGATTATTAACGCAGCGACAAAGGCACTCACGGCGGCAATGAAGTAGCTGTTGCCTGCAATCCTTTCGCTGACAGCTAACTGCCAACGGGTCACAGTGAATTGCCAATGAGACTAGATTGGTTTCTACCAGTATTGAGAACACCCAAGGCGGGTCGCCCCGCTCGACCGGTCAGTCGGATCGGGCGGCTGGCGCGGCGATTTCTTCCGGCTGCCTGCTTTTCTGATCCGCAGTCGAAACGCCGTGGATTGCTTCGCCGCTCGCTTCGCCGCGTGGGTTCCTCGTGGCTTGCTTCACCTGTCCGGCGGATCAGCCAGACGCTCTGCTTTCTGACGTTCGTGTGGTTGTTTCTGTACGTCTGCTGGCCCTACAGCGCTCAACCGGCCCGGAACTGGAGCGGATTCACTTCGGTGCGTGCCGAGCATGAACCGGACCGATTGCTGATCGAATGGGAATTCGCGCCCGAGCAGTCACCGCGGCCAGGAGCGATGCTGTCTCTCGTTTCGGCGGACGGGCGAGGAACGCCCACGGAACGGGGCCGGTTTGAAGTCGATCGCATCGACGGGAAAGAGATCACTCTCAAGCCGGCGGAACAGATTAGCCGGGTTGAACTGGATGAGATCGCGCTGACCGCGGCGTCTCCTGCGCTGTGGGAGCAGCCGCCCGGCGCGTGGCCCGTGCATTACGCCGACAATCTATCGTCCAAGGAGATTCTCCCGGCGGATTTCTTCCTGGTGATCGATCCGCTGGTGAGTCTCTCGACGGCCATCGCATCGCGGTCCTGGGTCTGGTCGCTGGCTTGCGGGGGGATCATTCTGTTGGTGTGCGTGCTGATTCCGCGGGGATTCTGCGGCTACATCTGCCCGCTGGGCAGTCTGATCGACCTGTTTGACTGGTCGATCGGATCGCGGGTGAAACGGTTTCGAGTCGGTCCGGACGGTTGGTGGGTCCACATCAAGTATTACTTGTTGGCGGGAACACTCATCGCCGCGGCGGGCGGCGTGCTGCTGACCGGTTTCGTGGCCGCCATTCCGGTGATCACCCGCGGATTGCTGTTCATTCTCGGCCCGTTGCAAACCGGTGCCGGTACTGGCTGGCACCAGATGCCGCCGTTGACGTTCGGACAGATTTTTTCAATCGCGCTGTTTCTGCTGGTGCTCTGTCTCGGTTTTCTGCGGCCCCGCTTCTGGTGCAAGTACGTCTGCCCCAGCGGCGCGGTGTTTTCGCTAGGCAACCTGTTTCGCGGCAGCGAGCGGAAGGTCGAGTCGAGTTGCATCAACTGCAACAAGTGCGTCGAAGTCTGCCCGTTCGATGCCATCAAGCCCGACTTTACCACCCGGGTCACCGACTGCACCCTCTGCCAGACCTGCGCCGGCGTCTGCCCGACGCACGCCATCAAGTTCGTCGATCGCTGGGATCTGGTCGAACTAAAAGTCGAAAACGACCCGCCGACCAATGAAACCGCACTGGGCCGGCGGGGCTTTCTGGCCGCTGGTGTTGGAACAACCGCCGCGCTGACCGGGGGGGTGGGCAGCGCTTGGCTGACCAGCGTCTGGGGCGCGAACCTGGACGATCCCAACGCCCCGCGTCCGGTCCGTCCGCCCGGAAGCGTTCCGGAACAGGAATTCCTGCAGATGTGCATCCGCTGCGGCGAGTGCTTCAAAGTCTGTCCCAGTGACGTATTGCAGCCGCAGGGGTTCGGGCCGCAGGGATTGGAGGGCCTGTGGACGCCGCAAGTGACGCCCGACTGGGCCGGCTGCGCCTCGAGTTGCAACGCCTGCGGCCAGGTCTGTCCCACCGGCGCGATTCGCGCGCTACCGATGGAAGAAAAGAAGGTCGCCCGCATGGGATTGGCCAAGGTCAATGAATCGACCTGTCTGCCATTCGCCGGACGCGAAGCGTGTCAATTGTGCGTGGACGAGTGCAACTCGGCCGGTTACAACGCAATCGAGTTCACCCGCGTGGGAACGGAGGTTGACGAGCAGGGCGTGCCGATCGAGGGGACCGGCTACGCGGCCCCGGTCGTGCTGAAAGATCTCTGCGTCGGCTGTGGCCTCTGCCAGACCCGTTGTCACGGCATTAACGTGGCCGAAAAGGGGCTGTTGGAAGAGTCGGCGATCATCATCGAAGCGGGAGAGGGAAGAGAAGACCGGCTGTTGAACGGCTCGTACGTGGCGCTCCGCAAGGACGAGGAACGGCAACGCGCCGCCGAGCAGGAGAAACAGAACGTGGAAACACCGGACAGTTATCTGCCGGACTTTTTGAAGTGACCAGAGCAAAGAAGCCGCCGCGCGGACTCCCGACGCGAGTCGGTCAAGGTTTCGATTAACAGTGCCTTTCAACCAGCACCACCTTTTAAGTCGCCGTGTCGATTCTGCTCTATACGTCGCCAACGAGCGGGGCGTCCGGTATGATGTTGCCGTTTGATCCAGAGTGACGTCAAATCAGAGTCTGTTTACAACCGGTTGCGAGAATATCCATGATCCATCGAACGCGTTTCTGCACGATTTCATTGTTGTCGGGTTTGTTTGTCGGCGGTCTGTCGCAGCGGGGAATGGGGGCCGACCCGGCACTTGAACTTCGCAAGGGCGACCGCGTCACTTACATCGGCAACACGCTGTCCGATCGCATGCAGCATCACGCGTGGCTGGAAACCTACATTCAAGCGGCTTACCCGCAGCATGGGCTGACGTTTCGCAACTTGGGGTTTCCCGGCGATGAAGTGAAAACGCGGTCGCGGTCGGCGAACTTCGGCAGTCCCGATCAGTGGATGACGAAGACGCAATCGGACGTCGTCTTCTGCTTCTTCGGATACAACGAAGCGCTCCGCGGCGAGGATGGACTCTCAGGATTTGAGAACGATCTCGCCACCATGATCGACGGGATGAAGTCGCAAGAATACAACGGCAAGTCCGCCCCGCGATTGGTGGTCTTCTCGCCGATTGCGCACGAAGACCTTCGCAGCCCGCATTTGACCGACGGCCGAGCGAACAACAAGAAGCTTACGATTTACACGCAGGCCATGTCGGGCGTGTGCAAGTCCAAGGGCGTGACGTTCGTCGATTTGTTCACGCCGACGCTCAAACTCTACAAGAGTGCCGAGAGGCCGTTAACTCTGAACGGAATCCATTTGCGGGAACATGGGAATCGTGCAGTTGCCAAAGTGATTGCGGAGTCGCTGTTCGGTGGCAAAGTCTCGGAGAACGAAAAAGAACTGCAGCGGCTGCGATCGGCCGTGCTGGAGAAGAACCTGCACTGGTTCAGCCGGTATCGTGTTGTCGATGGTTACAACGTGTTCGGTGGACGGTCGAAACTGGCATGGTTCGGGCAGTCGAATGCCGATGTGATGCGGCGTGAGATGGAAATCTTCGACGTGATGACGGCCAACCGCGACCGCCGCGTGTGGGCCGTCGCTGGCGGTGGTGACTTGAAAGTCAAAGACGACAATTTGCCGAAGTTATTGGACGTCAAAACGAACCGGCCCGGTCGGTTGGACGACGGCAAGTACTCGTATCTGAGCGGGAAAGAAGCGATTGGCAAGATGACGCTGGCCGAGGGGATGCAGGCCAATCTGTTTGCTTCCGAAGAAATGTTTCCCGAACTGATCAACCCGGTGCAGATGGCCGTCGATACCGATGGGCGACTGTTTGCCTCGGTCTGGCCGTCATATCCGCATTGGAATCCGACACAGCCACGCCGCGACCGCATTGTCTGTCTGCCCGATGAGGACGGCGACGGCGTGGCCGACAAATGCGTGGTGTTTGCCGACAAGCTGAACAGTGTGACCGGCTTTGAGTTTTGGGGCGGCGGGATGCTGGTCGCTGCTCCGCCGGAAATCTGGTTCCTCAAGGACAGCGACGGGGACGACAAGGCTGACGTGAAGATCCGGATGCTGCAGGGGGTTTCCAGTGCCGACTCGCATCACTCGGCCAACGGCGTGGTGATTGGCCCGGACGGCGGGATGTACTGGTCGCGCGGCATCTTCAACACGGCCAGCATGGAGACGCCGACGAAGACTTACCGCTCGACGCAATCGGGCGTGCATCGCTTCGATCCGCGCACGTTCGAGATGAGCTTCCATTTCCCCATCGGACCCAATCCGCACGGCGACGTGTTCGACCAGTGGGGATTTCAATTCGCCAACGATGGCACCAGCGGCACGGGTAGTTACGTCAACATCGGCAAGGGGGTTGGCAATAAGCAATGGTTTAAGAAACGCGTGCGGCCGGTCGCCGCGACGGGAATTCTTTCGAGCAGCCATTTCCCCGCAGCGAACAACGGCAACTTCCTCATCTGCAACTGTATCGGCGTGCTGGGTGTGTTGCAGCACGAAGTGAAATACAACGGGGCCGATATTACATCGGAAGAAATTGAACCGATTCTGCTGTCGTCGGATCCGAACTTTCGGCCGACCGATGTTGAGATTGGCGGCGACGGTGCTTTGTATGTGTCCGACTGGGCGAATGCCTTGATCGGCCACATGCAGCACAACATTCGCGACCCCAACCGCGACCACGAACATGGCCGCATTTACCGTGTGACGTACAAAGGACGCCCATTGGTGAAACGGGTGAAGCTGAAAGGCAAACCGATTGCCGAGGTTTGCCGGGCGTTCTTTGCGAAGGAAAACTCGCCGCGTTATCGCGCACGATTGGAACTCAGCGGACGCAACACCGACGAAGTAACGGCGAGCGTCGCACAGTTCGCCAGCCAGTTGAACCCTTCAAACGCCGACGAAGCGCAGGCTTTGTTGGAGTGCCTGTGGGTGTTCGAAGAACACCGGATTCCCAATGCCGGATTGCTGACAA
The DNA here is from genome assembly GCA_018699955.1 of Planctomycetaceae bacterium. Lineage (GTDB taxonomy): Bacteria > Planctomycetota > Planctomycetia > Planctomycetales > Planctomycetaceae > JABISG01. The sequence goes on along the minus strand of JABISG010000007.1, from coordinate 23,163 downwards.
CTGTGCTCAAGGCAGAAGAACCTCTCGTTCGTGCCGCGGCAATTCGCACATTGGGCCACTGGGGTGCCAGAATCAAGCAGTGGCAGCCGACGCTGTCGGCCGCGGCTCGCGATCAGTCAGCACTCGTTCGAGCCGAAGCGGTGAAGGCCGCTGTCGCCTTCACCGGTTTGCCCGCCGCCGAAGTGATCTTTGAAGTCGCCAACCGACCGACCGATCCGGAACTGGTCACCGTGTTGAACTACGCCCGCAAACAAATCAACGTCGATTCCCTCGTGCAGGACGCGGTCAAGTTGGGTACGCCGCTGTCGCTCGCAGCACAAACTTACGTGCTGCGAAACGCCAGCGTGAACGACTTGCTGAAGTTGAAGCGAACCGAAGCCGTCTATCAAGCCATTCTGTCCCGTCCGGACGTGCCGATTCGCCAACTCAGCGAATCGCTAAACGGGCTTGCCGGTCTGAAAAAAGAGAAGCCGGTCGATCTGTTGATCGCAATGGTCGAAGACCGCGATGCCAAAGGAACGGCCGGCTTGGCTGGACTGGGACAACTGCTGGCAGCGCAACCGGCGGCCGATTTGAAATCTGTGAGCAACCGCGTTGAGAAGTTGGCGGTCAAAGGGAAGTCGGAAGAAGTCCGGCGGCTCGGCTATGCCGCGTGGATCGTCGCGGACGGATCGGGCGACGACGCTTTTCTGGCCGCTTCAAAGAGCAAAACGCGACTGCGCGATTTCCTCGACGGTGTCACCGTAGTCAAAGATGTCAAAGTCCGAGCGAAGTTATATGCCAAGGTACAGCCGTTGATCTTTGAACTGCCCCGGCAATTGAAAGCGGAAGCCGGCGGCTCCGCCTTACAGCAGCCCGGAATTAAGGTCGATTATTTTTATCCCAGCGCATCGAACGTCGCAATTGAAACGCTGGCAAAAATGAAGCCGAAGGCGAGTGGTGTCGTTCCGCAGATTGTGATGAACGTGCCGCAGCGCAAGCAGGCAGACCGGTTTGCTCTGCGATTCACCGGCGCGCTTCAAGTGCCGCGACCGGGAAGATACACCTTCTTCACCGCATCGGACGACGGTTCCCGGTTATACATCGGCGGCAAGCTGGTGGTGAACAACGACGGCTTGCACGGCATGGTAGAGAAGAGTGGGGCAATCGATTTGCCCGCCGGTTCGCATCCGATTGTTGTGACATATTTTGATAACGGTGGCGGCGATGGGTTGGCCGTCAATTGGTCCGGACCGGGACTCAGAAAACAGAAGATTGCCGCCGACCGGTTGATGATCGGCGGTGGTGAAACGCTGCACGACGTGGCGATTCGTTCGCTGGCTACGATTCCCGGACACGATGAAGAAATGGTTCGCGATCTGGCGGCGTTGGTCAAATCGGGTCGGAACTTGCCGTCGGCAATTCGCGCCCTGCGTGGCATCCCGTCAGCGAAGTGGCCCGCCGGTGAGGTGGGTCCGATGGTCGATAATCTCGTCGGCTACTTGAGCAACATCCCGGCGGCGTATCGCACCGGTGGACCGGCGGTGGATGCGGTTGCGTTGGCTAAATCGCTTTCGAGCCGTTTGCCCGCCGCACAGGCGAAGGCATTGACGGCCCGTTTGCAGAATTTGGATGTGCGAGTGATTGCAATCGGCACCGTTCCTCATCGAATGATTTTCGATAAGGAGCAAATTGTTGTGCAGGCCGGAAAGCCGGTGGAGTTCCGTTTTTCCAACTCCGACAATATGCCGCACAACTTTGCAATTGTGCAGCCGGGATCACTGGCGGAAATCGGTCAACTGGCCGAAGCCACCGCCCGCGATGCCGGGGCGAAAGAACGGCATTTCATTCCACAATCCAACAAGATTTTGCTCGCGAGCAAATTGTTAGAGCCGACACAGAATCAGGCACTCAGTTTTGAAGCGCCGGAGACGCCGGGCGTTTATCCTTATGTCTGTACGTATCCAGGCCATTGGCGGCGGATGTACGGCGCGTTGTACGTTGTGGAAAACCTGGAAGAATACCGCGCAAACCCCTCGGCATATCTCGCAGCGCATCCGCTGCCGCTGAAAGATGAACTGTTGAAGTTCAGCAGCCGCGGTCGCGAGTGGAAGTTCGAGGAACTGGTCTCCAACGTCAAACCGCTACCGCATGACCGCGCGTTCGAGGTGGGGCGGCAACTATTCAAAGTTGCCAACTGTATTGCCTGTCACCGGTTGAACAATGAAGGACTGGTGTTCGGTCCGGATCTGGCGAAACTCGAAAAGAAGAAGCAGACAACGGAGCATATTCTGCAATCGATCCTGGAGCCATCGAAGGAGATCGACAAGAAGTACCTCTCGAACGCAATCATTCTGGAATCGGGCAAGGTAATCACCGGGATGGTTGTCGAAGAGACACCGGAGTTGGTTAAGGTGGTCGTCGATCCGCTAGCCAAGGCGGCACCGACGGTGATCCGTAAGTCAGAGATTGAAGCGCGGAAGACGTTAACAACTTCAATCATGCCCAAGGGGCTGTTGGATAAGTTGTCGCGCGAGGAAATTCTCGACCTGATCGCCTACGTTTATGCCCGCGGTGACAAGAAGCACATGCTGTTCGGCAAACACGGCGACCACTAATCCGGCAGGAAGAGTATACCCGCATTTCAGCTATCCGAGTCCGGTTGCGATGCTTGACACCAGGCGCTTCCGCGCTGGTAGAACGGTGAGAGTTACGGACCAAGGGATGTCTTGCGACCAGGCAAGGTGTGCTGATCGCGTAGGGTGTACCGGGAGCATGCGGATCAGTTTGCAGACATGCGATCCGGGTTATTTCGTTTCGGCTTTCGGGCTGTTACAGTGTACCTCAGTCCGCACGGGCCGCTGGTCGTTACGATGGCGTCGCGGAGTCTAATCAACTCGGGAAAGAATGTCAGATATGCCGAAGATTCTGATTGTTGAGGACAACGAACTGAACATCGACATGCTTTCGCGACGGCTGAAGAAGAGAGAATTCGAGGTCGTGATTGCGGAGGACGGTCGGCAGGCATGCGAACTGGCAAAGTCTGAGTCGCCCGATCTGATTCTGATGGACATGCACCTGCCGGTCATGGACGGCTGGGAGGCGACGCGGCAGATCAAGTCGGACGAGCAGACCGGAGGAATTCCGATCATTGCGTTGACGGCCGATGCGATGCCGGGCGATCGGGAGAAGGCGATTGACGCCGGCTGCGACGACTACGAAACGAAGCCGATTGCGTTCAAACAGCTGCTGACCAAGATGGAACAGCTACTGTCTGGAGACTGAAGATAATGGGTTCCGAAGAACGAAAGACTTCCGCATCCGAGGTGAGTCGCGAAGGTCAGTTGCTATCGGAGACGAACATGGAATCGGACTCGGATCGCCATCTTCGGCAAGCATTTCTGGCATCGCAACGGGGCGAATTGCTGGCACCGGTGCACGCAATCATCGAAGTTTGCGAGCGATTGCTATCCGGCGCGGTTTCGCAACATCCGGAGGAATTCGTATCCGATCTCCAGCTGATGCAGTCGGCCGGACACGACTTGCAGTTGCTGATCGACGATATACTTTCGGATTCGTCATTGCAGTTGGCATCGATAGAAGGGGATCTGGACAGCATCCGTTCCCGCATGCGGCACGACATGCTGAACAAGCTCAACCCGATTATCAACTACTCGGAAATGTGGCTCGAAGATGCTGACGATCCGTCTCTGGAGGCGGTCGTTCCCGACCTGAAGATGCTCTACGAATGTGGAAAGAGGTCTTTGGAACTGATCGATCGGATTCTCGATTCGTGGGATGTTGACAGCATTGATCTCGCCGAGCTGAATGCAGGAATGGTGATCGACACTGTCGAGCGGATTTTCGATGACGCGTCGAATGACACATCGGCAGCAGTCACGGGACGATTGCTGGTTGTCGATGACAACCAGACCAACCGAGAGATATTGCAGCGACGACTGGAGACATACGGACATAGTATTTCGTCCGCACCGGACGGACTTCGGGCGCTGCAGATGCTCGAGCAGGACGACTTCGATCTCGTGTTGCTGGACATCGTGATGCCGGAGATGGATGGATTCGATGTGCTGCAGCGGATGAAGTCGGACGAGCGGTTGCGTGACATTCCCGTAATCATGATTTCCGCGCTGAACGAAATGGACGTTGTCGTCCGCTGCATCGAATCGGGCGCTGAGGATTATCTTCCCAAGCCATTCAATCCCGTGCTGCTGAAAGCACGAATCGGTGCCTGCCTGGAGAAAAAAGCTCTGCACCGACGTGAACTTGAGTACTTAAAGAGAATTGAGCAGCAGAAAAAGCGAGCCGACGAGTTGCTGCATGTGATTCTGCCGACCGAAATTGTGACGGAACTCAAAACAACAAACGCAGTCATTCCCCGGCGTTACGAAAACGTGGCCGTTCTGTTTGCCGACCTTGTGAACTTTACGAGTTATTGCGACCACAATCCGGCAGAAGAGGTGGTCGAGCGATTGCAGCGGTTGGTGGTCGAATGGGAAGAAGCTGCACTCAGGCATCAGGTCGAGAAGATCAAGACAATCGGCGATTCGTTCATGGCGGCCAGCGGCTTGCTGAAGCGTTCCGAAAATCCCGTGCTGAATTGCATTCGTTGTGGCTTGGAAATGATTGAGATCACACAGAAGTTGGCGACAGGTTGGGAGCTGCGAGTGGGAATTCACTGCGGACCGGTTGTGGCGGGGGTGCTTGGGCAGCGGCAGTACCTGTTTGATTTGTGGGGCGATACGGTGAACACGGCTTCGCGGGTCGAAAGTCACGGCGTTCCCGGCGCGGTCGCACTCAGCCCGCTGGCATGGCAGCAAGTGAAGTCTATCAGCGTTGGCACATCATTGGGGGCGATCCCGCTGAAAGGCAAAGGAATGATGACCCTGTATCGTTTCGACGGTTTTAACGAGACAACTGCGGAGGGGCCGAACACCGCGCCGTAATGGACGAAGAGCGTAAAGGACGAAGAGCATGAAAGTCGGAATTGCCGCGAAGATCATCAGTCTGGCATTCGTCCTGGCGTTGGCGATGGCGCTGGCATTGGGCGGCGTGTCGGTTAACGAGAATCGCGGCATCGTCGTCGATCTCGAACAGGAAAAGCTCGTTAACGAAGGGCAGCGCCAAGAGGTGTTGTTCAAATCGACAATCGACGGGTTGCGCCAGGATGTGTGGTACATGGCCGCCTCGCCCGAGGTTGGCGCGTTGCTTCGCGCCCGTTCCGCCGACGATGGGATTGATCCGCAGACCAATCGCAGCGAACAGGAATGCCGCGAGAAGTTGCAGGCAAGGCTCGTCGATTTGCTGAAACGACAGCCACACTACATACAGGCGCGGTATATCGATCGATCGGGAATGGAGGTTGTCCGGGTTGACCGAATTCGGCACGGCGAAGAGATTCGCACGGTCCCAACCGACAAAATGACGAACAAGCATGAAGCGAAGTACTTCACCGAGACGGCCAAGCTGGATCATAATGCCGTCTATCTGTCCGAGATCGAATTGAACCGCGAAGGCGCCGACCGGCACGTCGATCCGGCACGTGTTCCAGTTTTGCGGGCCGGGATACCCGTCTATCAATTTGGCGATGAATTGTCGGGAATCGTCGTCATCAATATGGATTTCGATCCGTTGTCGATGGCGATGAAACTGGCCGCCGCCAAAGCCGACCGGATCGCCTATGTGACCAACGACTCGGGCGATTTCCTCGTGCATCCCGACCGTGAGAAGGAGTACGGTTTTGACTACAAGAAGTCGTACCAGATCCAAACGGAGTACCAGTCGCCCGACTTGAAGGCGCTGCTTGGATCGGGACGGCAGGATGCCGCGGAGACGACGTCGGCGAAAGGCGGTGCGGGTGAGACGGTGATTCATTTCCGCAAGGTGTACTTCGACCCGGAGCGACCGGAGCGTTTTTTGGGGGTCGCCTTGGCCGTCACACAGGACGACATCCTGGGCCGATCGCATGGCTTCCGGAACCAGTTGATCTGGTGGGCCTTGGGATTGCTTACCGTCGCCGCAATTCTGGCGTTCGTATTGTCCGGCGTGATGACCCGCTCATTGAAGAAGATCATTGGCGCGACAAACCGTTTGGCCGTGGGAGACTACAACGTTTCGCTGCCGGCCGATTCAGGCGACGAGATTGGTGCATTGGCGGGAGCGTTTCAGAGCATGGTTTCGCAGGTGCAGGAACGCGACGAAGTGCTCCGCGAGCGCGAGGCCCGAATCAGCACAATTCTGGACAGCGCAGCGGAGGGGATTATCACCGTCGATGGCGAGGACAGAATTGAGTCGTTCAACGATGCCGCCGAGAAGTTGTTTCAGTACGAAGAGTCGAAACTCGCGGGTCAAAACATTAAGCAGTTGATGCCATGGCCGTCCAATGGGCAGTCGGAGGTCACTGGGACGCGGCAGGACGGTTCGACATTTCCGATGGAACTGTCAGTCAGCGAAGTCCCGTTGGGGCAACAGCGAATCTTCACACTGATCGTGCGCGACGTGACCGAACGCAAGAAGGCCGAGGAAGAAATTCGGACGCTGAACGAGGATCTCGACCAACGCGTCCAGGAGCGAACGAAAGAGCTTGAATCTGCCAATCTGGAACTTGCCAGCACCAACGATGATTTGACCGCCGCGCGTGAAGGAATCGAGCAGGCGAATGAGAACCTTCAATTGGAAGTGGCGGAACGGAAGCAAGCCGAAGAATCTGCCAATCGGGCAAATCAGTTCAAGAGCCAATTTCTGGCAAACATGAGTCACGAACTGCGCACGCCGCTGAACGCCGTCATCGGCTACAGTGAGATGCTACAGGAAGAATGCGAAGAAGAGGGACACGACGAATTCCTGCCCGATCTGGAGAGAATCAATTCTGCCGGCAAGCATCTGCTGACCTTGATCAACGACATTCTCGATCTGTCGAAGATCGAGGCAGGACGAGTCGATCTTGAATGGTCGGCCATTGATGCAGAGGGGCTGGTTGACGAAGCCATCACAACAATCCGCCCGGTGATTGAAAAGAACGGCAACAAACTTGCGGTCAAATGTGCGGAGAATCTCGGCGTACTTCATGCCGACGTGACGCGATTGAAACAGTGCCTGTTTAACCTGCTTAGTAACGCCGGAAAATTCACGAAGGAAGGCACCATCACGCTTGATGTCGGCCGTGTGCAGCGGGACGGCATTGAATGTTTCGAGTTCCACGTGATCGACAACGGCATCGGAATGACCGACGAGCAAATGGGCAGGTTATTTCAGGCCTTCACGCAAGCCGACGTCTCGACGACCCGCGAGTACGGCGGGACCGGATTGGGGCTGGCGATTACTCGGAAACTGGCGCGATTGATGCACGGGGACGTCTCAGTCGCAAGCAAACCAGGTGTGGGATCGACGTTCACGCTGACGCTTCCCGCCGAGGCCGAGCAGGCAATTACCACCGTGCCTTCAATCGAACGGCAGTTACAGGAGGCGACGCCGTCGCTGCCGATTCCGATACCCGGCCGCAATACCGTTCTGGTCGTCGATGACGACGAGGGAGTCCGCGACCTGATAGAACGCTACCTTTCAAAAGAAGGATTCCACGTCGTGACGGTTGCCGACGGCAACGATGTCCTTCGGGTGGCTCGCGAGGTCAAACCGAGCGCGATTACTCTGGACGTGATGATGCCGGACATGGACGGTTGGAGTGTGATTTCGGCCCTGAAAGCCGACGAGGAATTGGCCGACATTCCGGTCATCATGTTGACGATTGTTGATGACAAGAACATGGGTTATGCCATGGGGGCCGCCGACTACCTGCAGAAACCGATCGACCGCAGTCGTCTGCTGGGAACCATCAGCAAGTACTGCAATGTGCAGTCACCCGGGCTGGCTTTGGTGGTGGAAGACGATCCCAGTTCGCGCGAGCTACTCCGAAGAACGCTGGAGAAGGACGGTTGGAAGGTGGAAGAAGCCTCCAACGGCCGAATTGCACTCAACTGCGTGGCGACAAGTTGCCCGTCGTTAATTCTGCTCGACTTGATGATGCCGGAAATGGATGGATTCGAATTCCTCGACGAGTTGCAACAGCATCCGCAATGGCAGTCGATTCCGGTGATTGTGATTACGGCGAAGGAGTTGACCGAGGAAGATCGCATGTACCTCAACGGCTCGCTGTTCCTCAGCGGCTGCGTTCGCCGCGTGATGCAGAAGGGCGGATTCGACCGGCAGGAACTTCTTCACGAAGTACGCCGCCTCGTCGACAAAAGCGACAGCCCACCGACAGCGGCCAATTGATCGCGGCCGTGAGGCGTGCGCAGCGCGGGCCTGTTTTGGACGATGTAACGCAAGTTCCCACCCCAGTGGAATTGACCGGTGACCGAACCCAAACCATCCCGACGACGCTGGAAGATCGCTCTTGGCGTGGTGGTTTTGTTTGCCGTGGTCGGGTGGCTTGTTGCATATCCTGCCTACCAACGGCACAGGGCGATTGAGGAAATTGAGCGGCTGGGTGGTGCCGTCTACTATAGAGAAACCGGCCCGCAATGGTTAAGCCGGTGGGGCATTAATTTTGAACGTGTCGAAGCGGTCGATCTTCGGTATACGGTAAAAACTGGTGGAGGCTACAAAGCCACTGACAACACGTTGCAATACGTTTCCAGCCTGACCAGTGTTGAATCCTTGTATCTCGGTGGCGCAGACATCACGGATGACGGTTTGCGGCATCTGACCGGCCTGACAAATCTTCAGCAGTTGATTCTCAATGACACTCAAATCAGCGATCATGGGTTGAAACATCTCCGTGGTCTGACAAGTCTTCAACTCTTGTGGTTAAGCAACACGAATGTGACTGGCAAGGGACTGAAGTGTCTAATCGCTCTGAAACAACTTCGTGAATTGGAGATCGACAGCCCACAGATCACAGACGATGAGGTGGAGTCGCTTCAACAAGCATTGCCAAACGTCGTTATCAATTTTGTGACCCTCTACAGCCCATAATCAATCATCTCCGCCCTCCGTCAAATTCCAAATACAACGCTGTTCTTTCGGCCGCACGTCGGTACAATGGGCGGTCTGGGGGCTGATGACTTCAGGACGATTTCCAGCCGCTTGTACACGGTACGAGATCATCGACTGAAGGAGAGCGACCATGAGAAGTTTGCTATTGGCAATGGCTGCGGGAACCATCGTTTCGGCAGCGGGAATGGACAACACAGCGGTTGCGGACGGGGGCTACTATTATGCACCGCCGGTGGTTTACGTCGCTCCGCCGGTTCACGTTGTTCGTCCCGTGTACTACCCGCCGCCGGCACCGATCATCGTGCATCGCCCGGTTTACTATCCGCCGCCGGTTGTGTATTACCCGCCGCCGGTCGCCTACTATCCACCGCCTGCCTTTCGAACCTCCGTGCGTTATAAGCGGAACGAAATCAAGGTTCGCGAATATACGCCGTGGGGTGTGCGGAAGTACGAATTGGAGTACAAGGGACACGGCATCTGGGAGTTGGACGACTGAGCGGGATGGTTTGTCCCCCGGAACATGAGGTTGCTGCGCCGCCGCCGAAACCTCACGCCGAACACTCAATAGGACTCAGACGCAGACTTGAACGGCTACGCGATTGGATTGATTCTGACGGCCGCATGCTTCCACGCCGTGTGGAATCTGCTGGCAAAACGGGCCAGTCGAAGTGGCGCCGTTTTCGTGTGGCTGTTTACTGCCTGTTCGTCGGTTATTTTGGGTCCGATTGCGATTGCAATTGTCATCTTTCAGCAGCCGGAACTGGGATGGGCCGCCTGGATTTTCATGGCGGGAACGGCGCTGCTGCATCTGCTGTACTTCGTGGTGCTGCAACGAGGCTACGCCGTTGGAGACTTGTCGGTCGTTTACCCGCTGGCGCGGGGCACGGGGCCTGCGCTTTCGACCGCGCTGGCGATTCTCATCTTGAATGAGCAGCCGACGGGGTTGGCCATTCTCGGCGTCGTGCTGGTTGTGGCGGGCGTATTTCTGCTGACGTTCGGCAGCGTCCCCAAAACATCGGGCTCAAGCGGCTTGCGGCCGGCGATAATGTGGGGGCTGCTGTGCGGCGTGTGCATTGCTTCCTACAGCCTGTGGGATAAGTGCGCCGTCAGCCCGGATTCAGTCCCCCCCGCGCTGGCAGAACTGTTCGCACAATTTGGCGTGCAAGCCAAACCGGTCTCGCCCGTGTTACTGGAGTTATTCGCAAACTTCGGCGTGTGTCTTATGCTGACGCCGCATGCGATACGAAAACGAGAAACCATTCGCCGCGTCTGGCGCGATCACTGGCGCGAGGCGCTCGGCGTGGCGATTCTCGCACCGGCCTCTTACATTCTGATTCTCACAGCGATGGTCTTCACGCCGTTGAGTTACGTGGCACCGGCCCGGGAAATCAGCATTCTGCTTGGCGCATTGCTCGGAGCGCGGCTGTTAAACGAACGACACACGAGCCGCCGACTGTTCGCCGCCGGCCTGATGGTCTGCGGGGTGATCGCCTTGGCATTGGGCTGACGGGATCACCGGGTTAGCTGTATTTCTCGCGCAACCGCTGGGCGGCTTCGACCTCGTTTTTGAGTTTCGTATAAACTTCGTCGATGCTGACAACGGCGGCTGAACCGGGCGCGAAACCGCAATCGGGGTTCAGCGTGATCCGTTCGGGGGCGAGGTACTTGAGCGCCTGTTCGACGCGGCTGACGATGGAGTCGGCCGAATCGATTTCGCCCGGTTGGCAATTGACGCAACCCAGCCCGATTTCAAAATCTTCGCGGAGCTTGGAAAACACGGCCATGTCGCCGACACCGGGCGTTGTGAATTCCATCGTGAGATGGTTCACCTTCAACTTGTTGAGTTGCCGGATGATGGGATCGTAACCGCCCTGATGCTGCTCATCGCCGCGGACCCGCGCTCCGGCGCGACGGCACAGATGCACGGCCAGCTTGACGTCTTCGATGCCATCCACCATCTGGTTGGTCATATCGACGGCGAAATCGGCGGCCACGTCGGCGTCGTCATATTTCGCCCGCACATCCGGATCGACGAACAAACAAAGATGCGGATCATCGATCTGCACAATTTCCACACCTTCCTCTTTCAGCAATTCAATTTCCCGGCGCAGAATGGGAACGCAGTCGCGAATGAAGTCTTCGCGGGTTGGATACGCGGCCGACGAAAGCACGGGGTCCCACATGCGTTCGCCAAGTAACGCGGGTGCCGGCAACGTCGCCTTGATGTTCCGCGACGTGATCTGTTTCAGAAACGTGACTTCGCGGGCAATGAATCCGGGGTTCTTCGGAGCGAGTTTATCGACGACGATTGTCCAGGGGCGGCCGTCGGCCGGATTGAGGCTGAGTTGAAATCCGTGGGCGAGTTCGGCAATCACACCAATGTAGGACTTCCGCCACCATTCGCCGTCGGTCAACACGTCGATTCCGGCACATTCCTGCAGCGCGACAACCGAGCGGACAGCCGACTCCATCCGATGGCTATATTGTTCGTCCGAGACATCGAAGTCGTCGGAGATCAGGTCTTTGACATAATCGGGCCGCGGCATCGAGCCGACGACCGACGTGGGGAAGAGCGGGAGGGATGGCATGCGGTAGCTCCGATGTGGAGTGGGAGTCGTTCGGACCCACGGGCCGCAGCCCGTGGTCTTTGGGGACGTTGATTTGGTTTAAGACCAATTGTTGCGGGCGTATTCAAAATCTTCTTGCGTGTCGATTTCGATGTATCCGCCGGGGGAATCGACGTGGACCATTCGCTGGCCGGCCTCAATCTGATCTTGCAGTAGGTGAATGAAGTAGGCCTTTTCAAAAACCTTTGCTTCGCGGAACGGTTGGCCGGCGAATTCTTCTCGTCGTCGATGATAGTGTTCGCGCAGTTGTTGTGCGCCATCAATGGAGAAGCGGGCGACGCCCGTGTATTCGCCGTGCGCATCGCCTTCGGCAATCCCACGATGAACTCGCGTGACCACACCATTCGCGACGGTCACTTTTTCGGCATCGTCGGAGGGGTGCTGTGTGCGGTGGGTGTAGCGCTTGAGCCAATCGGTATCGACTGAGAGCGCGATGTCGTCGTCGGTGTTGTCCATCATGCCGCTGACTAATTCCGGCGTAAACAGAATATCGGAATAGCAGCAGATGAACGGCTCGTCCATCAGGTCCTCGGCATAGAACAGCGACGCGAGAATGTTATTGTTTTCCCAGTTGTCGTTATGGCGAAACGTGAACTGCGAGTAGTTCTCCTGCACCGATTCGATGCGGTAACCGCCTATGAAGGCGATGTCGTCGATGCCGTTTTGCTGAAAGGCGTCGACTGTCCAATCGAGAATTCGTTTCCCCTGCACTTCGGCGAAGCACTTCGGTGTGTCGGCAGTGGTCGGCATCAGGCGACTTCCGCGCCCCGCGCCGATGATGATTGCTCGCATAGTTCTCATTCTCCTATATCAGTCCGCCGCGCAAGCAAGGGTTTACGCGTTGACCCTCGCTTGAGCTGCGGGCTGGTTCGTTTAATTTTCTTTGTGATCGACGGCCGTCGCGCCCCACAGTAGCCCGGCCGCAACGGCGGCGGCAAGCGCCCAAGCCGCCCACAGGTAGATGGTTTTCTCCCATCCGTTTGCGTCGAGCGATCGTCCGGTAAAATAGTCGCCCGATGCCGCTCCGATGTAACCCAAACAGTTAACGAATCCGGCGGCCGCTGCCGATGTTCCCTTGCGCGCAAGGTCGGCCGGCGCGGTACCGACCAGCAGAACCTGCGGTCCGTAAATGCAGAATCCGATCAGAACGAGCAAAAACATCGTCGCCGGTACGCTCGTCCTGGAGACTGAGTCATAGGCAAGAGTCAACACGCCAAGGGCGACAAGCAGAATCACTGCTACCGGTGCGCGGCGACTGCCAAAAAACCGATCGGTTGCCCAGCCGGCGACGTACGAACCTGCGATCGCACCAACCGGCAGCACCGCGTATTTCAATGCAGCCTTGCCGACACCTGTCTCCTGGACTTCCGTGAGATGGGTCAGGCCCCAATCGAGGAATCCGTAACGGCAAGCATTGAGCAAGCCGAGCGATATACCGAGCAGCCACAACCTTGGATTGGTGACCGTCAGCAAAAGGTTATCGACAGTGGAATTGCGGGGATCGTTGGTAGGACGCGGAATTCCAGATGGCGTTGCGGATGATTCGTCCTGTTCCGGCTTTTCCTCAAGGAACAACAGCATGATGAACGCCGAGACGACCATAACACCGGCTGGAACGAAAAGCGCTCCTCGCCAGCCGAGCATCTCGGCAGCCATGCCGGAGATCACATAAGTTGCAACGGCCGAGACCTGATACCCGGTGCCGACGAAACCAATAACGCTTCCGCGCCGCTGAACTGGAAACCAGTTTGCCAACACACGGACGCACGGCGTCCACCCCAGCGACTGGGAATAGCCGTTGCATGCCCATATGAAAATGAAGAAGAAGAGGGCCGGCGCAAAGCCGAACAGCACGTTCAGCGCCGCCGTGCCGAACATGCCGATTGCCAGCATTTTTCTTGGAGAGAATTGCTCGGAGAGTTGGCCGTTGATAAGTTGACCGGCCGCATAGGCGATTTTGGTCGCACTCAGGAAGTACGCACACTGCGTCGCAGTGAAACCCATCCCGCCATCGACAACTGCTTCTTTCATCCCCGGAATAGCGGCCGAGATGTTCGTACGGCAGAAGTAGAACGCACCGTAGGTGAACCAGACGGTCCACATGAGACCGTTTGATCCCGGATGGGAATCGGACGAGTGTCGGCCGTGTAGATCTGAGTCTTCCGCGCTGCTCAAAGGTTAGTCCATCTCACGTAATCAGGGGCTGGTTCGCGCGGTCCGACTCAACGGGTGTGCGTTCGATGTTGCCGACTGTACCGGGAATTGGCGGGAAAGACAAACGACGCGACGGTGCCGTCGAACCAGTGGGTGGCTGGGGTCGAAGCGATGTTTTCGGAACGCAGCCCCCAGACTGCGCGATCGCTGGGGGCTCCCTTCGGTCGATCCCAGCCACCCATCGCTCATTTATTGCTTGACCTGCTTCACCAACTTCTGCACCGATCTCGCGATCCGTTCCTCCACATCACCGGCCCAGCGGTAGGCGGGGCGGCCGTATTCGTAGAGGTTCGATCCGCCTTCGTAACCCCCTTCTTCCCACACGCGGCGGGAGGGAATGTAGGAGATCATGTCGTCGGCGTAGCCGCAAACCCACGTGCCGGGGCCGAACGCTTTTTTGAAACGCAACGCGTAATCGACGACGGTTTCGGCCCCCATGCCGATGACGAGCATTTCATTACCCAACTGCCACGCATGCACGGGATACGGATACGCGGCGGGGAATGTCTCGCCGGCATCGAGTTTCCTAAGCATTCGTGCCGCCCAGCGTTTGCGGATGGCGTTTCTGCTTTGCACCGCGACATTCAAATCCGCGCGGGCGGCCACTTTCAGGTAGGGAAGTTCGATTTGCTCGAACGCCGTGCGGATAGCGGGCGAAACCGGCTTCAACGGTTTTTCGAGTGCCTCTTCGACCGCGACCGCCAGCATGTGGCCATAATGTTGGCAGAGTTCGACCTTGCGGCGCGGCAGCGGGTTCTGATCGCCGCCGCAGGTGTTGACGAACATCGCCGTTGCGCCGGGGTGTTGCCGTTCGATTTCGATTTGCGCGAAGCCAGGGTAATCGCCGCACCATTTGGTGAAGCTCAGCGTGGTCGGATGACAGGCGTAGCCAAAGAGGACGGCTGCGAGTTTTCCATCGGGCCGGGTCACGGTAAGGATCGGCACCGAGTGATCGACCGGCCCCTTCAACGGCTTGCCTTCTTTCCGTAGTCGCGGAACATCGGCTTCTTTGTTATTACGGCGGTTGACGGCAAACGTGGTATGTCCTGCACCTTGCGCGAGCTTGGCCGGGGCCAGATTCTTCAACGCCTCACCGACCATCTCGACAGTGCGGTCGATCATCTCGGCCGTGTATTCCTCGATGAGTTTGACCTGATCTTCATCGACGGGATAGTAATCGACGAGGTCGTCGCCCAACCGCGGCCCGCAGTGGTTGTGCGAAAACGTGAACATCACGTGTTGCCGCTGCAGTTGGTATTTCTTCTCCAACTGCGCGAAGACCGGATCGCTCATCACCTTGGGAACGCCCTGGAAGTCGCTGGTGATGAGGACAACACGGCGTCCTGCGGTGTCTTCCAACGCGAGCGCTTTCATCCACAGATCATGAAGCTGTCCATCGGGCGCACGCTTGCTGCCGTAACCTGCCAGCCAGACCGGTTTCTCCGGCGTGATAATCGCACGGGCAACGCCGGCTTTCCACTGAGGTTCGGCGGTGATGGCGCTTTGTGCCGTGGCGGCCAGGCTGGCGGTAACAAGAAATAAAACCAACAGCGGACGGCCCAATTCAAATCGGCCAGTGTGTGATGGCGTCGTCATGAGATTCTTCTCCGGCCGTTAAACGACGTGAACTCTGAGTTATGAGGACTGTCAAAACGCTAGATTGCTCCCTTGAGGGTACGGGAATTCTCTCTTGCGTACGAGGTTGCAACGCTTTTTGTTCGCGCTCGGAGCCGGTGTTCTGGACAATCATTGCGAGATTCGACTCCATGACACCTCAATTCCGGTTGGCTTTTCGTGCTTCAACCGTCATGTGATGGGGACTGAAATTCCTCCCGCTTTTGATTCCTTTTCTGTGGAAAGTTCGCCCCTGCAATTGCCGTTGCCCGGTTCACCCATTAATCTATGTGAATGCGTCAACGCTGGCGCAACTGTGTGAGTGTGCACACAACATGAAGCTCGCCTTTAATGAATGAAGGAGAAATCCATGCGGAGAGCGTTACTGCCCGGCGTGGCGCTGCTGGTCGTGATGACCGGTAGTCTTGCCTCGGCGGACGACCTGAAATCCGGTCTGCAACTTGGCGAAGGGACAAAGTTCTATCTCGTCAATGATGCCACCGGACCCAATGCCGGCGATTCACTTTGCTATCGCTGACTTTACGGCCGACGTCCTGTGGTCAACGTGTTGACACGCGAGATCACGGACAACTTGACCAGTCTGGTCAAGAAGATCGAGAAAGTTGTTGCTGACAACCAGAAGAAGAAGATGGCCGCCTTCGTTGTCCATCTCACCGACGATCCCGATGCATCGGAAGCGGCGCTGAAAGCGCTCGCCAAGAAGCACAAGATCAAGAAGACTCCGCTGACCAACTTCGACGGTTTGGCCGGCCCGCCGGTTTACAACATTGCCAAAGACGCAGACGTCACGGTGATGATGTGGGTTGGAGGAAAGGTGAAAGTCAATTTCGCTCTGAAGAAGGGTGAGCTGACGAAGAAGAAGGTCGATGAAATCGTCGCCCAAACGGCCAAGATCCTCAAGTAAATCTCTTGTGGAATCCTGGTGCTGTATGGCATCTAGAATCGCCCCGCCTTCCCTGTTGGAAGGCGGGGCTTTTGTTTGGTTGTACGGTGAGTGTTTGCGTTTGGACGTCGGAATGAGGTAGCGTTCTTTGGGAGGGCGAAGCTCCTGCTGAGCCGCGGGACCGAGTCACGAGTTGAATACGCGGCTCAGCGGGAGCTTCGCCCTCCCATGTTTTGAAACGGCCTTTAGAGAAAGTGCATCATGAGTATCGCCAGAAGCGGGTCCGCAATCCGATCGATCATCCGCCGCGCTCGTATTGTGGTGGCAACCGCTTCCGCGTGGCTGTTAATGTTCGTGCACGTGGCATCTGCGGGCCAGTCGAACAGCCTGATGGACATCTCAAGCGACGGCAAATTGCTCGCTTGCTCCAACCGCGACAGCGGCACCGTCAGCGTTGTCGATCTTGAAACCCAACAGAAGCTACGCGAAGTTCGCGTCGGCAAGCATCCCGAAGGTGTTTCGTTTCTCGGCGAATCCCACAATCTGGCGGTCGCCATTTACGACGAGGACACGGTTGTCTTCCTCGATGCCGACACCGGCACACGGCTCGGCGAGACCGACGTCTTCGACGAACCGTACGGAGTCGTCTCCAACAGCGACGGAACCCGCGTGTTCGTCACGCTCGATTACCCGGGACAAGTCGTCGAAATCGATACGGAATCATACAAGTCGTTGCGTCAGTTTTCCGAGGGCCAGTTCCTGCGGGGAATCGCGATTGCCAACGACAATCTGACGCTCTATTCGACGGAATTCTATTCGGGTCGCGTCCGCAGAATCGCAATCGATAGTGGAAAGACAATCGACCAGTGGAGCGGTCCCAGCAGCGACAATCTCTCACGGCAAATCACATTGCATCCGCAGCGTCCAAAAGCGTATCTGCCGCACATCCGATCACGGATTACGGCCGCTCGCGGTGCCGGGTCGATCTTTCCTTACGTCACCGTCGTCGATACGCGGGCAGGCGAGGGCAAACGCCGACGGCGAATTCCAATGGACTCCTTCAACAATAGGAGTGTCACCGCGAACCCGTGGGAAACGGCAGTCTCTCCCGACGGCAGCACGCTTTACATTGTCTTCAGCGGAACCGACGACCTCATCATCGCCAACGTGATCGACGACGACTATCGCGAATTGACGTTTCGCGCTTTCGCCAACCTGGGACACAATCCACGTGCCGTGCGTGTCGCTCCTGATGGCAAACGGTTCTATATTTACAATGCGCTGGACTTTGAAGTTGTCGTCTATGATGTCACGACAAGGCGACCGCTGGCGCGAATTGCAGTTACCGAAAACCCGTTGGGTGACGAGGTGCTGCAGGGGAAACGGCTCTTCTATTCGGCGTTGCAGCCGATGGTTGGTCGCCGCTGGATTTCCTGTTCCAGTTGCCACCCCGACGGACAGCCCGACGGTCGCACGTGGCACAACCCCGAGGGGTTGCGAAACACGCAATCGTTTGCCGGCATGGCGTGGACGCATCCAATTCACTGGTCGGCAGACCGCGATGAAGTGCAGGATTTTGAACACACCATTCGCGGCCAACTCATGCAGGGACGCGGTTTGCTCAAAGGGAAACTCAACCCCCCGCTTGGCACGTCAAATCGGGGACTCTCAAAGTCGCTCGACGCGCTTGCCGCCTACTCGAACACGCACGAATTCACTCTCAGTCCGTATGCGAAAAATGGGTTGAGCGAAGCGGCACAGCGGGGACGCAAACTGTTCCTCTCGACGCAAACCGGCTGCGCAAAATGTCACAGCGGCCCGTTTCTGACCGATTCGCTACCGAACGGTGAGATTGTCCGCCACGACGTCGGAACGGCAGTGGACGATCCCGATGAAAAGCTGGGCCCCACGTTCGACACGCCGACAATGCTCGGCCTCTACCGCACTGCACCGTATTTGCATCATGGTAAAGCGCAAACTTTGGAAGAAGCGCTCACCACTTACAATCACGACGACAAGCATGGCAGCACCAGCCAGCTGTCGAAACCACAAGTTGCCGACCTGGTTGAGTTTCTCAAATCGCTGCCCTACGAAGACCCCGTGCCGAAGGCGAAGGCCGCAGGACTTACAAAGATTACGAATTAACAAGTTCGGCACAACAACCACAGTCAACGGGAAACATTGACCGTTGCTTTAGGGAGATCACAGAAATCATGAAGTCGATGTTTGCCAGTTTGTTTGTGTCGTCGCTGATTTTCTTAGGCCTGTCGGGTTGCGGTTCGTCACCGTCGGAACCGGTTGATAACGGAACCGCTTCTGCCGACGATACAACAGTAGCGCCGGGCGCCGCCGCAGATACGGAAGGCGAAACTCCACAGGAATCGGCAACCAAGCAATTCAGACGGGACGGCATCACCGCCGAGATTGCGACTTGGGAAGAAACACTGGAATTCATCGCCGGGCAGTCCGGCAAGGTTGTTGTGCTCGATGCCTGGTCGACCTACTGCGAACCGTGCATTAAGGAATTTCCCAATCTCGTCGCTTTGCAGAAGCAATACGCCGATCAGATCGTCTGCATTTCGTTTAACGTCAACTACATCGGCCTGGAAGACACACCGCCGGAATCGGACAGCGATGAGATTCTCGATTTCCTGTCGCAGCAGAAATCGGAATTACACAACGTCATTTCCGGAACGGCCGACGAGAAGTTCTACGAGGCGACAGACCTCGGATCCATTCCAGCAGTTTTCGTCTACGGAACCGATGGCAAGCTGAAGAAACGCTTCGACAATGCGGAATTAGAATTCGGCGAAGAGGGCTTCACCTACAAGCAGCACATCATTCCGCTGATCGAAAAAATGCTGGCTGAAAATGCGGTAAAGTGAAGTCAGCCGCTTCAGTTATGCAGCGGAAGTCACGTCTTACAGTAACTCGCGAATCGGTTCGCCGTGCGGGATGAGCGGCGTTGGTCGGCCCGCGCGATCGGGGACCGTTTTGCGATAGTCGATTCCCAGGAAGCGATAGACCGTTGCCAGCAGATCGTTGGGGTCGAGTTTGCGATCCTTCGGCCTTTCGCCTTTCGATGTCGTCGAGCCGATGACCTGGCCGGTTTCCATGCCACCGCCGGAGACCAGCACCGACATTGCCCCCGGGTAATGATCGCGACCCGGCTGACGGATGCCCGACCGCGTTCCTTTTTGCGGATTGATTCGCGGAGTGCGGCCGAATTCGCCTGAGACGATCACCATCACCTTCTTGTCGAGACCGCGCTGGTAGATATCGTCGATCAGCGCTGAGACGGCTTGATCGAAAACGGGCAGTCGAGCGCGGGCGTCGTCATACAGGTGGCCGTTGACCGCGTGTATGTCCCAGTTGCCAATGCCGCCGGGAACGCTGGGGTTCTGCATCTGCATGGTGACGAACGATGTCCCCGCTTCCACCAGCCGTCGCGCCAGCAGAGCACGTTGCCCCCATTTGTGACGGCCGTATTTGTCGCGGAGCTTGGGACTTTCCTGCGAAAGATCGAACGCCTTTTGCGCTCGGTCGCTGGTCAGCAGGTTGACCGCCTGCTGATTGTACTTGTCCATCGACTCCATCACCCGCGACTGATCGACATCCCGCTTCAGTCGGTCGAGTGCCCCCAGCAGACTCCGGCGGTCGCCCAGCCGATCTTTCAATTGAGGTGCCAGCGACAGATTATTGACCTTGAAATTCGGCGCGTTCGGGTCGCCGCCGACAACGAATGGCAAATATGCCGGCCCAAGTGCCGCGCTGCCTCCACCGTAAACGTTCGCCGCGCTGCCGACATACAACGGCATGGAAGGATTGCGACGCCCTTCCAGCATCTTCGCCACCACCGGCCCCAAGCAGGGAAACTGTGCTTTCGGATCGAGCAGAAACAGCGGCTTGTGTCCTGACAAAAATCGCCCGGCTCCGGCAGCGTGGTTAGCATAGCCGTGCGAAATCGAGCGGATCAGCGTGAATTTGTCTGCGACTTTGGCATGCAACGGCAGCAGCTCGCAGACATCCATTCCCGGCGCAGCAGTCGCAATCGGCCTCAGCTCGCCACCGTAATCGATGGGAGCTTCCGGCTTCAGATCGTAGGTCTCCATGTGACTGGGACCGCCCTGCAGCCAGATGAGAATGATCGACGTGTCAGCCGGTACTTGCCCCGCCTCTTTCGCGACAGACCTCGACCGCAGCAAGTCGCCCAGCCCCAGCCCGCCCAAAGCAAGCGACCCCGCTTCGAGAAAGCTCCGCCGACCGATCGGTCCCTGGCAAATCCCACTGTTCGATTTCATGTAAGAAACTCGCTCGTATTTTGTGACGCACCGTCGCCAAATCCACATCAACAACTGCTCATGTATTATGGCGTAATCGGCCAAAGGGGGTCAACCGCGACACGCGCTGCTCTGTCTTCTGCCGACACTCAAACAGAGAACCGATCCGGCACAACCCCTACCAGCCGCATATCTGTCATAGCGTACCAGCAACACGCAAGAATGCCGGTTGGGGAAGCTTTGCCAAGCGTTATTCGCTGTTCCTACCTCGTATCATCGAAGGTGGATTCACTCCAACAGGACAACGCGGATTTTCTGCGAACACACATCTCATCGACTTCGCAGTGACCATCACACCACCAACACGAGGGATTCGACTCGTGCTGATTACGAAATTCATCTCAACACTTCTCAGCTGGGTTCGCCGTCCGCGCGCGACACGGCTGAATGAAATTGAATCGCCGGAGCTGTTTCGCACGGTGATCGATCGAGAGCGGTTCCGCGCCGACGGCTGTGTGTCAAATTTCGCGTTGGTCGTCTTCAGTTGTCCCAACGGCGATTGCTCCACAGTGAAAAAGAACATGCAACGACTTCTGTCTACCATTCACGACCGAATTCGCTGCACCGACTACGCTGGCTGGATGGGTGAAGACGAGCTGGGAATGCTCATCGTCGATTGCTCAACCAAACAAGTGAAGCAACTGGTGATGACCCTTTCGGCCGAGTTCGCAGCGACCATCGGCCCACTCATTTACCGCATCGAATCGTATCCCGATGTTCCATCGTCGCAGATCATCTCCCCATCGGAAGAATCGGATGAACGCGCGCCGGTTTCTTCCGAAACAATGCCGGCCTGACATTTGGGGCGCAAGCATTAGTCAACAGGCACTCATTCCATGACGAAAGACATCTCGCAAACAACCGGTTCCATTCCGCGACTCAGCATTGGAATGCCCGTTTACAACGGTGCCGACTTCCTCGCTGATGCGTTCGATTCATTGCTTTCGCAGACGTTCGTCGATTTTGAACTGATCGTCTCGGACAACGGTTCGACCGACGAGACGGAACAGATATGCCGAGAGTATGCCGCGCGTGACTTGCGGATTCGCTATCACCGCGAAGAAGCCAATCGCGGCGCGTGTTGGAATTTCAATCGCGTTTTTGAGTTGGCCCGCGGCAGCTACTTCAAGTTTGCAGCGCACGACGATTTGTGTGCTCCAGATTTTCTGGAACGCTGTGTCGCCGTACTCGATGACGATCCGTCGGTTGTTTGTTGCCATACGCGAACGGCGAAAGTCGACTCCGGCGGCGCAGAAATTCCTGGCGTGCACGATCCGACGGATGGTGAACTGCGACTGATGCGCAAGACGGCCGAGGAACCGGGCCGGAAAAACCGCATGGACGGCACGTCGATGTCGGCACATCGTCGCTTTGCCGATGTGCTGCTCAACAGCGGCTGGAGCGTTCGCAGTTACGGCGTCATCCGCTCCGGCGCGCTCAAACAAACCGGCATGCTGCGCACCGTTTTCGGTTATGAAAAAGTGATGATGGGCGAGTTGGCGCTGCAGGGGCGATATCACATCGTGCAGGAAACACTCTTCTTTCAACGCGTTCATCCGCAAGCGGCATCCAGCAAAATGTCGGCTGCTGAGCAACATGAGATCGTGTCGGCCGGGCAGAAAAGACAAAGACGTTCGATTCCTCACTTGCAGTTGTTGGCCGGACACTTGCGAGCGGTTTTCGGCATGCCCATCAGCACCTATCAGCGACTGCGTTGCCTCTGTTGGATTCCGGTCTATTTGCTGCAGTTCGAGAAATGGCGCGCAGTGTTACGCAGTATCGTTCGCGGCACGGGTACCGGCGGTGCAAATATCGACGTGATGAAGAAAATGCAAATTGATCGACCGTCTGGCTCACCCTCAGGCCAACCACTTAAAACCGCCCACACTGCCGATTGAGGCTGAAACAATGATTGCACCGAATACAGCCTATGACGGCAAACACATCGACCTCGATTCCGTCGGTGATCGCGATATCCCTAGATCAAGCGAGATGTTGCCAACCGGATTCGAGATCGAGATCAGTCCATCCCGTCTGATCCGATTACTCGCATTGTTGATCGCCATTCTTGTGGTCGTTGGCACGGCGGCGCGTGTGGTGATCTATCAGCTTGCTCCTACGCCAGACCATCCACTGGCGCGGCTGATGAAACGATTCGACCTGGGACACGAACCGAGTCTTCCCGGCTGGTATTCATCGATGGCCCTCTTTGCGGCAGCCTGCCTGTTGGCAGCGATCGGAATGGCGATGACACACAAGCGGGACCGGTCGGCGTTTCACTGGTGGTCGCTTTCCGCTTTGTTTGTGCTGCTGGCGATCGATGAAGCAGTCATGTTTCACGAGATGGCGAACAACGTTACCCGCAATCTGTTTCACACTGGCCTACCCCCGATCTTTGTACCACCCTCAGTGAGAGAATCGGGGTTCAGGTAACACGTTCTGTTCAACAGGGCGCAGCGTAGCGAAGTCCTGT
>JABISG010000013.1 GCA_018699955.1 Planctomycetaceae bacterium | reverse complement strand
GCGGAAGAAGTCATCCAGCGGCACCTGGGTGTTGCGATGCCAAGAAACGTTCAGTAAATGAACTGCGTTACCGTCGGGCGTAACGGCTACCGGCCCAAAGACTGCACCAGCCATAGAGCGAACTCCGCATTCGGTTCGGCATCCTGCCTCACCACAAAACGCTTCCCTGCCTTTGATTCCTGATAGGCAGATCGCGCCGGCGCATAAGCGGCATCGACCGCACTCGCCGAAACATGGCGATTGACTCCACTGACCAATCCGGAAATCAAGAGCGGCCGTGGTGCGACTATCGCCGCCAAGTCCGTGAGATCGCCCGCCATCACTGCGCCGGGAACCACAATGTCGTGTGGAAAATGACAAGCCCCGCTTTCCAACGTCGCGCCGAAGCCCGGCAGACCACCGCGTGCAGCGACAACCGCTGCCACATCTTCTTCGTACAGTCCGGCGAGCAATGCCAACATTTGCCCCAGCGGTTCGGAACGCTTCGGCTCGTAATCGATGCCCAGCGGAACATCAACTGGATCATTCGGCCCGTTGACGTCCGCCAACGAATCACCCCAAATGGCAATCCGCGCCGCATCAACGTCTTCCCGCTTGCGCAACACCGCCAGCACTGTGCGCAGGTCCTTCAACCGCGAACCGACCAGTGTTTGTCCCAGCATCAGTTCGCTGGACGAAATCCCCGTCGCATAGCTGCGGCGGCCACGATAGTTTGAAGGTGCGGTCTCGCCGGTGCCACGCAAATCGGGCAAGCAGACGGCGACGCCGGAATCCAACAGCGATGCGATTACGCCCGCTCGATGTTCTAACAGCTTGGCCTTGCCGCTCTGTGCGAACATCACCACGGCGGCGTGCTTCTGTTTGCCCTTTGCATTGGGACTGATCAGAAGCACCGGCAACTCAATCGCGCGTTCACCGCCGATGACTATTCGTTCGACACGCCCGCCGACAAAAGGTTCGGTCTTCTCCACGCTCACCGTTGCCTTGTACGGTTCAACATCACCCAACACGCGGCCCCAAGCCGTCTGCAGCAACTTTCGTCTTTCGGCTGACGACTTTCCGTCCAGCGTTTTCCGCATTGCTGCGATGCGTTCGGCAGCAATTCCAGATGCCAACTCGCTGACCGTTTTCAGTTGAATGCCCGTCGCCTTCGGACCCGCCAGACACAACGTATCGGCCGTCTGACGGCTATCGTGCTTGTCTTCGTCCGGCGGTTCGATACCGAACCATTTCTTGAATGCCGGATCGATCAATCTGCGATGAAATCGGCCGATGTTTGTGCAATGCGAGGCTTCCGAAGAAGACAACGTCACCTGGCCATAGCCGTGCGTGAATGCCAAACTGTCGCGCACACCGTATCGATCACCCCACAGGGTTTGAAATCGCTTCCAGACCGGATCGTGCGGCTGGTCCCAGGTGAACTCGTGCGCGTAGATCAACTTTCGCGGGGCGATGGAACCGACGATGACGTAATGGAAGAAACCGTCGCGGACCGTCAGCCGCAGATTGCGTGTCGATTCCCAACCGCCACTGCCGGAGTAGCTCATGGTCATCTCGGCATCGTCGCCCAGGTTGGCGCGACTTTCCGGTTGCGGCCCGCCAAAGTTGAACGGCACGGCCGCTGCAATTCGCGTATCAACAGCCGCCGTCACCGCGCAGGGATCACCGCCACCGGCAACGGCTCCGAGCATGATGATGCGACTCTTATCGACACCCGGTTGTGACAGCAGCAGATCAACGCAACGGCTCAGATCCCACACCATCCAGCCGATGAGACTGTCGCCTGCAATGTGCAATTGCATGCCGACATTGTAGCGGAAGTAATAATCCTGCCGGCTGACGCGAAACGAGTCGGGATAATCGTCGGCCGAGCGAAACGGGTGTTGCCGACGCTCGCCGTGTCCGATGTGATCCGGCACCACCACCACACATCCCCGCCGCGCCCAATTGGCCCCCATCTGCTGCAGTTCGCCCTGCTCTTTCGGGCGGTGATGGCTGTGGCTGATGACAATCCCCGGCATCGATTTGCCCGGCTTCTCGGGCCGATACAGATGAGCCGTCACCAACAACCCCGGGCGACTCTCGAACACAACGTTCTCAACGACATACCCGTCGCGCTCATCGCTGCGGGTGACGCGAACATTCAGATCCTTCGGCGGTTCGGGGAAGGAACCGAGTGACCGCCGCAACGCCTCAATTCGCGTCTTCGTACTGCGTTCCCAGTCAGCACGGTTCTTGATCTTGCGAAATGCAAAAACGTCGTTGAGATTCCCTTTTCGCAACCGGTCGCTGACGTCCTTCTCAATCATCCGCCGCAACCGCTCGCGTGTTGCTTCGCCTTCTTTGCCGTCGGTTGCAATCACGTTTGCTTCTAGCTTGCGAACCGCATCGACCCGTTCCGTTTCGACTGACTCCCCCCTCACAGGCGAATCAACGAACCACGCAAGACAGCCACACAATCCCACAGCAGCGACGACACGAAGACAAAACATCGACGGCACTCCCCATGCGGTTGAAGGACAGGAGGTCAGACAGCATCGCCCCGCATGGTACCGAAAAGCGGTGCGTCTTCGCTGCGCTATGACGCTCCCTACACTACTGTCCCGGGAACTCCTTGACGTAACGCCGAAAGTAGACCTGAAAGACAGAAAGATACTCACCGATGGCAGAGATTTCACTCGCGAGTTCTGCGGTGACTTCCTGCACCTGATCGTACTCAACATTCGGATCGTATTCCGAAGCTTCCAACTCGTTGAGCATGTAATAGAAGAATTCACAGTCTACGGTCGCATTCGCTGCATCTGTGTAGCCACCGGAATATTCTAGAAATGAAGCCCAGGAAATCGCGCCGATTTGAAACCTGTGAAACAAAGAGGCGACATACATATTATCCAGGTTCTCAGAGGACTCCGTCGGCGCCAATGAATCTGCAAAAACGAATCGCTTGATCGCTGCGGACGCATCTGCCAGATATTTGATCGTCGCAATCTCAAGAAGCCATACGGGAGGATCGGACAGATCCGCAATCAGTTCGTCTGCCCACAAGAAGTAGTGTCTGTAAGAAATCAGGCCCGCATCAATCATGGTAGCAATTCGCATTGCGAGCCATTTATCAGAGACCGCTGACGAGAGTCTTACCATTGTCTTGCTGATCTGAAACCAGGAAAACGAGAGATTGCTTCGAGAAGAGAACGTTCAGACCCCCATTCTACACAATCCGCCCGGGATGCGATTCGAAAACTGCACACATTTGCGATTGTTCGCTCAATGTCTATACGAAACGATTTTGTCCCGAACGGACAACCGACAATAGCCCGGCAGTTTACGGCCGGGTAGACAGCGGTTTCGACCCGCGAGTCCTGAAGGGACGGCTGAAACCCATTCCCCGCAACGATTCAGTCGTCCCGTTGGGACTCAGTCGTAGGAACGGCGCTGCCCCAGCGATGAATCGCTGGGCTATTTTCGGGTGTCCCTTCGGGACAGGAATGCGCTGCGCAAACGACAACAACCCGGTTGTTGGGAACAACCGGGCTGTTGGGATTTTTTGCGAATCGTCGCTGAAACTCAGCCTTCCATTTTTGTCTCGCGCGTGGGAATCTTGTCTTTGACGTTGTACGCCAGGCCCACTGCTCGTAATGCTTTGATCGACCACCAGGTGATGTCGAATTCCCACCAGCGGTGACCGGCGGGGGCGACTGAGGGGTGGGCGTGGTGGTTGTTGTGCCAGCCTTCGCCGTAGGCAAGGATGGCGACCCACCACAGGTTCTTCGACTTGTCGCGGGTTTCGTAGTTGCGGTAGCCCCACAGATGCGTGGCCGAGTTCACAAACCAGGTGCTGTGATAGGCGAAGACCATTCGCACGCAGATGCCCCACAGGAACATCGACGCTGCGCCGGCCCAGGGAGCCATTTCCATAAATGGAGCCAGGAACCAACCGGCTGCCAATGCTGCCACTCCGCTGCCAACCTGCCACCAGGGTGCGGTCCGTTCGAAGAATCGCAGCATCGAATTCTCGGCCCAACCGGGTGAGTAACGGCGGAACAGAACTTCTTTTTTGTCCTTCGGCACATTGACGAACAGCCACAACAGATGCGACCACCATTTGCCGTCGAACGGCGAATGCGGATCACCGGGCTGATCGGAAAGTTGATGATGCATGCGATGCACCGACGACCATGTGAGCGGTGACCCTTCGGCCGACAATGCTCCGCAGGCCAACACGGCAAACTCAGCCGGCTTCTTCAACTCCATCGACTTGTGTGCGAGATAGCGGTGATAACCGAGGCAGATGCCGAGGCTGGCCGTCATCCAATGCATCACCAACGCCACGCCCAGCCCTGCCCACGAAAAGAAGAACGGGGCGGCCAAACAACCGGCGTGCATTACAACCATCCAGACCAACACCACCCAATCGACGTTGCTCCAGCGAAGCCGTTCCGGCGAGAATGCCTCTCGCAGCAGATCGCGGTCGCTCTGCTGAAGCGACTCGTCGCCGGATGGCTGGAGTGATTCCTGTGTCTCAATTTCCGGTTCGAGTTCATTGCCCGCGGGCGGGATGAGCGTGGTCGACATCGAAAACTCCTGACTTCTCTGGATTTCAAGGTGCTATCACGGCGGTCACGAATTCGCCCCAGCTGTTGTTCAACAGCCAGCAAGCCGATCGTGACCTGATGATTATCGGGAGAAGTATAAACATGACACAACAGCGGTGTGTCATACCGCCGTCACACTTTTGTCACGGTTCTGTCAGAGAACGTAACTTCTTCCTCATTAATCGGTTACAACCCGAAATTCCTCAACACAACTCAACTTGGGGAATCGCTGATTGTGGGGAAAACAACCCAAAAGAGGCGATTGGCGCACCATTCTGTGAACGGGCGTCAGTCGGTTGGGTCGGAATCGGCAAGGTCAGTGTCGGCGACGAATCGGTAGCCGGTTCCGCGAACCGAGAGGATGTGACGCGGTTCGGCCGGGTTCTCTTCCACAAGTCGCCGGAGCCGCATCACAAAATTGTCGATCGTCCGTGTGGTGACGTCGGCATCTTCGGGCCACACATTTTCGAGAATCTGGTGCCGCGACAGTACGATTCCTTCGTTGTCGGTGAAATACTTCAGCAGCTGCATCTCCAAACTGGTCGGCAGATGTGTGCGGTCGCCAACGGTGACTTCATACTTGTCGTAATCGACGATCACCCCGCCAAACCGGCACTGCTGCGGGAGACGTTCCGCCTGATTCGAATCGGCTGTCACCGATCGCCGCTGTAACAGGTTGCGTACCCGACTCAGCAATTCCGGCAGCGCGAACGGCTTGGTCATGTACTGATCGGTTCCCAGGTCGAAAGCCTGCGCCTTGTCCTGCGGTAACGTTCGGGCGCTGAGAATCAAAATGGGTATCTGCGTGTTGGACTTGCGGATTTCTTCGCAGATTTCGTAGCCGCTCATGCCGGGCAACATCAGGTCGAGCACCACGAGATCGAACGATGGATCGGCCGCCTCGAAATGTTTCAACGCCGCCTGCCCTTCCTCGGCAACGACGGCCTCGTAGCCTTCCTGCTCGAAATTGAATTTCAGTCCGTCGGCCAAAGCCCGTTCGTCTTCGACAATGAGAATCTTCATGATACTTCAGCAAGATGAAACTAAATCAGAATTAGGAAACCAAGAAGGCAGGAGAAAAAACATTTCTAGAATTCCTGCTCTCCTGCATTCCTTATAGATCGCTTGTTTCTTGTAGTTTTCGCGACAACGGTTCACTTGGCCGCACCGTTACGAATCTTCATGCCGCCGCTCTTCCGGGAAGTTCCACTTCAAATGTGCTGCCTTGCCCGTCGGCTTGATCGTGAACGCTGACCTGGCCCTTCAACATATGGGCCAGCGTCCGCACAATATACAACCCTAAACCGGTTCCCTTTTGCGTTCGTTCCAATTCGCTGCCGCCGCGATAGAACATGCGGAAGATTTTCTTGCGAATTTCCGGCTCGACCCCTTTGCCGTTGTCGCTGATTCTTGTCACGACACGGCCACGCGACTTCACCTCAACCCGAACATCGACCGCGGGCGATTCGGAACCGTACTTAATTGCGTTGTCGAGCAGATTACGAAAGATCATTTCGAGTACCAACCGCCGACCGTTAATGACCGCCGGCTGCAGGTCGAATGAGAACACTTCGTCGATGGAGCATTTGTGATGCGCGCAGGCCGTTTCGGCGCATTTTCTCAGCAAAATCGCCAGATCGATGTCTTCCGGTTCCGACTCCTGGCCAATCGCATCCAGCCGTCCCACTTCCAGCAACTGGCTGATGAGTTGGTCGAGTCGTCCCAGTTCGGCCTCCATCACCCGATAAAATTCCTCGCGGCGTTCTGTGTCCAGTTTGCGCATCTGCAACGTTTCGAGATACAACTGCAGCGAGGCGATTGGCGACTTCAGTTCGTGCGTCACACTATCAACAAAATTCGCCTGCCGCTGATTGAGGCGAATTTCCTTGATGGTCAGCACCAGATAGAAGACCAGGCCAATCAAAATCAGCGAAAAGACGATTGTCCCGATCGTCAACGTGACCCACGATTTGAACTGTGCCAACAACACAATCCACAACACCATCAACACGACATTCAGCGACATCAACACAACGTTGAGTGTCACCGGCACGCGCAGGCGTCGTCGTTTTCGGAAATACACCATGAGGGGTTCAGTTGTATGTCGTTGTTTGGTTTTGGTTGCTCGATCCCTCGGGCCGCAGCCCGAGGGCTTTGAGGTACGATATTGACGAACTGAGCCTCGAAAAACGCAACTCGAAAAGATGCGACCAGACTGCTATTCTCCGATATCTTCCCGGAATAGCAAACGGTTGGTTGGTAGTTACGTGTCACTTTCTGGCGGCGAAGAGGAAACCTGAATGGCCCGTTTCATTCGTAATTACATTCAACGGCACCAGCATCGCGGCAACCAGTTGCTGCATGCGGTCGGCGTTCCGTTGACGTTTGTCGTCTCTGCGATCTGCCTGATTCGCGAACAATGGTTGTGGGCAGCGGGGGCGTTTGTGGGCGGATATTTGCTGCAATTCATCGGCCACGCCATTGAAGGCAACGACGCCGGGGAAGTCGTGCTGGTGAAGAAACTGCTGGGAAAGCCGTATGTTGAGTTCGGTCCGCTGTCAAAAGAGTCAAAGTTTGACGAATAAACCGCCGATACCAATTGCAACGGTTCTACCGCCTGCGCAGGTGTTGCTGGCGCTGCGCCGTACGTGCAGAGTGCGTTCGCCGCCGCTATGTGGCAGGCGGCCGCGCAAATCACGGGGGTGCCTTTCCCACATCGGGATGGCGATTTGCGAATTTCTGGTGGAAGGAACGCACCGATGCGACGGTGGCAGACAATCCTCACTGCAATCATTCCGCTGACGGCATGCCTGGCGATCGGCTGCCTGGAGCACAACGCCAAACTTCACTATCTCGGCGACGCCGAACTCCAACATTACAAGCACGAAGCGACGTCGATCGATTATGCCGACGTCCACGAACCGATCCCGGATACGGTTCGCGGATCGAGCAAACCGCGCACGCTGGGTGATCGCCAGAA
The DNA here is from genome assembly GCA_018699955.1 of Planctomycetaceae bacterium. Classification (GTDB taxonomy): domain Bacteria; phylum Planctomycetota; class Planctomycetia; order Planctomycetales; family Planctomycetaceae; genus JABISG01. The sequence goes on along the minus strand of JABISG010000013.1, from coordinate 14,776 downwards.
GGACGAACTCTGGAATCTCCCACTGATCGAGGCACTCCACACGTCACTCAACAACAATCGAATCATTCAAAGTGGAACGGTTGTTGGAATTGGTGCGAAAACGATCCTGAACAACCCGAACGCCGCGACCTCGGTACTCGACCCGGCCATTCAGGAAACGGGCGTTCTGTTTGGCGGACGCGGTGTCGAGGCGGCACTTGCCGACTTCGACACACAGTTCACCACCTCGATGCTGTGGGGCCGCGACGAAAACGTCCAGAACAACCCGTTCACATCGGGCGGCCTGGCACCGGGCAATACGCTTGTTATCGAATCGGGGTCTTTCCGATCACAGTTACAGAAACAGTTTGCACACGGCGGAACGTTCCGCATCGGTCACGATTGGGACTACAGCGGTACGAATAGTCCGCTGGCGTTGTTTCAGTCGAACTATCGTGGCAACGCCCGTGTTGAATACCGTCACCCACTGTGGGCCGCCTCGGGAGCCGAGTTCACACGCATTGCCGGTCCGCAGAATCCAAATTTCGGCGGGATCACCGGCGTCAGCCAGGGCGTCGTTATCGCCCGTATCAACAACGACATCACGCTTGCAGACTTCGAAGCAGCCGTCCGTAACGGATTGCGCGACGTTGAATCGGCCTATTGGAATCTCTATCTGCAATATCGGCTGTACGATACATCGGTCACGGCACGGGCCAGTGCGCTGCGGTCTTGGCGCGATGCAAAAGCCAAGCTGGAACTTGGCGGTGGTGCCAACCCCAATGAACGATTCACGCCGGCCGATGAAGCACAAGCACGCGACCGCTATTACGAGACACGTGCCGCCGGCGAAACTGCGTTGAACAATCTTTACGCCGCCGAAATCAATCTGCGGCGACTGATGGGCCTGCCGATGAACGACGGCCGCATCATTCGGCCCACCAACGAACCGACGACCGCTCCCTTCACTCCCGATTGGCGAAGCAGTATTGCCGACGCGCTCACGCATCGCCTCGAACTGCGCCGGCAGGGTTGGAGCATTAAGAGTCTGGAACTGCAACTGCAAGCGGCGAAGAGCCTCACGCACCCGCGGTTCGACTTCGTTTCCGCTTACCGCAGGAACGGCTTCGGCAACGATCTGTTCGCCCGAAGCGACACCGATCCGTTCACGCGTCAGGGTTTGGGCAGCTCTTATGAGACGATCGCACAAGGAGCCCAGGACGGCTGGAACCTTGGGTTTGAATTCTCTGTCCCCATTGGCTTCCGCTCGGCGCTGGCTCAGGTTCGCAATTATGAACTGCGTCTGGCCAAAGCCCGCGAAGTACTCGACCTGCAGGAACGGGAAATCAGCCACGATGTCGCTTTGGCATTTCAGGATCTCGCCGCGCAGCATGCCACCACGAAAAGTAACTTCCACCGCATGAACGCCGCGAGAGACCGTGTGCGGCTGGTCGAAATTCGATTCAAAGAGGGCGACGAGAAACTCGATCTCGTGCTGCGAGCACAGACGAGTTCAGCCGACGCCGAACGCGCGTATTACAACAGCCTCGTCGAATATAACAAGGCCATTACCAGCTACCATTTCGCCACCGGCCAACTGCTCGAGTACAACAACGTGCATCTGTCGGAAGGGGAATGGGAACCGGCGGCCTACGAGGAATCGCTGAAACGAGCCTGGGCGCGCAGCCACGGCATTCCCAACAAGCTGCTGCATGCCGAACCGGAAGTCTTCGCACTGCCCGGTTACACACCCGAGGTTAATTTGGATGTCGATTCTCATCCCTTCGGCGATGAGCAACTCCCCGAGAATGATGTCGCACCGCTCCTCGTTCCCGCGCCGGAAGGTGAGCAACAACTGCCCATTGAAGACTCAACATCATTCGACGCGCCCTCGTCCGACTCCACCTCGGGGACAGCGGAGGTCGTTGGCGCTGTGGTTTCTCCCACGTTTGTTGAGAAGCCAGCGCAGCCTCTGCCGGAGAATCTTCCGGAAATCCGCACGTCTTCGCGACCGGAACTCCCCGAGATTCCACGACTGCAACCGGCACCATTCAACGAAATTGAATAACCGTTAACTTTTCGGATGTTCAGTAGCACGTTGCTATGGTGGTCTCTTGGTTGTGGCTCGGCGTGCCTTCTGGTCGCAAGGCGCAGACCGGCGAGGGCAGCGAATCATCTCGACAAGATTGCAGCTCTGTCACGAGTTGGGCGGTCAAACGGGCGGCGTTCCGTTTCAACATCCGGCGCGCTCCGCCGCACTGAAGTTGCTGAGCAACCTGCCGCGTCATCTGCGCGACTACGTTGGCGAAGTGACCACATCGATGGCAGTCGGTCCAAACCCACACAATCCACTCGACGAAGCCAAGCCGTTCTACCAGCAGTTGCTCAACGCGTTAGCCGAGGGCCGTCAGATTCGCATTGGCTACGATAGCCTGTTCGAGCAAAAGGAAATCTCAACGCTGCTGAGTCCCTACCGCATTTTCTTTCACCGTCGCAGTTGGTACGTTGTCGGTCGGTCGTCGCTGCATCGCGCCGTGCGAACATTTAACGTGGGACGCATTCTCAAGGCCGAAACACTCAACTCGACTTACGAGACTCCCCCGCGTTTCAGCCTCGACCGACACTTCGGCAACGCCTGGTCGATGATTCGCGAACCGGGAGAAAGGCACGATGTCGTCGTCCGCTTTCAACCGCTCGTCGCAAGAAACGTGGCAGAGATCAATTGGCATAAAACGCAGAAAACTGCCTGGAACGACGACGGCACACTCGACTTCCAGGTCACCGTCGATGGGCTGGGAGAAATCATGTGGTGGATTCTCGGCTACGGCAAACAGGCCGAAGTCCTTCACCCCGCCGACTTGAGGGAACGCATTCAAGAGCAAATTACAGCGATGCAGGACACGTACGCAGGCAAGACACCGAAAGCCGAAACGAAAACGCGGAAGCGCAAATCGTAGCAAGTCTGATCCAGCCCAAACGAATGGTTAGCCGCGACTCAAAGAGGAGCGCTTCGCTGCCAGATGGAGAGCAACTATGAGAATCGCCGTCGGTCAAATGTGGCAGGAAACGAACACATTCAACCGCAATCCGACCTCGCTCGATGACTTTGAAAACTGGGGCGTTGCCGTCGGTTCCGAGGTTGTGGAGCAGTACGGACAAACGGGCGAGTTGGGTGGGTTTCTCGACGCATGCGGCAAGTGGAACCCGGCGATTGAATTCCTGGGGCTGGCGCGATTCGCCTGTTGGCCGTGGGGAGCGGTTGACGGCAACGCCTGGGAACAAATCCAATCTCGCGTCCGCCGTCAGTTGGAAGCTGCGCTGCCTGTCGATGCCGTCTTTCTTGCGCTACACGGGGCCATGTCGGCCGATGGCGAAAACGACCTGACCGGCGCGCTGCTCGAAATCGTCAGAAACTCGGTCGGCCCCGACGTTCCCATCGTCGGCACGCTCGATCTGCATGCCAACATCACCGACCGCATGCTGCAAAACGCCGATCTGCTCGTCGGCTACCACGCCTGCCCGCATCTCGATTCGTTTGAAACCGGTCAGCGGGCGGCAGCCGGTCTGCGAAAGATGCTCGAAGAGAATGTTCGCCCTGTCACGTACAGCCGCAAACTGCCGATGATCACGGCGGCCGAAAATCACAACACGTTCACCGGCATCCCCGCTCCGCTGTACCGTCGGCTGGAAGAGTTGGAGCGCGATGCCGACGTGCTGTCGGCCGGCCTGTATATGGCCATGCCCTGGTTCGACGTCCCCAACCTCGGCTGGACGGTGACGCTGACGACAACCGGCAAAAAGACACGATGGAAAACGGACGTCAACCAGCTTGCCGACGAGTGCTGGAATCTCCGTGCCGACATGGAAAACGTGGAACGCTATCAACCCCGTGATGCCGTCGATCGAGCACTCGCACATGGCGGACATCCAGTCGTCATCGGCGACGGAGCCGACGCCACCAACAGTGGATCGCCCGGCGATCAAGTGCATCTGCTCAAGGAGTTTCTCGCACGCGACCACATTCCGCACGGTGCGCTGACATTTCTCGTCGATCCCGAAGCGGTGAACGTCGCCCGGCAAGCCGGCGTGGGACAAACTTTCCAGGCAGCAGTCGGCGGCGGTTTCGCGCCCGAGTATTGTGAACCGATTGAGTTTCGCGGCACAGTCGAGCGGCTGCTCGATGTCGATTTTGTCCTCGACGGACACATTGGCAAGAACATGCCAATTCACATGGGCAAGGGAGCGGTTGTGACCAGTGGGAACGTCGCCGTGCTGTTCGTCGAAAAGACCGGCCCAGGCAGCACACCCAGCCTCTACGAAACCGGCGGCCTCGACCCGCGAACATTTGGGATCGTCGTCGCCAAATCACCGTCCGGATTTCGCGCCGAATACGAACCATTCGCCGCTGAGATCCTCTCGGCCGATTGTCCCGGCTGCGCGTCGGCAAATTGGCCACGGCTGAATTTCTTCCGTGTCAATCGCCCGTTATGGCCGCTGAATCAGATCGAAAGCCCAACCGAAGCAAAATGGTGCGGCGGCGTTCGCGTCGATTGAATCGTTCAACCTCTGCAGCATCGACCGGTGCCACTAGCGTCTCGCAAGGCACTGGCGACACGCCAGTGGCACCCAAGGAATAACTGAGATTCAACGCAGTACTACGCCCCCTCGGCGGACGACGCCAGCTTGTCCATCCAACGCTGCACCTGCAATGCGTCGTGGTAGGTCGCCCCGACGGGTACCGATTCGCTGCCACGTACCACCCGGCAGAAACAGCGCAACTCTTCCGCCATCATGCCGGTCGCGCCCGCAGGTTCGGCGCGAATCTCCAACGCCATCGGCCACTCGGCTTGTTCACCCCAAACGTCGATGGGGCGAGGATTCGGATCGATTCGCGCTGCCCAGCCTTCGCCGAAGACTTCGGTGCGATCGATCCCACGCGGCGGCATCCCCGCTGGTGTGAGATACGACGCTGCAAAAGATGCAACCGGTCCGTTTTCCCAACGCAATTGAGCAATCGCCAGGTCGATATCGCCGCCGGCCGTCCGATGGTATTGCGCGCTGAAATGAGCCGGCTCCGCCCGATCTAATAGAACCTGCACAGCATAAAGGTCGTGGACCATCGCCGCGTGCAGCGGATTCTCGCCGCGAAAATCCTGAAGAATACTGGCCGGGCGATGACGCACACAATCAATATAGCTGATCGCGCCGCGCTGCTGAACTTCGTCGCGCAGTTGGCGAAACTCACTATTGAACAGAACAATGTGTCCGATCATCAGGTTGCTGGAATCGGATTGCACGAGCGGGGCGAGGCTTTCCGCCTCTGTGAGATCCTCGGCGATCGGCTTTTCCAGCAGTACGGTCTTACCGGCTTCGAGCAGCGCTCGGGTGACTTCCACATGCGAAGCGGTCGTGCAGGCGACAACCCATGCCTCTGCGCCGGATTCGTCGATCGCCTTCTGCAAATCGGTCCAACCCGGTACGCCGGGAAGTTCCTCGGCCAACGCGTCGAGACTGTTCTGCCGGCGCGCCACCAAGGCGACAAGTTCTGACTCCGCCAGACGGGCGAGAGTCAGCGCATGCAGACGGCCGAAACGCCCGAGGCCAATGACGCCGATTTTGACGGGAGACATGACGTAATCAATCGAAATCTGGTGGCAACGAATCCGCTTGCGGTTTGGCGGTCCATGAAAGTCTTTGGCCCGCTAAACCGCAAGCGGGGTGGCAAAGCCAAACGTCATTTCTCCAGGCAATAGAGCATCTCCTGGCGTTTGTCGTCCTGCCGATTGGCGACGCGCAGGTAGACGCGACCGCCGCAAATTGTCGGCGTCGCGAACATTTCGTCGCCCAATTGATTCTCGGCCACAAGTTCAAACTCGTTCGATTGAGCCTTGAAGATGAATGTCTTGCCGCCTTCGTTCGTTGCATAGATATGCTTGCCAACCAGCACCGGCGAGGCAGTGAACCCTCCGCCCAGACGGTGCTTCCACATTTCCCGACCGCTTTCGGCCTTGAAGCACATGGCAACGCCCGCGTCGGTCACCGCGTACAAGAACCCCTCGCTGATCAACACCGATGGCACGTACACGCGAACTTTGTTCTCCCAAACAACCTCGCCGGAACCGTCGGCGCGGATGGCCGACATGTGATTTCGTGGGTATCCACCGCTGGTGATAATCAAGTTGCCATCGGTCACCGTCGATGTCACGCATTCGGTCGTCGCGCCTTCAATCTCCCACAGCTTTTTTCCGTTGGAAGGATCGAAAGCAGAAACCAAATCGCAGCCGGTCAGCAGAAGTTGATCACGTCCGCCAACGTGCAAAACGATTGGCGAGGAATAATTCGGCGTCTTGGGGCGATCCGACTTCCACACGATCTTGCCTGTTGTCCGCTGTAACGCGGCGACTGCTCCGCCACCCTTGTTGTCCGCCGTCACAATCAGCAGCGAATGGTACACCGCCGGCGAGGAGCCGTATCCTTGATGGACCACATAATCGCTGATTTTCGTCTGCCAGAGTTGTTTGCCGGCTCGGCTGAGGGCCGTGGTGTAGACGGCACCGTCGTTCACAAAATTGATGAAGACCCGCCGGCCGTCACAGGCGACGCTGGAAGAGGCTTGCGAGGCTTTTCCGTTCCCCTTTGTGGCAAGACCGCCGCGATGAACGGTGGTGTTCCACAATTCCCGACCGGTTTGCCGGTCGTAACAGACGACCGCTTGCACGCCGGATTCTTTGTCGGCTGTCGCCAGAAACACCTGGTTTCCCACCACGGTTGGTGACCCGTGGCCTCGGCCGGCAACCGGGATAGCCCAACGCACGTTCTGTGACTCGCTCCACTTCAACGGCGGCTGTTGATCGGGCGCAGCAATTCCATTTCGATTCGGACCGCGCCACCACGGCCAATCCGACGCTGAAACTGTTATGGCTTTTGCGGTCGATTCTGCTGATGGTTCGGCCGCCGAAGCTCGATCGATCGAACAAGCCAACAACCACATTGCAGCAACGAGACACAGACGTCGAACCATGGATTCTCTCTCATCGAGCCGCCCCGATTACGGGACGTGTCAGCGACATGCCCTTCACGCTCACCTGGCGCAAACACTGTGGCATGAATTCGCAGTCAATCCAGCATACCGCAGGGGAAGCCGAAACACGAGGAGCCCGTCCGATTCAACCACACTGCCGCGGCGCTATGTGGACTTTGTCGACTTCGCAGATTTGCCACCACGACGACTGCGGCGGCGGCCGGAAGACGACCTGGATGACTTTTGGGGTGACGTCCCGCTCTGCGATTCCGCAGGCTGCTTATTCAACATGTAGGACATCGCCTCTTCCCATGTGGGGATCTTGCTGGCGGACGATTTCCGCTCCCCATCGGCATCGGTGTCAGCATCGGCGCCGGCGTCATCCGGATGCCCATACGGGCTGTCCGCATCGTCGTCGTCACCGGAGTCGTCCGGATCGGTCGAAGTCTCCGCTTCAACAGTCGTCGTTGGCTGTTCTTCCGTTTCGGGTTTTGCAGCCGGTTTACGTCGCCGACGCGAACGCCGTCGCGGGGATCGCCGCTTTTCGGGCGTTGCTTCGGCATCCTGCTCTTCCGAATCCGTTGCAGATTCTTCGGCAGCGACCACCGGCGATTCCGCATCGGCTTCGACCGGCTGTTCTTCCGCTGCTTCCGTAGCTCCTTCGGAGCCGTCACTCTCATCCGTGGTCGCAGCAGGTTTTCGGGAGGGACGCCGACGTCGACGCCGACGTCGCCTCTTGGGACGAGCTTCGCCTTCTTCTGATTCGCCCGCGGCCGTCGTCTCGTTAGCGGCTGTTTCTGCCGTGGCAGTCTCAGTTGCGGCAGTCTCAGTTGCGGCTCTCTCAGCGACAGCGGCATCACTTTCGGTGACAGACTTGTCTACCACCGAACTTGCCGCATCGTCGGTGGTTATACCGGCACCGAAATCGGAGTCTTCCACGTACTCATCGCGAAATACGGCCGCCGACTCACCGGCAACATCCGTCTTTTCGAAACGACCACGATCAATAGGAGCAACAGGTTCCGGTGTACTCTTTTTCGCCACCGGAGCCGACCTTCGCGGTGAACGCGATTCCGGTTTCGGTTTCGCATCGCGCGGTTCATCCCCCCAGTCCCAACTGTTCAATGGATCCCAGAAGGTATCAACCTCTTCGCCGGAATTGTCGGCGGAGGCGTCTTCGGCAACAGTTTCGGCCGCAACATCGTCCTCTTCTTCAACGTTGTCGATATCTTCGATTTCGTCGAAAACACCAAACGGATCACCCGAATCAACGGGAACATCAGGCTCGTCGGCCTCAATCGACGCGGCCTCAACCACCTCTTCGCTCGCGTCCTCGTCCTCCGCAGCGGGTTTCTCCTCTGCCGGAGCCGGCAATTCGGGTGGTGGCTCGCTCGACTTGGTGAAATTGATTCCGAAAAGATTCTCGGCCAGTTTTGCCCAGGAATCTTCTTCTCCGGGGGAATCGCCCGGCTTAAATTCAATTGTCATACCGGAAAATTACCGTCCAACGCACTGATTTGCAAGAGGAGTGAGAATTGACAAAGATCGACGACCAACACTGCCAGAGCACTCATCACCCCTCAGCGGGCGGCTGCGCTGACTCGGCTGACGAGGGATTCGGCGCTGCAACCGGGGGTTGCTCACTAACATCCTTATCCTTGACCAAATCGGCTCGCGACATCCGCAAAGTCTCAAAACTCTCGGCGGAAATTACATAGTACCACGCCTCGAAGCGGTCGTTCAGCTGATTGACCTGCTTCTGCCCCTCTTCCACCTTCTTTTCGTAGGCCGCTTTGTCACTTTCAAATTTGAATCTCTTCAGCGTGAAGTCTTTCATCGCCTGTTCATACGCGGTCTGTTCGGGCGATTTCTTCTCGGCGTCTGCCCCATCTTTCTTGGCGTCGTCGGCTGATTTTTCGTCGGCCTCGTTCTCGCCCTTCGGCTGGTTTTCCTTTTCCTTGTCGTCGGACTTGGGCGCGTCGGCGGCCGGTTTTTTCGGTGAACCGGCCTCAGCCGGCTTTGTTGGCTCAACTGGTGCTACCGGCTCACCACCAAGGGATTTCTTGTCGAGTTCCACGCGGACCAACACATAACGACCTTCCTGCACATCTTCGTCGGGATTCAAATCGCTCTTCTCGCCCGCTTGGGGTGTCTCGGCTTTCTTCTCCTCTGCACCTTCGGCAGGTTTCTTTTCCGCGGCACCGAATTCAATGTCATCCAGGCTGCCCTCGAATCGATTGCCGAAGTGCAGGTTGTAAACGACACCAGCCTTCGTGGTCGCAATCAATTCACCTTCACGAGCCGAGAGATAGGGTTGCCCTTCCGCGTTGGCGAAGATACCGAAACCCTTATCCATCAATTCTCGAACTCGCTCACGAGCAAACTCCTGGGCTCGCCGCGGGTCGCCTTGCAGGTCTTTGGGAATATCCAGCGTGAAATCGGCCTTGATACCGGGCGGCTTGGGCCGCACACCGATAATCTTCAACTCATCGACGGCGTTGACGACGTTGGCAACCGACGCATTGTCGAATTCCTCGACGGCATCGTCCAAATCTTCGAGCGTCCAGTCGGTTCCGCCTTCCTCCCGCGAGAGTTGCACCGTCTCTTCGCCAGTCTGCTGCTCGCTTCTGACCGGCCCCAAGGGTGTCTGCACAACCTTTTCTTCAATGATCGGTTTACTGGATTTCATTGCGACCAAATCGGCGCCAGTCAATTTCAACAGGTCCGGTTCGATCCAATCAGAAAATTTCGTCGATAGGCTGATGCTGACGGTCGAACGGTAGGTCTCATTTTCCTTGGGGACGCGTACGTAGTATTGATTGGCCTGTCCCTCGACCTGATTGCCGATGATCAAATCGACCAGTTCTTTTGCGGAATCGTCGTACAAGGTGATCCGCTGACCGCGTCCACGCAGGGCCGTCGATGTTTCATCGAGCGGATCGATCACGCCGTAGCGTTCGTGTTCTGCCTGCCTGCGGCCGGCCACCGCTTCGCGTTTCACGCCCATTACCGAGGCGGCCGTCTCGGCCAGTCGCTTCTTCGCTTCAGCCGGGTAATCGTGATGTGAGGGGATCCGCCAGCTGTCGCCATCTTTTTCGACGGTAAACACCTGCGACTGTTTTGTCAGATCGTCGTAGGCGGCAACCCGCAACTTCGCCGCCTTCTCCGGCTCGGTGAAGGTCGGATCAAACTCCTGCCCAACCAGATCGAAACCAGACAGATCGGCCGGCTGCATTGCTCTGTCGGTCAGGTAGGCCGCGACGGCAAAAAAGAGGGCCACACCCGCGTAAATCAACGTGCGAATCGATGCACTCATCGAACCACTTTCCAATCTTCTCTAAATCTTAAATTTCCACACGCCCCGCAAGCGGGACGGCCAAATGACTCGGTGTCCCCGTCGTTATCTTCTCACCGAACGGCTCGGTTGGATCGTTCTTTCCTCGCGGTAGGCGCGTAGGCCCAACATGAGTACGCCGAGCATAATCGGCGGGATCGGCGGCAGCAAAATAGCCCACCAGCGAATCCGTGTCTGCAATGAATCGACCTGACGACGTTCTTCGCCTTTCAAGCGATCGAGTGCCTGTTGCTTCTCCTGCTCGATCTCCTCTTTCTTCTGCTTCAATCGCTGGGTTGCATTCTCTGCGGCTGTGAAGAGCCGTTGAATGGCCAAGCTGGAATCATCGGTACCGAGATTCTTCTGAGCATCGTCCAACTGGCTTTGGATCGTCTCGATCTCCTCTTTCCATTGTTTCTGTCTACGTTCTTCTTCCTGCTGACGTTGCTTGCGGAATCCGTTCACCTGTTCCTGAATCTCCGTCAGCGGCCGCATTTTCGCTTCGCGATTTCTCAGATCGATCATCGCCTCGTCGCCGGCGAGCAAATCGACCGAGTTCAACACAAAGTCCACGTTGTCCAATTCCAATTCGTAATCGAAACCGCGGCGGAGAATATCAGACAGGCTGTACAGGCAGTAATCCGAAACGATGTCGATGTCGGAAACATAGACAACATTCAGCCCGTCTTTTTTCTTGCTGTGAATGTGGGCCGCCAGGGTGTGAGCGTCTTCATCGCGAAGACGGACGGGATCGCGCTTCGGCTGCGGACCGGCAAACGGATTCCCCTCTTCCATCATCTCACTCCACTTCAAGACGCCCGAATTCGCACCACTGCGCAACAGCGGCTCGAATTCAAGATCCGACTCGTTCCCAACCTGCATAAATCGACCGGGGAACAACGCCAGCATTTGAGTGAACCCTTTGGTGATCTTGCTCTTTTCGCTGATGGCCGAGGGAACGCCGCTTTCCGGGCTGATGAACACGAATTCCGGTGGAACGAGTTGTTCGATTTTTGGATGCGGATTGAAATAGTCGAAGACGACCACCAATTCGCCACTCCACGGCTTCGAGACCGAACTGTCCCACATGATTCCCAACGCCTTCATTAACGACGTCGCTTTGCCGTCGTCGGCTCGCGGTGTTGGTGGAGGCCCTTGTTGACCCATTGGCCCGCCCGGCGGACGCTTGGGTACCATCGGGGCATGCTGTAAACCAACGGTGACCGGCATTGGATCGTCGAAGATCATCGTCGGCGTCCCTGCTTCGATCGCATCGACGAATCGCGCCATCTGTGGCTGCGAAAGCGAAGAAGGCAGCACCGCCAACAGCACGTCGAAACTGCCATAGCCGATCAAGTCTTCGCCCTGCAGGAGGATGGTTGAGCTATGCGAGTTGGCATCGTCGCTCACGCGCCATTTGCTGCCGGCCTTTACCACCTTCACGGCCGCTCCGGCCGCCAGCTCGATGTTCTTGCCGGCGTAAGCCTTGCGGATTTCCTCGTTGAGGCTCTTCTCGTCCAGACCGGTTACATGCTTCGCCTTCAGGCGGAACAGCTCCAATTCGGGCTGTTCATCGTAAGGCAAATCGGGAGAAATCCCTGCGACGTCATACTGCTTGCGCAGCTCTGTGACAATCTGCCACGGCGGCAGACTCCGAAACGAACTGCGGTCAAATCCGCCGATGACCGAGGCATCGGTCGCCAACACGCCGACCGTTCGCCGGTTCTTCCCCGAGACGGTTCGCACTGATCGGGTCAGTTCGTACTCCAGCGGCGTATCGACATCGATTGCGGAAATCACCACCTCATCGTTTGGACTGCTGATAACGGCGCCCAGGTAAAATTCGGTCAATTCAAACCGTCCATCGCGTTCCGATTGAATCTGCCGTTTGGCGATCCCGAATGTCCCCGCTTCCTCCGCAGCGCGGCTATAGGCATCGCCGACAGAAACGATGCGAACTTCCACGTTCTTCCCGCCGAGGCGACTGTACTGCTGCAACAGCCCTTCCAGCCGCTTTCGCACTGGGATGAACTCCTGCGGAACGGCGTCGCTCAGAAATGCCTGAATGGTCACCGGCTGCTTTTCATCGACTGCCGCCAGCAAGTCGCGAGTCGTATCTGTCAACGTGTAGGCGTTGTCGGCGGTCACATCGGCCCGCAGGCCCATCGCATCGGCCGAGACGCGGGTCATCACATTCGCACTGGTCAAAATCACAATCAGACAGGCGGTTCGCAACACGTATTGCAACCCCATGCCCGTCTTCTGGCTGGCACTCCAGTGCCGTTTGGTAATCACCACGTGGTTCATGTAAAGCATGAATGCCGTCAAGCTGCCGAAGTAAATCAGCCCGCTCAAGGGAACCATGCCCAGCCCGAACTCGCGGAATTGCTCGCTCAAACTCAACTGGCCAAACTCGAGTGATGCAATGAAGCCGAACACGTGCTGCACGACCCCGCCGAACCAATTCACGACTCCGTTTTCAGAGCTGAGCAGCCAAACCGCAACGCCATCGACGACGGAAATCATCTGCACGATCTCGCGCATAAAGACCGGAATCGCGCACAAAATTACGCCCAACACGAAAGCGACAGTCGAACTGCTGGTTAGAGAAGAGGCAAACATTCCCGCGCTGACCAAAGCCGCGCCGGCCAGCCAGTAGCCCACATAGGTGGCAAACAACAACCCCCAATCGGGATCGGCGTACAAACCCAGCACGAACAATTGGCCCAATGAAAAGGCGAGCGCAATCGAATAGACCGCGAGAACCGAAAGATACTTGCCTAACAGGATCTCCGTATCGCTGACCGGCAACGTGAACAGCAATTCCTCGGTCCCCAGTTTCTTTTCATCCGCCCACGCGCTCATCGTGATCGCCGGCACAATGAACAGCAGCAGCCAGGGAAACACCTCGTTCAATTGATCGAGCGTCGCGACGTTGTTCGCGAAAAATTCCGGCGTATAGGCGTACGATGCCATCGCCAGCACGAATACGACAATGAACAGGTATCCCAGCACGCCGGAAAAATAGGCGGCAACATTGCGGCAAAACACCGCCCAGATCACGTGACAACGCAACATTCCGGTAACTCCGATTTATTCGCTTTTCAAACCAGCAGTATGAATTTCAATCCAGCAGCAACGGCGAGTCCAACAGGGACTTCAACCCCTATCCCACGTTCGTCAATTTGCGGAATCGTTGCTCCATGTCGTGCTGGTCGCCCTCCATGTCGTCAATCGAACCGTCCAGCACAACGCGTCCTTCGTTAATCAAAATCACACGACTGCAGACGGCCCGAACTTCTTGCAAAATATGGGTCGAAAGCAAAATCGTTTTCGTCTTGCCGAGGCGAATAATCAACTCGCGGACGTCGTGAACCTGGTTGGGATCAAGGCCGCTGGTTGGTTCGTCGAGAATCAACACTTCCGGGTCGTGCAGTAACGCCTGCCCCATGCCAACCCGCTGTCGAAACCCGCGCGACAGCTTGCCGACCGGCTTACCCCATACGCTATCGAGGGCGCAATGTTCGGCGACGTATTCCATCCGCTGCTTCAACAGGGCGCCGCTCATGCCGCGTGCCTGCCCCAGATATCGCAAGATGCCGCGTGGCGTCATCTCGTTATACAACGGCCCGTTTTCGGGCAGGTAACCAATCAGTCGGCTCGCCTCGATGCGATTCTGCGAGACGTTGAATCCACCAATTCTCGCCTCTCCGGCATTCGGAGCGAGAAAACCGGTCAGCAGTTTCATTGTGGTCGATTTGCCCGCACCGTTCGGTCCCAGGAATGCTGCCACCTGGCCAGCGGGGACTGTAAACGTCACGTCCTGAGTCGCAACAAAGGGGCCGTAGTACTTGCTCAGCCCGCGTGCCTCAATCATCGGCTTCGCAGTACCGTCACCGGACGACTGCTTTCCTTGTGCATTCATGAATGGCCTCACCCGGCATCGCCGGTCGAACAAAAAGCAAATGTGGAAAAGGCAAAAGGGGAAAGACGTTTCTGACTTTCCAACTATACCTTCCACCGGTCGGCGCGACTATCAACCAACAGCAGCCGACTTCCGATAATTCCTACGACAATCTTTAATCGTGCCGTTGGAATATGTCCAGTCAACCGGCACAAAAACGAGGCCGCGCGCGACGTGTTTACACAAATCGCGCAGCACCGGATTGTGACGGGGCGTGCAGAGAAAGCGAGAGACGCTGAAGCTCTGGGTAGTTTACGACGTTTCGGGTCTACCCGAGCGATGGATCGACGGATTGCGCGCAGCCGGAATCTCGGCTTCGATGACGCTCTAAAGGCGGTGACCTACCCCCGATTGTTGTACCACCTTCAGTGAGAGAATCGGGGTTCAGGTAACACGTTCTGTTCCACAGGGCTGAGCGTAGCGAAGTCCTGTGGAACAGAACGGGCCGCGAATGCGGCGGGGGTCTCGTAGTCCAATG
>JABISG010000151.1 GCA_018699955.1 Planctomycetaceae bacterium | reverse complement strand
CCGGAGAGATCAAGACGGTCGTCAATGAACGGCAAACAGCCGATTGGGTGCTGGCGGCAGCGTTAGACAGCTACGGAGGTGCTGGCCATCCGACTCACGAGCTATTAGACGCTGCGGTTCGTAATCCGGAAAGCCTCAATAAGGCCCGTGGCGCAGAATTACGTGGCCAGACGGCAGCCCTCATACTCGGGACAGCAACTTCGGTGATGGACCGGCTGATGGGAGTTCCACTTCCCAAAGCCCCAGGTCGTTCGCCAAACGGCGCGAACCAACCGGGAGCTTACCCAACGTCCGGCGGTGCCGGTTATCCGATGCCCGGCGGTGCTGGTTATCCCATGCCCGGTGGAGGCGCTTCGCCCATGCCCGGTGGTGCTGGTCTCCCGATGCCCGGCGTTGGTGCTTCGCCCATGCCCGGCGTTGGCGCTTCGCCCATGCCCGGTGGTGCTGGTCTCCCGATGCCTGGTGGTGCCGGCTACCCAATGCCCGGTGGAGGCGCAATGACGCCCGGTGGTGGCCCCAACGGGGTACCCGGCGGACCACCTCCTGGGCAACTCGCTCGTCGCCCGCTTTCCGACGAAGCCATGCGACACGCGATTCAATATCTCTGGCGTGCCGAAACAACAAGCTTTGTCGAGGGAAGGACTCGCAATATCCAGTCACTGGAAGACAGCTTCGATACGCTGGCCTTAGCCGGCTCGCTGC
Source organism: Planctomycetaceae bacterium (assembly GCA_018699955.1). Lineage (GTDB taxonomy): Bacteria > Planctomycetota > Planctomycetia > Planctomycetales > Planctomycetaceae > JABISG01. Next base: position 146,725 of record JABISG010000151.1, on the reverse strand, counting down.
CGACGACCGGAGTGAGAAAAGCAACATACGATTTGCTCTTCAGCCGCTGGCAAGACGGAGCCAACGCATTGCTTTCGCGTAAGCTCTATCAAACGGTCGTTCGTGATCCAGGGATGATTATCGTATTGAAACAACTTCCCCGACTGATGATGCAAAGCCCAGTTTCGAACCAACAGTCGACCACCGCGAATCCCCGCGTTGGCAAGTCGCAACGCCAGTCGATTGCAAAACACAGTTGGATGGAGACTTCGGCCTATATGGTGCGAGCCGTCACCAACCGTCTGCGGGCCACAACAAGTAATCAGGAAGATTCGATACCCCCGAAACTTCCAATCAGGCTGCATCGCAATGCGCGGGTTCTAGGCGTTCACGAAATGAACTGGCCGGCGGACGTCTCCGAGTTCACGTCAGGCGTCACGCCGCCGGGACCGCTCAGCCTGCAATATGTAAAGATGGAAATCCCACAAGAGGAAGCTGCCAAAGTTTTTGAATCGTACAAGAAACAGTTAAGACGAGGCAAAGATTATAAGTTTTCCTGGGGCGGTTGGATCGATAGTGTGACGGCCGGCACAGAAAAAAACTCACGGCGATCAATCGACGTGTTGATCACCCAAAACACCGCAAATAGTGGTGCAAATCAGAACGGGGGATATCCTGGTGCCGCAGGCGGAGGATATCCCGGAGGAGCGAACGGCGGGGGACAACAGCCGAACGCCGGGATGTTCACAGTCGAGATTCTGGTTGTGGAAACCCCCGATCCGAAACTTTCCACCCCGAAATTATCCGACGCCACGCCCTGACAAGAACGCACGTCGTTAGAGAGACTTGAAAGAGCAATTGCTAAGGCATGAATTGGCGGCAGTAAAGCACGGGCAACTCACTCGCCCGCGCAAAGGGCCGGCGATGCTCGATTTCTCTCCACTCAGCATGTGGCATCCAGTGCCGATGTGCTATTCTTCCGGCGGATAGTGCATCGCGCCCGCTGAAGCTGGCAGATCGACCGATGCCGCTGAGACCACTCGGAGGTGATTGTGGCAATTCTCGTCACGGGTGGAGCCGGATTCATTGGCTCCCATGCGGTAAAGCATTTCATTGAGCGGGGAGAAGAGGTTGTCGTCGTCGATAATCTGTCGACCGGTCACCGTGCAGCCGTTCATCAGCAGGCCACTTTCTACGAAGCCGATGTCGCCGACTCGGCACGTATCGAAACAATACTGCGCAATCATTCGGTAACGGCGGTCGTCCATTTCGCCGCCTTCAGTCTTGTCGGGGAATCGGTTGTTCTCCCGTACCGCTACTATCGAAACAACACCTGCGGCACTCTCGGCTTGCTCGAAGCGATGGATGCCGCAGGCGTGAAACAGATTGTCTTCAGTTCGACGGCAGCGACCTACGGCATTCCAGACGAAATGCCCATCCGCGAGACCACGCCACAACGACCAATCAACCCTTACGGCCACTCCAAACTGTTTGTGGAACGAATTCTGCGAGATAAGGTTCTCTCCGATGCGGAGTTCGGTTTTGTTGCACTGCGATACTTCAATGTCGCCGGGGCAGCCGCCGACGGCAGCTTGGGCGAAGATCACGATCCAGAGACTCATCTCATTCCCATTGCACTTCAACCGGCCATTGAAAAACGTCACTGCGTCACAATTTTCGGTTCCGATTACGAAACCGACGACGGCACCTGCATTCGCGATTACATCCACGTGGAAGATTTGTGCGATGCGCATCGGTTGGCCCTCGGTGCCATTCGGCCGGGCGATGCACGCTTTTACAATCTCGGCATCGGCCGCGGATTTTCTGTGAAGGAAGTCATCGATGCCGCTACCCGAGTGACCGGTCAGAATGTCCCCATCGAATTGGGAGAGCGGCGTCCGGGAGACCCGCCGGTACTCGTCGCAGCAGCCGATGCGGCACGAGAGGAATTGGGCTGGCAACCGCAAATGACCGATCTCGACGAGATCATCGGCAGCGCGTGGCGTTGGTATCAGCAGCATCCTGACGGTTATGCCGACGCTGCGACCAGGTCGGCGGATAACGGGTAACGTCCCACATTCCGGTTATCCGCTTTGGGTGCCACTGGCGTGTCGCCAGTGTCCACAACTTTGCACTGGCGACACGCCAGTGGCACCCGTTCAGCAACGGATAGTTGCGTCACCCACGTCTCTCGCTGTAGGTGGTATGCCTTCCGCCACGGTGAATTATTCAACAAATTCACGCCACGTCTCCCGCCAAAGCCCGCGTTGTAAGCTAGATTTGCATACGAAAATGTCGCATCGGTGACGCGCGACGCACATCGCCCATGCGCACAAAAGAACGCTCTCTCCCCTTTTCCAACAGCGGCAGGCGGCCGTCTTCGATATTCGAGGTTTCCTCTCATGCTCCAAGTCGAGCTGATCGACAATATCGAGCAGTGGGATCTGCTGGCCGGCGAATGGGACGCGCTCGTTGCCGCCGGCGATGACGATAACCCCTTTCGGTGTCGCTCCTGGTTGCGTGCCTGGTGGAAACACTTTGGCGACGGACACTCATTGCGAATCCTTACGGCTCGGGACGGCAACCGTTTGATGGGAATCGCGCCACTGTTCATCGATGTGGAACTTTTTCCATTTCGTGTCAGGGCGGTCCGCTTCCTTGGCGGCACGGAAGTCTGCTCCGAATACCTGGGGCTGCTTATCGAACAGGGTGCCGAAGAAACTGTCGTGTCGGCGTTTTTTGAATTCCTGCTGAACGACATGGGCCGAGAGTGGGATGTGATACGTTGGACCGACATCCCCGCCGACAGCCGGCAACTTGCCGTCGTCGAAGAAAATCTGACATCGCGAGAGGTCTCTGCCATTCGAGCCGGCGGAGTTTCCAATTGGGTCGTGCAACTGCCCGACTCGTGGGATGTTTACCTCGATGGACTCTCATCATCACGGCGGACGAAGCTCCGCCGCATTCGGCGTGAATTCGACGATCGTGAGAACGTTGAGTTTGAAGTGGCCGAAGACACATCGCAATTCGAGCGCTGCTGGGACGAACTGCGAACGCTCCACAACCGTCACTGGGCCGCCGCGGGACAACCGGGCTGCTTTGCCGACCCCCGTTTCGACGCGTTTCACACCGAGGTGGCACGCGACTATCTGAATCGGGGAATGCTCGTCCTTGCATCGCTTCGATTGGACGGCAACGCGTTGGCTGCCTGTTACGGTTTTCGGCAGGGCGATACGGTCTACGAATACCAGCGGGGACACGATCCGGACCATCTCCGCTTGCGCCCCGGTCATGCGCTGCATTTCTCTATGCTCGAATGGGCCGTCGCAAACGGCGTAAGCAATTGGGATTATCTGCGCGGCGACTACAAACACAAACGGGACTGGGCGACGCACAATCGCAGTTGCGTCGATTTGACGATTCCTGCACCGCGTCGCGCTCAACTCGCCCGCTTCTATTTAGAACACGCCTACCGCACCACCCGCAGCCGCCTCGGCTCTCTCCGTCGGAAAGTCGATGTCTGGCTGCATTCCTCGCCCGGTTAAATCATCGTTCGCGATGAGTCCACGCAAAAGATGACCGAAAACTCGCTTGTGGTTTCGCTGCCCATCGACGCGATGGCTGGCGTTCCACGTTTTCGTGCCGCATACTGGCTGTTGATCTTACAGCAGTTATTTGAATTTCGTTGGGTGGAAAACAATGAGCGATAGCGTTCTGGTGCGCGTGGAAGGGCAGGTTGAACAACCGCTGGAGTTGTCGCAGGCCGATTTTTCCGCGTTCGCTGAAGAAGAGCAGGTTCGCGATGTCAGCCAGATCGATGCCCGGCGCAAGGGGGATGGCGTCACGTTGGAATCGGTGTTGCAGCGTGTCCGGCCGCGTTCCTCAGCAACCCACCTGACAATGAGTTCGTCGCTCGACGGTTTTTCCGCAAGCGTTCCGCTCGATGCGGTGCGCGAGCGAGGCGTTCTCGTCTATCAAATCGAGAACCGTGCGCTCAAGGCGGAAGAGGGTGGGCCAATTCGTTTCATCATTTCCAACTCGGCCGCCTGCCGGACAGATGATTTGGACGACTGCGCCAACGTCAAGAACGTCGATCGCGTCGAATTATCCGAGGGCAAAGGCCCGGATACCCGCGCGTGAGAAGCGGCCGGTGGCAGAGTTCTTTTGCAGACGATTCACTATGTCCTTTGGTGGGCGGCGTCATGACGGCTTGGGGCATCGTATCAAATTGTTTTCGGAAGCAACTCGCAGCCGGTGCGTTATTAACCGATCTGATCGGTGAGGCCGTCGCGCGGGGATATCGCGTCATCGAGTTGCGGCAGACATGCTTGGGCGAGTTTGAAACGGGCGATGAACCGCTGCCGCTTCCCGAGTCGATGACCGTTCTAAGTGAATCGTTTCCCGGCATCCGTTTCGACGTAGCGATAGCCGTCCCCTTTCTGCAAGTCGGTTTTTTGGCCGACGATGAAGTGTTTACAGCGGGCAAGTGGGCTGCACATGCCGTCGCCGGTGAGTACGCTCCGCATCTGCGTCTGGTGGACCTTTCGACAAAACTGATTGCGGATTCTCCTCAAACAGTCGGCAACCAAATTGCCCGACTCACCCGTGCGATGATTGAGTTGGACGGAATTCTTTCAGTCGAACATTCCCTGCAGCCGTGGTCTGAGTTCCGTGCCGCCTTCGATGCGGCGCGAAGTGAACTCGGGCCAGATGGCGATCGGTTGCGGCTCTGTTACGATCCATGCAATCTGCTCTTTCCCGGCGATGGTGTCGATCCGGCTGTAATCACAGCGTCGTTGAAGCCAGCAGAATTGTCGATGGTTCACGCCAAACAGCGATCCGGCGGCCCGTTGACCACAGTGGCCAACGGCGACATCGACTGGAAAGCGCAAGCGGCCGCACTGAAACAGATGGGCTACGGCGGCCCGATCCTCTTTGAAATAGATTCGCACGCCGCTATCTGGAGCAACCTCGAATCGAGCCGACGTTATTTGCAAGAACAAGGATTCGACGCCGCGCCGGCAACGTAGAAGATTGATTTCGGAGTGTGACTTCGCTCGCCCTCTCTCTCACTGCAACCTATGATGCGTGGGGGGCGGCGTATCATGTAGGGCAGCCCGCAAGATTACCACGGGTGCCACCATGTACAGCCAGCTTCTGCTTCCCGATCTGCAAATCCTGTTGCAGGAAGATGACGCCGACGGTCTGCGCGAATTCTGCGAAGTGTTCCACCCGGCAGCAACTGCTGAAGTGCTTGGCTCGCTTTCGAGCGCCGAAGTCTGGCGTGTCCTTTCTCATAGCCCGTTGCCGCTGCAGGTTGAGATTTTTCAGTTTCTCGAATTGCCCCTTCAGGTCACGCTGGTCGAAGGCGTTGATCGTGATCGGCTGACACAGTTGCTGGAAGAAATGGCGCCCGACGACCGCGTCGACTTGCTGGAACGAATGGACCCGGAATTAGTCGAACGGCTACTTCCGCTTGTCGCGCAGGCCGAACGAAGCGACATCCGCAGGCTGTTGTCGTTCCCGGAGGACAGCGCCGGCTCGATCATGACGACCGAGTACGCGTCGCTGCCCGAAGACATCAGTGTCAACGAGGCCATCGAACGCCTCAGGCAGCAGGCACCCGACCGTGAAACGATCTACTACGTTTATGTTCTCGATGAAGAACGGCATCTGCTCGGATTCGTCACGCTGCGGGAACTGATTTTGGCGCGACCCGATGCACGTCTCGGCGACATCATGACGCGCAGCGTGATCTCGGTCCGCGTCGATGATGATCAGGAAGTTGTTGCCAACGAGTTGGCACGGTACGACTTCATCGCCATTCCGGTCGTTGATAATCAGAACCGCCTGGTGGGCATCATCACCCACGACGACGTACTCGATGTCGTCCAGCAGGAAGCCACCGAAGACGCCCACCGGCTTGGTGCGGTTGAACCGTTGGAAGACAGCTACCTTTCGACATCGCTGTTAACATTGACGTGGAAACGCGGCATCTGGCTTGTGCTGCTGCTGGGGGCGGCGTTGGCGACCGCTTCAATCCTTCGAGGCTTCGAGAGCACTTCGCAGCAGTTCGCCTGGCTGATCCTCTTCTTGCCGTTGGTGCTGGCCAGCGGCGGAAATGCCGGCTCCCAATCGGCCACGTTGGTCATACGCCTGCTTGCCGTCGAGCAGATCGACCGCAGCCAGAATTGGGAGATTATCAGCCGTGAATTCCGGCTTGCATTGCTACTCGGCGGAGGGTTGGCCGTGCTCGGGTTTGGCTCGGCTCTGTTGTTCGAAGGTGTCGAACCGGCCGCAGTTGTTGGAGTGACCGTGTTTCTAGTGGTCATGTTGGGAACCGTAACCGGTGCCATGTTGCCGTTGCTGTTCAAGTCGGTGGGCATGGACCCGGCGTTAATGTCCAATCCGCTCATCGCTGCAATGGTTGATGTATTCGGCGTGGTGACTTATTTCTCTGTCGCGTTGCTGATGCACTTTGCATTCGCGGGGTGACGTGAGGCTGTTTCGTATGTCTAATACAACAGGCCCGAATTCAACAGGCTCCAATTCCACGAGCGAGACGTTTATTCGCCAACGCTTGGCCGATGGCGAAGCGGCCGTGTCCGAAGAACGTTGGAACGATGCGATTCGCTGCTACGAGGACGTGCTGCAGTCGTTAATCGAGCTGAGCGATGAATTGGGAATCGCTCGCATCCAACTGCGTATCGGTCAGATGCACGAGCAATCGGGCCGACCGACCGAAGCGGTAGAAAACTATACTCTCGTCGAACAGGCTGCTGCGCGGTTGCGCGATCGGCAACTCGAAGCCACCGCCCTGCACCGATTGGGACACGTCTTACGGATGAACAGTCCCGATCAAGCTCGCGAAATGTTCCGCCGCAGTTTAGAACTCGGCGCGCCTGACCAAGAAGCAAACTCCCTTTCCCTCGCAATGATCGGCCAGATCGATTTCACCGCCGGAGACCAGCGGGGCGGGCTGGAAACCATGCTCAAAGCCGTCAACTCGATGCCAGATGAGACCCCGTCGCGGGACCATCTCGTCGAGCATATTGTGTACTTTGGAGGCAAGATGGAACGCGACGAATACGTGCAGCTTGTCGAACGGCACACATTAGATGAGTCGCTCTCACTGCGTCTGCGGTCGTCGCCATGACGTTTCCCGAGTCGCTATCGCTCAACATATTCCAACACATTTATCAGCGATCTTCGCAAGTCAAACCGGCCGGCATGTCTCGACCGCTTGATTCCACGCCACCTGACTGGCAGAATACTTGAGTTGGCATGCGTCTTTCTGATTTGAGGGAGACGGCCCGTTTTCCGACGGACGCTTCTTACACCATTCTTGAGAAGTCAGGCTGCCAACGTTTTCCTGCCAGGCGGGAAGCGTTGACCCATCACCCGAATCCACATTCGGTAATTTCGCTCAAATAATTTGAATTCGGCAGACCTCCTGAATGGGGTCCGCCAGACGACACAGGTACCCCTAAGGCTAAACTATGAAACTTCTCGAAGGTCAAACAGTCGGCATCGATTTGGGTACGACGTACTCCGCCGTCGCACAGCTCGATAACGAAGGCAATCCCGCTTTGTTGGAGAACACCGACGACCGGTCGATTACTCCATCGGTCGTTCTGCTCGGCGAGCAGGGTTCGGTGATGGTCGGTCCGTCATTCGAACGGCTTTCGATTGAAGATCCTCGGCATATCGTCGAGTCGATCAAGCGGCAGATGGGCAACAAGGATTATTTCGTTGTCTATCAAGATAAGAAACTGACGCCGGAATTCATTTCCGCCCTGATTCTCAAAAAGCTGAAGCAGAACGCCGAAGAAAAAGTAGGGCCGATTGCCAATGCCGTCATCACCGTTCCGTACTATTTCAACGACGTCCGCCGCAAAGCGACACAGGACGCCGGGCGAATTGCGGGATTGAATGTGATCGACATCATCAACGAGCCAACGGCTGCCACGTTGGCCTATGCGTGGAACCGCGGAGAACTGGGTCGGACCGACAAAGAGTTTAAGGAACGGACCATTCTCGTTTACGATTTGGGCGGGGGAACATTCGACGTGACCGTGGTCAGTTACACGGCAAGTACCTTCCGTGTACTGGCAACCGATGGCGACGTCATGCTGGGTGGACTCGATTGGAGTCGCAGAATTGTCGATCACGTTGCTGAGCAGTTCCTGAGTAAATTCAGCGTCGATCCCCGCGACGATCCCAACACGCTGCAACGAATGTCGCAGGATTGCGAAGAGGTCAAACGGCAACTGAGCGAAAAGTCCCAGGTGCCGGTAAACGTTTACCACGAAGGCAAATCGTTGACGGTTGCGTTAACGCGAGCCGAATTCGAGCGTATGACCGCCGACCTATTGCAGCGGACCCACGACACGACCGAGTTAGTCCTCAAGCAATCGGGAATCCGCCGCGATGACTTGGACGAACTCGTACTCGTGGGCGGTTCGACGTACATGCCGGTTGTTGAAACGATGTTGAAGGACATCTGCGGACGGGAACCAACCCGTGAAATGATGCCCGAGGCAGCCGTCGCGCAGGGTGCGGCCATTCACGCCGCAATTTTGGAGTCGCGGCAGTACGGCGATGACAGCCGCATGGCACAGGCCATCATCAATCGGCTTCGGTCTGTCACAACATCGGATGTGAATTCGCACTCGCTGGGCGTGAAGATCACCGATCCGTCCAACACGTCACGTAAAATGAATCACGTGATGATTCCCAAGAACACGACCATCCCGGCCAGCGTGACGCAGAAGTTTGTGACAACCAGCCCGAATCAGCAGCGGGTCCACGTCCACATTCTCGAAGGGGAAGCCAGTGACCCCGATGCCTGCTCGCTGATCGGCGATTTCCGCGTGACGAATTTGCCTCCCAATTTGCCGTCCGGGTCGCCTGTTGAATTGACCTACAGCTACGATGCCAGTGGCCGAATTCATGCGACCGCCATTGAAAAGTCCAGTGGCAAGCAAGCCGAGACCGAAATCGTTCGCGATTCCGGTCTCGATGGCACCGGCCTGGACGCCTACCAATCGCTGGCAAAGGGTTACAGTATCGAATAGGCGATCTGAGCAACGTTCGCCGACAATGGCGCGGCGAACGTTGAGTGTGAAATTGTGAAGCCCGCGACTGGCGGATCCGGGACGAAATAAGTTACGAAAAGTCAGAGGACAGACATTAGAGATCAGAAAAGCAGTGACTAAAACTGACTTCTGACCACCGATTTCTGACCTTTGCAAGGAGCAAGCCCGCGTGGCAGTGGATGTCTATAAAGATTGGCTTGGAATTCCCGACGGTCCAAAGCCGCCCGATCATTACGCTTTGCTCCGGCTGGTGCAGTTCGAGGACGACGTTGAGAAAATCAGCAAGAACTACACCCGCCTGAACGCCCACGTGCGCAAATACGCAGGCGGCCAATATTCGAACGAGTCGCAGAATCTGCTGAATGAGTTGGCACGCGCCATGCTCTGCCTGAAAGATCTGGGCCGAAAGAAAGAATACGACGCCAGCCTGGGCCGCGAGTTCGACGAATCGGGAGGGGCCGTCGTCGCAACGTTGGCCGACTGGATTGTCGATGAGGGACACGCGACATCCGACCAAAGAGACGAAGCAGAGTCGTTTGCCGACGCCCGTGGATTATCGCTGCGCGACGCCGTTGTGCAGATGAAGTTGACCGACATTGAAACGGCCACACAAGGGTATGCCCTGGAATTGGGACGCCCCTACGTCAATCTGGCCGAGATGATCCCCGACGACTCGGTGCTCGATCTCATACCCAGAAACGTCGTCAAACGTCATCAGTGTCTGCCACTGTTTGCAGACGACGATGTGCTGCTGGTTGCCTGCGCCTATGAACCCTCGCCGGATTTGGAAGAAGATATGCAGTTGCGATACGGCATGCCAATGCGCGCCGTCATCGCCACTCCGCTATCAGTCAATCAGGCGATTGCACAGTATTTTGCTCCCGGCATGCGAGATGAAGCCGCCGGCGACCAGGCAGCGCCCGCATCCAAACAAAAAAACTCTTCCAAGAAGGCCGCGCCGAAAAAGAAACAGGCGGCTTCGCAGATGACGGCAGATGAATTACAACAGCGCAAGCTGCTGGGCGTTATTCTGATTTGCTGGAGCGTCATCGGTTCGGCGGCACTTGACTACTTCGTGGTCACCAAGGTGCTCGGCTGGAACAGTTCCTACCTTGCCCTTCTGACTGTGGCACCGGTTCTCAGCTTTTTCATCTGGGCGAGTCACATCAAGAAATGAGCCCGGGCCGCAAAATCGCGAGTCTCTTCGCCGTGAGCCGGTGGCACTGCTTCTAATGGTTCTGATGATCGCGACGGTTTTGTCGCGATGGCGCGGTTGATATTACGCAATATTCACGGCGTGCATCTCCTCCGATTGCCCGATTTATCGGCCCCTTTTTTGACTGCCAATTCCAGCAAGGTAGAGTTCCCAAAGTCGGCATTCCGCCGAAATTGAGGAAAAAGTGCGCTCATGTCGCGTATTGGCAGTATTGGATCGCTAGGCACCGCGCAGCTACGCGCGCTCAGTCGCCTGACCCAACTTGGCAAAGCGATCACGCAAAACCAAAAGCGAATCAGTACGCTCCGGCGAATCAATTCCGCCAAGGATGATCCGTCGGGCCTGGTCAGTGCGCGCCTGCTCGAAACGGAACTGAAGGCGGCCGAACAAGCATCGGAGTCGGTTACGCGAGCCTCCGCCCAATTGAACACGGCCGATGCGGCCGCCGGCGAAATCCTCACGCAACTGACAACGGCCCGCGCGCTTGTGGTCGCCGCCGCCGACGGCTCACTTTCTGCCGATGAGGTCGCGGCCAACCAAATCCAACTCGACCAGGCGCTGGCTGCCATCGATAGCCTTGCACAAACGACGTTCAACGGACGTCGTTTACTCGATGGTTCGTCCGGTTACCGCACCAGTGGCGTCGATACGGCGGAAGTGCTCGATGTTGATGTTCTGGACAAAACCACCAGCGACGATGTCACCGTCAGCATCAATGTCACCCAGCAAGCCACGCAGCGCACCGACCAATACACAGGTGGGTCTCTGGGGTCCGCCACAACATTAACCGTCGAAGGCCCCGATGGTACGACGACCATCGATTTGGCCAACGGTGCCGACACCCAAACCATCACCGATGCATTCAATGCAGTAACCTACCTGACGGGAATAACGGCCAATCGAGTCAACGGCTCGACGGTCGATTTCACGACGGTCGATTATGGATCGGCGGCAACGATTTCCATCGATGCGACGGCCGGCTCATTCGCGACAGCGACCACGCAAACGGGAACCGACGCGCTCGCCACCATCGATGGAACGCAATACACGGGCAATGGCACAACCTTCAACGTCAACACAAACAGGTACGCCATCGTCGTCGAAATCGACCCAACAGCCAGCGGTGCGCTTTCATCCTTCACCATCTCCGGCGACGGGTTGGAATTCAACGTTGGCTCGTCGGTCTCCAGCACGGCACGGATCGGGCTGGGAAATCTTCACACTTCCAGCGTGGGCGGCGTCACCGGCAAGCTTTCGTCATTGCGAAGTGGCGGGGCGAACACTCTGACGTCAGGACGAGCGGCCGAAGCACTGAAGATTCTCGACGATGCAGCGGCCGATGCCTCTCGCACGCAGGCAACAATCGGCGGCTTCAAGAAGTTCACCCTCGACTCCGCTTCTCGCGTTCTGGACAGTCAGATCGAAAACGTTTCCTCGGCATTGTCGGCAGTCCGCGACACGGATCTCGCCCTGGAGAGCGCTCTGTTGGCCAATAACCAACTGCTGGAACAGACAACCTTGCAGGCACTTTCCATCAGCAATCTGCGAAATCAAAACGTACTCAGCCTGCTCAGGAGCGCGGCGGTCAGGTTTTAATTCGTAACGAACGGCGATTCTCGCACCGCATTTTGTGGGGCGTTTTCAATTAAAAAGGCGGCATCACAATGGGAATCCAGGCACTTTCTTCCACGGCGAATCAGGCGCTCGGAGGAATTGATCGAGCGATAAACGAAGTGGAATACGTGGCAAGAAGTGTCGCAGGCGGCCTCGCCGATCATCCAGGCGAAAGCGCGTCAAAAACCGTCGCCGCCGTCACGAAGCTCCCGGAGCTCAAGCAGCAAGCCCTCGCAAACGCGCAGGTTCTAAACACCGCGCAAGAACTATTAAGTGAACTCACAAGTAAGCCAGCGCGCTAATCCAAACACTTGCATCAATACAGCTGCGGTGCAACGCACCGCAGCTACGTAAGGACATTGCGATATGTTACTGTCTCGAACTGCTTTCCTCGTGATATGTGCTTTGCTGCATCTGGCGATTGCCGCTGATGCGTCGGTCGCTGCCGATGCAACCCTGCGCGCCGCCGACATTCTTCGAGCCGATATTCTGCACGGTCCAGATTACAGAATCGAAGACGGCGTCACCGTCAAAGATCACCGCTATCAGTTCCGCATCAAGACGCGTTGGGGAAATCTCACCGTCGATGGTCTGAACATGCTGGGAGTGCGGTTGCAGGAAATCAGGGCCATCAAGCGGGCCGACAGTCTCAGTCGCAATCCACAATTCGTCGGTGGCCTGGTCGAATCGGTCTCGCAGACACCGCGTGGAGTCCGAACGCTGTTGAAGAATCCCCTCGGTGCCGTGCTGGGAGTTCCCAAAGGGATGAAACGACTTGCTTCAACGCAATTGCATCCGGCCGACCGTCGTGCCGGAAGTGTCACCCGCCGGCGAATCGCTTTCGACGTTGGCTGCGATCCGGAGACGACTAACCCCATTCTCAAACCACTGATCGACAATCTCGCCACGCGAAAGGGACTCGGAAAACTTGTGGGCAAAGTCGGCATGAGCGCGGCCGTTCCCGGGCTGGGATTGGTCCCGATGACCGCCGAAATGCAAACGACGCTGCTCGTCAAATTGCCGCACGAAATCAATCGCAAGATGGACCGCGATTTGAAGGCAATGGGCGTTGGCGAGAAAACGCGAAAGACGTTTCTTACGTCGCCATACTTTACGACCGGCCAGCGGCTCATTTTTATGTCTCAGCTGCGAAAATTGAAACACGTCGAGAACCGTGCTGCCGTGGTCGCAGTCGCTTCCAGAGCCGAGTGCGAAGCCGATGCATTGGCGACTAACGACGAGTTGCGGATGCTGATCGACATCGACCGGAAGCAAAAGATTGTGCGTCTCGAAGATGCTGGTGTGCCGACTGCCGTTCTCGCAGGCGGAACCTGCATCGCTGTTTACTCGGCCGATTTTCTGCTCGCGACGGATGATGTCTCAGCAATGCGGGCCGACATTCGCAGAAGACATCCCACTACGCCGGCACTGCTGATGTGTTCAGGACGAGTTTCGCCGGCCGTGAGGCGGCTCTTCTCGGATATGAGTATCTCAACCACCGAACTGCGTTGAAACTGAGTTCTCGCCACCCGACTTACTGTGGGCTTGATTTCAGAGCAGCGGCTGCGAAAATTGCAGCCGTTCTGCCGTTGGTGGTTCAGATTTCCCAGATTTCGCGCAACAAAACCCGCGATGTCCCGAACTGCTACCGGCGGCGTTGCGTACCGCGTTAAAACTCGATCGGCGACACGCCAGTGGCACCCGATAGCAAGTCTTGTAACTCACTTTGCGAATAAGCGAAAAACGATGAAAGTTCAGCAGTTTCTCGAACATCACGGCATTGCTGAAAACCCTTTTGGCCAGGAAGACGCACAGGTTGACCACGTCTTCAAGCAGTACTGTCTCGAAGCAACGCATCACCCCGCCTGGGACAAGATCTTCGGGAACCCGGCCAATCCATCCACGTCGGTTGTGTTCGGTGAAAAAGGGAGCGGCAAGACGGCACTGCGTCTGCAAATTGTTGGAGAGATTCAAAAGTACAATCGCAACCACCCCGAAGAGCGAGCGTTCGTTGTCGAGTACGACGACTTCAATCCGTTTCTCGACTGTTTCCGCGAACGTCTGCACGGTCGTCAACGCAAGCCGGAGCGTGCGCTGTCGCATTGGCGGTTGTGGGACCATATGGACGCAATTCTAAAATTGAGCGTGACACGGCTGGTCGATGCCATCTTGAACGAGAATGCCATTTCGAACGACAACAGGGCAGAATCCGAACCATCGCAAGACGCACGACCAACGGTCACATCCGAATCACTCGCTCGGCTGACGAAGATCCAGAAACGCGACCTGTTACTGCTGGCCGCCTTTTACGATCACACATTCGATCAGCCCGCCAAACAGCGCTGGAAAGCGCTGAAGCGCAAACTCAAATTTCACGCGTGGTGGTCACAATGGGACCTCGCGGCCGGGGCGGTCAGTTCGGTGGCGACTGTCGCACTGCGATGGAATCTGTCCGGCTTCAAAGAGTTGTTCGTCTGGTGGATTCCCGTTCTGCTGTTGGCCGGTTGGTTTCCCTGGCTATGGCGGCAAGGCAGTTTGATGTGGAAAGCATGGCGGGTATCGCGGCAAATTCGCGTCTTCGATCATCTGCCGAATTCGCTCCGACAACTGCTCTCGCGTTTCGACCGACAACAGATTGCCGGCCAGCCAATTCCCGGCAAGGATCGCAGCGACGACCGTTACGAGTTGCTGTTGAAGCTGCAAAACCTGCTCAAAACGCTTGGTTTCCGGAGCATGGCAGTACTTGTCGATCGAGTCGATGAGCCACATTTGGTGAATGGATCGCCCGAACGGATGCGCGACCTGTTGTGGCCGATGTTCGACAACAAGTTTTTGAAGCATCCGGAGATCGGCTTCAAGCTGTTGCTGCCGGCCGAGGTGGTCTATTACCTCGATCGTGAGAAGAAGGAATTTTACGAACGCTCGCGGCTCGATAAACAGAACCTCATTACGTCGCTCGATTGGACTGGGGAAACGTTGTACGACGTCGCCAGCGAACGCATCCGTGCCTGCGCGACGGTGTCCGAACTCAAACCCGGTATCCGCGATCTGTTTGACGAAACGATTGGACAGGACCAGTTGGTGTTGCTGTTTGCACGGCTCCGCGTCCCCCGGCATCTGTTCAAGTTTCTCTATCGACTGCTGGTGGATCACTGCAACAAATTCACCGACGACAATCCGCAATGGACCATCGGCAACGACACCCTCCAAACGACGCTGGCATTGTTCACGCGCGACCTCGAAGCGTTCGACCGCGGGCAGGGGACAGGGTGAGTTGATTTGACAACCGCTATTTGACGGTCGATGATTAACAAATCAACAAGAACCACTCCACCCGCATGAAAGCCCACGGGTCACGCCCGGTGGGAACGGTCGCCATGAACGACAAACTCTCCCGTCGCCAATTGCTCGCTGCCTCCGGTTCGACAATTGGAGCCGGCCTGCTCTGTTCGCTGCCGAACTCCGAACCTGCGGTCGCTCGCGATTCCACGGAAGCAACGCCGCCTCCGTTCCAATTCTGCCTCAACATGAGCACCGTCCGCGGTCAACAGCTGGGCATCGTCAGGCAGGTCGAACTCGCAGCCAAAGCGGGTTACGACTCGATCGAACCCTGGATGCGAGAAATCGATGCTTACGTCAAGTCGGGCGGCGATTTGAAAGAACTCGGAAAACAAATCAGCGCTTTGGGTCTCACCGTCGAAAGTGCAATCGGCTTCGCTCGCTGGATTGTTGATGATGACAACGAGCGAAAGATGGGCCTCGAACAGGCCAAACGCGACATGGACACGCTCAAACAAATTGGCGGCAAACGCATCGCCGCACCGCCCGTCGGCGCAACGAATCAGACCGATCTCGATCTGTTTGCAGCCGCTGATCGATATCGGGCGTTGCTGGAGTTGGGCCGCGAGATGGATGTGATTCCACAAGCCGAGGTGTGGGGATTCTCGAAGTCATTGTCGCGGTTGGGAGAGACGACGTTTGTCGCCGTCGAGAGCGGCCATCCCGATGCCTGCCTGCTGCCCGACGTCTACCACATTTTCAAGGGCGGATCGGACTTCAACGGCCTGAAATTGCTCGGCCCGCAGGCGATTCACGTCTTCCACATGAACGACTACCCGGCCAATCCGCCGCGAAAAGAGATGAACGATTCGCACCGCGTTTACCCGGGTGATGGTGTTGCCCCGATTGGCAAGATTCTGCGAATGCTGCGCGATAACAACTGCCGTTGTGTTTTGTCGCTGGAACTGTTCAACCGCGACTACTGGAAACAGGACCCGATGGTTGTTGCCAAGACCGGTTTGGAAAAGATGCGCACGTCGGTCGCGAAAGCGCTGGCGTAATCAGCTGCGGTGCAATGCACCGCTGACGCTGCGATTCGTTGAATCGCAGCTGGACTATCGACCTGCCGCCGCCGCGATGATTCCCAACACCGTCGTTGCGGTCCAGATGAGTCCGAAGATTCCGCCGGCGATAATGCCGATCCAGGCGTGTGCCTTCCCCTTGACCTCTGGATGTTGTTTCGCTCGCTTCAACCCCATAATGCCCAGCACGACGGCAACGATGCCGATGGGAAAGCAGGGGATGATTGAGAACACGCCGCAGTAATAAGCGATCAGCGCCGGCATGTTCTTGTACGGAATGACGCCTCCGGTCGAGTCGCCTTCCTCTCGCGATGGCCGGACTTCGCCGACTTGCTCACCACAGAAGCGACAGATGCTTGCTGTCGCGATGATCTTCTCTCCGCACACCGGACAGGGAATTCTCTCGGGCTCGGCCATCGTTTTTCTTTCTGTTTCTATTCGCACGAGAAATAAGAAGCAGCAGAGACATGAAAACGGTGAGGACTTGCGATACCCTCAAGCGGAGACCGCCGCGCACCAGCGTACCGGTTACATCGCGATTATGGAAGAACGTCGATAACGTCGAATGAGAATGTCGCAGCCAAATTAGACAGAGGGAACAACCCATGGAATATGCCGGTATTGCCGACGAAGCGGGCGAAGATCTCGCGACTCAGATTCGTGCGCATCAGGAACTCGGTTGGACGCACATTGAACCGCGAAACATTGGCAGCGCCTGCATCACCGATTTGAGCGACGACGAATTCGACGACGCGCTGGGCCGGCTGAGCGATGCCGGCCAGCAGATCATCGGCTTTGCCTCACAGTTGGCAAACTGGGCGCGGCCGATTGACGGTGACTTTCAGGTCGATGTCGATGAGCTACAGCGCGCCATTCCCCGAATGCAGCGCGCCGGCGCAAAATTTATTCGCTGCATGAGCTACCCCAATCGCAAAGAGAACCCACTCTCGGACGAAGAGTGGGGTGACGAAGTCGTGCGGCGATTTCAGATTCTGGCAAAACAGGCACGCGATGGCGGTGTGACTCTGGTCCACGAAAACTGTCACGGTTGGGGCAGCCAGGACCCCGCGCATGCGCTGCAGTTCATTGAACGCGTCGATAGCCCGGCTCTCAAGATTGTGTTCGACACAGGGAACGAACGCGAGATCGATACCGTCGATTTTTTCCAAGCCGTTCGCGAGCACGTAATTCACGTGCATGTGAAAGATTGGAAACGCGATTCGGCCGGCGTCGTTCAGGAATGCTATCCCGGTGAAGGCGACAGCGGCGCGCGGGAAATTCTGGTCGATCTGGTGAAAACGGGTTACGGCGGAATTTTGTCAATCGAGCCACACATGGTCGCCGTCGTTCACCTTGGAAAAAGTGCCGACGAAGATCCAGAAGTGGCCTATACTACTTACGTTGAGTACGGTCGCCGTCTAATGAAATTGATGGACTCGATAACACGAAGGTGAAACGGAAGGCGAATGCGATTGCTGTCGGTTTGCCGCCCCGCTTGCGACCTGTTTCCCACAGAATTCCGGTTGTGACGATTGGTTAAACCGTGGGGGTAGGGCAAGGTTGGTAACCGGAGAATTTTTTCGCTGGAGATTTCCTGTTTGACACGTGTTTTCATGGACCTCTATAATTCAATTACAGTATTATGAACGCTGACATTTCGTCCGCTGGCAGGACAGTGCGGACTCTTGCGGGGCCAACACGAGCGATTTCCATTGGACGGAAGCCGTTCATTTCGAATTGGTGTGTGCGGATCTATTCACTCGGTTCCGTGCGATTGACCGCATCTTTTCTTACCTGTCGGAAACAATTGTGTTAACAACCATCAGCAAATGCTTGGCGGTTTTTACCGTCGTGGCCAGCTTGTTGTTTCTGGGCATCGCGGTGATTACGACTGCCGCCGGCCCGAACTGGGCGGGCGATGTCGAAGAACTTCCAGAATTTACGTTCACCAAAACCGTCGCAGAAACGGGGACGACATGGGGAGCGAAATCGCGCAGCGATGAGGGATTCTCCAAGACGGGCATCATGCCGGAAGTCATCGTCGCGGCGCGCAAGAAACTCAAAGACGATCAAGACGACCGAATCAAACTGCTCGACCAGCAGATCGAGGCGGAGACGCTGCGTCTGTCGTCGGCGAAGCAACTCATCGCAGTCGATATTGATGCGATCGATCGGCGGATCGTTCAGTTGACGACCGATCTAGCCGATATCAAGAAGCAGATTAATGAGAAGACAGCTGCGGGGACCAAGTTGGCTGAAGAGATCAGTCAGCTTCAGGCCACGACCGAAACGCGACGCGAAGAGGTGATTCGCCTGCAGGCAAAACTGGATGAAGTTCGGGCCGATAAGTTTCGCGCCGACGAGCAGAAGAAGCGGCTGATTGATTTGCTGGCGCGAGTGACCGGAAACATTGATCGTGCCGAGCGACGCAATCAACAGTTACGCCAGAGTTTGAATAAACCGCCGAAGCAACCTTACGACGGCGAACCAACGGCAACCGGTGCCAAATAAATAGACAGACAACTGCATCGGCCGCTTTGGACGATGCAAGTGCTTTCCCTCTTGATTGAATTGATTGTTGGAGCGGAACGATGACATTCGTCGGCAAAGTTCTGGTAGTGGTACAGGTTGTGTTCAGCGTTTGCTTCATGGCATTCGCCGGAGCCGTCTTCATGGCTCAGTCAAACTGGAAGGACAAGCACGACAAACTTGCCGACAAATCCGCCCAGCAGCAGACACAACTCAATACCGAACTCAAGGAACTCAAAGCGACAAACGATTTGCTCGTCAAATCGGAGAACGCTGCGAACACCAAGGTCGATACATTGACGGCCCAGGTCAGCGGCTTGACGCAAGAGGTGACCGACCTGAAAACCGACCTGAAGGAAGAGCAGGACGCCAACATCAGTGAGCAGGCGGTGGCCGCCAGGTACACAAAGGAAGCAGAGTTCCGCGGCGACGAAGCCAGCTCACAACGCAAACGGAACGAGACGCTGCTCGACGCACGCGGAGAGCTTGTTGCCATGGTTCAGAAGCTGGAAGACGAAAAATTCACCCGCGAAAAGGAGCTGGCAAAGCTCATCGAGAAACACACCGTCGTGCTGCTTGAAAAGAAAGCATACGAGACGATTATTGCTGCCAACGGTTTATCGACCGACCCTCGCGATTATTTGGATAAGAAGTCCCCGCCTCCAGTGGTGCAGGGTCTTGTGCTGACAACGCGGCGTGGAAAACGCAGCGGTAGCGAGTTCATCAAGATTTCGCTCGGCAGCGATGATGGACTGCTGGAAGGACACGACCTTTACGTCTATCGTGATAAAGAAGGAAAGTACCTGGGGAAGATCACCATCATTCACACCGACCCCGATGAAGCGGTCGGCATGCTGGTCACAAACGCACGAAACGGCTCCATTCAACGAGGCGACAATGTCAAGACAAAGCTCTAGGCAAGACAAACCCAAAGCCGCAGCCACGCCCGATATTTATTGCGGCCTGCTGTTCGTATCGGTCGCTGCGCTCATCGGCGGCATTGTTTTTCTTGTTCTCGAATTGAACAAGTACGACTGGCAAGTGGCGGGCGGCTGACCGCTTATTGCCTCACGTGCCAAGCCCGGCTTGCGCCGCATGCGAGTCGTTGCCCGTTTCGTACCGCGCGACCCACTGATCAGGCGGCTAGATTCACAGATCGTCGCGCCTGCCGCAGTCTCTCCCCCCGCCGATTGACCGCAGCCAAGAAAAAGTGACCGCGAATTGCGCGAATCTTCACGATTGCGACAGGGTACTCTCGACACTCTGAAATGACCTGCGAGAGCCAAGGGTTTTCTTGATTCGCGCCAATTCGCGTAATTCGCGGTCAACAATCTTCGCACCCCGTTTTCTTGCGTTTCACGTGGCCCATCTCAAAGCCCCACCTTTGGCGGCCTGTTGAAAACTGCTCAGTCGGAGCGATTGGCCACACACTGCCGCTCGTCATCTCGTAATTCATGCGGCATCGTCTATAATCGAAAAGACGATCTGAATTCCTCGACTGCTTTCAGCACGCGATTCTGACTCTATGACTGCCGATCAACTTGTCACATCTCAGTCCGATGAACGTTCGGTCGGCTTGGTGGAAACGGTCACCGCCACGCTGTTCGAGCCACCCGGTGCGTTGCAGTTGGCCTCGGGCGAAACGATTGGACCGGTTGCGGTTGCCTATGAAACCTACGGCCAACTTTCGCCGGCTCGCGACAATGCGATTTTCATCTGTCATGCCCTGACCGGCGACGCCCACGCAGCGGGAATCCATTCAGCCGACGACAAGAAACCGGGTTGGTGGGACGGCTTCATTGGCCCCGGTAAGGGCCTCGATACCGACGAATACTTCATCATCTGTGCGAACGTGCTGGGCGGTTGTCAGGGAACAACAGGCCCCGGCAGTTTGATACCGAACTCGAACGATCGATATTCTTCGGCATTCCCCGTGATCACCGTCGGCGACATTGTCGAGGTGCATGCTGCATTGGTTCGCCACTTGGGTATCGAGCGGTTGCTCGGCGTCATTGGTGGCAGCTTGGGCGGCATGCAGGTGCTGGAATGGGCGGGGCGGTTTCCGGATCAGCTCGCCTCGGCAATTGTGTTGGCATCGGCGGCAAGACTATCGGCCCAAGGCATCGCCTTCAACGCGGTTGGCCGCCGAGCAATTCTTTCCGATCCGGCATTTAACAACGGGCATTACTACGATGGCGATCAGCCGCGATACGGCTTGGCCCTCGCTCGCATGCTCGCGCATATTACGTATCTGTCGGAAACGTCGATCGAGATGAAGTTTGGTCGCCGCCTGCAAAACAGCGACGAATTCGCCTACGATCTGCAGGCTGAAACCGAATTTGAAATCGAGAGTTACCTGCATTATCAAGGCAAGCGATTCGTCGAACGGTTCGACGCCAACAGCTACCTGCGGCTGACCAAGGCGATGGATTACTTCGACTTGGCCGACAGCTACAGCGGACTGGCCAATGCCTTGGGTAAGACTGACGCGAGGTTTCTGCTGCAGTCGTACTCGACCGACTGGCTGTTTCCCACTAGCCAAAGCAAGGAACTGGTGGCGGCGCTCATCGAATCCGGCCGACACGTCACATTTGCCGAACTCGACAGCCCCTTCGGCCACGACTCCTTCCTGCTCGAACTCGACCAACTGGAAGACCTCGTCATTCCATTCTTAGCGCAAACGCAACAAGAGATTCGCCGACAAGTCCCCCCAACGATTTAACCACCCGCCTCATGGCCACCAAACGATACCAGATGCCCGATCCCACGGTCGCTGTGACCGACGAGATCATCAAAGGCCAAATCGAACCGGGTAGCCGGGTAATCGACCTTGGCTGCGGTGACGGGCGGCTGCTGAAGCTGTTAAGTGACGAACACAAATGCTCGGTGCAGGGCATCGAGGTGAGCCAGAACCGCATTCTCAGCACAATTTCTCGCGGCGTGCCGGTGGTACAGGGTGACCTCGACGACGGACTGCCGGACGTCCCCGATGGCTCGTTCGACTTTGCGGTGCTCAGCATGACGCTGCAGCAGGTGCGGCGTCCACAATACGTGCTGACCGAGATGCTTCGCGTGGCCCACAAGGCGCTGGTGGTCCTGCCAAATTTTGGCCATTGGCGAGTGCGGGCGCAGGTCGTTCGCTACGGCCGTGTCCCGGTGACCGATTCGCTGCCTTACGAATGGTACAACACGCCAAACCTGCATTTCATGTCGCTGTACGATTTTCGCGATCTCGCGGCCCGATTGAATTTCCGCATCATTCGCGAGTTGCCCATCATCAACGGCCGTGCCGTCGATCGCGCCTGGGCCGCCAACCTTCGCGCCCACAGCGCCCTGTACGTGCTGGAACGCGGCGATTCGTGAGGCGTTCAATCAGTAACCAGCCCGCAGCGCAAGCAAGGGTTTCAACAGTCGTTGCGACCAAAAACCCTTTGCTCGCGCTGCGGGCTGGCATTTAATCGACGTGGACTATACAGTACCTAGTCCAAATTGCGACAAACCACTATGCGGCGAAGGATGAAGAGATGGCGACCTCGAAGACCCAAAACCTGATCGAAGTCAAAACGGCCCTTTGCGCTAAGTACCGCCACCTGGCGACACTGACCAAAAGTTCAACGCAGCGCAAGAAATTTGCCAGCCGCGCCGAACGCTACCGACGGCAGGTGGATCAACTCCAGCACGTGACGAACTGACGCCAGCTTTGCTCGACGAGAAACCCGGTTTCTGAACACTGATCCAACTGCAGCGCGCACGTCGGGTTATGCGCTCCTCGACGATAATGGCCGGTTCAATCTGGCAGCACTGTAGCGTCGATTTCTCAGCGCTGGGGGCGTGTTAGCCTTCCATCGGACCTTCCACACCACCGGTGTAATGCTCACCCACCGGTTGTTCGCCGTGAAGCACCTCTTGCTGGTAGCCGCCTTTGGATCGAAAGTACAGAAGCAAGAGTAAATATCCAACTGCCATCAACACGGGGACCAATGCAGTCCACTTCAGGGCCATTCGACCGCCAAAGATGGCTGCTTCCTTGATTGATCCTTGATCTGCTCTGTCAGTCGCCGCCAGCTTTTCGGATTCGTCCAACGGTGAGCCAGCTTCGGTCTTCTCTTCGGCATTCTTGATTTTGACGTCGAGATCCCCAACTTTCTTTCCGTCTAACCCGGAGATCGCAGGAAAGAACAGAAATGAGTTCTCGTCTTCAGCACGATATCGACCATATGTGTCAGGTGCGACGCTCTCAAGTTTCTGCGAGGCATAGTAGTCCTGCTTGTATCCAATTCCAGGACCACCCAACAAGCCCGCCGAAAGCATTCCGATACCGCCGACAGCTCCCATCGTGAGTGCCCCCCCTTTGGGAAATCGCTCCCCGACAACTCCGAGCATCGTTGGCCAGAAGAATGTCTTACCCAGACCGTAAATGGTCGCAGCAGCGACGACGGCCAAACCGGCACCGGCACTACCGAGCCAATACAGACCGATGGCTGCAAACACGGCGCTCAGAAACAGCAAACCGATTGGGTTGATCCGCTCCACAATCGGACCCGCGAAAAACCGCAGCACAAACATGATTGCGGAAGTGTAGATAAACAGCAGGATTGCCTTGCCTTCGATCACGTTGTTCATGATGTTCGTAATCCAGCTGTCCGTTCCCAGCTCCACATATCCCACCATGGCATGCAAAACCAGCAGGAATAAAAACATGGGCGCAACGAACTCCTTCAACATCGTGCCGAAATCGACACCAGCTGCTTTTGTTTCTGACAGTGGAAACGTCTCTTTGACAACAATGAAGCCGTAGTACGCCGTCGGCACCAGGAAGAACATCATTGGAATTTCCCACCGTAGCTGGAACACGACGGCACCTGATCCGCAAAAGAGATACCCAAGTATTCCGCCGACAATCAAGCCGCCCGGCCAACCGGCATGGAGAATATTGAGGTAATGAGTCTTCTGGTCGGGATATAATGTCGCAACCAGCGGGTTGATCACCGCCTCGCATAACCCGTTGGCAATGGCAAATAGAAACATGCCAACAAACAAGCACCAATACGTTTCCGTCTGCCCGTAGGCCTCATACACAGGCGTCGCGGCCAAAGTGACAGCAGCAGAAAGCACATGTAGCAAGAACGCTACAACTAACACGGTCTTGTAACCAATGCGATCGGCAATAACGCTACCAACAAGAATGACAATGCCGAACCCTGTCAGACCGCCGCCGGTGATCGTTCCCAAGTCACCCTTTGTAAATCCAAAGTTGCTCTCCCAGTCACCAAGAATCGCGCCGCGAATTGCGAAACCGGCTCCGGCCGCGATCAGCGTCATGAAACTGGCAAGGAGTAGCCTACGATTGTTGTTCATTGTTGACTTTCCACAGATGTATGAACCGGGAGCCTGATTGCAGAATCACTGGGACGTCGCATCGTACACGGAATAGCGGCCGAATGCCACGATTCAGGCGATGATTCGATAAATCCGGAGAATACACGTTCCGCAGATTCTCGACGACAAAGAGAAGAACGCGATTACTTCTCAGACGGGATTAGTTGCCGCGACTCGCGCAAGTCTTGGTCTTGAAATCAGCCCATCCGCCGTAGCACCAGCAGTGACCCGCGGCGTGCCGCCTCGATGTGACCCGGCAGTGTGTCGGCGGAGCCATCTGTCTGGTCGGCGCGAGTCATCGTTGCCAACCGGTTCCAATCCGCAAAGCCCATGCGTTTGCGCGGCCAGTTCTGTCGTTTCCACAACAGTGAAAAACACTCCCGCACCAGATGCACCGGTTTATCGATAAGCTGCGCGCAGTCGATGCGGCAAGTCATCTCGTTCTTTTCGATGAGAGCGGAGTCGAGCAACCGGCCGGCCAATTCTTCGGTCATCACGCGAACATCGCCCGCCAGCCTGCCGAGCCGCAACAGAGCCTGCTCCACCTGTGGATTGAAGTCCCGCTTGAGCGACGGCAGCAGCGAATGCCGGATGCGATTTCGCGTGAATGACTGTTCGGAATTGCTGTCGTCAGTGCGAAAGCTCTGACCGATGCCCAAGAGATACGTTTCTACATCGACTCGACTCACATCGAGCAGTGGGCGCACCAGTTGCAAGGCATCGCCCAGCGGCCGCATCATCGACATCCCCGAAAGCCCGGCAATTCCGGTTCCCCGCAGCACGTGGTGCAGAATCGTCTCCGCTTGATCGTCGGCCGTGTGCGCAACCGCCACATGCGAGCATCCTTCGCGTTCAGCCGCCAGAGACAGAAACTCATATCGCTGCTGTCGTGCGGTCTCTTCCAAACCGTGACCGCGTTGCTCGGCGATGTCCGCAATGTTGCGGCCTTCGAGAATCAGCCCCACACCCAGTTTTGCGCACAAGGCCTCGACCCATGTCGCATCATCGCCCGACTGCTCGCCGCGCAGCTGGTGGTTCAAATGGGCGGCGATGATCTCGATCTGTTGTTCATCCTGAAGCTCGCGCAACCCGCGCAGCAGCGCGACACTATCGGCACCGCCGGAGACACCGACAAGAATCCGCGACCCGCGCAGCCCACAGTTGGTGATCGCCGATCCCAGTTTTTCCGGAAGCGAGTTCATACCACGATTACCAAACCAGTCGCCGCATCAGGAACCGCGCAGAAATGAATCTTGCAACCGCCCGATTCCTCGGGCCGCAGCCCGAGGGCTTTGACGTGTGAGATGATCACTCCTTGCCCGCTGGCTATTTCTGCCAACCGGTGGCGTCGATGCGTTTGAATTCTGCTTCGATGTCGGTGCCTTCAAAGAACGAAAGCCGCCCCTTCAGCCGACGTTTTTCACCGGGAGGGCAGTCGGGGAATTGGGGATCGCTGTGCAGGCAGGGGCAACCCGTGTTTCCCCACGCACGCAGGCATGGTTCCCAGGCGACGATGACCCAACGGTTGCCCGCCGCCGAACGGCAGGCGGCATAAGGGGCGGAGAATACTTTGTTCTCGTTGGTCTGCGCGGCGAATTCCGGCGAGCCGCGAAACATCACGCAATTCTGCACGCGCAGGTTACTCAACGTTTCTTTCGATCCGTTCTCCAGCCACATTTCCATATCGACAACATCGCGTCCCGGCACAACTTTCGTCCCGAATACGACACCGTTCGGGAGTTTTCGCTCCATCACCAGCGAGCCGTCTTTCTGGAGTTGCCATTCAAGTGGCTTCAGCGGAATGTTCTGTTTCGTCCACATCGTATCGACGTGCGTGTGGGCCAGATACAACAAGCCGTGTTCCGCTTCGTTGTTGCGGCGAATTGCTTCCGGGGCATCGACGACAACGTAACTCTTCTCATCCCAAGGCAGAAACACACTGACCTTCGTCTCCCGTTGCGGGCGAATCGCACCGTCGAGAAAACCGATCCGCGGATGACGGCCGCCGGGAAACGGCAGCACGGTCAGCGGTGCGTCGGCCGACCGTTTCGGTTTGGTCTCCGCACGAATGTCGAATTTCTTCAGCGCCTTGGTGATTTCCTCGGCCGACAACCCGGTCGCCGCCGAGACTTCAGCCGTCGTGTATCGGTGATACCAGACCATGTTCTCCAGCCAGATTCGCAACTCCTTCTCATTTTTGGGCCGACGGTAATTGTCGCGCGACTGGTTGGCGGCAATCGCCCGCTTGCGGTCCTCAATCACCCCCTGCCATTTCGACGGTGTGACCTCAGGATTAACAAACTTCGATAGGTCGCGCAGCGCAATCACCTGGTAATCGTTGTCGGCCAGATACTGCATGTACTCTTGAAATCGCTTGATCGGCGAGTGAACCCACGGGTGCGCGAGATCGGGTACGCCGTGAAATTGCAGTACAGCAATGCGGCCGTGACGTGCCTGCCGGGCGGCCCGTTTGAAGTTTTCGAGCGTCCATGTCGGTCGTGCATCGCCCGCCGAGGGAATCAGCAGCGGATGATCGAACCCAGGCTGGTAGGCGAAGCCCTTTCCTTCTTTGTAGGGATACTCCGGTGCCCCACCGCGTCGCGCGAACCGAATCCCCAACTGCTTCAAAATGGGCAATGCGCGTTCGTCGAGTCCGTTGCCCGGATAAGCAAAGCTGACCGGAACCGGAATACCGTACTCAAGACAACGATCGTTGATGACCGTCACTTGTTGTGCAATTCGACCGATCGTCTTCGGCGAGATGACCATGTGGTCGCGGGTGTGATTTCCGATCTCGAACCCGTCGCGATTCAAGTGGGCAATCTCGTCCCACGTCATGTAGTTGCTTTTGTCCTTGGCGAAATCAAAACCTTCGGTCACAAAAAACGTCGCTCCGAACTTGTGCTTCAACAGAATCGGCCGCACGACGCTGAAATGCGACTTCACCGAGTCGTCAAACGTCAGCACGACGAGCCTGTCGGGAATCGGTTCCAGGGCATGCGCCACCCGCGCGGGCAGGCAACAAGTCAGCATCAAGAGGAATAAACCACAGAGACACGGAGATACGGAGAGTCTGTTTTTCTGAGCGGGAAAGATGTTGTTGATCACAGATTTCACCAATTGACACGAATTAGGAAGAGGACCACGAACTTCGCGAATCACAACAAAACCGGACGATGAACGATTCTATCAGGAAACCAGGAAGGCAGGAGAAAAACTGTTTGCTGTTTTTTGAAGAACTTTTCAGTAGTTGAAAAAACGAAAAAGGAGACGACGCGAATCCGGGAAACTCGGGTCGATCGAACTCGGGAACACTAATCGACTGCTTTCTCCTAGTTTCCTGGTTTCTTTATTGTTCATTCTTCAACTCAACACCAAAGTTTCGCAGGACCAGTTCGGCCACTTCCACGTCTTGTATCGGGTTGGCCGGCAGCACTGAGTTGTCGGATGAAATCAGAACTCCGATTCGCTCGGGGTTGTCGGCGGGGTAGCCGTGCGATCCTTTCACCAGCGATGTATCGAGCGGCGTTGTTTTCGCGGGCATGTCGATGAACATCTCGACCGGATCGTAACCCGGTTTCTGGTGAATATCGACCGTCCGCGCAAACGGCGGGGCTTTGGCATCGTCCAGCCACCAGTAGTAGGCGAACCATTTATCGGGCTGGGAAATCAGCACGATGTCGCCGGCGCGGGGATGATCCAACCCCACCTGTTGCCGTTCGCTGCCGACCAAAGCCTGCGAAACGTTGGCATCGTTGCGAAAGAGTTCGGCAACAATTTCAACGTCGGCTTCGTCGCGCACAAACAGGTGGGCAAACTGGTGATCGACCAGCGCCCAGGCTCGGCACTCGCCCGGCACGAGATGTTCCCGCCCCTCGTCCTCGCGCAGCGCAAGCATGCCGGCTTCACGCAGCACGCGGTTGGGAAACGCCGCACCATCAACCGCTGTGATAACGTATTCGCTGGCCGCCAGCCATAACGTGTCGGTCAAACCCGCTTCGTTGTAACCATCGATGAGCCGACCGATCGCCGCATCGAGTTCGCCAAGCGCAGCGATGGCCTGCTCGCTATCGGGGCCGTATTTCTGGGCGGCATAATCGAGGTGGGGCAAATAGATAAACGTGAACCGCGGCTGAAACTCACCCGCGGCAATGACGGCCGAATCGACGATCCAGTCGGTCGATTTGATACTCGACAACGGCCCCCAGAAGTTCATCAACGGAAAATGTCCCAGCGCGTCACGCAGGTCGCCGTACATTTCCGTCGGCTGAGTGTAACACCACAACGACTCCGAGCCGTCCGGATTGTGAATCGGCGCCGGCGTGCAAATGCTGTCGGCACCGCAGCCTTTGCTCAGCAGCGGGAACCAAACCACCGATGTGATTGAACTGTCGTGTTCGTGCAACCGATCCCAGATTTGCGGAACCTCGACGACTTCGTTCCAAGCCGTCCACATTTCGACTTCGCCCCGGTCTCGCCAGTAGAAACCGTTAGCGATCACGCCATGTCGTTCTGGCCCGACTCCCGTCGTGAGATTCACTTGTGCCGGACAGGTGACAGGCGGAAACGAAGCCGCCAACGGCGTGACACCACCGCCGTCGGCCAGCGAAGACAGCCGCGGCATCGAAGCAAGATCCTGCTGACGCAGCGCGGGGACAGACATGAGGACGGCGTGTTTGTGCATGGCGGGGAGTCTGACGTCTTATTGGAACAGTTGGCCGCGATTCATTCTGCACGGCGGTGTTTCGTTCGATGAATTGGATGCATCCATTTTTAACGCAAAGCGGCCGTCTACGCAAAGAAGCGGCTTTGCGTAGACAAGAACTTCGAACGGGTTCAGAACGGCGGGTGGCCGGGGCTGGACCGAAGGGAAGCCCCGGAATCTTTGATGCAGAACGAAAACCAGGGCTTCGTAAAGACTCCAGCCCCGGCACCCAACGCGTCACTCAAAACGCCGATTCCAGCTCTTCCTGCAGTTCAAACCAGCGTTGTTCGGCTTCGGCGAGTTCGGTTGTCAGCCGGGTGACTTCTTCGTGCAGACGTAGCGCTTCGGCGGGATCGGTTTCGGTGAGTAATTGCTGGCTGAGCGCGGTCTTTTCCTTGTCCAGCCGCGCGACGGCTTTCTGGGTTTTGGAAACTTCTTTGCGGACCTTGCGTTCGTCGCGTCGCGCGACTCTTTTGACCGGCTTCGCCTGCTTTCCGGGGAGAGGTTTCGACATGGCGGCGTTACGTGCGCGCTCGCCGTCGTCGATTTCTTTATTGACCGAATAGATGTAGGCGTCGTAGTTGCCGCCGTAGTTTCGTACCTGGCCGTCGCGGACCTCGATGACACAGGTGGCCACGCGTTTCATGAAGTGCCGGTCGTGGCTGGTGAAGATAACCGTGCCTTTGTAATTGACCAACGCCGTCGCCAGCGCTTCGATGGTATCGACGTCCAGGTGGTTGCCCGGTTCGTCGAGGATCAGCACATTGTGTTCACCCAATAACAGCCCGGCCATACAAAGCCGCGCGCGTTCACCGCCGGACAGCACGGCAATTTTCTTGTTGACCGCCTGCCCGCGAAACAACATCGAACCGGCCGTTCGCAGAATCGCTTGAAGTGTGGTGCCGGGCAAGGCGGTGTAGTCCAGGTAATCCTTCACCGAGAGTTCCGGCGGCAGGGTGGTGTAGACATGCTGTGCGTAAACGCCGATGTCGCAGTGGTATCCCCAGCGAACATTTCCAGCCAACGGCTTCAACGAATCGACCACCGATCGCAGAAACGTCGTTTTGCCCTGCCCGTTGTCACCGACAATGACGGCGCGCTCGCCGTATTCAATTTCGAGATCGATTCCGGTGGCGACTGTGTGATCGGGATAACCGATCGAAAGTCCCTGACAGCGGACGGCCGGTCCCTTGCGAGGTTCAACAATCGGTGTGCGGATAAATGCCGTCGGCTCGTCGCTGGCGATGTCGGTGGTTTGCAGACGTCCGAGTTGCTTGGCTTTCGACCGCGCTTGCGAGGCCGTGTTCGCGTTGGCACGGTTCTTGTCGATAAATCTTTGAAGTTGCTTCTGTTTTGAGATGACGGACTCGTTGGTCTTCTCATCGCGTATGCGCTGTTCGGCAACCATCTCGAGGTAGGCGTTGATCGGCCCCGGATACATTGTCAGTTTGCCACGCGAGAGATCGAGAGTGTGGCCACAGGTTGCGTTGAGGAATTCCCGATCATGCGAAACGATCAGGCAGGCCTTTTTGTAATGCCGCAGAAAGTGTTCCAGCAGAATCTGGGTTCGCAGGTCGAGAAAGTTGGTCGGTTCATCGAGCAGCAGCAGGTTCGGTTCGTGCAGCAGCAGCGCCGCAAGTTTGACGCGGGTCTGCCAACCGCCGGATAACTCACTGAGCGGGCCTTCGAGCGAATCCCCTTTGATCTCGAACTCGCCGGCCACTTCGCCGCATTTCCAATCGGGTTGGCCGCTGTCGCGCATCAAGAACTCGATGGCCGTCTCGCCCGGCTGAAACGGATCATGCTGCCGTAAATAGCCGAGTTTCAGACGCGGATGCAACGTCACCTCGCCGCTATCAACTTCCTCTTCGCCTAGCAGAATTCTTAGCAGCGTCGATTTTCCCGCCCCGTTGCGGCCGACGAATCCGACTTTCACATCGTCAATCAACGTGGCTTCAGCACCATCCAACAGCACCTGGTCGCCGTAACTCTTGTGAACGTTCTTGATCTCTAACAGCACCGCCATCCGAACTCTGCTCCTCGTGTGACAATTGACCGAAGTACATTCGGTCGTTGAAAACTCTCTGGAATTGGGGTCGTTGCGTACAGCCCGCGGGGAATTCCGGCCGCGCCGGGGTGATTCCGAAAACAAGCGATCAATCGTAAAGACTGACGGGGCATCGGGGAAGTCGAAGACGCGCGACCTGACGCATTTTTGCGTGCATCCTGGATTGATTTTAACCACGGATTACACGGATTTCACGGATACGTTTTCCGCGAGCGGGCTGCTTCGGTTCTGATGTCGAATCCTATTTATCCGTTTCCTCAATGCAATACAGATGGCGGGCGCTGCGTAGGAACAGTTGTTTGCCGACCAGCACGGGTGATGCATCAATTGCGTCGTCGAGCCGATTTGTTGCCAGCACTTTGAGTTTTGGGCCGTGTTGGATCACTAGCGTCGTGCCATCGCGGCCGACGAGGTAAATGCGGCCTTGGGCGGAAACGGGTGATGCGTAAATGCTCGAAAGCGCAGGCAACCGGGTCTCGGTGAAGATCGGTTTGCCGGTCGCGATGTTCAACGACGATATAACCGCTGAATTGCGGCGTGTGAAATAGAGTTGATCCTCGAGCAATATCGGTGAAGGGACATAGGGCGTGCCGCGACCGTATCGCCATTTGATCGCGGTAGCACCATCACCAAGATCGCCCCTCGCGTCCAACGACACGGCCACGGCCGCCGCGCTGCGGTAGCCGCTCATAACGTAGACGACTCCTTCAGCCGCTAACGGCGAGGGAATGGCATTGACCGTTTGCCCGCCGCATTGCCAGATGACTTCCCCCGTTTCCAGATCGTAACTACGAACGCGATTCGTCCCGTTGACAATGACCTGTGTGCGGCCCTTGTGAACGACGACTAGCGGTGTGGCCCAAGTTGTCGGTTCATCGCGGTCGGCCTTCCACCGCGTCTTTCCCGTTTTAGCGTTCAGCACTTCGATGAACGACTGATCTTCGTGATCCCAGTTGATGATCAACGAATCGCCATGCACGACGGGCGAGGTCCCTTCACCCCAACCGTAACGCGTTCGCATGTCGCCCAAATCGCGCTGCCATAGTTGCCGCCCGGTCAGGTCGAAACAGAAAATGCCGCGCGAACCAAACGATACGTAAAGTCGCTTGCCATCGGTCATGGGTGAGGACGAAGCAAAGCTGTTGGCCGGGTGACGGCCCTCATGCGGCGCGTCCTCACACGCCACCCGCCGCCAGCGTTCTTTGCCCGTTTTGCGATCCAGACTGAGTACGACGTACTCGTAAATATTCGCGGGCGGATTGGTTTTCGCTCGCGCGTCGGCTTTGGGCGGATTCTTCGCAATCCGATCCGTCTTCACCGCCGCAACGACGAAGATTTGATCTTGCCACACAATCGGCGTCGCACTGCCTTCGCCAGGAAGCGGTTGCTTCCAGCGGATGTTCTCCGTCTTGCTCCAGTGAATCGGCGGACGCGCATGCGCCGCGATTCCATCAGCCGAAGGCCCACGCCACTGCGGCCACTGGTGCGCCCATTCCGAATCGACGGCGCCTGCCGCAAGGCTTTGGCCGGCTGTCGCGATTGCCAGCAGCAGAACGACGAGAAATGCTCGCTTGCTCCCGATAAATCGGCACAACGGATCTTGCGCCGCCTGCAACTCATGTTTCAACATGACTCCCATCTCTTTCTTTTCAAACGCCATCGCGTTGAATGGCTTCATACGATCACTTCGGAGTCACAAAACACATGTGCGATTATCGCACGCCAAATACATATAACCCCGCGTCCGTGCGTACATACATTTTCCCGCCGGCGATCACCGGTGTGGCCATCATTCGTTCGGCGAAGTCATGGGATGCGAGTGTTTCAAAGCGGGTGCCGGCTTTGAGGACGGTGATGACGCCGCGTTCGCTGGCGAGGTAGACTTTGCCGTCGCCTGCCACCAGTGAGGCGTAATAGTTGCCGCGGCCGACGGCACGCGCTTGATGAAGCATCTGGCCGTTGCTTGCATCAAGGCTGGTGATGATGCCGCCGTCTTTGACCATGTACATCACACCGCGATAGACGACCGAACTGGGAACCGTCGGCAGGCTGCGTCGGTAGACCCATTTGACGTGCGTGTCGCTCACATCGCCTTTGCCGTTGGGATCGACCGCCAATGCTGCGTTTCGTGCCTGCTTGAAAACGCGGGCGTGCTTGTCCCACTCGTCGCGGTCGAGTTTCTGGTCCTGATCCAGATCGATACGGAAGAAGCGGGTGAGGATGTCGCCCGCGGGCAGTTCATTCTTGCCGACTTTGCTGTCGCCGTTCTTGTCGTACGCTTTGAGGGCATCCGGAAACGGCCCCATCGAGATGCGTTCCGACTGATCGCCGCCCGTCGTCTGGGTGGCGATGTACAACAGGCCGTTGGCGAAGACCGGCGTCGGATCGACGAGTCGCGACAGGCCGTTCATCCACCAGATGCGTTTACCGGTTTCGATGTTGTAACCGGTAATTTGCAGTGAGCCGGCGACGATCAACTGTTTGCCGCCCGATTTCGTCTCGACCACAATCGGCGTCGCGTAACTGCGCGTCGATCCCGCGCGCGACGTTTTCCAGACCTGTTTGCCGGTCAACTTGTCGATGGCGATGAGGTAGCTGTCGATGTCGTGGTCTTCGACGAGAATCACTTTGCCGTCAACCAGCACGGGGGAACTGCTCGCACCGAACTCATCCTGAAACGGGCCGAGCCGATGTTCCCACAACAACTTGCCCTCGAAGTTGTAACACAACAGGCCGTAGCTGCCGAAGAATGAGTAGACGCGTCTCCCGTCGCTGGCGGACGTTGCCGACGCGGGACTGCCGGCGGTATGAAAGTCCTCGATTTCTGTTGTCGGCACGACGCGTTTCCAGCGGAGCTTACCCGTCTTGCGGTCGAGCGCAACGGTTGCCAGTTCCTTCGACTCTTTCTGCCAGGTGGTCAGAAAAATCGAGTTGCCGGAAACACAGGGCGTCGAGTTGCCTGGAGCGAGCGGAGTTTGCCAAGCCAGATTCGCCTTCGATGCAAAGTCGGTCGGCAACGATGCGTTGTCGCTGGCAGCGCGACCGTGATCGGCTCGAAAGTACGACGACGGTTCCGCTGCATTAACGCCGACGGAAACAGTGACAATCCCCGCGAGGATCATCGCAACAAATGCGCATTTCATGGTTTGAATTCCTGAAGCTGTTTTCCCCAATGACTGAACGACGGCGAAACTTGATTATGAGATCGAGACAACCGCAATTCAACTATTGAGATGCTGGTTAGCCGCGACGCGAAGGCTTTCCGAAGCGGAGCGTTCCTTTACGATTCACAACGAAGCAGCTCCGCGCGGGCGATCCCGGGCGGTTGTTGTTACAATTCGGTGACCTCGAACTTCACTCGAAGAGCACTCATTAAAGAACTACCAACACCGGGAGACACAGCATGAGCGGACTGATCGATAGCGGTGCCGAATTGACTGGCAGTGAAACGCAGAAACCGTCATCGCTGCCGAAGATCGGTCGGCGATCGTTTCTGGCGGCGGCGGCATCCGCGGCGACGGCGGCAACATCGGTTGCGTTTGGTCGCGACTACGGGCCGAACGCCGCGCCGGTGCGTTATCCCGATCCCGACCTTGTCATTCTCGACGATCGCTTCAAGAAATACAGGCTGGGCAACACACCGATTCAGCGGTTGTATCACAGCAAGAAAATGTTGTGGGCCGAAGGCCCGGCATGGAACGGTGTGGGCCGTTACTTGCTGTGGAGCGACATTCCCAACAACGTGCAACTGCGGTGGCAGGAAGAAGACGGACACGTCAGCACGTTCCGCAATCCCTCGGGCAACAGCAACGGCAACACGTTCGACTTTCGTGGCCGCCAAATCTCCTGCGAGCATGGCAATCGCCGCGTGGTTCGTTACGAATACAACGGCAAGATCAGTGTGCTGGCCGACGGTTGGCAGGGCAAACGGCTGAACGCCCCCAACGATGCCGTCGTGCATCCCGATGATGGCGCGATCTGGTTCACCGACCCCGGCTACGGCAGTCTGATGAATTACGAAGGGAACAAGGGACCGCTGGAGATTAAGGAAGCCGTGTATCGCATCGACGCCCGCACCGGCAAGATGACGAAGGTGACCGACGAACTGTTCAAGCCGAACGGTCTCTGCTTCTCGCCCGATTACAAGAAGCTGTACATTGCCGACACCGGCGCTTCGCATTACGACGAAGCGAAGGAAATCATCAAGGTGTGGGATGTGGTTGACGGCAAGAAGCTTGCCAACGGCCGATTGTTCACCAGCATGGAGCTCGAATTGAACGGCGAAACGGTTGCCGGTTTCGCTGACGGAATTCGTGCCGACGTCGATGGCAACATCTGGGCTTCGGCCGGTTGGGTCGGCGAAGGTTACGATGGCGTTCACATCTTCGCCCCCGACGGCGATCGCATCGGCCAGATTCTGTTGCCGGAAATCTGCTCGAACGTCTGCTTCGGCGGCACCAAACGCAACCGCCTCTTCATGACCGGCAGCACCTCGCTGTACGCGGTGTATGTTGAGACTCAAGGGGCGCACATCACGTAGGCGCAGCCGGGACCGGGGTTGACGCAATTTCAGGTGGGAATTACAAGCTGCCCAACGGGATCGCTGCGCGCGTTTCCCGCTTGGATAATCGCCGTGTTTCAAAGGAGTGAAGCATGCGTCGGCTGATTCCTGTCATGCTGTTAGCGGGTGTACTCGGCTGCGGTTCGGGAGATGAATCGCAGCCGCAGGTGTCTGCGGACGAAGCAAACGCAGCTACACACGTCGCCGAACCGAAAGTCGATGAACTCATCGCCGAAGGCAAGCGGTTTTTCGACAAGAAGAAGTACGACGCCGCGATCGAGACATTCAGCAAGGCGATCCAACTCGATGGTCAAAATGCTGTCGCGCATCGGGAACGGGCGCAGGCCCGCATGTTCTCTGCCGGACACAGTGAGTTTGTTTCCTCAACACTGAACTTGAAGAATACAGAGATCATTGACGTTGGACCTGCAGTGGGTCGCCATGAAAGGCAGGTCTTTCAAGCGGCTCACGCCGACCTGAAGGCTGCAATTCGTCTGGACACATCCGACGTGGAAGCACACAAGCTGCAAGGACGGTGCCTGTTCGAACTGGGTGATGACAAGGGAGCGATCGCAGCTCTCGACGAGGCGATTCGAATTGCCCCCCAGGACGCGGACGCCTACCACAAACGTGGCACCGCGTACTCTCAATCGAACAGTTCGGCGAAAGCCATGGCCGACTTTACGCGAGCCATTGAACTCGACCCGAAGATGGCCAAGTCACTGCTGGGGCGCGGCAGTTTGAAGTGCTTTACCGGTGACGCCGCTGGCTCGCTGGCCGATTTCGATGCTGCCATTCGACTCGACAACACGGACTCGATGGCGTACGCCAATCGCGCGCTTGCTTATATACGATTGCACGATTGCGAGAAGGCTGTCGCCTCGTGTACGAAGGCCGCCGAATTGGCCCCGCGAAAATGGAGTCCCTACTACAATCGTGGAATTGCCTATTTAGGACTCGAACAACCGTCCAAGGCGATTGCCGATTTCAACAAAGCGATTTCGCTCGACTCTGAAAACTGTGAGCCGCACGTTAACCTCGCGGCGGCATACATGATGACAGGTCTGTTTTCCAAAGCGATGACCGAAATCGACACCGCCATCGAATTGGCGCCGAACGTGGCTGAATTACACAGAATCCGCGCGGAAATGTTGACAGAAATGGATCGGCCCAACGAGGCCCGAACATCGCGGCGAAAGTCGGAGTGGCTGCAACATTTGGCACCGCTCAATCAGGCGATCATCCGCCAACCCAAAGATTCCCAGAGCTACCAACGGCGGGCCGAGCATTACGCGGACGATGATCAATGGGAGAACGCCATCTCCGATTTCAGCAAGGCGCTTCAACTGGAACCAGAATCGGTCGATGCCCTCATCGGACGAGCCAAGGCGTGGTTGGCACAAGGCAAGTTTCAAAAAGCAATTGACGACTGCGAGCATGCGCTCAAACTCTCAACACAACGAGAGATCTATTCGGTGCGCGGCGATGCCTATCTCGGATTGAGCGACCACAACCGAGCGATTGCCGACTACGAACGGGCAAAGCGCTTCGACGCGCAGGTCGCTCTGGCGTACCTGTTGCGTTCGAAGGAACGGAAAGCGGCCGGTGAGATATCGGCGGCGGCCGAAGACTTGCGGCAGGCCATTGCGATCGATCCCTCCGTGAGCGAGCGGCGCTAGCCGGGATTGACACGTCTTCAGTCGGAAATTACAAGCTGCTCGTTCGAGCCGCTGTGCGCGTGTGCTGTGTCGTAAGGGCGAGTTGTTTCAAAGGAATGAAACATGTACCGGCTTATGCTTGCGATGTCGATGGTGGGTGTACTCGGATGTGGTTCCGGAGAGGAATCGCCGCCGCAGGAATCGTCGGGCGCAGTGAAAACGGCAAGCCCGACTGCCCCGGTCGTCCTCTCCGAAGCCGATAAGTTGATCGCCGACGGCAAACTGTTGTTCGAGAAGGAAGAATACACTGCCGCCATTGAGGAATTCACCAAGGCGATCAAGCTCGACGATCAAAGTGCAATTGCCCACCGCGAACGGGCCCGCTCGCGAATGTTCGCTGCCGGTTACGAGGTCGGATTCACCATCACTCACGATTACGAAAAGTCCTACATCGATTCCTACAATGTTTCGAGACAAGGATATTTAAACGCGAAGTCCGATCTCATGGCGGCGATCCAACTCAACGAATCCGATGCTGAGTCGCATAAACTTCAAGGCGACTGCTTGATGCGATTGGATGATCTTGAAAACGGCCTCAACTCTCTCGACGAGGCAATTCGTCTGGCACCCCAAAACGCAGGTGCCTACGAGCTGCGCGGCCAATGTCGATTCCTTTTGCACTCCTGGAAGCAGGCAGATGCAGATTTTGCCAAGGCCCTTGAACTTGATCCGAAATTGATTTCTTCCAAGATGTTTCAAATTGGTTTGAAGATTCGGCGCAACGACATTGTTGGTGGTATGGCTGATTTGGACGACCTCATTCAGCGGAAGGACGCCGGCTCGATGTTGTACAGCATGTACACCGTGCGAGCGGCATATCGTCGCGATTTTTTACAAGAATATTCTGAGGCGATTGACGACTGCAATGCAGCGATCGAGTTGAATCCAAACAGAGGAACTGCCTACATCAATCGTGGAGTGTCCTACCACGCGATGGGTGAAGCGTCCAAAACGATTGAAGATTACTCGAAGGCAATAGCAGTCGCCCCCAACTGTTATTTGCAGCGCAGGAACCGCGCACTTTCTTACTGGCAGGAGCGTGAGTATTCCAAAGCCCTTACTGACATTAACACCGCAATTCAGCTGGCACCAAACAACATGCTTGTTGATGTTAGCCTGCTGAACGTGAAAGCGAAGGTGTTAACTGCGATGGGGCGGACAGATGAATCTCAGGTATACTGGCGCAGAGCGGAATGGCTACGTCAGTTATCCCCACTGAATCAGGCCATCACCAAAGATCCGAAAGACCCGCAGAACCACCAACACAGGGCAAAACATTACGCCAAAGACCGCCAATGGGACAAAGCACTCTCCGATTACAACACCGCCCTGAAACTCGCCCCGAAATCGACTGAAGCATTGGTCGGTCGGTCAAAGGTTTGGTTGGCAAAAAAAGAGTATCAAAAGGCACTCGACGATTGCACGCAGGCGCTAAAACATTCTTCACAGCGAGAGATCTACTCGGTACGTGGCGATGCATTTCTCGGATTGGGCGACCACAACCAAGCGATTGCCGACTACGAACGGGCAAAACGCTTCGACGCGCAGGTCGCCCAGGCGTACCTGTTGCGATCGAAGGAACGCAAAGCGGCCGGTGAAACTTCGGCCGCCGACAAAGACCTGCAACACGCGATTTTGATTGATCCCTCCGTGAGCAAGCGGCAATAACGGATCACTGCGCAAAAAACAGGCCGGGCTGAAATCGAATTCAGCCCAGCCTGTTCTCATTCTCGTTCAACCGGCGATTGCATCTTGCCGGTTCGGCGGTTGCCGTTTTACTTCTTGTGGACTTTGTGACATGCGCCACAGCCCTTGGACGTCAGTGTCTTGAAGGCAGCCGCTGCGCCTTCTTTGTCTTCGGCCTTGGCTTTGGCGACGATTTCGGCACCGCTTTCACGCAGCACTTTGCAGGCACCAGCCCAAACGCCATCGGGGCAGCGGCCATCGGCCATCAGCACGTGGCCCGACTCGCTGAGCAGAGCGGCACGCATGGCGATTTCTTTGAAGTTGGTCTTCTCTGCGCCGAGGGCACCGCCCAATGCTTTGCAGTTGGGGAAGACCAAACCTTCCATCAACTGATGAGGGTCCGCGACGCGGGCCTTCTTCTTTGCTTTTTTCTGGGCCGAAACCGAACCCAGCATCAGTCCGACGCAGGCAACTGCGGCGACAACTGTGGTCCAACGAATGAGACGCGACTGTTTCATCAACTTTTCCTCCGGAAAGAAAGCGTGGAAAGCCGGCGGCGCATCGACAGATACAAGGAACGCGGTGCCGGCCAAGACAACGATTGTCAACGGTTTCGTACAATCGAAACCATCGAAGACACTTGAGCCGTTCCGGAACGTCCCATCATAAGCCGACCGGAAAACAAACTGCCTATTGATGCTAATCCGTTGATGTGTTGGTGTCAAATGAGGGGGTGTGGGTTAGATGTGATGTCAGCCGTCGTTACTGGCGACAATCCCCAACCCAATCAGCTTGTCACGGCACTCGTCGCGTTCGCGGCAACGTTTGAGGTCTGTCCAGGTTTCATCCTGAACGGCGAGGAAGTCCTCATCGGAAAACGGTGGGGAGGTGCCTTCACTGGCAGCACGCTGCATCAATCGCTGGATGACACCTTGATCGAGCCGCGTGAGAAAACGTCCCTGCATCCGGTAGTCTTCAAACGCTTCCCACACAAGTGGAAACAGCGGCTGAATGATCTTACGGCCGATAGTCGTTGCGTAATCGCGAATTTCCTGCTGCGCGTGTGAGTCCATTCGCAGGCTGAGAAAATGCAGCAGATTGTGCAGATCAACCTTCCAATAGGCTTCGGTGTAGGTCGAGAGTGGCAGGTCTTTGCGGGCCTGTTCGCGGGCAACGCCTTTGTCGAGTCGTTGCTGATACACGCGGCGCATGTCGAGTTGCAGTTGATATTCTTCGGCAGTCAATTCGTCGCCGACCTCAGCCGAAAGCGACCCGCCGCTACCCTGCCGATTACTGGCAGCCTGTGATCGCCATTCCGTCGGCGGGGTCGTCTGGGCCGAGTCGATGGCGACGGAATAGCGGGTGCTGTATTCGTTGACATTGGCCGTGCGGTGGCGAATCCACTGCCGCCAACAGTCCATTGGCACACGAACGAGCAGCTTGACTTCGGCCATTTCAAACGGCGTGGTGTGCCGATGCCTGAGCAGATAGCGAATCAACGTCCGGTCGTCGGAGGTTTTGCGGGTTCCCTCGCCATAGCTGACGCGGGCGGCCTGCACCACCGAACTATCGTCGCCCATCACATCGACCAGGCAGACGAACCCGTCGTCGAGCACCGAAAACTTTTCCCAGCGCAATTTCTCGACCAATTCGGTACGCGAACTCATTTCTCCCCCCTCCTCATTCCCTCGGCCTCAAGACACACCCCGACGGGGCGAGCCAGCGACTGTAGAGAATCGATGCCAGAAAATCTACCGTCAAACCAGCCCGTCGCGCAAGCAAGGGTCTCGATGACTCGATTTCCCATTCAAACCGTTGCGTGCGATACTGGTTGGATCGAATTTTCCATGATCTCCCGTATTTTCACCGCGTGTTCGTCGGCCAGAACCGGAGTCCCGCTCGGGAATCCAAACAGGTCCGCCACGGTGACCGATCCAAAACGATCGTCGAGGACTTCGACATCATCGGGGCGCAGCAGGGAAGGGTGCGGTACTCCGCAGGCACGGCTGAGTGCCAACAGTTCCTTCCGCAGCGTGATGACATAGTTTGCCAGACGCGTCGATTTGAGTGTCGGGTCAAGCCCCCGGGTGAGCCAGCGGTTTTGCGTCGCCACTCCAGTTGGGCAATGATTGACATGACATCGCTGCGCCTGAATGCAACCAATGGAAAGCAGTGCCTCCCGTGCGACCATGATCAAATCGCAGCCCATTGCAATCGACTGCAACGCCTTCTCGGGAAAACCGAGTTTGCCCGCTCCCATCAACACCACATTCTGATCGACCCCGCGCTCGGCGAAAACTCGCTGCACGCGACCGAAGCCTTTCAAGAACGGCAGCGCGACATGGTCGGTAAACGTCAGCGGGCCGGCTCCCGTGCCGCCCTCGCCACCGTCGATGGCGATGAAATCTACACCTCGGTTGTTGGCTTCCATCAACCGGGCCAAGTCTTCCCAGAATCCAATCTGCCCAACGGCCGACTTGATGCCAACCGGCAGTCCAGTCTTCTCGGCAATCGTCTCAACGAAGTCGAGCAGGCTGTCGGCATCATGAAACGCCGCATGCGCCGCCGGGCTGACGCAATCGCGATCGCGCGGGATGCCACGAATTGCAGCAATCTCAGCCGTAATCTTCTTTCGGGGTAAGATGCCGCCGGCCCCCGGTTTGGCACCTTGGCTTAACTTGATTTCGATCATTTTGACGGTCGGGTATTTTGAAACCGTTTCGGCAAGTTGTTCTAAACTGAACCGACCGTCCTGATCGCGACAGCCGAAATATCCGGTGCCAATCTGCCAGATCAGACCGCCGTCGTGAAGATGGTACGGCGAGACGCCGCCTTCACCAGTGTTCTGCAGACAGCCAGCGATCTGGCAACCGCGATTGAGTGCTTCGATTGCTTGCGCGCTCAGTGAGCCGAAACTCATGCCCGAAATGTTGACGACCGAATCCGGTCGAAACGCACGTTTGCGCCCACGGTGTCCGCCGATGATTTTGGCACACGGCAGTTGGTAGCTGGGGTCATAGTTTTCATCACCGGCATGCGGCGTGAGCAACGGGAACGCACTGTGCTTGATAATGAGATAATTGCCCGACATCTCCATGTCGTTGTCGGTACCAAAACCGAAATAGTTGTTCGCCCGTTTGGATGAAGAATAAACCCACCGCCGCTCATCGCGCGAAAAGGGGCGTTCTTCGTCGTTGTCGGTCACAATGTACTGTCTCAACTCCGGTCCGATCGCTTCGAGCAGATAACGGAAGTGGCCGATGACCGGAAAATTCCGCAGGATGGCGTGCTTCTTCTGCAAAAGATCGAACAGAACCAGCAGCAACAACGCGGCAGCAACGCCTATTGAAATCCAGAACCACATATCAATGTCCTAAATGGCCTGACACCGTTCTGGTCCCCAAGCTCCAGCTTGGGAACCCACATTCGCGAAGCTCTGCTTCGCCCGGTGGGAGGCAGAGCTTCCAGTCCTCGTAAACGACATGCACAATCAGCGTTCCCAAGCCGGAGCTTGGGAACGAGTTAGTTCAAGGACCTGCCGTAGCCGAATCCTCTTTCAATGCCCTCAGGTTCGCATCATTCGCCTCAAGCAATAACTTGCCAAGATCGCTGTCCGGGTTGATCCGGTCGGGTCGCAAAAGCTCTTTAGTTTCGATGAGTCGGCGTGACATCTGATAATTCTGCTTGAGCGATGCGGAGATTGCCATCCCGGCCAACCCTTTATCGCGAATCGTTTCATCGTCCATCGTCGCGAAGTCGTCGAATATCTCTTGAGCTTCGGAAAACCTGAGTTCCCGCAGATACAGCAGCGCGAGTTGTTCTCGTGCCGGCTGCAGAATCTGGGGGTCGGGCCGCTGGTGATCAACGACCGCCAGCCAGGCGTCCTCGTCGTCGATCAGACGTTGGGCAATTTCGTACTGCTCTTGAACTGTGGCCTTCGCCGGCAACGTCCTTGGAGTCGCGTCGCGTGGGTCCGGCGGTTGAATCGCAAGCACCAACGCCGCCGAAAACGCGGCAACCACCAGACAACTGCCGAAAAACGCAACCAACGGATGACGTCCCGCCCATTGCAACAATTGATGACTCGCCGAAACTGAGGCAAGCCGCTGAGTATCCAACACCGGATCAAAATCGGCGATCGTCACATCGGCAGCCGCTGCCTGCGGATTATCGCGGATCGACTTTTCGACACGCCGTAGATCCGCCAGAACCGACTTCGCATCGGGATAACGCTGCTGCGGTTCCTTTGCCATCATCTTGTGAACGATGTGACACAATGCGTCGGGAAGATCGGAACGGTGTTTTCGCAGCGGTGCCGGCTCGGAGTTCAAATGCTGAACCGCAACCGCCATTGCAGTCTCCCCCTCGAACGGGGGACGGGCGGCGAGAATGTGATAACACGTCACGCCGAACGAATAAATATCGCTCCGCGCATCGAGTTTCTTGCCGCTGACCTGTTCGGGGCTCATGTACAACGGCGTCCCCATTGTCATGCCGGCCTGGGTCAGGTTCAGCGCCTCCCCGCCTCCGCCGCCAAGCGACAATTGTGCCAGCCCGAAGTCGGCCACCTTCACCGTCCCCTTGCGGGTCACCAGAATGTTCTCGGGCTTAATGTCGCGGTGAACGATGCCCGCTTCGCCGGCAACCTGTAGCGCCAACGCCACCTGCTTCAAAATGTGCAGCGCGACGCCAACGTCGGGCGGCCCTTTCTTCTGCAGAAACTCCCGCAGATTCAATCCCTGCACATATTCCTGCGCGATGTAATGCACGCCGTCGGCTTCGCCAATCGTGAAAACCTGCACGATATTCGGATGGCTCAACCCGCCCG
The DNA here is from genome assembly GCA_018699955.1 of Planctomycetaceae bacterium. GTDB lineage: Bacteria > Planctomycetota > Planctomycetia > Planctomycetales > Planctomycetaceae > JABISG01. The sequence goes on along the minus strand of JABISG010000151.1, from coordinate 102,983 downwards.
CTGCCTCCGCTTCGCGGCGAAACCGCTCCAGATGCACTTCATCGGTCAGACTCTCGGTTCGCAAAACCTTGAGCGCCACGTGACGATGCAGCGACGTCTGGTCGGCCAGATAAACGTCGGCCATCCCGCCACGTCCCAGCCGCCGCAGAATGCGGAATTCGCCGAGTTGCCAATTGGCGAGATTGCCCGTTTCTTCCGGCTGAGGCGCACCGGCAGCAGGCCCGTCGTCGGCAGTCTCGCGGAGATCGGCGTTCGGTTCTGTCACAACAAATCCGTCGTGTGTCACGTACCCGGCTGCAGCGGAATGGCAAATGGTCGGTCGATCATACGCCGTCCATCAGGCGCGAGACAATAGCTCGGACTCAAACCGACTCGTTGACGCTATTTTGCCCCAGTCTATAATCGATCATGCATCGTAGAAATTTCCCGGACACCAGCCCGCAGCGCAAGCAAGGGTTTTTACAGGATCAGCCATGACCGACCGGCCAAGTACGCTTTGTGAACTCCGAGAGAGCGGCTACCGCTCGCTTCCCGTCAAACAGGAAATGCGCCGCAATCTGTTGGCGAAACTTAAGAGTGGCGAAGAGATTTTCCCCGGGATCATCGGCTACGAAGAAACTGTCATCCCGCAAATCGAAAACGCCGTACTCTCGCGGCACGACATGCTGTTTCTCGGTCTGCGCGGACAGGGCAAGACCCGCATGTTGCGAATGTTGACCGGTTTGCTCGATGAAGTGATGCCGATTGTGGCCGGTTCGGAAATCAACGACGATCCGCTCGCTCCCGTCTCGCGTTATGCTCGCGATCTGCTCGAATCGAAAGGGGACGATTGCCCCATCGATTGGGTTGGCCGCGACGAACGGTATCACGAAAAACTGGCAACGCCCGACGTCACCATCGCCGACCTCATCGGCGAAGTCGATCTGATCAAACACGCCGAAGGCCGGCATCTGGCCAGCGAAGACGTGATGCACTTCGGCCTGATTCCCCGCAGCAATCGGGGTATCTTCTGCATGAATGAATTGCCCGACTTGAGTCCCAAGATTCAGGTCGGCCTGTTCAATGTGCTGGAAGAACGCGACGTGCAGATTCGCGGTTTCCCCATTCGGTTGGGCCTCGACTTGTGCATGGTCTTCAGCGCCAACCCGGAAGACTACACCAATCGCGGCCGCATCGTTACGCCGCTGAAGGATCGCATCGGCTCCGTCGTTCGCACACATTATCCGCTCACACGGAAGGTGGGCATTGCCATCACCGATTCCAATTCCTGGACCGACCGCGATGGCGATGTGCCCGTGGTCGTGCCGATGTTTCTCAAGCAGATTGTCGAAGAAACAGCACGGCTGGCGCGCAGCAGTCCGCACGTGAATCAGGCATCGGGCGTGAGCGTGCGGATGTCGATTGCCAACTTTGAAAACCTCATCTCCAACGCCGAACGCCGCGCCACACTGGCCGGCGAATCGAGTACCGTTGCCCGCGTCGGCGACATGGCCTATCTCACCGCCAGTTCGCGTGGCAAACTGGAACTGAACATGTCGGAAGAACCGGGCGAGGAAGACACACTGCTCATCCGTCTGATCGAAGAAGCGATCAAGAACGTCTTCGATCAGTTCTTCACCCCCAAACAATTCCGCAGCGTCGTCGAACACTTCGAAATGGGCAACCGCCTGCAAGCCGGCGACGGCGCCTCAGCCGCCGAGTTCCTCGAACGCATCGACGCCATCCCCCGCTTCCGCAAAAGCATCGCGGGCGCCGCCGCCACCCTCGAACCCGATCTCGCCGCCGGTAGCGATAATCCATCACTGGAAGCCAGCATCGCCGAGTTCGTCCTAGAGGGCCTGCATTGTCACAACCGGCTGAATAAGAATCAGGCATCGGGCGCGGCGACGTTTGGGTTGTGATTCGTTAACAGAATGGACAGCGGTATTGAGATGAGGATTGCATGACTGTGTCGAACTCGGAACACGACCGCGTCGAACGTGCGAAATTGTCCCTTGACGGCCTTTCCGTTGGCGATGGATTTGGACAGAGATTCTTTTTTCCCTGGATTGGAGAGTCCGCAGGTCGCAATCATCTCCCCGACCCGCCGTGGTACTACACCGACGATACGGAAATGGCGATGGCTATTATTCAAGTCTTGCAGCGTTCAGGTACCATCAACCAGCAGGATTTGGCTGCGACGTTTGCCGCTCGATTTTCCGCTGACCCGGGGCGCGGCTATGGTGGTGGAGCGAGAAACCTCTTGATAGCACTTGCCGCTGACGCGGATTGGGAATCAGAAAGCCAGAGCCTGTTTGGTGGTAGCGGCTCATTTGGCAATGGGGCCGCAATGCGAGTCGCACCGCTGGGGGCGTGGTTTGCCGACGATGTGGATAAGACGATTGAGGAAGCGTCGCGATCAGCTGCCGTGACTCATTCACACATTGAAGGGCAAGTTGGGGCCATCGCAGTCGCACTTGCAAGCGGGTGGGCTTTCAGATGGACACAGTCCGGTCGCGTCGAGCCAGTGAAGACAATGCTACCGTGGATTGCTGATCGTCTTGCAGATTCACTGGTCAGTCGCTCAATCCGTCGTGCGGCTGAGATTCCGTTCGATACGTGGGCGTTCGACGCTGCAAATGAACTCGGCTGCGGCCATCAGGTCAGCGCGCAGGACACGGTCCCATTCTGTCTTTGGATGGCGGCTGCACACTTGACGGACTACTGCGATGCAATGTGGACGACAGCACGCGTCGGCGGCGATTCGGACACGACTTGTGCAATCATCGGCGGGATTGTTGCACTTTCTGTTGGCCCTGCCGGAATACCAGACGAGTGGCGTTCGCACCGCGAGCCACTCAAGTGGTAGTATTAGTTTAGTAGGGTCATTCTTCCAACCCACGAGTCACCATGAGTATCTGCTTCCGTTTTGCCCTCACCGTTCTGCTCTTCTGTGCGGCCATTCCGTCGGTCCAAGCGCAGCAAATCCCGATACCCACAACGCAAGAAGCCGAACCGCTCGACATCGACAGGTTCTTCACCGACTCAGTCGTCGTCGATGGCAATGTGAATTACTTTTCGCCGTCGCGGTTGGGGCAGCCGGACTTTGGTGATGTGAAGGCGAAGACGGGGATCGATTTTGGGGGGATTACGCTCAGTTCGGAGGAATCGCTCGATGGACAGTTGGCGGCGATTGAATCCGGGCGGTTTCGCGGCGCGCGGTTGATTCGCTCGGCGGAGGACTTCGATCTCGCGCTGAAGAACAAAGAGTACGGGGTGCTGTTCTACTCGCAGGGACATTTCCCTCTCGAAGGCGATGTCACGAACATTCAGCGTTGGCACGGGAAGGGGTTGCGGATTTTTCAGATCGCCTACGGCAGCCGCGACGCCAATCAGGCAGAGGACGAACGGCTCGGCGGCGGCAGCGATCAGACGGAGGGATTGACGCCGCTTGGCAAGAAAGTCGTCGCGGAATTGATTCGGTTGAAAATGGTGATCGACCTGTCGCACTGCAATACGCAGACGGTGATCGATGTTGCGGACATCGCCAAACGGCAGCGCGTTCCGATCACCGTAAATCACACGGCGGCCCGGAATGTTCGCGATCGATTCGGACGCTACCGCGCACGCTATTCGCGGAACATTTCCGACAAAGCATTGCACGCCATCAAATCCACCGGCGGTGTCGTTGGGATCATGGCGTATCCCCCCTACCTGAAAAACGCCAGTCAGGAACTCGACGGCCGAACGCCGAAGGTGCTGCAGCGTTCGGCAACCGTTGACGACTATGTCGCGCACGTCGATTACGTCGCGAAGACCATCGGCGTCGATTACGTTGGTTTCTCGACCGACGGCTTCCTCGACGGCAGCCACGTCCGAAATCGCAAAGCCGACGGCATTCTGGATAGCCCACAGCGATGGAAAGCCGTCGTCTTGCGACTGCACGCGATGGGTTACTCGAAAGCCGACCTGCAGAAGATTATGGGGCAAAACTTCCTGCGGGTTTATCGCAGCGTCTTGAAATGACCTTCGCAGTTGGCGTGGTTCTGTTCGTTAGCGATAAACGCCCACCCAGAGCCATCGGCCGTCATGACCTTTCTGGCAGCCGAAGCCGCAGCGTTTTTCGGTGCCGACCACCCAGCGGTAATGGCCGCTTCGGCCGTCGGCACCGCGGGAACTCAGCCAACCGTAGAAGGCGCGGTAGGCGCTGTCTTGTCCCCAGGCGATGATCTGCTCGCCGCTGTGCGTTCCGGTCGCTTCGCCACTGTGTTCGAACCGCCCGGTGCGTGCCATCCAGTTCGCATGTCGCTGAGCAATCACGCACAACTTTTCGTCCAGAATTTGTGATGGCCGACCGTAAACCTTTCGCACGCGTGTCGATTCGGCTTGCATCGCTTTGATTTTGTGGTGTTCGCTGAGTTGGTTGCCGCCGGCGTCCACGAACATCAATGTTGCCGCTACTACTGCTGCCGCGTACTGCATCCTGATTCCCTCGCTCCATCGTTACTGTTTGTGAGTGCCAACGGCGAATTTGGATGTCCACACGACGCCCGCAGCCGACTGGCGAAGAGGGATGGTAGCAAGCGATGTGCAGATCGCAAGTTTCCCGCACCACAATACGGGAAATCACTGGCCTGCCTCATTCGTACGGAGATCGAAACGTCCCTGTTTTTACGTTCGATCAGCTGATTCACGCTCCAAGTGCAACCATGTTGACGACACTTGTCGCGACTTCGATACGCGCCGGGGAGAACCACACTTCGGGATAAGATACCGTAAGATACTTCACACCAAAGAGTTGCGTAAAACTTGAAAAAACTGGCACAGACTGTGCATTAGATTGAAGTCAGAATCGAGATGACTTCAATTCTTAACTTCACGAGGGAGGCAGTTTGATGAGACGGGCATTGCTTGCGTGTGCTGTTGTTGGTGCTTTTTCGGTCCTGGGTGCGTCGGCTGCGGAGGCGGGGGGGCTTCGAATCAGTTTTGGCGTCGGCGGCCGCGGAAGCCACTACGGTCACGGTCATAGCAACTATGGCTACAACCGTGTTGGTTACAACCGCGTCGGTTACAACCGTGTTGGTTACAACCGCGGCTATTTCAACTCTTGCCGCCCCAGCTACTTCAGTCGCTCCTACTACCACGACACCAGCCACTACGACTACCACCCCGGTGAATTTGTCCCGCACGGCGATCACTATCACTACCAGCCGGGGCATTACGATTATCACCGCACCGGCCACTGGCATCACCGCTAATCGGCGATTCCCATGTCGTGTGTGTTTATCACAAAGAGGATCAACAAGGAGAACTTTCAATGATGAAAGTCAGCAGCCTGTTTCTAATAGCGGCGACGGTGGCCTCGGTTTGCCCGACGGCAAAAGCGCAGTCTCAATATCGCTCAGACCGTTCGACATTTGCCGCCCGCAGACACATGGACGTTTTGGCCGACCGGCTTTGGAAAGACGCCAACACGGTCTGCTGGGAAATGTACCGCCACTACAGCCACAATCGTGAATTCCGAGAGACTTATCGCGAGATGTACCGGGTGATGAAAGATGCCCAACACATCCACGATCTCGTCCACGAAGGCGCGCATTACGGCCGTCACGACGTCGATCATATTGCCAGCGATTTGCACGAGATCGACAAGCTGTTTCACCACATCGAAGACGACATCCGCGGTTGGAGTTCCTCATACCGTGGACACTCCGCACACTATGGCTCCGGACACCACGATTACGGCCACGCGGTGCATGGACACGGATACGGCGATGCCTTGACTCGGAAGATGCGATATGTCGAGCAGACGCTGCATCACCTGATGGCCGACTACGGCGTAAAAAGCCAGTTGGTCGAGCAGGAACCGCACTCGGCCCCTCCTCCTCCCGCTGGTCTCCCGCCGGCAGTCAATGGTGTCGTCCCCCTCTTACGCACACCGATCAACTGATGGTCATTGGCCACAAACCGCTGGCGGGATCTTCCCCCCAGCGTTTTTTTGTTGACCGAGCCGCGAGTCCGAAGTCGGTCGGTAATTTGGACATCGTTGAACAAACACTGGCGACACGCCAGTGGCACCCCATCTCATGGCGTTCTCGCTGTATGACGGTTGTGTGCGCTGGTTGGCTCGTGGTGACCACCCTACCGCGCACGAAAACTCGGATGTTCTGCTCGTCCTGCAGCGTTGATGTATGCCAGCAGATCGAGAATCTGCTGTTTGGTCAGATGATCGAGCAGATTGTTGGGCATGGATGAAACGGGCGAGAACTTGTGTAATTCGACGGCCGACTTGGCGAACTCAACGAATTCGGCTGGTTTGAGCGGATCGGCTAGAACTCGTAGCGACGGCGATCGGTAATCGCCGCCGGGAACGAGACGGCCGGTGACCGTGCGGCCGTCCTTGAGCACGAAGATTTCGTTGCGATACTTCTCCGCGACGACGCGCGAAGGATCGAGCATTGAGACGAGAACGTCCGCCGGCCGGAATCGCGCGGAAACGGCACTCAGGTCGGGACCGACGACACCGCCACGGTTGCCAATGCGGTGACAGGCAATACATTTCGCCGTCGCGAACATGCGTTTGCCGTTAGCAAAGTTGCGACCGCTTTTCAGCTTATTGAGCGATTCGGACAAGTCGGCCGTTGCCCACTTTCGCACGAATGGCTGTTGTTCGGTTGGGATTTCTGCGAGCCACGGTTCGGCTGTCGCCCGCAGCAATTTCTCATACGTCTTGCGTTCGGCTGCGGACAGCGATGCCAGTGCTTCGGTTTCGATCAATTGTCGAAACGTCGGCATGCCGTCGCCACCGACAAATTCATCGAATTGGCGCAGATTCTCAAAGTACGTCCGGCGCGTTTCGGGAGTCCAACCGATTTTGACATTCCTCAATACGAAGAGGTAATGCATTCGCTCCTGTTGGCTTTCGGCCCGCTGCAGCAGCGGAATTGTTCGCTCGACGAACCGCGGCGCGTCGAGCCGTTTCAACAGCAGGCTCAGTCGCCGGTTCATCTCAGATGACCGGTCCGGGTAGTGCGGGTTGACGTGGCGGATGATGGAATTGTGATACTTGGCCGATCCGTCGGCGGTTGTCAGGCAGCGCTCATAAATGAATAGCACTGCCAACTTTTGCCGATCAGCAAGTCGATCGAATGACAAACCATACAACCGCTCGATGATCAATGCGTGTGCATCGGAGGGGCCGACTCGTACCAAAGCGAGCAGCGAATTGAGCGACGTCCAAAGGCGTTCGGCGGCGATGGCCCGTTGCTGCCATTGCGAGACCGGCTGCCATTCGACGGCGACGCGCGCGGCGTGGCGAATCCACGGATCATCGCTGCCCAGGTGTGGCCATGCTTGGGCGATCGCTTCGGAGTGGAGCCGGCCGTGGAATGCTTCGAGGCTTTGACGCTGTTTCCTTGCGTTAGCTGCGTGATTGTCTCGCTCACGTTGCTGCCGTGTTAATGCGGGAGGTTGAACTGCCGGCCCGGCGTAGCGGACGCGATACAGTGCCGACTGCGTTCCGCGACCACCGGTAACGAAGTACATTGCGCCGTCCGGCCCGAACTCGATGTCGGTGACGTTGGCCGGCCGGCCGCGCACGAACGATTCGGCTTTGGCGGCGTAGCTCGATCCGCGCGGAGACAGATGCACAGCGAGAATGCGACCATAGGCCCAATCGAGGACGAACAAAGCGTCCCGATACGGGGCCGGGAAATTGCTGCCTGTGCCGAATGCGACTGCCGTCGGCGATCCTTTGCCAATGTCGAGCGTGGGCTGGGGGATGTCGGCACGGTCGGGTACGTAGGGCGGCCACTGTTTGGTTACTCGCCGCCAGCCGAAGTCGGACCCCGAGATCAAATGATCGACGCGCGTCGGCCGATACCACGGCGCGCCCATGTCGTATTCAGCATCGGCATCGTAAGTGAACGGTTCGCCGTCGGCGTTGAAAGCGATTCCGAACGGGTTGCGTAGTCCACGAACAACGATCTCCCAATTCTTTCCCTCGCTGTCGGTTCTTGCAAGAAAACCGCTTTGGGTTGTCTCCGCCGACGTCGGATGCGCCAACGATTTTGGCAGGTGCTTGGCATCCTGTGGTTCGACGACGGAGTCGCCAAATATCGCATAGATCATTCCATCGGGACCCAGCACAAGCTGGTTGCGGCCGTGGCCGACGCTGCCGTCAAACGTCTTTAGCAGGCGAACTTCGTCGAACTGATCGTCTCCATTCGTGTCGCGTAGTCGGTAGAGTCCCTTGTCGTTGTTTGCCATCGCATACAGGCTATCGTGTGCGAAGAGCAAGCCGCGACACTCGCGGAGTTTCTCGTTGATGGTTTCGACCTGCATTTGTTCGGTGTTGGACTGCGGCAGTGTGAACCGCAGCAGTCCCTGTTTCTCCTTCGCCACCACGAGACGACCTTTCCGGTCGAACGACATGGCAACCCAGGAATCTTCTCCCTGTTTTGACGATCGCAACAACTCGATCTCGAAACCGGGCGGAAGTTGAAATGTTGCCGGGTCGGTTCCGGCGGCAGTTCCCTCGGCCTGCTTCCATTGCGTGTAGTCGTCGAGCGGCCTGACCGTGACGGTGTCAGTCGTCTCGCCCCAGGGAAAGCGAGCGACGCGTCCGAATGTCGTGACAGGTAGCAGCTTCGCCGCTTTGAGTGACGGCCAATCGAGGCGGTCGCCACCAATCACAACGGATCGCCAGCGGCTATCGGTAACAACAGTTTGCTTCCGACCGTCTTCCAACTCGAGATCGAGACGCAAGAAGACCGCCGCCGGACCATCAACGCTTCGGCAACAGATGCCGACCGTGTTCTTCCCCGGTTTCAATTTCTCGGAAACGTCGGTTTCAAGTTGTGTGCCGTATGGTTCACGACTGCCGACGCGATGACCGTTCACATAGACAATCGCATGAGCGTAGTCGACCGCGCCGCTCAGCCGCGCACTGCGAACGCGGCCCGTCACCTCGAAATTTGCAAACAGACAGGGTTGCTGAGCGACGGTTCGGGCCGGCGATGCCCAGATCCACTCAGGCGCTGCCACCTCGTTGGCAGCAATGCCAACTTGTGTCGTGCACAACGTCACGATTCCAAACAAACAACCAAGCTGTCGAAACATGTGATTCCAACCCGTCGTCAGAGGAGAGATGCGACCACTGGCAAAGCTGCGAAATCCGTTCGGTTTCCAATTCACAAATCTTATCAGCCCTTCCTGCCGATAGACACAGTTCAACTAAAGCATCATGATAGGCGTTCCGGTTGAGGCCGCTGCGACACTCAATTTTCCGTGTCTTGAAAGAAGCATCATGAAACGACAACGACTGACTTCACTGTCCTGCGTCCTGCTGAGTTCTCTTCTCATTTCTCAACCGGCCGTTGCAGACGATGTCGTGCCGGTCAAGAAATTGCAGCTGATGGACGTGTTTGAATTGGAATACGCGGCCGATCCGCAAATCTCGCCCGATGGCAAACGCGTCGCCTACCTGCGAACTGGTATGGACATCATGCAGGATCAGCGGCAGTCGAAGTTATGGATGGTGAATGTGGACGGCTCAGAACATCGGCCGCTCGTTGCGCCGGACGACCGAAGTATTTCGCACCCGCGCTGGTCGCCGGATGGTACCCGCATCGCTTATGTCACCAAGGCTGCGGAACTCGGGCCTGCACAGGTTTATTGCCTGTGGCCTGAAACGGGTCAGACTGTTCGCCTCACGCAACTTCCGGCCGGCCCAGGCCATCTCACATGGTCACCCGACGGCAAGTCCATCGCGTTGACCATGTTGGTAGAAGAGTCGGCGGAACCTTTTGTCAAACTGCCGGCCGCACCAAAGGGCGCGAAATGGGCCGATCCGCCGAAAGTCATTCGCAAAGTTCTCTACCGCAGTGATGGCAACGGGTACGTTGCCGACGGATTTCGGCACGTGTTCGTCGTGCCGGCAGAGGGAGGAACTCCGAAACAACTCACCAACGGCAACTTTCACCACCACGGGCCGCTTTCCTGGTCGGCCGACAGCGATGTCGTGTTCTTCTCCGCCAATCGCAACGCGAACTGGGAATATGAGCCGCGCGAGTCGGAATTACACAGCGCCTCGGTATCCGATGGGACGACCACGCGACTGACCAATCGGAAAGGGCCGGATCATTCTCCCGTTGTCTCGCACGATGGCAAGATGATCGCGTGGCTTGGGTTCGATGATCGCCGGTTGAGCTACCAGGTGACAAGACTGTATGTAATGAACCTCGATGGAAAACAGCGCCGAGTCATCGCGCCGAGTTTCGACCGCGACATCTCCTCCCCCGCCTGGAGCCGTGACGGCAAGGGACTTTACTTTCAGTACACCGACGCCGGCACGACCAATATTGGTTTTGCATCGCTTGACGGAAAAGTCTCGACGCTGGCCCGTCACGTCGGCGGCGTCACCATTGGCCGGCCCTATGCCAGTGGATCATTCTCCACCGATGGGCGAGGCAATTTTGCCTACACGCATTCACAACCCAATCACCCATCGGACGTGGCCTTCGGCTCGAATGGTTCGAAGAAGATTCACCGCCTCACGCGGCTGAATGAAGACCTCTTCAACCAGCGGCAAATGGCATCGACCGAAGAGTTCACATTCAGGTCGAAAACCGACGAACGCCGCATCCAGGGGTGGATCGTCAAACCGCCTTCGTTCGATCCTGCCAAGAAGTATCCACTGATTCTCGAAATCCACGGCGGCCCCTTCGCAAACTACGGGGATCGTTTTTCGGCCGAAATGCAGTACTACGCGGCGGCCGGTTACGTCGTGGTCTACATCAATCCCCGCGGCAGTACCAGTTACGGGCAGGAATTCGCCAATTTGATTCATCATTCCTATCCTGGCCCCGATTACGAGGACCTGATGGCTGGTGTCGATGCCGTAATCGAGCGTGGTTACGTCGACTCGAAGAACCTGTTTGTCACCGGGGGCAGTGGTGGCGGAATTCTTACGGCATGGATCGTCGGCAAGACCAATCGATTTCGCGCGGCCGTTGCGGCCAAACCGGTCGTCAACTGGTACAGCTTTGTATTGACGACCGATGGCTACCCTTTCTTCAACCGCTATTGGTTTCCCGGTGTTCCCTGGAAGAACGCGGAACACTATCTCCGTCGCTCGCCCATTTCACACGTCGGCAATGTGACAACACCGACAATGTTGATGACGGGCGAAGACGATCACCGCACGCCGATTTCCGAATCGGAGCAGTTCTACCAGGCATTGAAATTGCGCAAAGTGGAAACGGTGCTGGTTCGCGTACCGGGCGCATCACACGCCATCGTCAAACGTCCCAGTCGTCTTATCGCCAAGGTGCAGCACATTCTCAAATGGTTTGAGATGCACCGTGAAACCAAAGCGGGCAAGTGACGTCATTGCGGTCAATCGACCCTACTCCCCCGCGCGTTTGCAGGTTTGGCTGTTCGCTTTTTATACTGCCAGTGGCAGTTCGACAGAGCGGCCCGTGGGATGAGGAACGGCGCGACGGATTGACAACAACAGAAACGGCAACAGATGGGTGAGCGAGAGAACGGCGAACCGTATTACGTCGGTATCGATGTCGGCGGGACGAATGTGAAGGTGGGAATTGTCGATGACTCCGGTCATTCGCATGCGACCGCCAGCGTGCCGACCGAAGCGGAACGCCCGTTTGACGTTGGGCTGGCGAATATCGAACGAGCGGTGCAACTGGCGTTGGCGAAGACGGAGTTCTCTTTAGAGGGCGCCCGCGCTGTCGGCTTGGCGACTCCCGGTCCGATGGATCTCCCAGCCGGTGTGCTGCTCGACCCGGCCAACTTGCCCGGTTGGCACGACATCCCGATCCGGCAACGAGTCAGTGATCACTTCTCCAAACCGACGATTCTGCAAAACGACGCGAACGCGGCGGCCTACGGTGAATTCTGGATGGGAGCTGCGCGCGAAGCACACAGTCTGGTCTTCTGGACGCTGGGTACGGGCATTGGCTGCGGAATTATCATCGGCGATTCCATTGTCACCGGCGAGCATTCGCACGGTTCCGAATGCGGTCACGTCATCATCGAAATGGACGGCGGACGACGTTGCGACACCGGCCAGTACGGCACGCTGGAAGCCTATGCAAGCGCCAAATCGCTTGTTCGCCGTTGCCGGGAAGCGCTCGATGCGGGGCGTGCGTCATCGCTGAGTGCGCGAATTGCTGACAAGCACAAATTGACGCCGCTGCTCATTGCCGAAGCGGCCGAAGCCGGCGACGAACTGGCAGAGGAACTGATTATCGAAACCGCGCGCTATCTGGGGATAGGTACAACGACGCTAATGCATACCATCGATCCCGACATGGTGTTGTTCGGTGGCGCGATGACATTCGGCCGCAACGAGACGGCGCTTGGCCGACGGTTTCTGCAGCGGATCAAAGACGAAGTTCAGACCCGTGCGTTTCCCGTTCCTGCCGCGAAGACCGTGATCGATTACGCATCGCTGGGAGGCAATGCCGGCTACATTGGTGCCGCAGGTTGTGCCCGTTTGAAGTTTGGTGATGTGAAGTAATATCTTTAAGCTCCGCTGACGGGTGCCGCTGGCGTGTCGCCAGTGGCACCCAATTCGGAAATCGAGCGTCTACGCTGGAACAAAGGAACTCACCATGCGGATTGCCGTGGCCGAATTGGCACAGGAAACAGATTCATTCTCACCGGTTCTTGCGGGACTTGCTGATTTTGAAACCTACGGTCTGTTTTACGGCGAGGACGTTGCCCAGCGGATGCAGGGAGCCGGGCCGATTGGTGGGTTTTTCGATGTCGTTGCCGAACGGTCGGACGATGTTGAACTTGTGCCATTACTGCGCGGGTGGGCCAGTGCCGGGGGGCCGATTGGCGATGAGACGTTTTCGCAACTCCGCGACGAATTGCTCGATCGGTTGCGTGCTGCCGGACCATTGGACGCCGTGTTTCTTTCGTTACACGGTGCCGCCTCGTCGGTTTCGGAAGACGACGTGGAAGGGGCCGTGCTTGAGGAGGTTCGCCGTGTGGTCGGAAATGATGTGCCGATTGCCGTTCCGTTGGACCATCATGCAAGCGTGACTCGGCGGATGGTTCAGAATGCCGATCTGTTGGTCGGCCACGAAACACAACCGCACGATCCCCCCGCGACGGGACGCAAGACGGCGCGGCTGATGTTTCAGATGTTGGCCGGTGATATCAACCCGGTGATGGCGTGGCAAAGGATTCCGTTGATTACGCCACAGGACCAGTTTCTTACATCGGGCGGACCGATGAAGGAATGGTTTGATTTGGCGCGGGAGTTGGAGAAGCGTTCCGGTGTTCTCGATGTCTCGCCGTATCCAATGCAACCGTGGCTCGATGTTGCCGAAGGCGGGTGGGCCGTCGTCGTGCATACTGACGGTGACGCGGAACTGGCGCGTGAGGTTGCCGTCGAGATATCGGCGCGTGCCTGGGAACTGCGCGAGGAATTTTGGAAGTCGGGACGCGTATCGGTGACAGAAGCAGTTCGCAGCGCAGTTGCAGCCGACGACGGACTCGTCATTCTCTCGGACACCGGCGATTCGGTTTACGGCGGTGCGCCGGGCGATAACACGACGCTGCTGCGGGAACTGTTGAGGCAACAGGTTCCCTGTCTGTCACTGATCCCCGTGGTTGATGCTGCCGCGGTCGCAGCCGCCTTCGATGCAGGTGTCCCGTCCACAATCACACTGAACATCGGCGGACGTCTTGATTCCGTCTTCAGCAGCCCGGTGGAAGTGACGGGGCGCGTGGCGTCTCTATCGGAAAATGTGACGACCGACATTCCCGGTCGCGGCGTTTGTAATCTCGGAAGGACGGCGCTGATTGAATGCGGAGCCGTGCGAATTGTGCTACTCGATCACCGCAGTTTCGGCGTGAATCACCCGCTGCTGTATGCTCACCTGGGAATCGACGTGGCGGCTGCCAAACTGGTGGTGGTAAAAACGGCGAGCAACTTTCAATTCTTTTCTCAGTGGCGAAAGGAAATGATCCGCGTGGATACGCCGGGGACGACGCAGTCGAATCTATCGGAGTTCGAATGGAAGCGGTTGCCTCGGCCGATTTTTCCGTTTGATGAGATGCCGAGTTGGAGTCCCGATCCGGAAGTTGTCGTGTAATGGGTGTTCGATCCGACGAGGTGCAACCCGTCGGCTTTGGGGGCGATGACGGGAAAAGTGGAGGATTGCGGCAGGATTGGCCGATTTTAGGAAGAGAACGTGTTTTTTGTGTTCTTTTCTGGAATTCGGCACGATGCCTCCACGGAAACGGCCTCCCAAACGCAGCGGATCGACAGCCGTTATCCCGACGACTCCGGCGGCGCACCTGGAATCGTATCTGCATTATCTCGACGCGGAATGCGGGATGGCGACAAATACGGTTCGCGCTTACCGCTGCGACTTGAACCAGTTTTTCGAATGGTACCGAAAACATGGGCCCAGCTCGCTGAAAGAAGTCGATCTGCAGCTGCTGTCGGCCTATCTCAAATTTCTGCACGGCCGGCAATTGGCACCGACATCGGTCGCGCGGCAATTGGTGTCGCTAAAAATGTTCTTTCGGTTCCTCGTGCTGGAAGGCATCTTGACCGAGAGTGCGGTGGAATTGCTTTCTTCACCGAAATTATGGCAACGGCTGCCAAAAGTTCTCAGCCCAGAGATGGTCGATCGGCTGCTCGATGCACCGACGGCGGATGATCGGTATCCGCTGCGCGATCGGGCGCTGTTGGTGTTGCTGTATGCAACGGGCTGCCGGGCTTCGGAGTTGTCGAACATGCGGATGCGGGACGTGCGACTGGATGAGGGTTTTTGCCGCTGCATCGGGAAGGGTGATAAAGAGCGACTCGTCTCGCTGAACCCGGTTGCCGTCCATGCCCTCGAAGGCTACCTGGAACACGAACGCCCGCTGCTAACCGGTCGCGATGGATTGGACTGTCTGTTTCTCACTCGGCGCGGCAACGGACTCTCACGAGTGATGGTGTGGAAACTGGTGAAGAAATATGCGGCCCGAATTGGTGCCAGCGAGCGGGTCAGCCCGCACACATTGCGACACAGTTTCGCCACGCACATGCTCGCCGGCGGCGCCGAGATTCGCGCCCTGCAGGAAATGCTTGGACACGCCAGCATCCGCACCACGCAGGTTTACACACACGTGGAACACAGCCGGCTGAAAGCGGTGCACGAACGGCATCATCCGCGCGGGTGAATTGAGAGGGGGAGATGGATGACTGAAACATTCCGGTATGGTTCAGCCGCGGGGTGTCTTCAGAAAAACGCTCTGAAAGCCCACGTCCAAACACATTGCGACTAGCAGCACTCTGTC
Source organism: Planctomycetaceae bacterium (assembly GCA_018699955.1). Lineage (GTDB taxonomy): Bacteria > Planctomycetota > Planctomycetia > Planctomycetales > Planctomycetaceae > JABISG01. The sequence continues at coordinate 87,677 of JABISG010000151.1, read as the reverse complement.
GTCGTGGCTGACTCTCTTGTCACAACGTATCACGACAGTGACTTCCGCTGGGTCGATATCCAAGTCTGTAAAGAGCTGCCACTCGCGGCGTAGCATGGGTTCGAAATCAGGAATCGGCAATTGCTCGCCAGCGTGAAACACCAACGCTTGTGGATGAGGCGGGAGCTTCTGGACACAGTCACCGAAACCAACATTCAGCGTGAGTGATTTCGGTAATTCGTCCGTGTCGAGCGGACGGTCATTCAATTGACCGTCATCGACCTGAGACAGCATCTCTTCATCGGGCGGCGGCGCTGCCCCGTCGGCACATCCCGATGTCAAAAGACAGGCTACGAACAACCGGATGATGAATTGATGTTCTCGCGTGTTCTGGATCCGATGCGTCGCCAGTGTAGATCGAGTGCGGATTCCAGCCATCGGACCTACCCCCGGAATTAGCTGTCGTTGTCTCTCCGAGCCGGGACGAATTCGATTGGTGTTTGGTAGCGAATCAATCGGCCGGTTTTGGGGTCGAGGCGGCCGCTGGCGGCGCCGACGGCGTTCATGAGGTGTTCGTAATCGAGGTTGTAGTCGCTGTCGATTTTGATGGCCGTGTTCTCTGAGAGAAGCTGCGGCTGGCCGATGAGTGCGTACAGTTCGTGACTGAGGCGTTCAAAAGCGCGACGGTCGTTGCCGAGATTCCGTTGGCCCAACTGCAGGCGATTGAGCGAGCCGTCTTCATTGGCGACGAGCCGGATGCGAATTTCTATTGGCGGCAGTTCTTGCTGCTCGACAACGGCGGCTGGCTGGCCGGGCATGTTGACTTGGAATTCTCCCTCGGTGGGCAGGATCCTCATTGTCAGCATGAAGAAGATGAGCAGCAGAAAGACGACGTCGATCATTGTCGTCATCGACTCGCGGCGGGGTTTCGACTGTTGGCCGTGGGAGTTGCGAATCCGCATGGGACTGGTCTCCGTGGGTTGCTATGAAACGGCGTCGATGGGCCGCTGAACCGCAAGCGGCTAAGCACCGGGAGTGACGGGAGGCGCAAACTTGATCTTCTCGATGTAGCGTACCAGGTTGCCTTTTGAGTCGTTACGACCGGTGCAGGCACCGATGGCTTTGACGGTAAACCCGTAGTGTAGATTGTAGTCGGCTTTGATTTCGACTTCGATGTCTTTGGTGAGCGGGTTGCCTGGCTTGCCGATGATCTTCAGGATTTCATTGTTCAGTCGCTCAAAGGCCTGATCGTCGTTGCCAAGATTTCGTCGTCCTAACATCACGCCGTCCAGTCCCCCACCGGGACCGGCGACCAGATGCACCTTGATATCGGGAAGCTGGATGTCGTCATCCTGCTGCTCGGCGGGTGCGCCGATGGGCATATTGATGTTAAAATCGCCTTCGGGCGCAATAATTTTCATCGTCAACATGAAGAAAATCAGCAACTGAAACACGACGTCGATCATCGGCGCCATTTGCAGATCAATTTTGCCCGACTGTTTGCCGGCACCACGAACCTTCATTGTACAATCCTGTCTGTTGCCTGTTGTCTGTCGGGTCTTTTGCGGCTTGTTCGGTTACTGGGCGTCTCTCTCCGACTTTGCCTTGAGTGCGAATTTCTGGAATCCGCCGACGTTGCCGCTCGCCTGTTGCTGGCAGAGTTTGATCAACTCCTGGATCTCGCCAGTGGGGACTTCACTGTCGGCCCGAATGACGACGGTGATTTCTTTGGGGTCGATTCCCAAGTCGTTGAAAAGGCGTTTTTCGCGGTTCAAAAACGGGGCGCATTGCAGCACGGGCATCTGTTCGCCGGCGAGAAACAACAGCGCCGCAGGATTCGTCTTGTTGCCCTCCGTGTCGCGCTCAAAGCCGACGTTGAGCATGAGATCCCGTTCGCGAGAAACCAGCGGTGGCTTTGCGCGCGAATCATCGGGCAGCTTGACGCGCTCGTCGGCTTTGAGGTTCTCGAAGTTGGTGATCATCATGAAGAACGTCAGCAATTGAAACACGATGTCGATCATCGGAGTCATATCGACTTCGGGAACAGTTGATTCGGCAGGCTGGAATCGCATTTGTCGATTTCCTTGGTATTGCAATTCCCGCGGGACGCGGCCCGCGGGCTTTTAATTATTCTGCAGGGGCGGCGGGGGCGGTTGCCGCTGCGGTTCCACCGTTGCCGGGTCGCTTGCCGACGGTTGCGAAGCGGCTCATCAGGCCTTCGCTGACAATTCCAATTTCCAGCACGAGCCGTGCCACGCGGTTACGCAACAGGCTGTAGAAGACCATGGCCGGAATGGCGATGGCGAGACCTTCCAACGTGGTAAACAACGCCGTGTAAATGTCGGCCGCCAGTTCTTTCGGTTTCGGTTGGACTGCCGATGTGGCGATGCTTTCAAACGCACCAATCATACCCCAAACCGTTCCGGCCAACCCGATCATGGGAGCGATCGCGCCGATGAGTGCGAGATAACTCAAGCGGTGTTCCAACGCCATGTTCTCGTCTTCGCCGACTTCCTGCATGCCTTCGATCGCTTCGGGGTAGCCTCGATTGAGCTTGCTCAATCCAGCAGCCAGAATGCGGGCAACAACCGAATCGTCGGTCTTGGCGGTTTCGTAGGCTCCCTGATAATCTTTGGCCGTCAGACGTTCCTCGAACGACTCGACAAAAGTTGCCGGCAAGAGATTGTCTCTTCGCACCTGCAGGACATTCATCATCACCAGGGCAACCATGATGAAGGACATGGCCAACAACAGCGGGCCGAACACGTAACCGTTGGCTTTGACCATCACGACGAGGAAGTTATCGGCCTGCTGGGACCCTTCCTCTTCATCCTCACCTTTATCCTCAGCGGCGGCCGGTTTCGTTTCTTCGACAGCTTCGCCTTCGTCCTGATAGGCGAACGACGGCATCGCGCCGACCGTGAGGTACCCGGAGATAAGAAGTCCGGTCACCGTCAGCAGGATGGCAAGACCATTCCATCGACGAGTTCCCGTTGCGCGCCACTCTTTACCGCTGAACATCGCTGTCTCTCCACGCTAGTGTTGTTTTTCGGATTTGCCCGTTTGTTTGTCAGTACGTCAAAAGTTCTCAATGCCGGTTCGATTCTCTAGCCGGCGGTCAGTTTCGAGGTCCACTCGCTGTTGGGGTAGGTCGATTCCAGTTTGGCAGCCGCCGTCGAGGCACGATCGGGATGACCGACCGAAGTCCACAGCTTTGAAAGCCAGAACAGCGACTCGGCATGCAATGCTGCCTCTTTTGCGAACAGAACATCCACATGGAGGTATGCCAGGATCGCATCTTTGGTGTGGCCTTCAATCTGGCGGTAGCTGTCGCCTTGGCGGACGTAGGCTTCGGCCTGAAGCCGTGTTTCGTTGGCGGGTGCCTTGCTGGAGACTTCGGCCAAATCCTTGACAGCCTGCTCGTGCTGTCCTTCGCGTTGCAGGCAGATGGCCTTGCCGAGGACTGCGTCAAATCGTCGTGTTTTTTCGGCCTCTGTAGTGGCCTGCATGGCGGTGACCGCCTCGAATGCCGTCCGCGCCTCTGCGACCTTGTCCTGCTTGAGCAGTAATCGCGCCTTCGAGGTGCCGGCCGCCATTTTGTAGTCGGTCCACGGGGCCTGCTCCAATTTGGCAAACGTTGCCTGTGCTTCAGCAAAGTTACTTTGTGCCAGGTAGACGTCGCCCAACTGCGCGAGTGCCGGGTAGTAGCGGAAGCTGTTGGCATTGCTGGTGAGAAATCCACTCAGCAGCTTGACGGCTCCCGCGAGCTTCGTCGTGTCGGCCATTGCCATCTGTGCGTTGGTGCGGGCGATGAGAAACTCCAACTCCGCCTTCAAAAACTCCGACGGGTCATCGGCCAACGCGGCATTGTATTTTTCCAATGCGGCGGTGAATCGTCCGGCGGCTTCGTCGTTGCGGGCCAGGTTGAGGCCGGCCGGTTGCTTGTCGAAACGAATTTCGAGGACGGCATTGGCGGCGACTTTGCGTTCTTCTTTCTTGAGTCCCGCTTTGATGGTGATGTCGGTCTTGCTGACGCCGACAATTTCACCGGCAACCGCTTTCGCTTCGCCCGCCACGGTAATCGTATCGAGGGCGCGGGCATTGGACACCGACAAGGCCACCAACAGGCAGCCGGCCATGAGAGACGCGATTCGTCGTTGCATTGTTTCCATCACTCCTGAAAACGCGATTGGGCGTTATTGGTTTTCGATTATGCTTGCGGTGGTTTCGGTCTGGGTCTGGTTGGTTTTTCGCCGGCCTTCTTTGCCGGTGCTCTTTTCTTGGCGGTTGCGGGCTTCTTGCCAGCTGCCGATTTCTTGGAAGATGCCGGTTTCCCCGCTTGTGGTTTGCCGGCGACACGTTTGCGTCGAGCGGGCTTGGTTCCTTGCGGCGGCAGAACCGGAGCAATGTCGGCATAGACGGCAACACGTTTCGGCGCGCTTTTCTTCGTCATCATAAAGTATACACCCACGCCGAAACCGATGAGGACTAGTACGCCAAAGATGACGGCAAACGGATTGGTACCCGCGGGCGGCGGAGGTGGCGGCGGGGTTCCTCGCTCGTCGGGAATTTCCGGATCTTCCGTCGTTCCCGGCCCCGGTTTCGGCTTCGCAATTTCGGCAGCCGGCCAGACGATGTCGGCGACGACGACCGGATTACCTTCGGCGTCTTTCATTCCGGCATCGACCATGCTCTGCAGCACTTCGGTGTAAATGGTGTTGTACTTCTCCTGCCATTGCTCATCGACATCGGCCGAAATTGCCACGAACGTTTCGATTTCCCGCCGGGCCGATGCGAGCGACTCTTGGCGTTTCGGCGTGCTTGTTTGGGCCTGGGCAAAGCGGTGACGACACCAGATGGAGTTGTAGCGGGCCTCGTACATTTTCGCATCTTGTGCCGGCGTGCTGACGCCGGCGTCCATTCGTCGCTGCAACCGCAACGCTGCGCCGCCCCAACCCCACAGCTTCACCTTGCCTTTGACAAGTTCAGCGCCGTTGATGGCGTCGATGAATCGCTTCCAACTGTCTCCCTGCCCGCTGTCGGCCCAGTCCTGCAGCACGTAGGCTCCCTCAAACTGGGCATCGAGGGCACTGGGCTTGTCGGTTAGAACTTCGGTGATCAATTCCTTGGCGGTTTCAAACTCTCCCTGCCGCCGCCGACAATTCACCAGCCGCAGTTTCACGCCGACAACACGTCCCGTTTCGAGCCAGTTGGCTCCTTTGGTTGCCGCGCCGTTGATGATTTCCTGGTAGGTTGTGGCCGCCTTTTCAAAGTAGGCGGTTGCTGCTGCCGGATCGTCGTTTAATCCCTTGGCGAGTCCGTAATAGGTTTCGGCAATCCAGATGAGCGAACCGGCGGTCATCGAATCCTTACGGCTGTACAACTCGTTGAGGAATTGGTCGAACGAGGTTCGCACCGAGGAAAGCCGTTCGGTCAGTCCGAGCTTTTGCAGCCGCTCGATTTCCTTTTCCAACTCGCGGCCCAACTGCACGTAAATCTGCATGACGCCTTCAGCGTCGGGCGAGAGGCTTTCCAGTTCTTCCATCGCCTTCAAGGCAAGGTCGATCTTCTGTGTGCCGACGTAACCCCGCAGCAACAATTGATAGGAAAGACCGGCAAACTGCTGGCTCTTGATACCCTCTGCCGCTCGCTTGGTTCCTTCGGGTACGATAATCGCCTTCATCACCGGGTGGGGATCGCCTGTCAGTAAATCGACGGCTTTCTGGTCTTCCCCCTTATTGATGTAAATCTGAGCCCGTGAGACTTTGGCGGCGATGTACTCGGCAAAAATCTCTTCGGTCCCCGTGGCCTTTTCCGGCAGTTGCGTTTTTGCCTTGGTAATGCCGGTGTCCAGGTGCTTCAGCGAGGCATCCTGCCATTTCTGCAATTCTTCAACCGCTGGTTTGGTCGGATCGGTGTCTGGCTTCGGGGCCGATTCCAGGTAGGCGGTCCAGTACGATTGACCGGCGGCGAGTTGTGCCGACGTGTACTGCGGGGCGGTTGTTGGAACTTTGCTGTACCATTCGGCCCCTTCGACGGGCTTCTTCAACTGGCCATAGATTCGCCCCAGAGTCATGCGGGCTTCGTTGGCGCGGTCGCTTTCGGGCCAGTTGGTGGTGATCATGTTGGCCAATCTGGCCATTTGCCGCATTTCAAAGTCTTTGCTTTGTCCCTTGGCCACCTCGTTATGCGCTTGGACGTAAGCCGCCATTGCCAAATAGGCCGAGTCGAGGCCCATTTGCGCGTTCTCTTTGTCGAAGTGCAGGCCGACAAACTCACCCAGAATGGCCGCCTCGTAACTTTGCCGTGTGAGGTAATAGACGTACGACAGCAGGTAGCGGGCGTGGTTCAACTGTTTCAGTTCGGTGGTGTCGCCGGCAAGCGTGAGGGCCAGGTTGAGGATCCGAATCGTCTCGTCCAGGTGGTCCGTTCGCTCCACGCGTAGCGCTTTCACCTTGGCTTTGTTCTTGGGATCGGAAATCTCGTCGTTGAACCCCTTAATCTGCTTGACCAGACTGCGTCCCAGTCCGAATGCCGTTTCAAAGTCTTTCGGGTCTTCCGTGTCTCTCTTGAGTAGAACGAGCACCCGCTGAATCATGGCGGCCGAAACGTCTTTGTATTCGCCCGGCCAACGGTTGATGTAGCGTGCATCGGCTAAAGCGACGGTGAGATACTTGTTGCGTTCCGATTCGGTTTCCGTACGAACAGTACCCAGTGATTCGCGGGAACGTGCCCGCTCCCACATGATGGCCAAGCCCACCTTGTTGCGTGGCTTCTTGCCCCGGACCTTCGCAATCCAATCGGTCGCTTCCTGAACGACCACTTTGTAATCTTTGCGCTGTTCGTGGTTCAGACAGATGAGCCGAAACTGCAACACTTTGTCCTGCAGGTCTTTCATCGTCCGACTGATTGGCTTGGGGGTTTCACCCGGTGCGGTCTTGCCGTGCTGAAGCAATTCGTTGTAGACACCGAGGGCTTTTCGGATTTCGTCCTGCTCTTCGAAGCATTTGCCCTGCCACATGCGGGCGTACAACCCGGCCACCAGGCTGCGATACTTGGTGTGCACATCTTCGAACTCGAGGGCGGCTTTCGTCAGGAACTTGGCGTACTCGGGCGCCTTTTTGTCGTAGGTTTGTGATTCCGCGTACGTGCAGAGAGCCAGATCGAGTTGCGATCGGATGTAGGCGATTTCCGCCTTGCGGCGAGCGCGAAACGCCACCGGATCGTCGCGTTCGTCGATGAATGTGCTAAACGATTTCCATTTTGCCAGGAACTGGTCGTGTGCGGCCTGAAAAACGCCGCGAGCCTCTGTGATCAATTTCCGAGCGTTGGCCTGAAATTCGGCCTTCTTCGAGGAATTGGATGGCGAGCGGGCCTTCAGCGTTTCGACTTCGGCCCGACCCAGCAAAATCCGAGCGCGTTCGCTGTTGGCCTGTCCGGCGCGGGGATGCAACGGGTTGGCTTTGACAAACTGTTCCAGTAGCGCTTCCGCCTGACTCAGTTGCTCTGTTTTTACATCCAGATTACGCGTCGAGCGAGCGCTTTGCTGCAGCGTCGTCGCTTTTTCAAACGGAATCGCTTGGCGGATTTCATCGGGAACGTCGGCCCGGTTCTCGAGGTTGTCGAGATACAACAACGCAAAGTCGTAGTATTCCCGATCGCGCAATCCCTGCACAAATTGGTCGTACGGTTCTGCGGCGTGAGCCGAAGCGACGATTGCCAGAACAAACGCTGGACCAATCGACGACAACCACGATCGTTTCATACGACTACTTCCACTGGTGGCAAGAATTCGTGGGAGACACGACACCGCATACAAATTGACCGGCTGACACCGTTCCCGAGGGAATTCGGCATCACCGTGTCACGTGCTGAATCATTCGCTGTAGAGGTTCGCCGTCGGGAACCTGACCACCCGTCGTAGCTGAATGGCCCGCTCGACTCAAACGACGGTCGGAGGAAATGTCCCTGAAGTGACGACTCCCCGTAAACATCCAGCATATAAATCCATCGAACGATTCGCAAGATGCCGGCAGGGCAATGTTGATGCTCACCGGTTATTCCGAGTTGCGTCGAGTATGCGGCCGACCAAGTGGCACGCAGGCTCCTTCATCCCACGACTCCTTGTTTGGGGGTCTTCGTCTGCTTGCATTTGTATTTTGAGAGCGAGTTTGGATAATTGATCAATTGCGGACGAAACAGGTCGAACACTTCGGCCAACTGATGCGACATTGTTAAGGGCCAACGTTCGAATGCGAACAATGACAGCGACGGTTTGCGCGGCAGTTCTTCTTAGCTGGTGCGGCTCAGCGCAAGCCGAAGATGATCCGCACGCCTCCGCGACCAATTCCGGCTCGCGTCTTGGCGTAAGTCCCTATCAAGCGAACAAGTGGGGCATTCTCGGCGTCGGACTGGTCAATCCCACCGACAAAGACTCGCGGATTCTCGTGTCAACTTCTGTCGGAAAAGTAAAAACGAACCAATACGCAAGGGAGTTCTGGGTCCCCGCCAATTCTCGGCGAACAGCCTGGCATTCAATCTTGATGCCGGGAGAAGACCCAAGTCGGACTCAGAGCATCGACTTCGACACAATCGTCAGCATCCGCGACAACGGGGTCGAGAGGCCCCTGAAAACTCGGACTGGGGCAAACGCAGAAGACGGCACGCTCACGTTTACCTCCAACCATCGCCCAACGGCGATCATTTTGGACCTGCCGGAGCGAAAGAAAAATGGCCAGAGGGGGGAATTAGGCGAAGATGTCCAATTGGCCGTCAATTCGATGATCGCGTGCCAGTTTTCGAGTCAACCCTACCGGAAGACGCTGCAAATGTCGCGGCTGTTCCTTCCGCCGGTGACGGCCGGGTGGGATGGCGTCCAGCAGGTCATTTTGGCTGGTGACCAATTGGCAGAAGATGCGGCTGCAATTTCGGCAGCAAGGCGCTGGCTAATGCGCGGTGGGCGGATATGGATCATGCTCGACCTGGTCAAGCAGGACACTGTGGAACGGCTTCTTGGCGATGGTTGTCCCTATGACGAAGTCGATCGTGTGGGCCTGACGACTCTGCAAATCGAGACCCCCAAAGGCTCACACCGACCTGCCGACTCAATGCCAGCCGACCACGAACAGCCGGTGCAGTTTGTTCGCACACTCGTGACCGGAGTCGATGTCACACACACGATCAACGGATGGCCGGCCGCGTTTCAGCAAGAATACGGTCGAGGAAAGGTCCTCTATACGACAGCGGGAATGCGAGCCTGGGTTCGACGGACTCAGCCAGGGGACAACCAGTATTCCCAAGTCGGAATCAAATATGTCCCGATGCCGACTTTGAAAGATCTGATGAACGACTTCTACGGTTTTCAGCAGCCGGCCGTTCTCGCCCCAGAGCTGTTCGACGATTACCTGTCTGAGCAAATTGGTTACGAGGTCGTCGAACTCAACTTCGTTCTGGTTGTGTTGACAACGTTTTGTGGCGGACTGTTGTTGGCCGGAATGTGGTTGGTTCACGCACGTCGATTTCGGATGCTCGTTTGGGTAGGACCCGTTTTCGCAATCGCGGCTTCCGGCCTGCTGGTGGTTGTGGGAATGCAAAACCTGCATTCGGCTCCCAACACGGTTGCAACAGTTCAACTTGTAGCGGTCACACCCGAATCCGACGATTTGAACGTCACCGGACTGCTGTCCGTGTTTCGACAAGAATCGCGAAAGGAACAAATTGCCGTCGTTGGTGGAGGGATGATCTCACCGCCGCCGAAATCGCAGCCCGGCACGACGCGTCGGATGATCTGGACCGATATCGACAAATGGCATTGGGAAAACGAAGCCGTTCCAGCAGGAGTCAACCGTTCGACAATTCGGTACGGTCGAAAGATCAACAAGCCGATCCGTGCAGTCGGAAGCTTCGGCCCTGATGGACTGAACGGAAGACTGGACTCCCAGCCGTTTGAGCAAGCCGGCGATGCGGTGCTTGTCACAAGATCGCACCACTCGCTTGCAGTCGGAATTCAGGGCGATGGATCGTTTGCTGCCGGTTCCAACGAGATGCTGAACCGCGGAGAGTACATTCGCGGCGTGCTGCTCAGCGATGAGCAGCGAAGGCGTCAGGACCTGTACCGTGAGATGTTGGCCAGCGAACGAAAGAACAAACTGATCGATAAGCCAATGATGTTTGTCTGGGCAAATCCGATCGAAACGGGCTACCACATCGCTGCCGATGAGACGTTTCGTGGCTCCGCGCTGCTGGCGATTCCATTTCGGCTCAATCGCACTCCACCGGGTCAGCAAGTTACGATTCCAGGAACATTCTTACCATTTCGAGCAGTCAGCGGACCAAAAGGCTTCGAGTCGTCCGGACATCTCAACAACGCCGACGGCACTTGGCTCGCACGGTCGAAACCAGCGCGGACGTGGCTGCGTGCAGTCATTCCACCCGAGGTTCTCCCACTGCAAATCGATGAGTTAACCGTCACGATGCAGCTCAGCGGGAAGAACTTGCCGGTGGACATTGTCGAATTGATCGATGGCAAACCGCGCGTGTTGGCAACCCGCAAGAATCCCGTTGGAATCCAGCGCATCAAAGTGGACGATACGGCTTCCTTGCAAATCGACGAGTCGGGCGGCGTGACGATCGGCATTTTTGTCGGTGACACGACCTTGCTTAACGAAATCAATATGCCCGAGACTTTGGGCGAAAAATGGAACATCGATTTTCTGCAATTGGAAATCGCCGGAACGACACTGGATGAAACCCCGTAACACCATTTTTTAGCGTCAGGCAGATACCCGTTTTTTCTGAATCCATTTAAGCGGTTGTCATTGAGAAGCACTGAACGTCAACCGTTTGAGACAACACCCCTTAGAGATAACAACTGTGTCGAATCAATCTCCCGCACTTGCCGTTGACCGGCTCACCAAGCGATACGGCGATTTTACCGCGCTCGACTCGCTGACCATCACGATTGAATGCGGACGAATCCTGGGGCTGATCGGGCCGAACGGTTCCGGAAAAACCACCGCGATCAAGATGCTCGTCGGACTGGCCAGACCAACCGAGGGGACTGCACATATCGCCGGAATCGATTGCTCGCGCGATAGCCGCAAGATCAAGCGAATGGTTGGCTACATGCCCGACAAGTTCGGCGCGTACGACAACATGCGGGTCACCGAATATCTGGATTTCTTCGGAGCCGCGTTCGGCATCGGTCGCCGCAAACGGATCAAACGAATCGACGAGGTTCTCGAAACGACCAACGCAACCTACATGCGCGACCGCTACGTCGAGAGTCTCAGTCACGGAATGCAACAGCGAATCGGCATCGCCCGCACGCTGCTGCACGATCCTGACGTGTTGATCTTCGACGAACCGGCAAACGGTCTCGATCCACAAGCGCGAATTGAAATGCGAGACCTGTTGCTTCAACTTGCCGCGTCGGGCAAGACCCTGCTCGTCACCAGTCACATCCTGCCGGAGTTGTCGCGAATCTGCGATCAAGTGGCAATTCTGTTGAATGGCAAGCTGCGTGCCTTTGGATCGCTTCCCGAAATCATGAAATCGATTTCGCAGAAACGCACATTTGAAATCCAATTCTCCAGCAAAGAAGCGATTCCCGCCGCTGCCAAAATCGGAAGAGATTTCGCTTCCGACGAAGCGGATGCCGAACTCAGCGAGTCCCCCGCCGAAGCCATCATTCGGCTGCGAACCGCGAAGTCTGATTCGGAAATGGGAGAATTGTTGCGACAACTCATTACCGCCGACATCGCCGTCAACCAGTTCCGCGAGTTACAGGCCGATCTCGAAGACGCCTTCCTGTCGATCACGCAACTGAACGAGAACGGTGTACAGGTCGCCGATACGCCCTCGACCGAGAAACCGGCGGAGGCGACCCGATGAATCAGGCGATTATTAACCGTGAACTGGCCTCATTTCTGCGCACCCGCCGGGCGGTGTGGCTGCAAGTGGCATTGGCGATACTGTTCGCCACATTAGTGCTGTTGCGCTGGCCGACGGATGCTCGAATCGACCGCTTCGGCGAACGATCCCGCGAAGTCTACCGGACGTTCGGTTTCGGCCTGCTGGCGGTTGTCATTCTCATTTCGCCCGTCTTTCCAGCGACGAGCCTCGTCCGCGAACGAATTCAGGGAACGCTCGCCTTGTTGCTCGCCTCTCCCATGCGGGCATGGGCAATTTACTTAGGAAAAATGCTCGGCATCCTGGGATTGATTCTGGTTCTGCTGATGATGAGTCTGCCCGCTGCGGCAGCCTGCAAGGCGATGGGTGGAATTTCATCCGGAGATTTGCTTGCGTTATACGGCCTGCTGATCCTTGTCGCGGCGGAATTCACCGCCTTGGGAATGCTCGTCAGCAGTTATGCAAAATCGATCGACTCTGCCGTGCGAATCACTTACGGCCTGGTCTTCGCGCTTGCGCTATTAACTCTTGGCCCCCACCAGTTTCTGCAGGGGGGAACCGGGTTCATGTCCGACGCTGCCGAATACATCCGCTGCGCTTCGCCCATCGCCGCCTGCATGGAGTTGTTCGGCCAACAAGACGTGAGTGGCCAGGGTCTGATATCCGCCGCTGACATCGCGAAGCGTCACGTTGTTTTCGGGGTATTCGCGACGCTGTTCATGGCGATCTGGACGATCTCGCGACTGAATCACCGCCTGCTCGATCAGGCGAAATCGGCAGGAACGATCACCAACGAACTCGGCCTGCTCAGCCGTGTTTTCCGACGCCTGATGTTTCTCGTCGATCCGCAGCGACGCAAGCCGGGAATCCCCTGGTTCGTCAACCCTGTCATGGTCAAGGAGTTTCGCACCCGTCGTTTTGGACGGTCACATTGGCTGATGCGAATGGTTTCAATCTGTGTGATTGTGTCGTTGATGCTCGCCTGCTTTACAGCCGTCGGCAGCGCCGATTGGAACGTGGAAACCATCGGCGGAATTCTGGTTGTCCTGCAGATGGGTCTCGTCATTCTGATTTCACCGAGCCTGTCTGCCGGACTGATCAGCACCGAACGGGAGAGCGGCGGTTGGGACTTACTGCGAATGACGCCGGTCTCCAGTTTGCGAATTCTCACCGGCAAACTGGCAAGTGTTGTGTGGCCGCTTTCGTTGATTCTGCTGGCAACAATTCCCGGTTACTTCGTGATGATCTACGTCAAACCCGGGACACAGCAATCGATGATTCGCGTGTTGATCTGTCTGGCACTCACACTGTTTTTTGGAATGCTGCTCAGCACGTGCATTGGGAGTTTCTTTCGTAAAACGGCAACGGCAACCGTCGCCGCCTATTCGCTGTTGATGACATTCATCGCCGTCCCCATGCTGATTTGGGTCGGTCGCGACGCGCCGTTCAGTCACTCGACCGTGGAATCGTCTCTCACCCTCAGCCCGGCCGCTGCGGCGCTGTCGGCTATTCGGGTGCGGGGATTTGAAGACTACGAACTCATCCCCCTCAACTGGTGGATCGTTGGTGGATTGTCCGCCGTGTTCTTCCTGGGATTGCTCATACAGACCTGGCGGCTGTCAAAACCGGACTGATTGCGGGAGGTTTGTCCCGACAATTTGTGCATTCGGATCGTGAAATCGGAAGTAAGAACAATGAATCGGCGGCATGCGGCAACGGCAATGGCCGGGTTCCTGATAGTTACGGCATCCTGGTGCGCAGCCGTGGCTCAACCCGCGATTGATTCCGTTATGGAAGACGATCCCGCGCTGGCAAGCCCAGCTTCGAAAATCGTCTACACAACAGGGCTCAAGCCACTGTGGCTGAAAGCTCTGGCGGGGCCGGAAGCCGATTTGCAGCGAGAAGTGGCGGAAATGATCGCCCGCGCGCACCGCCTCGGGTTTCCCGGAATGAAGGAAACCGCCGGTCCGCTCATCAAAGCGCTTTCGGCCGAGAAACAACGCCCCGCCCTTCGATTGGCAATCGCACGGACACTCGTTGTACTCGACGCACGCACCGCGGCGACTCCACTGTTCGAGTTGCTTGATGAAGAAGGGCTTGGTTTTGCACAAGTGGTCGAACCGGCGCTTGCCGAGTGGGATTATAGACCCATTCGAGAGCGCTGGATGGCCCAAATAAGTGACATCAAATCGCGACGCGGCCGACAAAAGTTGGCAATCCGCGGATTGGGGCAAGTCCGCGAGACCAAGGCAATTGAACCACTGTGGAAGTTGGCCGAGAATCGTTCGGTGTGGGCCTCTTTGAGGCTGGAAGCCGCCGCAGCGTTGGGCCGCCTTCAAGAAAGTGGATTGACTGATCGAGCGAAATCGCTTGCCGCCAACAAGACGCCTCGCGCGATTGTTGATCGATTGATCGCAGGAAGACTTCTTTCACATCATACCGATGAGCCATCGCGAGACCTGCTGCTGGAATTAGCCGTCGATAGTCAACCGACGGTTGCTGCCGTTGCGCTCGGGCGATTACTCGAAATCGACTCGCTGCTCGTCATTCCGATTACCGCGGAATTATTGAAGAGTCCCGATGCCAACGTACGAATGTTCTCTGCTCGGTCGCTGGCAACCCATCCGGTCCCTTTGTCCGTCGAGCAATTGGGGCCGGTACTGAATGATCCGCACCCTGACGTTCGGCGGTTCGCGTGCCGCACGCTGTTCACATTCGGATCACAACCGGAATTGCGGCCGGTAACACACAACGCAGCAACCCTGGTCCTCGGCCAGGAGGAGTGGCGTGGGCAGGAACAAGCGGCGTTTCTATTGGGGGCGTTAGATCACAAACCCTCGGCCCCGCGACTGGTCACGTTGCTCGATGCCCCCCGCCACGAGTCGCGAATCGCCGCCGCGTGGGCGCTTCGCAAGCTGGCGGTTGCTTCAACCTTGCCCGCAATGGTCGCGCGTGCGACCCGAATCGCCGACAAACGAAAGCAGGATTTCGATGGCCATAACGATGAACAATTAGTACAACTGGCCCAGGCATTCGGGCAGCGAAAGTACCAGCTAGCCGCCGATGTGCTGTGGCGGCTCATCCCCAAAGAGTCGCCGTTTTACTTCCGCGAACGGGTGGCCGCAATTTGGGCCTTGGGACACATCGACGTAGGCGATCGTCGTAGCGAATTGGTCGAATTGCTGAAGGCGCGTCTTTCAGATGTGAATCCGCTCTTCCGGGAGGATGATTACGTTCGTGCCATGTCCGCCATTTCACTGGGCCGAATGAAGGCCACCGCTGCGGTGGATGTGTTCCGACGTTTCTACAAGGAGGAAGACCCCTCGTCACCAGTCGGAATGGCCTGTCGCTGGGCGATTCATATTGTCACCGGCGAGAAACTTCCCGGCCCGAAACCCGGCACCATCCACTTCGGTGGTTGGAAACTGGCACCGTTGGCCTCATCCACTTCGGAGTGAGTTCGGCAAAAACACCATGCCAGATGTCTCCGTTGTTTTGCCGGTATTCAATGGCGCCCGGACAATCGCGCGCGCCGTACGTTCGGTCCTCGACCAGACGTTGCGCGAAATCGAATTGATTGTCGTTGATGATGGTTCGACGGATGAGACAGCTGCCGTCGTCCGAGACATTGGCGATCCACGTTTAAGGCTCATTGAGTGCAAGCATCGTGGTGTTGCCGTCGCAACAAATTTCGCAACCGAGCTTGCCGTTGCACCAATAATCGCGCGGATGGATGCCGACGATTTCTCTCATCCAGAACGGCTGCAAAGGCAACTCCAGCTGCTTCACAAACAGAATTTTGACGTCGTGGGCTGCCAAGTCCGAATCTTGAACGAACTAAGCAGCATCTCTCTTTCGATGAACCGATACGAGCGTTGGATCAACGAAGAGACCATCGATGGCGAACAGATTTCCGCACTCCGCTTCGTCGAGTTTCCATTGGTCAATCCAACAATCTTGGCGCGACGCCGTTATTTCGAAATGGGATTCTACGACGGCGGATTTCCCGAAGACTATGAGCTGATGCTGCGGGCGGCCGCCGTGGGTATGCGGTTCGGCAAAGTGAAAGAGATTCTGTTCGACTGGGCCGATCATCCCGGTAGATTGACGCGAACCGACTCCCGTTACACCTTGGATGCCTTTATGCGTTGTCGGCAATCACATCTGCTTGCCGGCCCGCTGCGCGATGTCCGTTGCGTCGATCTCTGGGGCGTCGGAGAAACCGGTAAACCCTGGTTGCGCTGGCTACAGACTCAGAACATTGCCGTCCGCTGCGGTTACGACATCAACAAACGCAAGGTCAACAACCAAATCCACGGCGTTCCGATCTCACATCCCACAGAAATGCCCGCCGCCGATGGCACACCGCTGATTATTGCCGTTGGAGCCGAAAACGCCCGCGCGCTGATCCGCCCGCAGATTCTGTCGCGGGGATACCGGTCTGGCGTCGATGCCTGGTTTGTCGCATAGTCGGTGACCACGACTACGAAAACGGGCCGTCGGAGTGGGGATCCGACGGCCCGTCGATGAGGGGCGACAGCTGGAATTGTCGTATCCGATTAGCCTACCCAGTGGGGAGAGAGGGGAGACGTTTTGGGTCCACCGGAGATCCGACAGTCTATCGCGCGTTCGGCTATTGCGGGAGCCGAACCCTCATCGTGTCTCTTTCATTGGTTGATGTTCGGATCCGACGATTGGCGACGGCCGAAGCCGGCATTTTCATCGCCAGCGGTGCGGGCCGCGGAAGTCGTGGTCCAGCGACCGGCACCCAACCATCGTTAATCGCCTGAACTTGGGCCGGTGTGAATGGTGACGTCGATCCACGCTTCGTCGATGCCGCAGCGCCGACGACCTTCGGTTTTCGGTTCGGTGCAGGATTGGGAGCAGTCAAACCCCTTCCACGTCGAATCCCGCCATCGATCCCCGCAAGCCGCCCCTTTGAGTTAACGGCATCGGGACTCTGCGATCGAATGACCGGGGCCTTGGGATCTTTCGGTGTCGAGGTGGCAGCCAACATTTGCCCCTTAGGCAAGTTGATCGGTGGACTGCCGGCGACAACCCAACCCGTCCAGCGTGTCTCCAACTCTTCAACAGTGTTGACGTCATAATTCTGCCGCAGCGCTGTGTCCCAGTTGCTTCGATGCGCGTCGTTCAAGAATTTGAGATAGCGTGATCGGCCGCCGGCCTGCACGAGAAAATCAGCCAGCGAGTAACCTTGTGCGTACAACGTCAGCACGCTCTGCATCTCGCGCGGGTACTCCTTGATCGACATCAGCTTTCTCAGCGACATTCGCCGCTTGGTGTTCCAAACCTGCTTCAGCACCATGTGCTGGCGGCGTCGCTCGGAAGAATGTTCGATCAGCGTCGCTGCGCCTTCGTCGGCCCAACGGGGCAGGGGGCGGCGAAAGTGGCTGGCGAAAATTGTGTGCGAAACCTCGTGCGGAACGACGCTATCAAGGATGCGTTCCAGCGAACCCTGCACCTTCATTCTCCAGCCGAAGACCGAACCACGATCGAACGAAAAAGTTGTTGAACCGCCGGCTCCAATCTGGCCCACCTTCACCGAGATGGGGCAGGGGTGATACCAGTGGGGTAACTCGTGGCCGAGCCAGGCGACGGCCAATTCGCTGCGAAAATGTTCCGCCGTCCGCCCCACCTTTTCGGCAGCTTCCGCAGTTGGAGCGTTGACGACGAAATTCGGCGTGCGGTAGGTCGCACCCAGCGAGGTGAACGTCGAAATCAGAATCGCAGCCTTCAGTAGACGAGCATCCATGCTCTTTCTCTCCTGGTTGCAACCGTGTTTTTTGGTAGGGAATCTTAAGCGGCGAAAAAGTCGTTTGCCAATCCATGCCGAACAATTGCCGTAGGAGCAAACTTGAGTCCAAATGTGGGAAATTGGCAGGTTTTCGGATAACTGTAGTCGCCAAATGACGATAAACCATTACATAGTAATGCAATACGACGCACACACCACTTTGGCACAAGGAGGGAGAACGCAGTTTTCCGAGAGGCAGCGTTGTAAGAATTTCAACGCCGTTGTGCATTCTACCGGGCCTAGTTGCGCGGAGATTGTACGATCCGCGTGTTCCGTTTCCCATTCGGTGGTTATTGCAAAAGTGCACGCGACCTGACTGTGATGCGAAATCGCTGCTGTCAGGAATTGAAGTACCTGCCCGACGGTGGCAGCAAGAGCATGGTGATTTCAACCAGGTCAATCGAAATCTGGATCAGACAGAGATGCATCATGATATCGCGAATGCCAAAAAACCCACGGGGAAGGGGCCTATACGCTGCGAGGATCGTTATCAGCACGAGTCCGAAGACCGCAAGAGATGCGAATGAAAGAGCGATTGCCACCCATCGCGATCGATTTCGGCGATTAATGAATCCCCGTATGAGGATATACTCAATGGCGATTCGGAGGCCACCGATGAGCGAGGTACCCAAATACAAACGCATACTGCCAACTCCTTCATGCCATGCTGCGAAGAGGTATCCCAACGTGATCAAGCTACTCTGGATGATCAGCACGGCTTCGCAGAGGATGGCGATCATCACCGTGATTGGCATGCCACGGCGACGTTTTTGCTGGCGTTGTTTGGGGAGCGGCTTGCGTTTGAGTTTGCGTGGTGGTGGGGATACGTATTCTTCTCGGGCTGGGTAGTCCTCAAAATCATCATCCCCAGAGTCATCTCCGACCAAGTCCTCAAACAGATCCAGCTCTTGGCTCTTCTTTTCGCGGCTACTGGTCTTGTTGCGATTACCGGTGCTCTTGCTGGGAACAGACAGCCTTTCGCCACACGCTTTGCAGCGAAACTTCTTGCCAGCGTGCTTTGCGGTCACTTGATACGAGCGACCGCAGTCGCAGGTTACGGAAATCGGCATAGTGCTTTCACATTCCTGGATGAACAAACGCCGGCGCGTTGAGTGCGGAGGCGTTCCGCGGAAATCCCGATTCAATCGTATACCGTTCTCCGTGGATGCTCAAACGTTTCCAGTCTGTTTGAAGGAGAGCGAAACTGAAGTTAACTCACGTCGTGCGACCACTTCGCTTCGCATGTCTGATTTCCCAGTTCTGGCGACCACGACGACAAGGGTAAACCTTGCGACCGACCGATTGTAAGCTCGATTCAACCTGTTATATTCAATGCAGTTGTTGCTCAGAAGATTCCCGGCGTCACAGTTTCCGGCCCATCAATTTTGGAATGAACCACCATGACCGAACACCGCACCGAACGTGATTCGATGGGCGAAGTCAGAGTCCCCGCGCAGGCATATTATGGCGCACAGACACAGCGGGCGGTTGACAATTTCCCCATCTCCGGCTGGACGCTGCCGCCCGCGCTCATTCACGCCATGGGAGCGGTGAAGGCGGCCTGCGCCGTTGCCAACCGAGACTTGGGAAAACTCACCGGCAGCGGCAAGAACCCGCTTACCGATGAGCAAGTTGAAGCGCTGTTGAGCGCGGCACGCGATGTCGCCAATGGCGATTTTGATGACCAATTCCCTATCGACGTCTTCCAGACCGGCTCAGGCACGTCGAGCAACATGAACGTCAACGAAGTCATTTCCAACCGCGCGATTCAGCTCCTGGGCGGCGATCGCTTCAGTCCCGAAAAACCGGTGCATCCCAACGATCATGTCAACATGGGGCAAAGCACCAACGACACTTTTCCAACGGCCATTCACGTCGCCGTCGCAACAACGATTTCCGAGCAACTGATCCCATCGCTGACGCGATTCGCCGACGAACTCAGCAACAAAGCTGAAGAGTGGGACAAGATTATCAAGATCGGTCGCACTCATTTGGCCGATGCCACGCCGCTGCGATTGGGGCAGGAGTTTGGTGCTTTCGCCCGCCAGATTGCATTGTCCATTGAACGCGCACAACGGGCCGTGCAAGCGGTTCTCGAATTGCCGGTCGGCGGAACAGCCGTCGGTTCGGGCATCAACACGCATCCCGAGTTCGGTAATCGCGTCTCGGCCGAATTGGCCAGCCAAACCGGCATTCCCTTCATCGAAGCGGTCAACCACTTTGAAGGGAACGCACAACGCGACGGATTGGTCGAATGTCACGGCCAGTTGCGTGCGGTCGCCTCAACGCTGTTCAACGTCGCCAACAATATTCGTTGGCTCGGCTCGGGTCCGCGGTGTGGTTTCTATGAAGTCAAAATCCCCGATCTGCAGCCGGGCAGTTCGATCATGCCGGGCAAGGTCAATCCGGTGATGTGCGAAAGCATGCTGCAGGTCACCGCCCGCGTGATGGGCAACGATCAAACCATCGCCATGTGCGGAGCGGCCGGCGGTCAATTTCAGTTGAACATCATGATGCCGGTGATGGGGCAAACCACGCTGGAAAGCGTCTCACTGCTTTCCAGTTGCGTGAACGCATTCATCGATTTCTGTGTCTTGGAAATGCAGGCCAACGAAGAAGCGTGCGAGTCGGCCGTCGAAAAGAGCCTGTCAATGGTCACCAGCCTCAATCCCCACATTGGCTACGAAAAAGCATCGGCACTCGCGAAAGAGGCATTCAAAACCGGCAAGACGATTCGCGAACTCTGCGAAGAACAAGAAATCCTGCCGCCGGATGTCCTCAAAGAGGCCCTCGACCCCTACAGCATGACCGAACCACAAGCGTGAGATGAGGGTCAGCAGACACGAGTCCCTTGACTCTCCGCAGGAGACACAATGACGCAGCGTAGAATTCTTGTGACCGCGGCGCTACCGTACGCCAACGGTCACGTCCACCTCGGCCATCTGGTCGAATATCTGCAGACCGATATCTGGGTCCGCTTCCAAAAGCTGCGCGGACATCGCTGCATCTACATCTGTGCCGACGACACGCACGGCACAGCGATTATGATTCGCGCGCGGCAGGAAGGCCGCAGCGAAGACGAACTCATCGCCGAAATGCAGGCCGCCCACGAACGCGATTTCGCCGGCTTCGACATCGAATTCGACAACTACGGCAGCACCAACAGCCCCGAAAACCGCGAACTGTGCGGCGAAATCTGGGAGTCGATTCGCCAGGCCGGTCTGGTCAAAGAGAAAGACGTCGAACAACTCTTCGACCCGGTCGAAGGCACATTCCTCGCCGACCGATTCGTGCGCGGCACCTGTCCGAAATGCGAGTCAACCGACCAACCCGGAGATAACTGTTCCAAATGCGGCCATCACTACAGCCCGGCCGAGTTGATCGACCCAATCAGCACATTGAGCGGCGCAACGCCGGAAGTTCGCTCGGAGAATCACCTCTTCATCGAACTCGAACAGCTTCACGAGTTCCTGAACGACTGGGCGATCGGCGACGATCACCTGCAGACCGAGGTCGCCAACTATCTCAAGGGGCACTTTCTGCACGAGCCGCTCCGCGACTGGGACATTTCCCGCCCCGGACCATATTTTGGATTCGAGATTCCCGACAGCCCCGGCAACTACTGGTATGTCTGGTTCGATGCGCCGATTGGCTACATCGCTTCGACAAAACAGTGGTGTGAAAAACACAACGAGAAGCTCGACGACTGGTGGCGGAGTCCAGACACGGAGATCCATCATTTCATCGGCAAAGACATCACCTATTTCCACACGCTCTTCTGGCCCGGCATGCTAAAAACGGCCGGGTTCAACCTGCCCGAAAAAGTCCACATTCACGGCTTTCTAACCGTCGGCGGCGAGAAGATGTCGAAGTCGCAAGGCACGTTCGTGATGGCTTCGACGTACCTCAAGCATCTCGACCCGGCGCATCTGCGCTACTACTACGCCTCGAAACTCGGTTCGCGGCTCGATGATCTCGATTTGAATCTGGACGAATTCAAGGCGAAAATCGATTCCGACCTTGTCGGCAAAGCAGTGAATATCGCGAGCCGGAGTGCAAAGTTCGTCCAAGACGGGAATCTGTCGGATGTGTATCCGGACGACGGCGGTTTGTTCCAGCAGGCAGCCGATGCGGGAGAAACTGTTGCCAAACATTACGAGAACTGCGACTACGCAGCTGCGATGCGCGAGGTGATGATGCTGTGTGACCGGGCGAACAAGTACGTGGAAGACCGCGAGCCGTGGAAGCTGCGTAAAGATCCGGCGAAACAGGACGAACTGCGCGACATCTGCACGGTGGCGCTCAATCTGTTTCGGCAGGTGGCGATCTATCTCGCCCCGGTGCTGCCGGGATTGGCGAAGCAGACTGCGGAATTATTAAACGATCCGATTGGACCGGGCGACTGGGAAAAGTCGCAGACGCCGCTGGTCGGCACGTCGGTTAACAAATTTCAACACATGATGAAACGAGTCGAGGAGAAACAGGTTCAAGCTATGATCGAAGAATCAAAAGAAACACAGGCCGACGAAGCAGCGGGCGGCGACAACCAATACAACGACGGCCCCGAAGCGTTGGAGAAGGAACCGCTGACCGAAGAAGAATGCACGTACGACGATTTTGTCAAAGTCGATATGCGCGTTGCCCGTGTGATCGAAGCGGGCCACGTCGAGGGGGCCGACAAGTTGCTCGGCCTAAAACTTTCGTTGGGTGGCGATGTGACCCGCAACGTGTTCGCCGGCATCAAGGGGGTTTACGAACCCGAAGACCTGTTGGGACAGCTTGTCATCTGTTGCGCAAATCTCGCGCCACGAAAAATGCGGTTCGGTGTGAGTGAAGGGATGGTGCTCGCATCCGGTCCCGGCGGTAAAGACATTTACGTGTTACGCCCCGACAGCGGAGCGCAACCGGGCATGCGCGTGCATTAGTTTGCTCACGGCCAGAAACCCGGTTTTTCCAAAAAACCGGGTTTCTTCAACCGCAGTGATCTTACCTAGCTGCGAACCAACCGTTCGCAGCCTTAGCGGTGCGATGCACCGCAGCTGTTCGATTCTCGATTCATTTGAAAGCCAACATCATGCAGCCGCAACAGATTCGCAACATGCTGGAGCAAACGCTTGATGATTTTCGGCTGTCCCGGGGCGAGCGGTCGGCACTGAATCAAATCCTCGATCACATCGAACCGACCGAACACGATCTCTCGGTGTATCGGGCGATGGCGTTTGATCTGGCCCGTGAGGCGGTTGAAAACACCGATCGCGGCACGATGCTGGAATGGTTGGAAAGTGTCATCAAACTGCTCGAACAGCATGGTGGCGGAGATCAAAAAGCCGTGCGAGCCGAGTCCCACTTCAGTCCATCGGACGATTGCCCGCGTCGAATTCAGCAGTTGCTTTCACGGGCCAAGATCTCTATCGAGATTTGTGTGTTCACCATTACCGACGACCGATTGGCGTCGGCCATTCTCGACGCGCACCGCCGTAAGGTGAAGGTGCAAATTATTTCTGACGACGACAAGTCGGGTGACCGTGGTTCAGATATCGACAAACTTTCCTCCGCCGGCATCGATGTGAGAATCGATCAATCGGAAAACCACATGCACCACAAGTTCGCAATCTTCGACCGCTCGCTGCTACTGACCGGAAGTTACAACTGGACGCGGTCGGCGGCCAATCGTAACGAGGAGAATTTCATTATCACCGGCGACCGCCGTTTCATCGATCCGTTCGCCGAAATGTTTGAAGATTTGTGGAAGCGATTTGAATAGTGTCAGCGGATCGGTGATAGTGGGTACTGGATAGAAAAGGCGAGCGGGGGGCGTTAGCCCCCTGATGCGATACTTGTGTGCGAGACAGTGGTAATGAATCGACGAGACTTTCTGACAACCGGTTTGGCAGGCGGAGTCGCGCTGACAGCGGGGCTGTCGCCACAACGGGCCGACGCCAAAACGCCAGGTCGGTTTCGCCTCAACTATGCACCGCATTTCGGCATGTTTCGAAATCTCGCGGGTGATGACCCGATCGATCAAATCCGTTTCATGGCCGATCAGGGATTTCGGTCACTGCAAGACAACGGCCTTAGAGACCGACCGAAACAATGGCGGCAGCAAGTCCGGGCGGAGATGGATCGCCGCGGCATGTCGATGGGGACGTTTATCGCGACGGCCGAGTTTGGCAGCCCGACATTCACTTCCGGACGAAAACATTTGCGGTCACAAATTCTGTTCGACATGCAGAAGTCGCTTGAAGTCGCACGCCAGATGGACGCCCGCTGGATGATTGTGGTGCCGGGTAAAATCGATGACCGGCTCTCGGCAGAGCAGCAGATGGCTCATGCTGTTGAGTTGCTAAAGCGGTGTGCCGAACTTTGCGAACACGACAGCCGCGTGATGGTTCTCGAACCGTTGAACGGCAGAGGCATGTTCCTGCGAAGCACATCGCAAGCCCGGCGCATCTGCCGCGCAGTTGATAGTCCTGCCTGCAAGTTGATGTTTGATGTGGCCGATCAACCGGCTTCGTCCGGCCGACTGATCCCGAACATCGAAGAGTGCTGGGACGAGATCGCATATTTTCAGGTGGGCGACAATCCCGGCCGTAAAGAACCGGGAACCGGACAGATCGATTTTCGCAGCGTGTTCCGGCACATCACGGCAAGAAGATTTGACGGACTGCTGGGAATGGAGCACGGTAACTCCCGACCCGGTGAAGAAGGCGAACAGCGCGTGATCGACGCCTATGTCGCACATGAGATGGCGTAGCTTGGCATCGATTCTCAACCGCCGGAACCGGTGTGGCAGGATTTGGTGTTTCAAGATCCGCCGACAATCGCTGCGTGCGTTATTACGACGGTGGCGGCTGCGACGGCACCGACGCGAACGTTGTCGTTAATTCGCGATGGAATCGATTCGACCACTGCCGCCAACAATGCAGCCAAGCCACCGCAGATCAGCGCGGTTCGAATTGTTGCGAACGGGGGAACAGCTTCGGGATTCATCTGTGTTTCGCCCCAGTAAATGAATGACGCCATCGCTCCACCGACGATGAGAAAACAGAAAAACCCGGACACCGTTTTTTTGCGATTCCAAGGAAGTTTCGGCCCGCCAATCAACAGCCCGCCAAGCGTTGCCGAACCGTCGCCGAAGGCGAGGATCGCGAGTACCGTCAGCCCCAACTCGGCATCGTTCGGAAAGGCGATCAGCGTCAACAGCACGCTGGCCGCATATCCTGCAACAGCCGCTAGTCGCTGGTTCGATTCACCCTGCCGCCGAATGCGGCGATAGCCGGCGAAGATCCCAATCGCCAATCCGAACACCACGGCCACCATGATGCCGCGCATTGTCGGTGAGATGGGATCGCGATGTGGGAAATACCACATCACGAAGGGCAGAAGTCCAGGGGCCATGTGCCACAATCGGCGCCGCAACTCAGTGCGTGTGAGCCGTGCAGTGTGGCTTGACGGCTCCTTCACAGCGGCGGAGTCGATTGGTTCCTGCGATGAAACCCCGGTGGTCATGCCAATTCCGGCAAGAACTGGTATTCGTCGTTATCGACGAGGAATCGCGGGCGGCCCTGCAGATCGGGAAGCGTCGTGTGTCGAACGTCGATCCCCAGATTCTTATACAGCGTCGCATGGATCTCCTGAAAATGGACCGGACGATCCTCTGCGTATTCGCCCAATCGGTTGGTGGAACCAATCACCTGTCCGGTATTCATCCCGCCGCCCGCCATCAATGCACATGAAACGCGGGGCCAATGATCGCGGCCGGCATTGGCGTTGATCTTCGGCGTGCGTCCGAATTCACCCCACACAATGACCGTCACGTCGTCGAGCATGTCTCGTCGTTCGAGGTCTTCCACAAGTGCGCTCACGCCCTGATCGAGCATTGGGAAATCCTGGCGGCCACGGTTGAAGTTGCCGCCGTGCCAGTCCCAACGACTGAAGCCCAACGTCACGCAGCGAACACCCGCTTCGACAAGCCGTCGCGCTGTGAGGAAGTCGTCGAGTAGTTTCGGGCCGCCGTCGGATTGTTTCTTTGCTGAACCGCGCCCGTAACGATCGCGCAGTTTCTGGTCTTCCTTTTCGAGGTCGAGCGCCTCGGCCAATCGACTCGATGTTAAGATGCCGAACGCCTGCTGTGTGAAAGCATCGACGCCGTCCATCATGCCCGATGTATCGACGTCACTGCGGAATCGGTCGAGTGATTTCAGAACGCTCTTGCGATCCGATAGTCGATCGAGAGTGATACCGTTGAGTGTCATGTCCTCGCGGCCTTCGCCGTTTGGCTTGAACGGCGCGTGAGCCACTCCCAGAAAACCGGGCTGACCCGCATCCGACCAGGGCTTGTGTCCCATCGACGGCGACAGTCCGACAAACGGCGGAATCGCGCGATCGACCGGGCCGAACGACTTCGAGAGAACCGAACCAAGTGCAGGCCAGCCTCCCAGTGGTTGATTACGAGTGGTCCTTCCTGTCAGGCATTGAAATGCGTAGTGTGATCCACCCGCACCGACGACCGAACGAATGAACGCAAACTTGTCGGCCATCCCCGCGATCAACGGAAACTGCTCGCAGATTTCGATGCCGGGAACATTCGTCTGGATCGGCTGGAACTCGCCGCGAATTTCCTTCGGCGCATCGACTTTGATATCCCACATATCCTGGTGGGAAGGACCGCCCGGCAGGAAAATCATGATGACGGCTTTGTGCTTCGAGCGACGTCCCGCCTCGCCTTCAGCACGCAGCAACTGCGGTAGCGTCAATCCGCCGAACGCCAGACCGCCAATTTGCAAAAACGCACGTCGCGGCAGGCGATCGCAAAAGCGGGATTCTCGTTTGCTCTTCGACCCGTAAATCGTAAGCATCGTCAGGCCCTCTATTGTCGATGAAAGTGCATCACCCGGATCGCAGGCGGCAGCCAGAATTTGCCGACCCGTTGGCTGCTCTATTATATGTTTTCGGAGCTGGGAAGGGCTGGGAACGAGGATTTCAGCCACAACCGGACGTCTAATATATCAAGACACTCCGGGATGTCAATGCGTTTCGCCCACACCACTTGACGCAACCCATTGTGACAAAGAGAGATACGAAACTTGCAGGCCAGCTTCATTCATTGACCGGTGCTGGCGAGTCGGCTGCGCTCTTCACCGAATGACTCTCCGCGCCGACCACTGGAAGGAACCACGCGCCCAGGCCGGCAATGGCCAGACACGGAATGTACGCGTAGAACGCCTGCTGAGGCATGCCGGCTTTCTGAAACCACGCCGTAATGGGGGCCTGGATCAACCCGCCGACGCCCCACGCGAGTCCCATCGTAATGGCCGACGCGACGCCGGCTCCACTGGGGAATAATTGTTGGGAATACGAAACCATCGCCGGCATCGTTCCCCACAACAGCATTCCGGCCGGCACCAGCAGCGTCAACAGCAACCATGTAGGACACTTTGAATATCCAAGAATACAGAGCAAAGGGATGCCGGCCAATGGGGACGCGATCAAGAATGCCCGCTCTCTGCCCGCGCGAAACCGCCACACCATCAGCCAGGTTCCAAATCCACCCGCCCCCACCAGCAGCGTTTGGCTAAACCCAATTTCCTTCAGACTATAACCGCGGCCGTCCAACACGAACGACAGCACGGCATTGAATGCCATGTTGGGGACAAGCCGCAGGGCGCAAATGAGCAAGAGAAACACAGCCAGAAACAAGCGGCCCTCCAGCATTTCATGCAGAGTGGGTTTCGGTCCGGACTTTGCCGGCGCAGCGGCGGTGACGTCTAACCGCCCGACACGCCGCAAGAGAAAGACGGCAAGCAGCACGCACGGCCCGACATAGATCAAACCATCGGATCCAATGAGACCACTGAGCAACGGCCCGAACGCTAGACCGAGCGAACCTCCCAGCATGAAGATCGATACTCCGCGCGTTCGCTCTTCGGGCAACATGCGGCCCGCAGCAACCGCCGCTTCCGGATGAAAGGCCCCGACGCAGATTCCGCCAACCACCATCACGGCACACAGCATGGCCAAGTTCGGCGCGACTCCCAGTAACGTCAGTAACACGGCCCCCACAGGCCCCAACAGCAACAGCACTGGTAATGGCCGGCGGTCGCGAAAGTAACCAAATACCAATTGGCTGATCGAAGTCGGTAACGACTGCACAATAAACACGGCCGCCAGGCCGACCGTTCCCAACTGATACGTTCGCGTGAGTTCGGGCCACAAGGGCGCCACCAACAGAGCGCACGTATCGACGAGCGTGTGCGTCAACGCCAGGCAAATTATTGGCAGGTATCGGGACGAGGACATCGATCGGGACGGTTGAAGCGGGGGCAAGCGGAAGGCGGGGAATGATGACCCTCATCATGGCTCGCCGTGCGTCGCGCGGCAAGCGACTCAGCGGCGCGTCAGGGCGTCGCGTGAGAGTCGAGCGGATAAATCGGGCGCCGCACGTGTTGATAATCGAAGCCGGCAAAATCCGGACGATGAATGCCCGGCGTGTCGGCGTCGTAAATGGCAGCGGCCAACGGTCCCAGATCGGCGCGAAAGTGGACCGCGCTTTTGACAACCAGCAAACGCTTTCGCTCCGGGGAGATGCCAACGCTGCGCAGCATTTCCGCATCGAGCAACTGCTTGCGATGCTCGGCAACGACCACTTCCACGCCGCCAACAACCAGCACCGCCGTTCGACCGAAATGCCCAACCAGCCCGCGATTCATCGGTCCGTGATGAATGAACTCGCCGTCACCCAGGGTGCGCACATAGGCCGATGTGACCACCGGTTCGCCGTGCCGATTGTCGGTCTTGCCACCAATGCGTGCCTCAATGTCGGCTCCGACTCCCGCCCGGTGCGCCTGTTCCACCGTCTCTGAGTCGCAGAGAATGCCGACCACCGCCCCTTGGAAATCGGCATCGATCAACGCTCGCAGCGCGACCGTGCCATCGCACGGGGCGCCACCGCCGGGGTTATCGGAACCGTCAGCAAAGATCACCAATCCGTCGCTTCTTTCGTTCGACAGCCGCATCGTCTCTTCAATCGTCACCAGTTTCGGCTGCAGTTCATCGCGGAGCGACCAGACGCGTTCGGCGAAAGATTCCACCTTCTCCGCTGCAAGCGATTCATCGCCGTTGGTTGTCACCAGCACCGAGCCGCCGGCATCGTGAATGTCGGCGAAGGGGAATCCCATTGCTACGGTCGCCGTTAATACGCCCGGCTCCGATTCCAATCGATGTAGTTCTTCGATCAATTCCTGCATCGGTTGCCGCAATGTGCATTGCATGGGCGGCATTGTCAGCAGCGGCAATTGCCGAAACGCCTGCACCGGCTGCACCTCACCGCGGATCGTTCGCGCCAGCAGTTCAACCGCTTCGGCTCCGCGCTCTCTCATGTCAACATGGGGATAGGTGTCGTAGCCGATGATCACGTCGGCCAAATCGGCCATCTTCTGTGTGATGTTGGCGTGATAGTCGAGTGTTACGAAAACGGGGATGGTCGGTCCGACAACTTCGCGGACAGCAGCCAGAAACGCGCCTTCGGCGTCTTCGTCATCCTCGCTAACCATCGCCCCATGCAAGTCGAGCATCACGCCATCGACTGCGCCGACCTCACCAAGACGCGACAGAAACAGATCGCGCAGTGTTGTGTAGGCATCGTGTGTGACACGTCCAGCGGGTTGTGCTCGGACACACAGCAACGGCAGCAATTCGATGTCGGAATCAGCAGCGGCGGCATCGAGATAACCGCCGTGGATCGTGCCGGTGTTTCGGTAGAGCGAGACAAGTGTCTCGCCACCCTGGAAATCCGGCCCACATCCGCTATCGCGTTCAAAGTCGGCCAACGTGGTCGGTGTCGTGGCGAAGGTGTTTGTCTCGTGCTGAATTCCACCGCAGGCGATGCGCATTGTAATGCCTTTAACGTTTCGTGAACTTATAGATAACACGTCCACCAGCCCGCCGCGCAAGCAAGGGTTTTCGGTGACGTTCGTGGCTCAAACCCTTGCGCGCGACGGGCTGGTTCGACGTTAATTTAGTCAAAGAACGGAAACAGTTTCCGCAGTTCTTCGTTGTTGGGTTGGCGGCCGTATTCGCAAATCTCGAAGGCTTCTGCGTACTTGAAGCCACGGCCGCGTTCTTCTCCGTACCAACGAATGAGCGCTTCGCGGTATTTGGTCGCTTCGCTCGATTGTCGTCGCATCCATCGTGCCTTCAACCATGCGCGGCGGCCCTTTGTGTCTGCCTCGGGCGGAACGCGGCTGAGTCGTTCTTCGCTTCCGCCAGCCCCACCTTCATACGCTTGTGAAACCAGTTCGCTCACCGCGTCAATCTTTTGCTCAAACACATCATCAACGGCAACGGCAATGTCGGCCTGAAACGGGTACGGCTTTTGAAAACGGTCGCTCGAATAGAGAAAGATTGGGTTCCGTTTCAGCGTTGGCGTGTCGGGGCAGAAGTAGGGTACCGTGACCATGAAGGCAGCATCTTGAACCAGCACGCCGACGTAACGGTGGTCGGGATGATAGTCCCACGGCCGATGAGCAATCACAATGTCGGCCTGCCAGTTGCGAATCAACCGAGTGATCTTGCGGCGGTACGCCAGTGTCGGTTCCAGTTCGCCGTCGTGAATATCGAGGACCTCGGTCGTCACGCCAAGGATCTTGCCCGCGCGTTTCACCTCGGCAGTTCGTCGTTGTGCCAGCGCACCGCCGGCCATGTTCCAGTGGCCAATGTCGCCGTTGGTGACCGAGACCAGTTTGACGTGATGTCCGAGCTTCGCCCATTTCGCCGCCGTGCCACCGTTTTTGTACTCAGCATCGTCGGGATGTGCTCCGAAACAGATGATCCGCAGCTTACCGTCATCGGGGGGAACAGCCGTTGTTGCAGCCTGTGCAATGACGGCCGCTTGTGGTGCGACGGCGAGTTGCGTTTCATCGGCCGGCGCGACCGCTGCATCGTCGGCAAAGTTAAACTGTCGCAGACCGACTAATGCGACAACGACTGCGGCAGTGGCGCCGAGTTGAGAGAATGTTTTCATGGTGTGAATCCTCAGTTGGCATGATCAGCAAAGTGTTTCAACCGTTCGATCCCACGGGCCGCAGCCCGAGGGCTTTGTAGCGCGATGTTAATAATCTGAGTGGACCGAGCACTGCGGTGTTACGCGGGTTCCAGAATGTGCAGCGTCATTTGCCTCACCATGTCCTTCACTTTGGGACGATACTCCAGCATGTGCGGGGCGACCGAATGCGCTTTGAGGGTATCGACGTCTTCCCACTGCTCGACAACGGTCACAACATCGCTGCCCTTCTGCTGTTGTGCTTCGATATCGGTCTGGGTGTCGATTGTGGGGCCGTACGCGATGCAGCCGGCCTCGTTCCGCACGTCAGCGACGATTTTGTGAAACTCAACCAGAAAATCGTCTCTTCGACCCGCTTCCAATTCAATGGTGGCGATAACGTGAATCATGTGTGTTCGTTTCTCCGTTGTGTGTTGCTGGTGGAATTTGGGTTATCTGGCTACTGGAATCATCAGCCAGTGTCGCAGAAATCGTTTCCGTTTTCAGCCCTGCGCCTTTTTGGTCACCCGCGCTCCGAGACGAGCGGCCGACACCACCCGGCGTTTGTGGAGTCCTTTGGAAATCATTTCGTGCCGATCGATTGCTTCTACCTGGAATGTGACCGTCGGGCCGTCGGCATGAACGACGCGCGCTCGGCAGGTGACCGTATCGCCGCAGGGAGTCGGCGCGAGGTGTTCGACGTCAACTTGCGTGCCGACGGTGATTTCCCCCTCTTCGAGAAACGGCAGCATCAACTCCAACGCCGTCTGTTCCAAAAACCAAATCAACCACGGCGTTGCCAACACTGCGGGCAGATCGTCCTGCGAAAAGTCGATTGTGTGTGACGGTGTCACTTCGTAGCTGGCTTCGTGTGAATGTCCGGTCTTGGGCGAGTCGTTCAAGGTGAGTTCCTGCTGCAATTGGTGAGAAAGTTGAGGCATTCCATTATTTGACGCAAAGGCGCGAAGTGGCAAAGGTGCGCAAAGACGACAAGAGGCGAGGCAAGCACTTGATGTCGGCGAGTCCCGCCACTTATTGCGTGTTCATGCCGTCCCTGCCGCTGTCTCCCGCTACTTTGCGACACTTTGCATCTTGGCGACTTTGCGTCAGATCGGTTTGGCTTATCCAGGCCGACATACAGGCCGGCCAGTGAGTAAAGAGTTCAGATCATTTGATACTATCGAAGTTCCTCTGGTACAATCAATTACCCCACAGGGCTGATCTGCAACTGCAGTGAAAGTTACGGAAAACGATCAGAAACACCCGAACAGATTCGGGCAGCGGAGCCACGTTCCCATGACGGTACCCAATCAACACTTTCCCGCGCATCCGGCCGTTTGTTCGCGACGCACGGCAGTGCAGGCCGGTGCGATCGGGCTGCTGGGATTGGGGGCGAACCACGTTCAGGCATTGCGGGCTGCCGATCCATCGGCTGCCGGTGGGCGGAAGAAATTCAAGGCGTGCATCTACATCTTTCTGTCCGGCGGATTGGCGCAACACGACAGCTTCGATATGAAGCCGGAAGCGGCCGATACCATTCGTGGCGAATTTGCTCCCATCGCAACCAACACGCCGGGAATCAGTATCTGCGAGCATCTACCGCTGCTCGCGCAACGCAGCGACCAGTGGGCGCTGTGCCGATCGCTGACGCATTCGACCAACGGCCATTCCCAAGGGCATCACATCATGCTCACCGGGCGGTCGCAGCTTCCTCCCCAATTCAGTGGCACGACACCCAACGGAAACAATTGGCCGTCGATTGCAACCGTCGCCGGCGATGCGACAAGGCCGCGAAACAATCTGCCGCCTGCCGCCGTTCTGCCCGAACGACTGGTGCATTATTCGCGGCGCGTCATTCCTGGTCAATTTGCCGGTGAGATGGGATCGCACCGTGATCCGTGGTTTATCGAGGCGTCGCCGTTTCATAACACGTCGTACGGCGCTTACCCCGAACATCATTTCGACCACCAGGAACGTGGCAACGCTGACAAACGAGTTTTTCAGGCTCCGAATCTGAGCCTCTCGCACGGCGTGACACAGGGGGCGTTTTCCAAACGGATTGACCTACTGCGGGATTTGGAACAGCAACGACGGTTTCTCGACTCTCATGCGCACGTGGAAGATTTCGACCGCTATCGCCAAGGCGTGATTTCGCTGCTGAGCGATCCGAAAATCAAGCACGCTTTCGATGTGACTCGTGCCGACGATAAAACTCAAGAACGATACGGTCGCAATTCATTCGGTTGGTCCCTGTTGATGGCAAGGCGGTTGGTCGAAGCGGGTGTGAATCTCATTCAAGTCAACCTGGGAAATAACGAATCGTGGGACACCCACGGGAATGCGTTTCCCCACCTGAAGGACAAACTGCTGCCGCCGACGGATCGCGGCGTTTCGGCGCTGCTCGATGATTTACAGGCTGCGGGGATGTTGGACGACACACTGATTGTGATGGCGGGGGAATTCGGGCGGACACCGAAGATTTCACGTTTGCCGAAATATTACGAGTTCCCCGGCCGCGATCATTGGGGAGCCCTGCAGACGGTGTTCTTCGCCGGCGGCGGTGTGAACGGCGGAACCGTAATTGGCGCGTCGGATAAGATCGGCGCCTATCCGGTGAATGATCCGCAGAAGCCGGAGAACATGGCGGCGACAATTTACCAGGCGCTCGGCATCCCGAGAACGGCAGTCTGGCACGACGCGGTTCAACGGCCAAACCGAATCTACCACGGCGACCCGATTCCCGGTTTGATGTGAGCGGAATCAGTCGCGATCAATCGGACGGGCGCTGAAAGACGCTGCCGGCATCGACCTGCTTGAATCCACACGATTCCAGCAGCCCTTTCGCGGCCTCGTTTCCATCGGGCGCGTGGCATTCGACTTGGGTGAAAAGTTCATCGCGAAGACGCCGCATCACTCCGAGGATCAGCGCCTGACCGAAGCCCTGTCGCTGCTCTGCCTTCGGCACTGCAAGGTCGGTCAGCCCGATGGATTGCGATTGCCATTTCGAGAGGTAATGGTCGAGTGCAACAACGGTCACTCCTGCCGCCGCAAGACCACCCGCCTTGGGGCCAAGCAGAAATCGAAGCGATTCCAATCGACCATAGCGGGTCGACCACCACCAGGTCAGAGGATCGGGCTGAGCAACGGCACGCAACTCCATTTTGCGACGGATTTCCATCAGCCGCACGCTGACCGGCACGTGGTGGTCGTTCAGATCACATTGATAAACCAGGTGACGCGCGGTTGGCTGGTAGCCCAACGCCTGAAAAAACGGGGCTGCATCCGGATCCGACTCGAGGAACCCGGCCATCGCGCTGCCGCCGTACAGACCGAAATAAAACGGGTCGCACGGCGCAGCGGCTCCTGCCTGAATGCTGGTGGCTCCCGAGGAACTCAGGTACTCTTCGGCCCGCCGGATGAGTTCGCGGCCAATTCCGCGACGGCGGTAATCGGGGTGAACCATGACGACACAGATCACACCGCGCTCGCGGTCGAGTCGAGACTCATCGGCCACAACGCCGAAACCGGCGTGGACGAATCCGATGACACGAGATTCGTCACAGGCCACGATCAGTCCGTCGCGGTCGAAATACGGCTGCGCAAAAACCATCGTCTCCAGCGGATCCGTCGATGCCAACTGAACGGCACCACGTCCCAGACCGCTATCTTTCCACACCGCGAAGATGGCGGGGGGATCGGAATTATGAAACGGGCGGTATTCTATCACGCCACTCGGCTCGCGACCGGATTACAACAGTGAATTCAAAAAATCTGAATTCGATACTGCAAATTCAATACCGGTCGATTCTAACAAGACAATGTGAACAGAACAGTCGAGTTTCCATTTCGGTGGTGAACCGCCTAACGCTGCTTCACCCGCTGAACGGCTTCGACAATGGCCTGAGACGTCAGACCGTACTTCTCCAACAGGCCCGCTGCATCACCGCTCTCTGCATACACGTCGCCAACGTTGACGAATTCCATTGGCACCGGTGTGGTTTGCGATGTGACGGTTGCGACAGCCGAACCCAATCCGCCGGCGGCCAAGTGTTCTTCGGCGACGACGATCCCGCCGGTCTCGCGAGCCGCCTCAACAATGGCATCCTCGTCGAGCGGTTTGACGGTGTGCATGTCGATCACGCGGGCCGACACTCCATCCTTTTCGAGTTGCGTTGCCGCATCGAGCGCGACGGCCAGCATCAAACCATTGGCAATGATTGTTACGTCGCCCCCTTCGCGAACGCGGATCGATTTGCCGATTTCAAATTTGCAATTGTCGTCATAAATCTCGGCAACGTCTGGACGCCCCAATCGCAAATAGGTCGGACCGTTGTGCTTCAGCATGGCTTCGGTTGCCAATCGGGTGGAAACCGCATCGGCCGGAACGATGACCGAAACGCCCGGCATCGAGCAGGCCAGTCCAACGTCTTCGATTCCCATCTGAGACGGGCCGTCTTCACCGATTGAGATGCCTGCATGCGAGCCGACCAGCTTGACATTCAGCCCGGGAAATGCGACCGACATGCGAATCTGGTCGAAGGCGTTGCACAACAAAAAGCAGGCAAAACTGGCGACAACAGGTGTCTTTCCGGCCGCCGCCAATCCGCCGGCAACGCTCACCATGTTGCTTTCCGCGATGCCGACGTTGAATGCTCGATCAGGAAACGCCTTGGCAAACCACTCGGTCCGCGTCGAGTTGCCAACGTCACCGTCAACCACCACGACCTCTGGGTAGTTTGCTCCCAACGCTTCCAGCGCTCGGCCGAATGCGTCACGCGTTGCCTGTCCAATTTTCAGTCCGCTTGCTTCGCCAATCTGCATCGTTTCGTTTCTTACTTGTTATTTAGTTGAGCCGTCGGGGAGAAAGACAATGTGGCGACGTCGATCACGTAACCGAATCACACCAGTAATTTCAAAGCCTTCTCTGCAAGTTCGGGAGACAGCGGCTTGCCGTGGAAGTTCATATCGCCCGCTTCCTCCATCACCGGCAGAATCCCGAAGCCCTTTTTCGTTTCCGAGACGATGGCCGTCGGTCGATCGGTGACGCCGGTTGCCGTCTCCAACGCTGCCAGCACTTCTTCCATGTCATTGCCGTTAATCGTTTGCGTGTGCCAGCCAAACGGTGCAATTCGTTCGGCGAACGGGGTTTGATCGAGAACGTCTTTCGCGGCTCCGGTTTGCTGATAACCGTTCTGATCGACGATGAGAGTGAGATTCGCCGTGCGGTACTTGCCGGCGGCTGCCAACGCTTCCCACACTTGTCCTTCGCCCATTTCACCGTCGCCGGTCATCACAAACACTCGGCTGTCGCGACCGTCGAGCCTCTGCCCCAGCGCTTGTCCCAGTCCAATCGACAGGCCCTGTCCCAGCGATCCGGTCGAAGCTTCGATTCCCGCCAACCGCCGCATGTTGGGATGCCCTTCGAGCGGGCTACCCAATTTTCGCAGCGTTAAGGTTTCTTCGACCGAAAAATAGCCCGATTCGGCCATCGCCGCATACAACACAGGAACGGCGTGTCCCTTGCTGAGTACAAATCGATCGCGATCGGGATCGGTCGGATTCTGTGAATCAATGCGGAGAAACCCGCCAAAATAGAGTGCCGTCACCACTTCGACGGCCGACATACTGCTGGAAGGATGACCGCTACCGGCCGCCGTCGTCATGTTGACGATGTGCCGCCGCAGCCGCGTCGCCATCTCTTTGAGTTCATCGATACCGAGTTTGGTTGCCTGAACAGCCACGCTTCACCCTTCAAAATGTCAAAACAAGAAAGACCCACTGCACGAATCAATACGCACGATGGCGGCAGGCCAAAGCCAGAAAGCACATTCGGAAATCTACCCACGGTGAATCAAATCCCCGTATCGCGCAACGGCCGAACCATGCTAACGCACCCGATGTTTGCTGGCAAGCGGGGCAAAGGGGGATTATGATGGCGATTGGTATACGGGCCGGCAAAATGAGGCGACACGTTTACAGTTTGGGTTACCAGCATGCACGATGTCCCCTTCACCGATGACGAACTCCTCGCCTATCTCGACGAGATGCTTCCCGTCGAAAAAATGGCCGAACTGGAGCGGCAATTGCGATCGTCGGATGAACTACGGCGAAAGGCGGCCGCAGTCGCACAGCGCCGCGAGAACGGAGCGCACACGGTTGCCCAGATCTGGCGAACATCGCGGCTGAGTTGCCCCACCCGTTCGCGGTTGGGCAGTTTTCTGTTGGGAACACTCGAAGCAGAGCTAACCGAGTACGTCGAATTCCACGTCCGCACCGTCGGCTGCCGCTACTGCGCCGCCAACCTGCAGGATCTCGAAGCCGAACTCGACCGGCAACCCGAAACAAAACAACGCCGCCGCAAGTTCTACGAGTCGTCCGCCGGGTATTTGCGCGGCGCGGATGACGAGTGATGGTGTCGGATTGATCGGACAGTCGGTCAATGGCCGGTCATCGATTCTGCATGGAGATTCGATAATGCGGAAGTGGTCCGCCATCACCATTTGCCTCGCTTTGGCGGTGGCGTTTGTCGTGATGATGTCAATGTTCTGGCGATCAGGTGACGTACCGCCCGACGATCAAGGTGCAGCCGCAGAACGCAACTTGGACTACATCACGTCGGCAGGCTGTCGGGAATGCCATTCCGAGCAGTACGAGTCCTGGCACGATTCCTACCATCGATCGATGACACAGAAGGCGAGCATTGAGTCCGTCGTCGCCCCAATCGATGATGTGACCGTCAGTTCGCGCGGACGATCATATCGGCTTTATAAGGAGGGCGACCAATTTCTGGTGCGGATGGTAGATCCTGATTGGGAATGGCAACATCTGTTGCGAGGGGGGGTACTAGAAGTAGAAAATCCTCCCGTTGTCGATCGCCAGATTGTCATGACGACCGGTTCGCATCACTACCAGGCCTATTGGATCAAGGGACGTTACGGCAATGAACTGCGACAGATCCCGTTCGTGTATCACATCGCAACGAAACAGTGGATTCCACGTGAAGATGCATTTCTACAGCTGAGCAGCCACGAGCGTGAGTTCGCGCTTTGGAACAGCGACTGCATCAGTTGTCACGCAGTTAGCGGGCAACCTGGTTTTGATATCCGGCAGGATGTACACAATTCCAAGTTCGTCGAACTGGGCATTGCATGTGAAGCGTGCCATGGCCCCGGAGGTCGGCACGCGGCCGCTCACCGGCGCAGCGGAGAGGAAACACGAGGTACGAGCATTGCAGGCGACAAGCAATCGATCATCAACCCCGCCCGGTTGGACTCGCGACGTTCTACCGCCGTGTGCGGCCAATGTCACGCCGACTTCTATCCGAAGGACTACGACGACTGGAAATCAAACGGTTACACAAGAACGTTTCTGCCGGGTGAACTTCTCGACGAATCCCGAGTGGTTGTTCGTTACAGCGAAGCAAGAACATTGATTGTCGATCGCGAAGTCGAGCACGGTCTCGATCCAGGGGAAAGCTCGTTCTGGAAGGACGGCACACACCGCGTCGGCGGACGCGAGTACAACGGCCTGATCGAATCGGGCTGCTACCAGAGAGGGAAAATGACTTGCCTCTCGTGCCATTCGTTGCACAACTATCGTGAACCAAACGATCAACTCAGTAAGAGCTTGGACGGTAATAATTCTTGCCTGCAGTGCCACAACGACTTCGCCGACCGGATCAGCGAGCATACCCACCACAAGGCCGATTCGAGCGGAAGCCAGTGCTACAACTGCCACATGCCACACACAACGTTTGCGTTATTCGGGGGGATTCGCAGCCATCGAATCGACAGTCCCAGTTCAGAAACCTTCGTGAAATCTGGTCGGCCCAATGCCTGCAACTTGTGTCATCTGGATCAAACGTTGCAATGGACCATCGACAATCTCCACGAGTGGTACGGCCAGCCGGACGTTTCCGTCGATCGGGACAATCAAAGGATTGCCGCATCGCTGTTATGGATGCTCAAGGGCGATGCCGCACAGCGCGCCATCCTGGTGTGGAGCGCCGGTTGGAAGCCTGCTAAGGAGGCCAGCGATGATAATTGGACGACACCTTACGTCGCCGAGTTGCTGGTGGACCCCTATGCCGCGATCCGATTCATGGCAGCCCGCACGCTGGAAACATCGAACGCACAGATCGATTCCCGTTACAACTTCATCGGCCCTGAGATTGAGCGGGAAACAGAGCGAGAACGGATAATCGAAGCATGGAAGAAATCATCGCGCGAGATGCAACCGGAACGGCATCCACGCCTGTTGTTCGACGCGAATGGACTTCCCATACCTGAAGAAGTTGATCGACTCCTTCGATTGCGAAATAACAGGCGGATCATCATTGCAGAGTAAAACGAAGTTTTCCGCCACACATACAGCAAACGCTGTATGGAAACCCAAAGTAGTAAAGAGTTCGGGTTAACGGTTGCCGAGTTCCGCTTCGCTTTCGCCGTATGCTTCTCGTTCGAACGGGTTGTCGCGATAGGGTCTGCCCCCGGTTATCCACAGGTAGAGCGACGACAAGAGATATGCCGGCCCCATAAACGGTCCCCACCGTTCAAACTGCCGCACGTGCACCATTTCGTGATCTCTGGCGATGTCGAGCGATGCGTCCGACTGTCCAAGGATCGTGTGTCCCAATGTGATCGCAAGCGTGAACTCACCGAGCGGCAGGTGAGTCACCAGCCACGTCACGCTGCCGCCGTAGAACTCGATCACACGGCCACGAACCTGTGCGCGACCGCCGGTGCAAAGACCGATGACACCAACCGTCAGGCCGATGAGCGTATAAGGGAGCGCCCAGATGACTCCCAGGGTGAGCAGGGCCGTTCGAGTCACAGCATCATTTCTCACAACCTTGCATCGGATTATTGAGACAAGAGACGACGCCAAAACTGGCTACCAGGCGCGCCGTAGTCGCGGCACGGTTTCGGTTTAAATTTTTCGGCCGACTTGATCGCCTTCTTGACGAGTTTCCGGTCCTTGACGTTGGGATGCGGCAACGCCTTCTCAATCGCCTTGCCGTATGGGTTGCGTAGCTTCTTCCTCTTGTCGCCCGGTACGTGACACACGTTGCAACGGCGGCAGCGCTTAGGGTTGACCGGATCGTTGGGGTAGAGTTCCGCGTACACGCCCTTGTACGGCGGCCTCGCTTCAGCGCTCTTGTGAAAACCGAAAACCGTCACAACAACAGCAGAAATGAGCAGCAATCGCATCCGCTTCGCCTCCATGTCGTGGATTCGTCGGAAGATCGTGTCGCGTTTCATGGCCAACAGCTGCGGTGCAACGCACCGCAGACGCCGCGAGCCATTGGCTCTCAGCTGGTTGACCAACGAATTCTCTCCACTCGCGACATTCCATCGATCAAATCTTCGGTTCCCAGCCTGGTTCGTAGTCGCGTTTCCAGAGCTTCATTGCTTCGGCATTACCCGCAATGTGGCCGTTTTTCGGGTCGCAATTCAGCGTGTCGCCGGTGCGGTGGGCGATGTTGCCCAGGTGACAGAGCAGCGTGCTCTTGTGGCCCTTTTCGATTTCGGCGTTCAACGCCAGCGGTTTGTCGTTGCGGATGGCGGCGATGAAGTTGGCCACGTGTTCCGCTTCGCCGTTGGTGCCGCTCTTTTCTTCCTTGACAAGTTTATCGCGCAAGTCGTAGATGCGGAACGTGCCGCCGCTGTCGAGTTCCATGCTGCCGTTTTCGCCATAGAAGGTGACGAAGCCGCTGCTGTGACGGTTGCAGCTCAGCCCTTCCCAGGTGATCTGCTTTTCGCCTTCGAACTCATAGCAGACCGCGTGCGTGTCGGGCGTTTGCTGATCGTCGTCGAAACGGTATCGCCCGCCCGAGGATGTCACCCGTGTCGGGTAATCGACCTGCATGCCCCAGCGGCACAAATCGAGCGTGTGCACGCCGTTGTTACCCAGTTCGCCGTTGCCCCAGTGCCAGATCCAGTGCCAGTTGTAATGCACGCGGTTATCGAGGTACGGCATTCGCGGCGCGGGTCCCTGCCACATGTCGTAGTTGAGTCGATCGGGAACGGCGATCGGCTTGCCCGTGCCAATCGGTCCGCGGAGACTCGTATACCAACTGCGGGCCAAATAGGGTCGGCCGATGGCTCCGGAGTGCAGTGCCTTGATGGCCGCAACGGTGCCCGGTGCACTGCGGCGCTGCGAACCCATTTGCACGGCTCGGTTGTGCTTGCGGGCGGCGGCGACCATCGTCTCGCCTTCCCACGGGTTGTGGCTGCAGGGCTTTTCGCAGTAAACGTGCTTGCCCGCCGAACAGCCCAGAATGGTCGCCGGCGCGTGCCAGTGATTCGGAGCAGCACAAATCAGAACATCAACGTCGGAGTCGTCCAGAATGCGGCGGAAATCGGTGATCGCTTCCGGTTTGCGCGCTCCGACTTTGCCCAGCGACTCGGCACCCTGACCGGCGCGGTTCTTATCAACGTCGCAGGCGTATTTCACCTCGACGCCCTTGAGCTTGGCGAACGTGGACGTGAGAGCGCGGCCGCGACTCAGCCCCATCACGCCGACAACAACCTTGTTGCTGGGCGAACTGGCCGCCAGTGTTGAGGCCCCGCTCATTGCGATTCCCACCGCTGCCCCGGTTACTGCCGATTGTCCCAGAAACTGCCGCCGGTCCAAGTTGCTCGCCATCTCGCCGTCTCCCACGGAAAAGGAAGTTTTTAAGAATGTCTGATTGCTACCCTTGAATATACACCACCAGACGGTGTGGAATGAAGTGTGGCCGCAAGATACACGCGAATTACAATCCCACTGCAGGTAATCACACCAACGGATATCCGATTATGACGCAACATCTCTCACGCGCCGTCGCCCTGTTCACAATTGCCGTTGCGATTACCACCGCGAACCCGCTTCCCGCTGCCGATGGTCCGCCCAAAGTCATTCGGGTCGGCGATGTCATCGGCGGGCACGTGCATCCGTCGCTCTGTGTGACAAAGACCGGCAGAATCCTTGCCGTCTACAACAAGAGCGGCGGCGGTGGCAAAGAGCTATTGCTCTCAACATCCACCGACGGCGGCAAGACGTGGAGCAAATCGGCCGCCATCCCCGGTATCGCCGACTGCTCCATCTATCCCGGTTCGTTGACCACGCTCAAAGACGGTCGCATTCTGCTCAACTGGTCGTGCTACAAGGTCGATGGAGCACGTCGCTGGCGCGTTCCGCAATTCTGCATCAGCAACAACGAAGGCAAAGATTGGACCGCTCCCCGCGACTTACCCCTTAAGAATCTGACCAACTCCAGTTGCCTGCGGCATCCGGTACTCGAATTGTCGGCCGACGAATGGGTCTGCCCGCTGTACGATCGCACCGTCGTCTACAACCACCGGCAACACACCGTCCGGCCGTTCGGCGACGGCCGCAATCACGGCATGGTCCCCATCGTCCGCACGCAACAGGGAACCATCATCAGCGGTGCCCCCGAAGCCAATGCCCCGGTCCCGGTTGGCAAACCGAGCAAACAGGTGCGCGGCCTGCGTTCCACCAACATTGGCCAAAGTTGGCAGCCATTGTATGCATTCCCCTACTTCGGAGTCGCAGGTTACGATTTGAACGTGCTGGAGAACGGCTGGGTGGTGCTCACGTCCATCGTCTACGGCACCGGCCGCGATGGTGAATGGGCCTACGAACTGATCGTCTCCCGCGACGACGGCAAAACGTGGGACAGGACCAACCCCGTCACCGTTTACAGTCCCGGCCGCCCCATCAAAGGCCGCGGCTGGCCCCGCACGGTTCAGATCGACGGCAAAACGCTCGGCACGTTGTTTTATGATCTTGATGCCAATCAGACCGGTGGCCCGGGCGTGTTTTTTGTGCGGACGGCGATTTCGCGGTTGAATGCGGATTGACGGGTCGGCTGGAGAAGTAGAAATGACGAGGTGGTGCAGAGGCACGCGGCGGTTTAGAAGCGGGTAGCCCTAATTGTTATCCGAGGTCGTGATTGACGAAGTTTCTTGGCACCTTCTTCGGTGATTTTCGTTTCCAAACCGTGGAGGATTAACAACTGAAGTGATTTCAGTTTGATCAGGTCTGGAATTGCTGCGTCATCGACTTGTGTGTTAGTAAGTTCGAGAGTCTTTAGGTTGGGGAGCGATTGCAGTGTCTTGACCGTCCTGTTCGTCACCGCCGTGCTGCCAAGATCGAGGTGCCGCAGTGATTTCACCTTGACCAAGTGTTTAATTCCGGCGTCGGTCACACCGGTGTGTGCAACAGAAAGTGTTTTCAACGTCTTTGAGTTTGCCAAGGCTCGCAGGCCCGCGTCGTTAATGTCCGATGATTCCAGGTCAAGAACCTGTAATCGTCGCGCATTCGCCAACGCGCCATATTGAGAGGCGGTGGCCCTCTGCGCCAACAAGTCAAGATTCTTTAACTTCGGGATCGAAGCCAACACCTCCAGCCCTCTACCATTCAACCCGGTTTGGCCCAAATTCAAAGTGTGCAGGCGGCCAAACTTCTCAAGAGCCGCAAGGTGGTTTGCATCCAGCTGGTTTTTGCTGAGATCTAGTTCCATCAACCGCTTGGCCTGACTCAGTTTGGCGAGTTGTGAACCGGTGATCTGGTTTTCCTTCAATTTGAGAATCTGCAAATGAGGAAGCGTCCCTAGATGTGGAAGGCCAGCGTCGGTAATCATGTTGTGAGAAAGATCGACACTCACCAGTTTGGCGCTTCCGGCGATATGTCGTATGCCCGGCCCGGTGATGCTGGCGTTTCGGATTGTCAGTCGGAGGAGTGTCTTCATATCTGCCAGATGCGTGAGTCCCTTATCGCTGACCTCAATGACACCGGAACCACCTCCTCCATAGTGTTGATGTATGGTAAGGTCGTTGAGAAAGATCAGCGGTGCCAAGTGGGCCAGGGCTGAGTCGGTGTTCTCTTTTGAGCCGAGATAAAGGTCGGTCAGCCGCGTCAATTTCGAAAGCGGCGTCAATTCGTCGCCGCTGAGTTCTGAAAGATGAACGCTAAAGTACAATTCGTTTGGCAGGTCAGCGAAGTTATACGTTTGAGACGCGCCGCCTTCTTGATCGGCAAATACTTTTAGGGCAGACTGTTCAACCTCCGTCAGCGGGCCTCGGGATGGATAGTCGAGCGCTGGGTACTCAATCTCTTCCTCTTGCGAGTCCGCGATGATTGCCGACGACATCTGCTTCTTTCCATCCGGAGACTGATTGGATATGGAGTCCTGCGAACAGCCGATGGCGAGAAGTGGAACAAGAGCAGAAGCAAGAACGGGGCGGAGAAAGAACATGGTATGCTCCACATGACTTGGCTAAGACGCCACAGATTCGTACAGCGAAAGTGCATTTGGACATTGTTGCACAGGCGGCCGCGATTTGCAGCACTGTTTCGAACAATTTCACGCAATCACCCTACCTGCATGCACATCTCAATCCGGCGAATCACATCTTGCGGGGTGATCCTGTCCATGCAGCGTGGAATTCGTAAATCGTCAGCGACTTCGATCGGTTGTTCGCAGAGGTTGCGGCGGTCTTTTTCGTCGCCGTCGTCGACGAGTTGGCAGCGGGATTTCCAACAGCCGCCGTCTTCGCAGCAGGAGAGCGTGCCGACGTTGCTGATGTATTGGTGGAACGGATACGCTTCCCAATGGGGCGGCTCACGTCCGCCGGCGACGACGACGCAGGGGCGGTGTTTCGGTCGGCCCGGTTTCGTTTCCACGGCGGCGGCCAAATGCATGGCCATCGTCACCGGGCAGAGAACGCCGTCGGCGTGATACATCAACCGCACGAACTCGCGCAGGCTGGTTTTGCCGACGAGATTGGTCACGCCCTCCAGCGGCGGATGCCAATGCCCCGCTTCGCCGCATTGCACGAAGTTGATGTCGCCACAGAAGTGGTCGGCCACCTGCTGAAAGCAATCGGGATTCCACCACTTAGCCGTGAAGTCGTACTTCCCGCCGGCGATGATGATCCAGAATCGCTGGGGGACATTCCACTCTGACGGCAACGGCGAGCGCCGCTCATCATCGGAGAGATGCACGTCGCCCTGAAACCGCGTCACCGGAATTCG
The DNA here is from genome assembly GCA_018699955.1 of Planctomycetaceae bacterium. Taxonomy (GTDB): domain Bacteria; phylum Planctomycetota; class Planctomycetia; order Planctomycetales; family Planctomycetaceae; genus JABISG01. Next base: position 42,894 of record JABISG010000151.1, on the reverse strand, counting down.
CAGACTCAACTTCTGTTCCAGGTACTGCATGAAGCCGTGTATGAAATGGTAGGGCCGCTGATTGCTTTGGTTGATCAGCGGGTAATGCATGTCGAGCGTTTCGACGACGGGATCGGTTTCGGAAAGTGGAGTGAGATGTGGGTTGTTCTGCCACAATTCCTCGCCCGACGTCCGAACGTCGATTTGGAATCGCCCCGGCGCTGCAGCATGCAAATCGCGGACGGCCGCCGTCAGCATCAACACATCGCCCGGACTTTGAAACGACCTGAGAATGATCCGCCGCATGCTCCCGTCTCCCGAATGGCCCACCAGCGCGCAGCGTTCGCGCGAATTGAGAACGGGGGCCGCCACCACCGATGCCCCCACACCCGAGGCAAGCCGGTTGCGCGAAGACGCAGATTACCGTGGGCCGACGGTGCCGATGGGGGGGAAGCCGTGCTGGTCGCGGTGGCCGGCGGAATCGTAGTATTGGGTGGTCTTGAACCACTCGTTGCGACCGTCGGTTGCCTGCTCTTTGATTTGCTCCCGCAGTGCGTTCATTTCCGCTTCCGGAAGCGGGACGACGTTGCGGGCGATGTCTAAATCCTGCTCAAGGTTCTCCATCGATTCGATGCCACAGACCAGCGTGCTGATGGGAAGCGACAGCGCATAGCCGCGCGCTTGCTGCGGTGTCAGGCCGGCTTCGATCATCTGGCCGTCACCGCCCAGACTTTTCATGCCGATGCAACCAATACCGCGGCGGTTCAGTTCGGGAAGAACCTGGTTTTGAAAGCTGCGGTAGTGCGCGTCCATCACGTTGATCGGCATCTGGCAGGTGTCCCACTCGAAATCCTGCTCCAACATCTTCAGCAAAATGTGCGGACTCTTGTGTCCGGTGAAACCGATGAAGCGTACCTTGCCGGCCTTTTTCGCTGCGATGGCCGCTTCAAGCGCACCGCCGTTTCCGCAGACCCATTCGGGATCGTTGTCGTAATTCATTTCGTGAAATTGCCAGACGTCGATCACGTCGGTCTTGAGCCGACGCAAACTCTCGTGCAAGTCCTCTTCGGCCGTCTTGCGGTCACGTCCGCAGACTTTGGTCATCAACACAACCTTGTCGCGACGGCCGCCTTCCAGCGCAATGCCCATTCGCCGTTCCGATTCGCCGTCGTGGTATTCCCAGGCGTTGTCCATGAAGGTGACGCCTTCATCGATGGCCGCCTGCACCAGCCGCACCGATGCCGCTTCATCGAGGTGCTTGCGGCAGTAATGTCCGCCACCAAAACCGATGATCGAGACTTTCAGCCCCGTCTTACCCAATTCACGAACCGGCACTCCGGCTTCGTTTCGTTCCATCGGTTTTGTACTTCCTGTAATTCAACTTGAAAAAATCGTCTCGGATAATCGCCAACGACTTACTTCACCGTGGGGTCGCCCTTGAGGTAACCCAGTGAAGCGAGGAACTTGTCCATTTCGGTTACGGTTTGCACGTAAAACTTGTTGCCGCTCTTGCCGAAGTTGAAAAAACCGTGAGGTTGGTCTTCGTACAGAAAAAGCTCGCTGCGCGAACCGACCTCGCGCATTTTTTTACGAAATGTCTCGCCAGTTGAAACGGGAATGAGCTTGTCATTCGTACCCAGAAAGACGATGGCCGGCGGGATTCCCTTGCGAATGTTGTGCATCGGCGAGAACTCCCGCCAGCGATCTTTCACCCGGCTTTGGCCGTAGCCGTCCGGGCCGTTGTCGTAAACCGGATTGAACAGTACAAGCGCATTCGGCACGCAACTAACGGTTGTGTCTTCGTCTTTCTGGTTGAATGCTGTGACGGTCGCCGTCGTGGCGGCAACGTGTCCGCCGGCCGAACCACCGCCGGCCGCCAATCGATCGGGATCGATGCCGAGCTTGCCCGCATTTGCCCGCAGAAACCGGACCGCCGATTTTCCGTCGCGAACGCATTCGTACGGACTGGTTCCATGTTTGCTTTTGATTCGGTACTCGGCCGCCGCTGCGACCATGCCCCGCGACGCGAGGTAGGCACCATGGGGATAAAACTGTTTGGGCGTTCCGCCGTTCCAGCCGCCACCAAAGAAGAAGACGATTGCCGGGCGTTTGTCGGTCGCTTTGTGACCCTGTGGTTCAAACAAATGCATTTTCAGTGTGACATCGCCAACGGTTTTGTAGACGATTGTCCGCGTCGGCTGCGGCTTTTCGGCAGCGCTGCACTCATTCGCAACGGCCAGAGAAACCAGGATTCCAAATACGGCTGCGAAATGTTTCAGATGATGCATGGTGTTTGCTCTCGGTGTGGTGAAGGACGCTCTCTTCCGTCATCGTTTCAGGTGGAACCACACGATGCAAGCGCAGCAGCCGGACGACATTTGGGAAACACGCTGTTCTAAGTCCCCTTCTTTTTCTTCTTCTTGCGGTTGCGGGTCTGGTGTTCTTTCGCTTCGAGTTCCGTCTGCTGACCTTTGTCTCCCTGGGCAGCCATCCAATTGGCGAGACGCTGCTTCAGTTCCTTCTGAACGGTCGCGTACTTCGGCTTGCCGGCCAGATTGTTCCATTCATACGGATCATTGGTGATGTCGAACAATTCGATGGCCGGCCGGTAACGGTAGCGGCGGACTTTGTCGGCGGCGTCGGCATCGGTTTTCGCTTTGGCCTCCCACGATTTGAAAACCGGATCTTTCGTGCAGAAGTTTTGAAATCGTTCTTCCGGTGAGAGATTGAGAATGTACTTGAAGCGGCCCGAGCGAACCGAGCGGATGCCGAAGTGCTCGTTGCCGTTGATAATGCCGCGCGTGGTGTGCAACGCGTAGACGTGCTGTTTGTGTCGGTCGGTTTTCCCCAATAGCACGGGGAGATAGCTCTTGCCGTCGAGAACGCCTGCCGGTTTGCCGCCGGCCGCATCGATGAATGTGGGAACGAGGTCCACATATTCAACCATCGCATCGCTCACCGCTCCGGGTTTGATCTGTCCGGGCCAACGGGCAATCAGCGCGTTCTGCAGGCCGTTGTCGTAACAGGTCCACTTGGCAAATGGGAAACTCGATCCCTGTTCGCTGGTAACAATGACCAGCGTGTTGTCGGCCAGCTTGTATTTCTCGAGCAGTTCCAGGCAACGCCCCACCTGTCCGTCGAAGTAGGTGATCTCTGCTAGATAATCGACGAAGTTGCTGCGGGTCTCTTCGGTATCAACAAAATAGGGCGGCAACTTGACGCTCTGCTGACTGTAGCGCGATGCATCGCCCTTATCCCACGGGCTGTGTGGTTCGTTCGAGCAGGCGAACAGACAGAAGGGTGTTTCTGCTTTGGCGGAATCGGCAAACAGTTCTTCGACCGCGGCGAAGTCGGGATTTCGCTTGCCCGAGTATTCGAAGGGAAACACCTTTTTGGGCGCGATGTGTGTCTTCCCGCTGAGGGCCACACGATAACCCAACGGCTTGAGGTAATGCACGATGCTCTTCGTGCCATCCTTCGCAAATGTGTGGTTGGGATACGCGCCGCTTTTGACCGGATACAAGCCGGTGTAAATGCAATGCCGCGTGGGCGAGCACATGGGGGCCGCCTGAAAACTCTGCGTGAACCGCATGCCCTGTTCGGCCAGCCGGTCGATATTCGGCGTGTGTGCCTGACCGCCGTAACACCCGATGTCGCGAAACGTGCAATCGTCGGCAATGATGAACAACAAATTCGGCCGCGCAACGGCTGATGCCGGCGCTGACAGGCAAACAGAAATCAAAGCCATAGACAGAAAAAGCGATCGGTAGATCGTCATCATATTCCCTTCTCTCAAACCTCTATTCATCCCGGCTATCCGCTCACCATGTTGGCAAGCGAGAACGACGAGCTTCGCGAGCCACATCGCCGCTCGATTGTACTCGACCCGAACGGCTATGTGCATCGGCAAATCTTCGCGAACACCGTCTGTTGCGACAGTCAGCAACACCCCAGCGCCACAGTGTTCAGGCGATGTGGATTGACGGCTCGCCCGTTCGCTTCAGTGATTCTGCACTACGGCTCTTGAGATTCGCCCGGTGTTGGCGCGGTTGCCCATTGATGGACGCGGGCGGCGGTCGTCATGTCTCGGAAAGATGCAACGTCCCAGACGCGTGCGACTCCGTCGCCGCCGGCGGTGATGACACGGCGACCGTCCGGTGTGAACGCGATGGACTTTACCGCGTTTCTTGCAAGCTGACTGTTGCCGTGTACTCCGATTCGAGAGATTGGATTTGACTTCTGCAAATCCCACAGCGGAATGGTTCGATCGTCTCCGCCGGAAACGGCGAAACGGCCATCGGCGGAAAACGCGACCGATTGCAGCCCCTTCTCCCCGGTGAAGCTGCGGACTTCCTTGCCGGTTGTGACATTCCAGAGCCGCATCATGCCATCGGTGGCTGCGGTGATCAGTTGATTGCCATCCGGCGAGAACACGGCGCAGCCGACCAGCGCACCCTCTTTCGAATTGGTCGCAAGCTGTTGCAATTCCTGGCCGGTTTCGACGTTCCACAATCGCGTCGTCGCACGACCGGCGGTCACGCACAGCTTTCCATTGGGCGAGAATTCGACCCATTGGATTGGGTTTTGGTGACCGGTCAAACGCCGCAGTTCGCGGCCCGATTCCAGATCCCAAAGAATGGCCTGTTTGTCGAGGCTGGCCGATAACGCCGTTTGACCATCGGGCGCGAATGCGACGCTGCGAATGTGATTGGTATGGCCGCTGAATTCCTTCAACTTCTGGCCGGTTTCCACGTCCCAGAGAGAGAGCGTTTTAGCGTCACCGCCGGAGAGCGCCTGTTTGCCATCGGGCGAAAGTGCCACGCCGAGGGATTTCCCGCTGCTCTGAAAGCGGCGTAACAACGCTCCATTCTCCAAATTCCACAGCCGAGGTCCCTCGTTGCCGCCGGTCAGCAAATTTCGGCCGTCACGAGAGACGGCAAGTTTGAAGAGATAGCTGCTGGCCTTGAAACTGAGTAGTTCGGGGCCTTTCTGCAATGACCAGAGTTTGATGAGGCCGGCTTTCATGGAGGCGGTGGCCAGCAGTGTGCCGTCGGGTGAGCTGTCGATCGAGGTGAGATGTTTTTCGTGACCCGCCAGCGTCTTCACTCGCTCGCCGGTTGCCACGTCCCACAGGATGAGCGTGCCGGCGTAGTGTCCCGAGGCCAACAGCTTCCCATCCGACAGAAACTTGGCCGAAGTGAAACTGGTGGAATCGTGCGTTAACGTGGTCGTCAGCTTTCGTTCAGCGATGTTCCACAGATACAACTTTCGCTTGTTTCCGCACGAAGCCAACGTCTTGCCGTCGGGGCTGAAGCTGATGTTATGAAGCTGGGCGTCGTCGCCGGAGTTCAGTTCTGCCAGTTCCTTGCCGGTGTCGAAATCCCAGAGCTTGACCTGGCCGCGCATCTCGGGCTTCTTGTAATCCCCCGTCGATGTGGCCAACAGTTTTCCGTCGGGTGAGACGGCGACGTCGGTGATTGCGAGCGGATGCTGTGGCAGCGATCTTAACTCTTCCTGCGAATCGACATCCCACAGCCGGACACGAGTACCTTACCGTCACGCGAAAACGCGAGCGACTGAATGGAACTCGACTCCGGGCGCTGGAATTTGGCCAGTTGTTCGTTGGTGGCGGTGTCCCATAAACAGATTCTGTTGCCCCAACTTCCCGTCGCCAGCGCCTTGCCGTCAGGCGACAACGCCGCACAAGTCACTCCGACACCTTGGTCAAATTCGTGGATCACACGACCGCTGTCCAGATCGTGGACTTTGATCAACTTGTCTTTGCCACCAGAATATAGCCGACGTCCGTCGCGCGAAAACAGAACGAAGCGCGTCGAATCGGCGTGCCCCGAAAACGTTGCCAGTTCCTGCCGCACCGGCTCGAACAGAGTGGGTTGAGCCGCCACCCATTTCCCGCCGATCAAACTGCCATGATGTCCCTGACCCGATGCGTCGCGAATGAGCCGGCCTGCTCCTTCCGATAAACTCCACATGACCAGCGTGTCGTCGTCGGTGCTAAGAATGGCGGGCGGCGGATAGCTGGTTGTGTATCGCGTCCCTTTGGTGATGCGGACGGCATGAACCTGCCCGTTGAATCCCCGACCGCGATTGACGCCGCCGCCGGGACTTGGGTTCGCTCCCACGTAGAATGGCAGCCCCGACGGTTTGAACTCGCCCGGTGCATCGGCGGTTTGGGTCTGCAACACTCCGTTGACAAATAGCCGCACCGTCTTGCCGTCGTAAACGGCCGCCAGTTGCACCGTCTTACCCACTTCGGCCGGTCCATCCGAGGCAGCAACGCGGTACGCGTCGCCGGTCCAGACGTTGAATCTCCATCCGCCGGTGTTGACGTGCAGTCCAATGCCCGCCCGTTCAAAATCACCAACAACGGTCGACTGTTTCAGTGTCCGCGGAGTGACGACGACTTCGACGGTGATTGGGTGGCTGCCATCGTATCGCAGTTTGCGGATGGCCGCGTATTGGTCCTGGCCGTTGAAATCGAGCGCGTTGCGAGCTTGCGATGCGGAACCCCAAATGCGCACCAGCTCATCTGCGGAATCCGGAGTGGTGGGCCACAACCGGATTGTGCCGTCGTGGCCGGCCGATGCCAACAGAGTCCCGTCGGGAGAAGACGAGACCCAATAGCTGCTCTTCCGTTGGTCTTTCGCCGATGGTGAGCCGTGACCGGCGTAAGTTGCGATTCGTTTGGAAGATGACAGGTTCCACAGACTGACGGTTCCGTCATATTCGCAGGTCGCCATCAGCTTGCCGTCGGGCAAGAATACGGCGCGATAAACTCCCGTTGCATGCTGCAGCGACTTGACCAACTGTCGCGCCTTAACATCCCAAATTCGTACGAAACCACGCGACGTGCCGGCCGCCAACAGTTTACCGTCCGGACTGAAATCCAGTTTGGTAATGCGTTCGCCGTTTCCGACAACTGGCAGCACGGCCAACTGCTTGCCGCTTTCGAGATCAAACAATCTTGCTTCACCGGGATCGCGTTTTCGAAAATCGGCAGTGCTGGTCGCCAATGTTTTTCCGTCGGGAGAAACGGCGACACCGTCGATGCCCAATGGATGCGGCAGCTTGTGCAATTCTTCCCGTTCCGCAACATCCCACACATAGACTGTCATGCTTTGACGCATTCCGGCGATCAGAAACTTGCCGTCCGGCGAGAATGTCATCGTTCGCGTTTCTTCATTTGGCGGCACAGGCAGACGGCCGACTTCGCGCCCCGAATTAATATCCCACATCCGCACCAATCCATCCCCGGTTGTGCCGGTTGCCAATAGCTTTCCGTCACTGCTTAGCGCACCGCTGGAGATGTCGTACTCTTCCGATCCCGCCCAACGACGGATGATGGTCCCCGTCGTCGTGTTCCAAACAATGATTTGTTCGTCGTGTCCGCTGGTGATCAGCTTGCGGCCATCGGGCGAGAAGATCGCAAACCGCGTGTCGCTGGCGTGTTCGCGGAGTGTCACAATTGGAGAGATTCGCGGCGACAGTGATTGCCACACTTTGATCGTCTTGTCGTAGCTGCCGCTGATCAGTCGGCTGGTGTCTGGCGCGAACGCCAACGACGTGACAACGTCGCTGTTTCCGGGCAACGTCTTCCGCAGGTCACCGCTGACCGGGTCCCAAAGTTTCACGGCGTTGTCGAACCCGCCGCTGGCTAAAGTTTTTCCACCCGGTGAAAATGCGAGGCACCAAACCATGCCGTTATGACCGGGCAAGGTGGATCGCGGTTCGGCAGCTACGGAGTCGCCATCCGAACTGACCTCCCACAACTTGATCGTTTTGTCTTCGCTGGCACTTGCCAGCGTCTTGCGATCAGGCGAGAACGCAACGGCGCGAATACTCCCTGTGTGGCCTTTAAGCGTCGTCAGTTCTTTCCGAGCTTCGACATCCCAAACTTTGATCGTCCGGTCACTGCTGCCCGAGGCCAATCGTTTTCCGTCTGGCGAGAAACTGACCGATCGAACGGCGGCCGAGTGTCCCTCCAACTTGGCAACTTCCTTGCCCGTTGCGACATCCCACAACCGCACCGTCTTGTCGTAACCGCTCGACGCGAGCATTTTTCCGTCGGGCGAAAATGCGACTGAAAAGACCCAGTTGGTATGGCCGGTCAACGTGCTGCGTTCTTTCACATCGAACTGCAGCCGATCGTTTTTCGAGTCGTTCGCGTTTTCGCCGGTCGCGGCGGCCTCCGGCTCGCGACTTGTGATGTCCCACAGTTTGATCGTCCTGTCGTAGCTGGCCGTTGCCAACGTCTTGCCGTCGAGCGAAAATGCCACAGCCGCCACGATGTCATCATGTTCGACCAGAGAATGCACGACGGAGTGATCTGTGGCGCTTCGCAGTCGAACGCTCTTGTCTTCGTGTGCGGTTGCAACCAGCCGGCGGTCGGGTGAAGAGGCGATCGCTAACACGGCCTCCGGTGTGTCGTCGTTCGTACCGCTTGCATCAAGGATGTCCGTCTGCTGTCGTGAGGCGACGTCCCACAGCCGCACGACTTTGTCTTGCCCGGCAGTCGCCAGCATTTTTCCGTCGGGCGAAAAGCGAACGGACATGACGTTCCCGTCATGTCCAGCCAGTGTCGAAAGGGTGCGACCTGAGTTGACATCCCATAATTTCGCGACGTTGTCGTAGCCGCCCGTCGCCAGGGTCTTGCCGTCTGGGGAGAAATCGACCCATTCAATAGCTACCTGGTGTCCTTGGAATTCCCGGATCGGTTTCCCCGATTCCGTTTCCCACAACCGGGCAATACCGTCCCGTCCCGCCGTCGCCACGAACTTTCCGTCCGGCGAAACAGCGATGCCCAGCACGGAATCGGGCATGTCTTTCATCTCGGCAACTTGTTTGCCCGACTCAACGTCCCAAACTCCCGCTTGGCCGAATTTGTTCTGTTGAAACGGACCGCCGCCCGCGATGACGCGATTGCCGTCACGTGTGAAGCAGACGCACTGCAAATTGAAAGGCAAGTCGGCCAGCTGCTTGACCGGTTTGCCGTCCGGCAAGCTCCACAGCGTCAACTTTCCGCCGGTCGAAGCAGTGACGAGTTTCTTTCCGTCGGGCGAGAATCTGACGCGCGCCCCCTGGTCGATGCCAATGGTTGTCGTGACGTCGCCGGTTTTTACGTCACGAACCTTAACCTGCATGTCGAGTTGTTCTGACCAAGCAACGAACCGCCCGTCCGCGGAGATGTGGACCGAGTTAACGCCCTGCGATTCATGCCACTTCGCAATTTCCTTTTTCGTCGCAACATCCCACAACACGACGGTTCCCGCTGTGCGAAGGGCGCCGTGACCAACCACCAACCGCGATCCGTCGGCTGAATAGGCAACGCTGCGAATGCCCTGCAGATCGGACTGTAAAGAGAGCGGTCGGCTTTCAAACTCGGTTGGCTCGCTGAACCCGTCAAACGATTGTCGCGTCTTTCCATCGATTGCGGCTGTTGGCTTCGCATCGGCTACCGATTCGCCTTCGTCGTCCGCTGGTTCATTTGCAGCGACGGCGTCATCTGTTGCGTCGGACTGATCCAAACCAAACGTTGGCCAGAGCGAAAGCAGAACGAGGGAAAGCGATACCATTGCGAATCGTCCGCGACGTGACAAACGCTTCGCGACATCGCCGGTCATGATCAAAGTGACGCGTCGTTTTAACGAACCGAAATGCCCGATCCCGCTGGCCACTGGAGGCAACGCCGTCCGCGATTCCGACAAAAACCCAACCGTATCGACCAACGCCACCGCATAGGTCTCCCGCTGCCGCGGAAACTCCGTGACCACCCAACTGTCGCAACACTCTTCCTCGACAGTTTGAATCTCGCGCCGCGCCCACCAGACAACCGGATGCCACCAGTACAGCGCCGTGCCGATGAGTTCCAATATGCGTACCCAATGGTCGCCACGGCGATAATGTGACAGTTCGTGCAACAACAACGTTGTACGCCGATCCTCATCCAGCCTTTCCACCAACTCCGACGGAAACAACACGCGCGCCGTGCGACCGAAGACCCACAACATCGGAGACATTCGCCCCGGAACGAGCCAGACTTCTGGACAACGCGTCAACCCAATTCGAGCGGCCAGCCGCTGCGTTTCTCGTTGGAGATGTTCCGGGGCAGGCGAGGCAAAACGCAGTAGCTGCTCAAATCGAAACACTCGAAACGCCGTCAGCACAAGCAGGCCGAACGTCCCAGCGAGCCAAATCGAGACGATGGCGGTCAGGCCGTGATCGGCGATCCCCGCAGCAACAACCGACGCCGTTCGGCTTCGACTGGGTCTGAGAGAAGCGGAATCTGACTGCGGAACCATCAACGGAGATACTGTCGATGCTTCCGCATCGGATGCCAATTGTCGCTGCGCAACGGCAGCGGCATCCTGGTCAGACGACACATTGGAAACATCTTGACTGAGCGAATCGCCTTCGGAGTCCACCGGGACAGTCACGGTGTCATCAAGAGAGCCGCCCTCTTCTTCAGCGGATATGTCCATGTCGAATTCACCCTGTGTGATTCCAGTTTCCTCCATCAATTCAAACGGATCCATTGCCTCGGCGGAAAACTCAGTCGGCGCAAACCCCTCGCCGGGCGCAAACTCGTCCGATGACTCACCTGGTGAAGCGGCCACCTCAGCGACTGCGGCTGTAGTTTCACGCTGTCGCTCATCGCCGGGTTGCCCGACAGTGGCGATCGTTGGATCGTTGTTGTGCGGCCACGGCATCGCGATTGGCTAGACTGGCGGGGTGACCAGCTTGAGAATCACGAGTACCCACAGGCAGTGCATCAGCGCCGGTTTTTTGCAGACCCGCCCGATTGAGTACACAACCAATGCAAGCACTGTCGCCACAACTGCGTTGCTAATCGCAACTTCAAGAAGTGAGTTCATGACTCGACTCCGATGAGTATTTGATGTGTTGCCCGGAGATGGTCCGTTTGATTTACGGACCGTTCAGTTCATCAATCAATCGACGCAGGGTCTGTTGCTGTTTCTTCGACAGACCTTTCGCATTCGCCAGATGTGTCAGCAGCGGAGAAATCGAACCGTCGCACAACGAACTGGCCACGCCCTCCAATCGTCGCCCAACCAATTCGTCACGGCTCAAAATCGCTTCAAACGTATGCACCGATTCGCTGCGATCCCGCGCAACCTGCGCTTTCGCCTCCATGCGGGCGAGCAATCGTTTGACGGTCGAATATTGCGTATCGACATCGTCCGGATAGACGATCTCGGTCAATTGCCGAATGTTCGACTGCCCGCGATCCCACAACACCTGTAGGACGGCCAGTTCGGCATCGGTGACATCTTGTGGCGTGCGAGCCATCAACATTTCCTTGCTTGGGACATTGTGTCCCAGCAGTATTGGGACAGAATGTCCCATTTGTCAAGAAGTATTTTTCGATTTCGCAGAAATCTTGTTTTTTCTCCCCCACACAGTTTTCAGCTTCAGCGATGGCGTTAAGAAAATCACCCCGCAAGATCGATTGCTGCAATCACTTAAACAAAAAGCCGGCAATCGACGCGTCTTCTTACGGATTGAGACTGCCGCGCCGCCATTGATGACGAAAGCTAATGAATTCGCCGCCCGATATCCCCCAAACCGTCACCATCACCTGCCCGACCTGCGGCACTCCGCTGCATCCGGATGTCACGAAGCTGGCGCGCAAGATCCGTTGCCACGATTGTTTCGTCGCGGTGCCGGTGCCGTCGTTGGACGAGGTATTGAAACAACAAGCGAAAAAACGCCCACGCAAGAGAGAAGACGTTGGCACATACCGTGTTTTGTCTGATGAAAAGGATGATTCGAGCCAGCCGGCACCAACACTCGCCCCGTTTACCAAAGTGATCTGCCGAATTTGCAATGCACGGCTGCATCCGGAAGTCCGCGAAAAGGCGTATCAGTTGCCCTGTCCGGATTGCCACGAGCCGGTTGATGTTCCTGCTCTGAAAGACGTCCCGCAAGAACCACTCAGAAAACGAGAACCGCGAAAAATCGGTTCATACAAGAAGGACGAGGCAATCGTCCGTCCGAAATTGCAGACAAGCTATCTGGAAGTGCAGGCGGAGATTCGCCGCGAGGTGATCGAGCCTCCCCCACGTTGGACGTTTTTTTCCGGCGTGTTCACGTTTCCATGCAGGCCGGGGGTGCTGCAGCGCTGGGGGCTCCTTTCTCTGGGCTTCACCGTTCTGAGTCTGTTGATCGTTTTGCTCATCATGCTGATTGGCGGCGGGTCGTCTTTCGGCGTTGTCGGAGCCGCCTTTTTGGGACTGCCGACCATCTGGATTATGCTCTGGAGCCTTTCCTATGCCGCGGCCTGTTGTTTACCGGTTGTGACTGACACGGCCGCGGGAATGGACCGGATCGCAAACTGGCCCGATCCGTTATGGAATGAATGGATGGCTCAACTGCTGTACTTGGGATACGTCGGCTGTGAAGCCCTGACGATTGGTTACGGCGTGAGTGCGATTGCCCATCTGTTTGGACTTCCAGTCTGGGCCACATGGACCGCAACGACGTTTCTTCTGTATCCGATTTTCCAACTCTCCTCGCTGGAAGCGAATTCCTTCCTGATCCCGGTCACCCGTCCAATCTTGCGCAGCCTCGTTTCGTTCTGGTGGGGTTGGTTGATGTTCTACGCTTTGTCCGGAATGTTGATCTCCGCCTGCGTCGGGCTTGCCGTCATAGGTAGAATGTGGTCGCCGATGCTAATCGCCTTGGTACTCGGCCCGATGGTCGCCGCAACGTTGTTAATCGTTGCCCGTCTGTTGGGACGGCTGGCCTGGCGAATTGTTGCAGCAGCGCAGGCAGAAGGAAGACGCCTGCAAACAACGCAGATGCTAGAGACCGCTTCAAAGCCGAAGGCGACTGATGCAGGGTGAGGGTGGCCCATGCATCAGAAAACGGCCGGCATCCTGACGCAAGGATTGGCAGCTGCCGGTCAGTCAACAAGCGAGGTCCGCCCGGACTGTCACTCCTCGGCCGAAGACGCGTTGCCGACTTTGAGTGTGGCTCCACTCTTGAAACAATAGATGCGATGTTCGGAGCGCACGATCAATTTGTCGCCGGCCATCGCTGGCGTTGCCATGCACATGTCATCATCGGAAAGCAAGTTGGTATGCAGCAGCTTGAATTTCGGTCCTGCCTGTACCACAAACGTTTCACCGTATTCGTTCAGACAGAATATCTTTCCGTTGTACGCCCAGGGCGATGAAGTGAACGCCCGCCCGTTGGGTAACCGCTTGCGATCGTAAATCTGTTTGCCCGTTTTCGCGTCGTAACAGGCCAGTAACCCTCGATCCAATAAGACGTAAATCAGGTCACCGTAAATCAGTGTCGTCGGGTTGTAAGGAGCCGCCTGCTTTTGACACCACGCGATCGATTCGTTGCTGGTCTGGTCGCCGTTCAACGAAATATCGCCCGATGCGCCCGGGCGAATCGCGAAGAGCGGCTTTTTGCGGTCAAGAATGTATCCCGAGCTGACGTACAACAGGCCGAATTTGGAGTACGGCGTTGCAATCGTAATGCTCGACCCCCCGCCGAATTCGTACAGCAGTTTTCCATCCATATCGTACGAACGGAATTTGCCCGTGCCAGAGGTGATAATTTCCGTCCGCAGCCGATTCTGCCAGACGTAAGGCGTCGACCAATTGCTTTTCTCATCGCGCGCGGTCTGCCAGAGGGGCTTGCCCGTTCGCTTGTTCAATGCCAGCAGAAAAGAACCCTCGTCGTTGTCGTTGACGATGTAAATGCGATCCTTGTGCAGCACCGGCGACGCAGCCGTCCCCCACCCGAACCGTGTCTTGCGAGGCTGAACTTTTCTGGACCAGACCTCTTTGCCTTCGAGAGTGAAGCAGAAGACGCCGACGTTGCCAAAGTAAACGTAAACGTGTTCGCCATCGGTGACCGAGGTTTCCGACGCATAGCTGTTCTTGAGATGAATTGCAGTCTTCGGCACTCCTTTTTCGACGACTTGATTCCACAGCATTTTGCCGGTTGACAAGTCGAGGCAAATCACCTTCCACTCGTGTACTGCAGCGACCGGTTTGGGACGGTTGCCACCGAAGTAGAGACCTTTCTTCGGCGTTTCCGATGTCCCCCTGTTTTCAACCGTCGTAACGAAAACGCGATTGCCCCAAACCACCGGCGACGACCAACCGCGTCCTGGAATCTCACATCGCCACAAGACGTTCTTCGTTTCGGTCCAGCGGTCGGGAAGATTCGGATTGTCAGAAACACCCAACGACTCCGGCCCGCGAAATTGCGGCCAATTATCCTGCGCCGATGCCACGCTCACGCAGAACAGCAAGACAGATGACAAGCACGAAAACAAGCAAGCACAATTCATGACGTTCGGTCCGTAATTTAGATAACAAAATAGGGCCGGTAGGACTCGAACCTACAACCAACAAATTATGAGTTTGCTGCTCTAACCGATTGAGCTACGGCCCCAATTCTGCTGCGCCACCACACTGACGTCACGCTAAAAACTCGTTGCTTGACGATGTAAGTTGCCGCGCAAACCGACAACTTTGTATCAGTCTACCGCGAAGCGGCCTCAGAGCAAACCGAAGAAACCGAACCGGCATTTCCTGATTCCAGCCCCCTCGGGTGGCGGGGTTCGGCACGAGAGGCAGTTTCAAAACATCAAGAGGGTGGCTGGGGTCGTAGCGGAGCGAAGCCCCCAGATACTGCAATCGCTGGGGGCTCCCGTTGGTCGACCCCAGCCACCCAACCACGAAAAGGAGTTTTGAAACTGCCTGGAGTGATTCAATCGCCAAATTCGGCTTTTCCGTTCCAGCCTGACCCTGTGACCGCAACTCCAGGATACTTGCAGACAACATCGGGCGGCGAATACTCCGTTGCGGTGGGGTTGGAGGGGTTGGCAGGGGGTTGGGGTGGGGTTGGAGGGGCATTCCTCCCTGACATGGAGGGCAAACCCTCCCGTCGCCGATTACGTCCATACACACCAATCGTATACGCATCAATGTCTAAACACTTGTTGTGAGCATCTCGACTCGGCCATTGGGGAGCGATGCCAACCGCGCACCTGCACCTCACGCGGATCAATGGAGATACAAATGGAACACGCAATTTCGGAAACTCTCAACCGACAAATCGTCACGTCACAATCCATGAAGGTCCTCGTCGTCGATGACGTTGGGCTGGTTCGGCATTGCATGGACCGTATGTTGACAGATCTTGGATTCAACGTCGTCACCGCGGCTTCCGGACGAGAAGCGATTGAAGTCATCAGCGGCGACACTTCGATCAGGGCCGTCGTTACCGACCTCCTGATGCCCGGCATGGACGGCATTGAACTATTCAAAGCATCGCGCAACATCAATCGCTCAAGCGAGGCGGAAGAGATTCCTCCGCCGGAATTCATTTTGATGACGGCGCAGCGTCCGTCGGCCAACGTCGATGATAAAGAGAACAGCCCAATGCGGCTGGCCCTTTCGCTGGGTTTTGTGGACGCGATGTTGAAGCCGATCGACAAAGAGCGTTTATTCCGTCACCTGTCCGCGATCAACGGTCGTCTGAACGTGCAATCGAGCAAGACTGCAGAGTCATCCGAAACGAACGAGGGCGCAAGCAACCCAACTTCCACGCGCCCTGCATCGCGCGAAAGTCAGAGTTACGAGGGCCTGCAAACCACAGTGGCCGAGGTGCGGACAACCGCGGAACGCAGGCTCAATAAATTCCAGGCGAAATACACCGAACTCGAGGAAGAACTCAGTGAGTTACGGTCTCTGGTTGAAGAATTGCGAGGCGCGTCGTGAACTGACTCCATCGTCGTGAACTGACTTCATCACAGTGTGGTTAGTTCGATTCAAGTCGGTCCAACAACTCCGGGAGCTCCGCCACGGTACGGACAAGATGATCGGCACCCGCTTCGCGAAATTGTTGATCGATGACCGCGAGGCGTTGTTCTAATTCGCCGGGGGGAAGTTCGGCAATCTCTGCCTCGGTGAGGCCGAGTGCATTGCCGGTTTGCGTGACGGCGACGGTTGTGCCGCCGGTGTTCACTCCGGCCACGATTCCGATCGGCGTGTCATCGACGACCAACACCGAACTCAGCGAAATCACACCAAGCCGTTCCAAGGCGTGGCAGTTCATCCAGGGAGCCGGTCGGCCAGCGAGTACATCGTCGGAACAAACGATGGTGTCGGGCGAATAGCCGCCAGCGGCTGCCAACGGCGCGACAACTTCCATCAACTCGCGGGTGTAGCCCGTGGTGGAACCAATCTTGAGTCCCCGCCGTCGGCACTCGGCAACCGCCTCGGGAATGCCCGGAATCACATCGGAGTGCTTTTGGAGAGTTTCCTTTTGCAGCGGCAGGAATTCGTCGTACATCGCCTGCACGTCGGCATCGGCCGGTCGGTTGCCGTACTTGTCGTTCCACAGATCGCTTACGCGGGGCATCTCGGCAACGGCGGCAATGTGCTCTCGCTTGGAACGCCCCATCGGCCCTCGCGCTTCAGCCTCGGTGATATCGATGCCACGGCGCCGGAAAATCTCAATGAACACCAACGCCGGTGCGCGGCTTCCGTAATCGACAGTGGTTCCAGCCCAATCGAAGAGGACTGCTTCAAAACGTGGCATGATCTTTTGCTTTCCTTATTTAGCTTGAGACATCCGACGACACACGCTGCCAGAACCGCTCCGCAACTCCGAACGACATCGTCATTCCGGCGCCGCCCAAGCCGGTGCAAATGTGGACGTTGGGTAGTGGTTCGGCCTCGAACCACGGGGCGCTGGAATGCTTTGCGTAGATGCCGTTCCAACGCTGCGCAATCGACCAATTTGGTAAGTGAATAATCTTTCGCAACTCGCGCAGCATCAAGTCGTCAATGGTCGCTTTGTTGAACGGTTCGATATCCCCACCGTACTCGTGCGAATCACCCAGAATGACGTCGCCGGCTTCGTTCTGTGAAGCCATCACATGAATCCCAAATCGGTCAAGTTCGGGCGACTCCTCGGCGATGCGTTGCTTCAGTGCGGGCAAACTGGCACACACCTCAAAGTTACGGTAGTGGCGGAGCGTCAATCCGCTCGCCAGATGCGGGCCGATTCTCCAGCCCTCATCCTGCGAGCGCGTCTTCATCATCTGCAGCTTGCACAACTTCAAACCGGAATCGAGAAACACTTGCGGAAACAATGTTTCAAAATCGGCGCCCGAGCAGATCACGATTCGGTCCGCATCCCACTGGCGGCCATCGGCACTGCCGACATGCCCACATCCTATGCTGGTAATTGTCGTGCCAAACTCACACCGCACGTCGTGCTCCTGCTCCAACCACTGTGGCAGCCGGCGAATTGCAGCGCGTGGATCGACGCACAGTTCGGTGGGACTGAACAGCCCGCCGAGCAGACCATCGGGGTTCACCGCCGGTGACCGACTCAGCACTTCATCCGCGGTGAGCCAGTCGCACTCGAAACCGAGCTGAGACGATTGCTCATGAAATTCTTGTAGTACGGCCGACTCATCTCCGCGATGGGCCAGATGAATCGAACCGCACGGATTAACCCACAGCCCGGCCGACTCGGCCAGTCGCAACCAACGAACGCGGCTTTCCATCGCGATGTCGTGCAGTTCGCCAGCCGGTTGACCGATGGGCCAGACCATGCCGAAATTGCGGATCGATGCGCCACACGCGCGCTCGCTTCGCTCGAACAGCGTCACGCGATACCCGCGCTCGGCCGCCGAAAAGGCGTGAGCCAATCCCACAATCCCCGCACCAATGACAGCCACATCCAGCGGTTGAGTCATGGTGTCGTCACCTGTGAAACTCGGCCGATGTACGTGCCGAAGTGATCCAGCGGCGGGGGCTTCAAGCCGACCACTTTGGCGGCGTCATCCCACTTGCGCAGCCGCACCGCATCGGCGAAGAACCGACGTCTCTCGAATTCGCTCACCTCATCACCGCTCATCGGTCCTCCTTGCAGTTGCAGGCTCTGTTGAGACGCGGGGCTGAGTTGCAACATGTAATCGGCATCGACCGCACACAAGTAACGTTTCGCCGCCACGTGCATCTCCACCGGTTCAAACACTGCCGGAGAGAACCGCATCGCAAGCCACGGTCTTGCCAACATTTCATGGCGATCATCGACACCCTGTTCGGCCACATTTTCGGGCAGATCGTGCAGCAAATGTCCGACATCGTGCAGCAGCGCCGCGACAATCAATTCGGCCGTCGCAGCATCGCGTTCGGCAAACATTGCCGCCTGCAAAGCGTGCTCCAACTGCGAGACCGCTTCGCCGCCGTACCATGCGGAGCCGCGCGCCTCGAACAGCCGACAGACTTCCTTCATCGTCTCGCCGACGGCAGGGTTGCTTCCTTGTTTCATCACACTCTTTTGTTCCAACGCAAAGTCTCCGCATCAAGCCTTGACGCAGCGGCACTCGTTTCCTGACTATACTGTATTCCGCGCGGCCGGATAAGTGGCAGGCAACGCACGTATTTTAAACTTGGGAACTCGATGAACGACGAAGTGGGATCGACGAGTCATTCCAACCGAAACGAGTCGCTGGCGGCGATTTGGGCCGTCAGCGCAGCTTTCGGAACCTACTTCTGCATGTACGGTTTTCGCAAGCCGTTCACGGCGGCCGGTTTTGAGGATGCGTTGTTTTGGGGAATCGAATTCAAGACCCTGGTCGTCTCGACGCAAGTTCTGGGGTACATGCTCTCGAAGTTCATCGGCATCAAAGTCATTTCCGAGATGCCGCCGCAGCGACGGGCCGTCGCCATTCTGGCATTGGTCGGCTCTGCTGAAGTGGCGTTGGTACTATTCGGTGCGCTCCCGCGTCCCTGGAATGCCGGTTGCCTGTTTGTTAACGGGCTGTCGCTGGGGATGGTGTTTGGCTTGGTGCTGGGTTTCCTGGAAGGTCGTCGACTGACCGAGGCTTTGACGGCAGGGCTGTGCGCGAGTTTCATTCTGGCGGACGGCGTGACCAAGTCGGTGGGCGCGTGGTTGCTGCAGCAGGGCGTGGCAGAAGATTGGATGCCGAGCGTAGCCGGATTGATATTTCTCGTGCCGTTGTGTGTCGGCGTGGCGATGTTGGCGAAGATCCCGCCGCCAAACCAGCAAGACATCGCCGCACGCACTGCGCGTCATACGTTGACTCGAAGCGAACGGTGGTCGCTGTATCGACGGTATGCCGGCGGACTGTCGTTGTTGGTCACCATGTACCTGCTGATGACCCTGATGCGTAGTTTTCGTGCTGACTTCGCGCGCGAGTTGTGGACGGGACTTGGCGAACCGGCGGCACCGGGAACATTTACCCGTTCGGAAATGTTCGTGGCCTTGGGCGTGCTGGTTATCAACGGTTGTGCGGTCTTGTTCCGCAACAATCGCGTTGCGTTCTTCGTTTCGCTGGCGACGTGCTGCCTTGGCTTTTTCGCAATCGCAGCTGCCCTCATCAGTCGGCAAGCGGGAATCATTGGCGCCTTTCCATTTATGGTATTGGTTGGTTTGGGTTTGTATCTGCCGTATGTCGCGATGCACACAACCGTTTTCGAGCGGCTGCTGGCAATGACTCACCAGCGCGGCAACCTGGGTTTTCTGATGTACGTTGCCGACGCGTTTGGGTATTTGGGTTATGTCGCCGTGATGATCGCAGGCAACCTGTGGACGACCCCCGAAAACTTCCTGCAATTTTTCATCGGGCTGTGTTGGCTGGCGACGGGTCTCTCAGTCGTCTGCTTGTTATTGAGCTGGCGATACTTCGCAGCCGAGAGTCTGCAAACGTCCGCCGCTGCTGCAACTGAAGGGGTGACATGAGTACGTCGCTGGCGGCAATTTTTCACGAAACGGGACGCGAATTGGAGTTGCGACAGCTCGCACGGCCCGAGCCGAGTGGCGCAGAGGTCGTGGTACGTGTGCTGGGTTGCACGTTGTGTGGCAGCGATCTGCACACTTTCGACGGCCGACGTGAGACGCCCGTTCCGACGATTCTGGGACACGAGATTGTCGGCGAAATCAGTGCGATGGGTGATGCCGCACCCTCGTGTGATCTGGCTGGAAATGATTTGCGAATCGGCGACCGCGTCACCTGGTCGATTGTTGCCAGTTGCGACGAATGTTTTTTCTGCCGTCGCGGCTTGCCGCAAAAATGTCTCGCTGCGGTGAAATATGGCCACGAGAAACTGCAGCCCCGGCGCGAGTTGCTGGGCGGTTTGGCCGAACACTGTCTGCTCGTTCCCGGCACGGCAATTGTGCGGCTGCCCGATGAAATCCCCTTGTCAGTCGCGTGTCCTGCAAGTTGCGCGACCGCCACCATTGCCGCAGCGCTTGCAGCTGCTGGAGATTTGCAGGACCGCAATGTCTGTCTGTTCGGTGCCGGCCTGCTGGGACTTACGGCTTGCGCGATGTCGCATGTCGCCGGCGCGGCAAACGTCGTCTGCATCGATGTTAACGAAAACCGCCTCACCACCGCCAAGGAATTTGGCGCGACGCACACTGTCACCCCCGACGAACTCCCCGACGTTTCGGCGGCCATCACCGAGAAGCACGGCTTCGACGTCATCCTCGAACTCTCCGGCAACCCGGCCGCATTTGAATGCGGATGGCGTGAACTGCGTCGTGGCGGCACGCTGGTGCTGGTCGGCTCGGTCTTTCCAGCCCCACCGGTGGAAACATCGCTGGAGGAAATCGTCCGACGCAACCTGACGATCCACGGTATCCACAATTACACCCCGCACGATCTACTCAGGGCCGTCGAGTTTCTCACAGCACATCACGACGACTACCCGTTTGCAATCCTCGTGTCCGAATGGTTTCCACTCGAAGCCGCCGCCGAGGCGTTCAGCCGGAGCCAGGATCCCAGCCGAATCCGAATCGGCGTGCGGCCCGGTTAAGGCACGGGGAATCCAGAGCACCACAGTTCCGCGCACGCAGAACTAGCGACCGAACACCGTCATCTGATTTCACACGACAACGAAACCGTTCACGGGACAGGCACAAACTGAACGGCGTCCAGAATCACATAGCCGTGATTAACTGAGATTCAACTAGGAACTCGTACAAGAAATCGGCGGCGAGTCGGTGGCCGTATGCATTCCAGTGGCCGTCGTCGTTTCCCCACAGGAGTTCATCGGCTGTCACCCCATTGGCATCGAACGCATCATCGAGATCCAGGTACGCAATATTCAGCCGCTGTGCGGCGTCTCTCAGGCGTCGTTCGTTCGGCAGCAAGTCCGCGTTGTCTTTCCAGCGAGGAAGGTATCGTCCGAACTTCATGACGACCAGTCGGCACCGCTGCTTCATGCATGCGTCGTGCATATGCTTGATGATGGATAGAGTCAGATCGAATCTGCTGGCTTGTGTGCGAATCGCACGTTTCGGCGCGGACGGTCCCGGGACGGATACGTTGGCCAGATCCAACTCTTCATGAACGAAGACCGGCTTCTGCAACCCAAACACGATTGAAGACTCATTGTTTTCGAAATCGTTTACGATGAAGAACGCCAGTACCACAATGTCGGGACTGTACTTGAAGCCTTCCCGTTGCAGGAGACAGATACTCCTGGTCTGTCCCCCAGCCAGAGACGCCTGTGTTGACGACCTCGAATTTCACATCCCCCAGGAGCGGCTCTCTGACCAGGCGTTCCCCGATCACCTCGGTGAAGATTTCGTCGTCGGCAACGCCATATCCCTAGGCAAACGAGTCTCCGAGCACGAGAATTCGGCGAACGCCCGACGGCTTTACGTAAGTGTATTCCCGATCGCGCAGGCCCCTGGAATTGATCGTGAGTTTTTTGCCATTCGTCTTTGCCTTCCAATTGGGAATATTGCGCCATCCCAGTTCCGAATCGTAGAGATATCGGTGGCCGGTCCTCTCGTAACCGGGTTCCTGCAAGTAGATGGGTTTGTTCGACCAGTAACGGTGGAACATCCACAGGCCGAGCAGACTCACCAATGTCGAGATGGACAGCGCCACAAACCGGAATCTCCGTCGCCGACCGGTCGTGTCCACCTCATTCCCATCGAACATTCAGCTAATTCCCATCGGACTTTGAGCTGGAAACCAATGACGAAAGCGACCGTCTCAGGAATTGCCGCCGTTTCTGCAAGTCAACGACGTCGAGCGCTCTCGCTGTGCTAATTAGGCTGTGGCACGTTGCGACTCAATAGTTCTGCTCGCTTCAAGTGTCTCTCTGCGTCCTGCGGCTTTCCCATTCGGAGATAGATCGAGGCCAGGTAGTTGTGCAGGTCGGCACGATGAGGCGCGGCAAGAATCGCCTCTTTGATCAGGCGCAGAGCTTCCTGACGGTTGCCTGTTTCACGATGGCAGATTCCCAAAAGCATCAACGAAATTTCGCTTCGCTCCATCTTCACCAATTTCTTGAGATACGGGAGCGCTTGCTGGTATCGCCGTTCATCAAAGTGTGAGGAAGCCAGATAATACAGGGCAGTCTGTCGGTTTGTCGGCGAAATCTGCTTCGACTTCAGGGCAGACTCGGCATACGAAATGCACAAATCGGGATTCCTTCGCCAGTTGACGCGGCTGAAGTAAGTTTCCATCTCGGAATCCCTCAGACCGCTTGATCGGACTCTTTCGAGAATTTGACGTCCCCGCTCCTGGAAAACCTCGGAAAGAGCGAGATGAGATGGATCGTTTCGCGACTCATCGTTCAGCCCCCCGGCAAGTTTCCCCGCAAATGCATCGTTCGCCAGACCGAACAGACGCTGCCGCTCGTGTTCCGGTAAGTGGGAGACGTCCATTACTGGAACCAATTTGTTCGAGTCGGTCAGTTTGTCGCTGTTGGGCTTGGCCGTGTGAATTCCCACGCGATGGTGAGTGAATGAGAAGTGCGGAATGTCTGTTGTGCCTCTCGGCATGTGACAGTTGACGCAGTTGTCATTCGGCTGCGTTTCCTGTCGCGTTTCGATCGGTAGCCCACACGACTCGGTTTGATGGCAACTCAGGCATTTATTTCGATAATGCGCAACCTTCTCCGATTCCTCTGGAACAGAGTGTGGATTGTGGCAGGTGGCGCACGTCATTGTTTTCGATTCGAGGTAGCAACGGCTCATTCTCATTTGTTCGATCTGGCCAGCCACCGTCATCGCAGAATCCTGTCGATTGACCCGATAACTGACGCGGAAGTCGGACATCCGCAATCCCGGTCGAAAGTCGGCCACGCTGCGGCCGCGCACGTTGACGTCGGCCGAAGCGGAGAGATGGCACTGCGAGCAGACGTCTTCCTGCCTCTCTCGTGAAAGATGCCGAATGTTGACGATCGAGTCGTCGATGCTTCCCAGAATTGGTAATTCCGCCTTGCGTTCTTTGACGTGCAATGCACCGGGGCCGTGACAGCGCTCGCAACTGATCGCTAACTCAGTGACGTTCAGCCGTTGGTCTGCACCGCCAATTCTTTCGACTTGCCCCCCGTGGCAACGGATGCATCCCCAACCGACCTCGCGGTCGAACCCAACCTGGTGAGAATCCTTCTCGTAACCGGCCGACATTCCCCAACTCTGTCTACGCGGATACCACGTCATCGGGGCTTCGATCAAATAGTCATAGACCTTCACCAGATACATTCGCGCATAGTTTCCCGAGCCAAACGAGAACCGAGCGGCGTGGTCCGCCAACACGACTTCCTGTCCTTCCGAGTCCTCTATGAACTCGCGGAGCCTCAATTGCTTCCCTTCGCGATAGACTCGATAGTGCCGTCCTGAGAGTTCGTGGAAAAACTCGCCATCCGGGGGCTCCCGCGAAATATCGACCTCGGCAAGGGAGCGGCTATGCATTGTTTTCAGATACGAATCGTGTTCGTCGGAATGACACTCCTGGCATTTGCGATTCCCGACGTACGCGACCGCCTTCGATGTGTTACGAAAACGCGACGTGGCAATGCTCGGAAGGCGAAACTGGTCCTGTCCGTCAGTGGGAGACTGACGAGAATCGCCCTTTCCCTGGCGAAGATTGTCCGACGTCTGGTCCAAGGTGTACCAGACAATCCCCGCGAACGCTGTCCCTGGCAGGAGAACCGCCATCAGAATGCGAACCGCTCTGCGACGGCGATTGAAATTCGTCTCCGCAGCGATCGGGCGTTTGGGCGAGGCACCTGACATCGAACGTTTCTTTCGTCTCGGAGCGAGAGAAGACGAATTTGAAGACGCGAGCGCAACAAAAGAAGAGTCAAGACGTTCTCGCGGTTGATCATACTCTCCTGAATTCAATTCTGCACTGGAATCCGTCGAATCGCACTGGATTCAGGGCCGGTCAACATGTTCGATTCCCTGAGCCGTTTCGAAGAAGTGCTTCTTGATGCGGCGGTGCGTTAGGCAAGGGTTATCGCGACAACTCACCGGAGAGGAGCGCATCCCGGATCTTGCTCAGCGGCTCTTGCCGTTCTTCACTTTCGCTATAGAAATAATATCCAAAATCATCGAGCCTGACTCCACACATTCTCTCAACAGCTTGTCGGGCGAATTGCCGATTCAAAAGATAACGGTCATCGAGCGCATCGATGAGTTGCGGCAGCGCCCATCGGGAATCGGTTCGGGCCAATGCGTCGGCACCAATCAAGCGCACCGACTGATCCGAGCTTTTCAACCATCCTAAAGCCACGCTTTCCTGTGAATCGTAATAGTTTTGTGCGATCACATTGCGATCGAATTCGGCACCATACCATTCGCTAAGATATCGTAAGGTCCAGTCGATTGGTTTTTCGCTGTGGCATTGATTGCACGCATTTGGGTGATTGGCCTCGATCATCTGCCGATCTGTCGGCGAGAAAATCTTGTGCGTGCGGACGACATCCTGCAGGCCCTCGTTGATGCGCGGCATGTGGCAGTTCATGCAGTTTGCCCCGCTGCTGCCGACGGGATGATGCGTGTGGGCCGCGCGCGCCACAAGCGGTTCAAACTCTTGATGACATTTCAGGCAAAGCTGGTCGTCGTGGCTCGGCGCGAATTCCCACTTGGGTCCGGTGGCCTTGTGTGGGTTGTGACAATCGACGCACTTCAGTTCGGAATAACAGCTTCCTCGCATGGCGTCGGTGTACTCTGTGGAATTCCACGTTGCCATGCCGCCGGCCAACAGACGCCGGTTGCCGGTGTGGCAACGACCGCACACCCAATTCACGTTGTCGTGAGTGCGGCCGAAATCAAATGTGGCTTCTGCTTCGGCGTACAAATGGCTGCCGCGCGGGAAGAAATGAGGCTTGACCAGTTTTCCCTTTGCGTGTTCGCGACTGCCTAGATGACAGGCCTCACAGCCGATGCCGAGATTGACCGCGTGTGTGGGCGCCTCGAATTTCCAGACATCCGTGCGAAGCTGAAGGACTTCGGCGTCAGTCAGAGCTGATTCACGTTTGCTAAGTAATTCCAGTTGAGGATGCGCTTCGCTCAGGTAGGCCAAAGTATCCAGGTGCAGAGGAATTGGTGTATGCCGGCCCAACATGTCGGAGTTGCGGACCAGCAGGTCACCCAGGGGAAAGGTCGTGTGACACTGATTGCAGCGAAAGTACTCGGTGAACCCGAGCGATCCGCTTGATTCTGCAAACGGGTCGGGGCGCTTCTCTGACGGTACATCCTCTTCGTCAACTTGATTGCCGTTGACTTCTACCCAATGAACGTGGACCGTGGGGACCCACTCTTCCTGGTCGAGCCAATACCCGAACGGCAGAACATGATCAACGGAATAACTTGGGCTACCGTCGGATTCCGGACCAGAAATCAGCGTCCCCACATAGTACTGGTAAAAACGCGATCCAATCGTCTGTGAGACTCGGTAGACGCGACGCACTTCGCCACGTTGCAGTCGCATTCGATATTCACCGCGTTCACGATAAAATCGGGCCGTCCCGCCGCGATAAGAGATGACGGCCTGCCCGGAAAAATCCCCTTTCACCGTCGATTGATCTGCAAGCGCGTTCATCCACCGGTGTGGGTGTTTGGACCACAGGGCGAAGTTTTGCTTATGGCATTTGCGACACGACTCGGAACCGGCATAATCGGCATGGACGATATTGCTATGTTCAATCGAGTTCAGAGACTGCAACCGAACCTCATCGGGAACGAAGCCCCACCAGTTGACAACACTGCCCTGAGCGATCGGACGCGGTCTGGCGTCCCTGCGGGACGGATCGTCGATGGTCTTCGCGATCGAGTTCCAGAAGAAAAACAACGCACCAGCAGCGGTCACTGCGGTGAGGGAAAACCAAGCCCTGCGAGATTGCAACAATGAGTACCGCATCTGGAAGTTCCAAAACCCGAGAATGCGAGAAACGTAGGTCGCAGCGTCCTGCACGGTAACACATCCCCATGCTGCTGACAACGAGTTGTTACTACCGAAACCGCGTCCAGTTCGGTCGCTGCCTCCCTTTCCATGTTCAAAGTGGACCGGCGGCTTCTTAGGGTGCGGCCGAGTGACAGATGTGATATCCTTTATGTGATGAATTCTGGAGTCGGCGAGGGGAATCGCCGAGAATCAGTAAGAGACTAACCCATTCGGCCGGCCGTCTGGCAAATAAAAATTCGCTCAAGTCGTCAATTTGGACATGGGAACTTTTGAATGAACGACCTCCAATTGAACCGCCGCCAGGCCATGATCGCCAGCGGGCTGGGAACGATGAGTCTCGGCATGCCGGGATCGGTCATGGGCGCCGACAAGGTTGATGAGTCGGGCAACGCCGTCGCCTCGGACAAATCCTGCATCTTCATCCTGCTTTGTGGTGGACCGAGTCACGTTGACACTTGGGACATGAAGCCCGAAGCGCCGTCGGATTATCGCGGGCCGTACCAACCCATCGACACCAAGGTCCCGGGCATGCGCATCAACGAGATGCACACGAATCTGGCCAAATTGACCGACGAATTCACGCTCATCAATTCCATGTCGCATCCGGGCGCGATCAGCAACCACTTCGACGCGATGCACAATCTGCTCAGCGGCCAATCGGAGAAACGGGTGCAGCAGGGCAAGCCGAACGAACACCCGTACCTCGGCTCATTCGTTGCCAAGCACAAACCCAGTACACGCAATTTTGTTTCCAATGCGTGGCTCATCAAATGCGTGGGACCACCCGTCTTTTGTGCGCCCAACATTGGCATCGGTGGCTACCTTGGCTCGGCCTATGCCCCCGTGTTTGTCGGCTCGGCCACCAACCATCCGGCGATGGACAACTTCAAGCCGCCGCGGCTTTACGACCCCTACGACGAGAAACGATTCGAGTATCGCAAGGAACTGCTTGCCAGCTTGGAATCCACCAAGCTGGATAAAGACCAACAGGTCAAAGACTGGTCGGACCTGCGTGAGAAGACCTACGAAGGTTTGACGCGAAAGGAAGGCCGGGCAGCATTTGATATGAAGAAGGAGCCCGTCAAAGTCCGCGAACGCTATGGAATGCATCCACTCGGGCAGAACCTGCTGCTCGCGCGTCGCATGGTGGAATCGGGCGTCCGCTTTGTCACTGTCAACGGATGGGCAGGCCAGGCCGAGTATGACAAGCAAGGCCCACCAAGCAGCAGTTGGGACATGCACGGCGGAAACATGGGCATGGGAAATGCCTTCGGCAACGGCTCTTTCGGAATGGGATTCTGTTTGCCCCGACTGGATCAGGCGGTGTCCGCATTGCTTTCCGATCTCAAAGAAAGCGGTAAGCTGGAAGATACACTGGTTGTTGTCACCGGCGAGTTCGGCCGCACGCCGTACCTCATGAAGCAAAGTCCTCCGGGACGCCAGCACTGGCCAAAGTGTTTCTCCTCAATCCTGGCGGGAGCCGGCATCGCCGGAGGTCAGGTGTACGGCAAAACCAACAAACGCGGCGAGTACGTCACCAACAACCCCGTTCGCCCCGAGGAACTGGCAGCCACCGTCTACCACGCCCTCGACATTCCCATCAACGACCCCCTGGACGCCAGCGGCATCTCACGCTCGCTGACGACAGGGAAGCCGATCATGGATTTGTTCGGGTAGCCATCGGAACAGGCCGCCACAGGCTCTACGCACCACGGAGCGTGCGTCGCGCGGTTTAGGTAGTGAGGTTGGCCAAACGTTGCGGTAAGTCCCAACGGTTGACTGCCTCGGATGGAAACCACCATGCCAAAGCGAACTCGAGTCATTTCGGTCGCCTGGGGGGCTCTAGCAGTGATCGCGTCGTCATACGGACTGCAACGCGCGAGAGACACCGCTGCTCTTAGTGCGCGGAGAAACGCCTTTAAGAGCTGCGTATGGGCCTTGACGATGGAGCCGCACGCCGCGCCGCGCGCGACGAATCGGAACGCGATGGGGAAAGACGTCTACAGTTGGCGTTTGGAACAACATCTCCTCTTAGCCAACTCCGGAAGCAACGAATCACCACCGGGGCTCAGCCGCGTTAATGTTGCATGGGACGATCCGTCGAATCAGGAGTTTCGCGAGGAGTCGGGACCCACTGAGTTTTGCTACGATGGTGAGAATCACACGTGTGTGTTCGCCATCACGGGACCGGGAACTGCATTCGACGAAGCGGCCGCGTCGAATTGGGAAGAGGTCAATGAAGAAACTATAATCATCGTAGAGGTGTTTAATTCCCAAACGCATTGGATGGCCCCTGGCAACTTTGATATTCGCTCGATCCCCAATACGATTAACTCCGCAGAAGAGATTGGGATATCGAGCAAACACCGTGGTGGTGCCCATATTGGATTCGCCGATGGGGAAGTATGGTTCATCAGTGAGACAGTACCATTTGACGAACTCAAGAACTTCTTCACCATTGACGGCGCGCGGATGAACAATCGAGAATCGCTTCTTGGGAAGTACAGAATTCATTAGTGACGTAGTACCTGCTGTCCCGGACGCCGATCAACGAGCGACGTCAAATACATTGCGGCCGGCACAGCGCGGCCCTACACACCACCGGTCCTACTCGTCTCGCAGGCGGTCGGCAAAAAAGGAAACGATATGAGCCAACCGCAAGGCGAATACAACTCACTCAACGACGAAGAGACACACATCATCGTCGATAAGGGAACGGAGCGTCCCTTCACTGGCGAATACAACGACTGGAAAGCCGAAGGCACTTTCATTTGTCGGCGTTGCAACGCGGCGTTATATCGTTCGGACGATAAGTTCGACAGTGGATGTGGTTGGCCCAGCTTTGATGACGAGCTGCCGGCATCGGTCACTCGTCAAACCGATGCCGACGGCCGACGCACGGAGATCCTCTGCAAGAACTGCGACGGACACCTGGGCCACGTCTTTCTTGGAGAAGGATCGACGCCGAAGAATACTCGGCATTGTGTCAATTCGCTGTCGATACGGTTTGTCGAAAAGGGTCAGGATCTCCCCGCGGTAATCGGGTCTGAATCGTAAGCGCAGGGAAGAGGTCCCGCGATTCGCACCCCCAATTTGCCAATGACAGACAAGACGACATGACAGCGAATATTGACTCGCAATTCTTGAGCCGTCTGCGATTGCTCAGCGTTGTTGAAGGGACATCGACGCTGTTGCTGTTCGGCATTGCCATGCCGCTGAAATATCTCGCGGACATGCCGGTGGCTGTGAAGATTGTCGGCTCGCTTCATGGCCTGTTGTTCGTCTGCCTGGCCATTGCATTTCTGCTCGCCATCTGGCGCGTGCCGATCTCCAAGAAACTTGCTGCAGTAGGTCTTATCGCTGCCGTCTTGCCCTTTGGTCCATTCGTATTCGATCGCTGGCTTGTTGAACTGGCGAATTCTGAGTGAATCCCCAGGACACGTCTGCCGTGAGTGTCTTTCGGCAGGCAGCTTATGGATCGACCGCGAACTCGCGCACCGCTTCCAGCGAGACGATTTCCAGAGCGCGTTGGTGTGTCGATTCAAGAACGACGCGCGGAGCCCTGTTGTTTTCGAAAGCCTGCTGCCAGCGCGCCGCGCAAAGACACCAGCGATCACCGGGTTCGAGACCGGGGAAACCGTATTCGGGTATGGGGGTTGAAAGGTCGTTGCCGGCGAGTTTGGAGAACTCAAGAAACTCAGCCGTCATTTCCACACAAACGGTGTGCGAACCCTGATCCTGATCGTTGGTGTTGCAACAACCGTCGCGAAGAAACCCGGTCATTGGATTGGTGCTACACGTCTGAAGCGGACCGCCCAGAACATTGAGCGATTCGTTGGGATCGACTCTTGCAATCATCTGATGTCATCCACCTAGGGTCACGAAATTACAGTATCCAATTCGCAAACTGATGGCAAATTTCACACCGAGATGATCGGCAATCACCGAACTTGTCATCTGCTCGCAAATACGACCGTACAATACCCGAAAGTAATCGCCGCGCGCCGATTTCAAGTAGTCATCCAGCAACCGGTCAATCACTTCCTGCAGCAACTCGTCCACCCACACCGAATAGAACTCAGACAATTCCTCGGGAGCAATAGACGCCGTTTCATCGAAGTGAATCGAAGCGACCTCTGGAAGCAAATGGCGGTCGCGCTCGAGTAACGACGACCGGCCCGAATCGATGCGTGCCTGATTCGAGAGCACATTACGAACGACCGTACAAAGCAAGGTTCGTAACTTAGCCGAGGGGTTATCGATCCACCGCATCAGCAAGTTGCTCTGAATGATTCCAGCGAAAGCAACCGATGCAACGTCTTCCGTTTCATCCGGTTTCAGTCGTCCCGAACGAGTTGCGAATCGACAGACAGGAGACCAGTACTCATCCATAAAGCGGCGCCAGTCACCCTCGTCTCCAAGAGTGGCCCGGCGTTGTATGAAAGTTCGTCGAGTTTCTGGAAAACTCACGATTCCCTTTCCAAAGTTGACTCCCGTTGAGCCATCAGCCTAAGCGAGTCGCTGACAAAATGAAACGCCACTTTCATTGCGTTCGCTTTGACATTGGAGCTGGCCATCGATTGGAACGCGATGATCATCGGCCATCCATGTCTCCCGTGGCCTCACCAATGGCGACATGATCCCGCGAAACACCGGCAACGGTCTCGAATCTGTGTCGCTGCGTCTGAAGTTCCGGCCGAGTCGCCTTGCTCTTATATCGGCTCCTGCTAGAATTCGGCAGTAAGTTCATTTTTGCCCGATAGTGTAATGGCAGCACAACAGATTTTGATTCTGTTAGTCCAAGTTCGAATCTTGGTCGGGTAACTCGACAAAACTCTTGCTGAGTCACATCGTGTGACGACCTGCCAATCGATTGGGATGACGGTAACTACCACAACCGTACCACCCCATTGAACTGGCAGCGCGGCGTGAAACCAGAATCGGTCTGTTTCACAGTCTACCCTAAGCGGGGAGCCGCGATGGCAGCCAGGCGAGAACCCGCTTACAGCGTGCTCAAGCCAGGTGGACAAGCTCGCGTCCGCATTGATGACAAAGACCACTGTTGGGGCGTCTACGGGACTCCAGAACCCTGGGACCGGCATGATGACCTGATCGCCGAGTGGTTTGCCATGAATGGCAACGTGAGAGTCCTTCCAGAGAACCGCCTGACTACGGTAACTTGTTCAGCGCCTTCGAATTGTGGTCCGGAGGTGCCGTCCCCAAGTCGATGCCGTCGCGCACGAAACTCCAGAGCGTTGCGGTAGGCAACCGGGCTGATTGCTGAAATCAGACCACCGCAAGACGGCCTGAATGCCGTCCGACTTGACTGATTCTTGTGCGGTCATCGCGGTCTGACGTGATTCCCCTCGGGATAATCGCGCCTCGATGAAACGAACTTCAACAGAATACCTTCTTGACGACCTGCGAGACAACGGGATAGATTTGTGTTTGGCTTGAATGCGAGTATTTTACAGAGGTTCTTTTGAACCCGCGCGAGACAGGCGAGCATGGATATGTGTGCAAAACCAGCAGTACAATCCGTTCCGCGCGACCGCCGGTCGCGCTTGCGGTCACTGGTGCTGTTTCTCATCGCATTAGGATTCATTGCGAGTGTGATCGGCGGCGTACTCTGGTGGGACGATCGGCCGTTTGCAGCAATCGAGTCGCATCTCCAGAACGAAGAATTCGGCCGTGCCTTGACATCAATCAACGCGTACCGCCGCGTGCAAGGAAGCAGCACCCGACTGATTATTTTGCGGGCGCGTGCATTGACCGGATTGGGGCGATGGCAAGAGGCCGTGCAAATCTTCGAGCAAGTGGGGCCGGACAATGCCCATGCGTACCGCGCCTTCGCCGATGCGTTATTGCATTTGGAGCAATGGTCGGCCGCCGAAGGTGTGCTTCAGGTGCTACTCGAATTAATCGGTGACGAAAAGGACGCCCTACATGAACTGACAGTCTGCCGAATAAAGCTCGGGCGTGGCGACGAAGCGCTCGAAAGCGCCCATCGTCTGGCTGCGATTTCCGGAAGCGAAGGCCGCGGTAATGTTCTCATCGGCAAGATTCATGAGACCCAGAACAACGCCCGTCTGACCATCGAATCCTGGAAGCGGGTTCTCGAAATCCACCCGGATGCGAAAGGGCTTCAGGTTACTCCGGGGGAATTCACGGCAATGTACGGTTCGGCCTTGTTGGATGGTGGGCAACCTGAAGAGGCTGTTTCAGTGCTCAAGTGGAGTGTAAAAACGCGACCGCACGCGGAAACCTTCGCCATGATCGGGAAGGCGTGCATACAGCTTAATCGAAAACCCGAAGCCGTTGCTGCATGGAAACAGGCCATTTCCTTAGATCGTCTGAATCGCGAATCTCGCGAAGAACTGGCCAATGCCGCCTTACAACAATCGGCCCCCAAAGAGGCCCTGGACTGGCTTTCTCCGCTGATTGAGGGCAATGTGGAACACAGCAGCACCGCTTACATTCTGCAACGCACCTATTCGCTGTTGAAGGACGAAAAGCTCAGTTCACATTGGCGGCAACAAGTGAAGGAGTTGCGGTTCAGAGAGGATCGCAGCGCGGCAATCGAACACAGTCTTATTGAGGCGCCGAACTCGTTCTGGTCGCAGTACATTCGCGCGCACCGATTTGCCACGGCGGAAAACTGGAGCGAAGCGGCATTGCTCGTCACCAGCCTGTTAGAAGACGAACCGACAATCCCGTTGTTGCAGGACCTCGCGGCTGCTATTCGCACACGCGGCAACCCACCTTCGTTAGATCGTTTGCCAATCGATCAGTTTTGACAGTCGCCCTTTCGCCGTGAAATAAAGGTTGCGCATGCGTTCTCGAACGCCTGGAATTCTGATCGCCGGTGGCTTAATTGTTGGTCTCGTCGCTGGTTCGTGCGCACTGTTTGTCTGGAACCGGGACAATGACGACAACCCAACTCCCGGCAACAATCGACAAGCCGATCCCATCGGCACGCGGAACGTGGGAGACTCATCCGACCAGTACAGTCCGATCCATTTGACATTGATGACAGATACCGCCGGTGTTGACTTTCGGCACGTTAGTGGGAATTCCGATCAGAAACCATTCCCCGCTGCCCACGGTAGCGGTGTCGGCGCAATCGATTACGACCTCGATGGCCGATACGACTTGTTCTTTGCAGCGGGAAAGCCGTTTCCGCTGGGGAAAACTTCCGGGCCGCCCGTTCATCGATTCTATCGCAATCTTGGGCAGTGGAAGTTTGAGGATGTCACCGGTCTGTGCGGTTTGCCCGACAGCGGTTACAGCGCCGGCGTTGCAGTCGGCGATTTCGATGCCGATGGTTTCCCCGACCTCTACGTGACATGCATTGGGGCCAACCGGCTGTATCGCAATCTGGGGGACGGGACGTTTCAGGACATCAGCGAATCGTCCGGCGCCAACGATGACAAGTGGGCGACGTCGGCGGCATTTCTCGATTACGACTCAGACGGATTGCTCGATATCTACGTCTGCAATTACGCGAAGTGGAATTATGAAGACCGACGATTCTGCGGAAACCAGGATCGCGGCGTTCGCATCTTCTGCAGTCCGAGAAGCGTTCAACCTGAAATGGACCGGCTGTTTCGCAACCTGGGTGACGGCACATTTGGCGACGTGACCGACGAGTCCCAGATCGGCGCGCGTTCCGCTCGGGCTCAAGGCGTGTTGGCCGCTGATGTCAATCACGACGGGTTCATCGACCTGTATGTCGGGAACGATTTGCACCCGAATTCACTGTTTATCAACGATGGTCAAGGGCGATTCCTTGACGTGTCTGAGCAATCGGGAGCCGCTTACAGCTATCGCGGCGCAGCGCAGGCGGGCATGGGCGTAACGGGAGCCGACGTCAATCGCGATGGCCACTGGGATCTTTTCGTCACAAATTTCGAAGGGGATTACAACACGCTGTATCTGAATAACCAATCGGCAATTCTTGCGGACCAGAGCCGGTCGGCCGGACTGGCCGATGGAAGTCGGCCGTGGATCGGGTGGGGGACGTCCTTTGTTGATTTTGACCTCGACGGCTGGAAAGACCTGATCGTCACCAACGGCCACATCGACAATAATCTCGACAAACTCGGCCGCGATGCGCAGTACGCGCAGCCCGCAATTCTCTGGCACAACCGTGAAGGAATATTTCATCAACTCGGCGAAGCCGTCGGTTCATATTTCCAACTCCCGCATCCCGGTCGCGGACTAGCCACAGTCGATTTGGACAACGACGGAGATTCGGACATTGTGGTTACCCAACAGGATCAACATCCGGCGCTCTTGAGAAATGACTATCGGGCGGCTTCGGCGGCAGGCCGTGGCTCAGTTTCGATCAGGCTCATCGGTACGTCCGGCAATCGCGACGCCGTGGGGGCGACACTGAGAATTTCGGATAGCACGGGAACCAGAATCGAACAGATTCAAGGTGGCGGAAGTTATCTTTCCGCGCACGATTTGCGTCGAATCATCGCATTGACGACCCCGGACGACCGATTTCATTGCGAAGTCTCATGGCCCAACGGAGCACGTTCGAGCATTTCAGGGATGAAATCCGGTGGACGATACGTCATCATCGAACCCAACCAAGAAACGCATTCCCTTCCGGCGTTACGCCTTCTTCAAGAATGAATGTTCTGAATTCGAGGCTCTGTTATGACCGAAATCGATTCAACGCCCGAAACTCCTGTTCCGACCACTGAAAAACCGCAGGAGTCGATAACGCCGGTCCGACTGACTCTCGTTATCCTGCTGCTGGCTATCATCGTGTCCGTAGCTGGCCGAGCCGGTTATGTTTGGTGGAACAGCACAGATGGCACGATCGATTGGAGAAGCTTCGCTTTTCAGCTCAACCCGCCGAAACTCGTCGAGGTGACGGGGCAGGTTCTCTACAACGGTCAACCCGTCACTGAGGGCAGCATCGTTACGGAATTCAGTGAGGATGGATTGTTTGGAGGTTTGTCGGTACTCGACAAAGAAGGGCGTTTTCGGCTAATGACTCAAGTCGAAGGGAGATATCACGACGGAGTCTATACTGGAGAACACAAAGTCGCCATCTTCAGTTTCGCCTCCTCGTCGGGAGCCGGAATGCCTGCCGGATTGGTTCCGCAGAAATACCTCACGCACAGCACCACGCCGTTGAAAATAGTGGTCACGGCGGATTCCAAGAACACGCCAATTGTTTTCAAGCTGACCGGCGAACTCGCATCCAGTGGAAGTCGCGGCGGAGGTGGACAAGGCGGCCAACAGTCTGGAGGCGGCAGCGGCGCCGGTGCCGCACCGAACCCCGAAGAGATCATTTCTCGAATACTCGAAAGCGACAAGAACGAAGACGGCAAAATCAGCAAGGACGAAGCGTCCGATCGGCTCAAGCAGAATTTCGACCGGGCGGACGAGAACGGCGACGGTTTCATCGACGAAGCAGAACTCAAGACACTTGTCGAGGGTTTCGGCCGCAGATGAAAATTACGACGACGAGATGCGGATTTCTCTCCCGCCCACGTCGGAAGCATTTCTCAAAACAGCTTTCCGCAAGATGACCGAGACGGTTGCCCAAACCGAAAAACCCCGACGAATCGGCCGGACGCTGCTCTGGGCGGCTTGTGGTCTTTCTGTGATGACTGCAGCTGCGTTGCTGTGGATGTCTGACCGGCCAAACGACGAGACCGACGAAGTCCACCAACAACGCAAGTTGGAACCGGGAATTGCTGGTTACGTTTCCGACAACGACTGCAGCGAGTGTCACGCCGAGATTGCGAAAGCCTACAGCACGCACCCAATGGCTCAGTCGTTGAGCAGGGTGTCGTCTGCCCCGCTCGTCGAAGACTACGTCAACCAATTGTCCTTCTCCCCGCTCGACAGCAAGCAATACCGCATTGAACGGAGGGGCAACGAGTTTTTCCATCACGAGCTTCGCAAAGATCGTGACGGAGAAGAAATCTACGACCAGCCGGTCCCGGTGCATTTTGCGTTGGGTTCCGGAAAACGGGGACGGTCGTATCTCATCAATCGGGACGGAAAGTTGTTCGTCTCGCCGATTGCCTGGTACTCAACAAAAGAACGTTGGGATCTCGCGCCGGGCTACGCGCCGGATCGAAATGAACGATTCGAAAGGCGTGCGATTGACATGTGCCTGCGGTGTCATGTCGGCCGCGCCAATCGCCTGCCCAATTCTCGCGACACGTTTGGCAAGCCGGCTTTTCACGCAATGTCAATCGGTTGTCAGAATTGTCACGGACCGGGCCGAGAACACATCGACTTTCAACGCAATGGCGGCAAAACGGAAGAAGCAGATCCTATCGTCAACCCTCGACGGCTCTCCCACGCCCGACGCGAGAGCATCTGCATTCAATGCCATTTGAGCGGCGAAGAAACAATTCTCCGTCCCGGAAAAGCTGCATACGATTTCCATCCGGGCCAACACCTGAACGAACTCATGTCGGTGTTTGTTCGGAAGAATCCCGGTGGAAGAACGAGTGGTGACAGGACGGCGGTTGATCAGGTGTTGCAAATGCGTTCCAGCACCTGCTATCAGAAAAGTCTCGGGCAAATGGGGTGCACCTCGTGTCACGATCCGCATTCGGTGCCCAAGGAAAATCAAAGGGCTGAGTTTTTCCGTGCGCGCTGCTTGAGTTGTCATTCCGAGCCGAAGACCTCCTGTGCTCTCCCCGAACAACAGCGTCGCAAACCTCCCGCCCGAAACTCTTGCATTCACTGCCACATGCCCGCGTACGACACAAGCGATATTCCGCATACCGCACAGACCGATCACCGCATTCTTCGCAAACCGCTACTCGACCGGCCGGACTCAAAGGGAGGGCAAGAGAGCACGCCGAGACAATCCACCGTCATGAGTCTTGCCGATCTGCAAATCTTCGATCTCTCTGCACATCCGATTTCCGAGTCGGACCTCGATCGAGCTCGCGGAATTATGCTCGCCAGAATCGCGGAGCGTAATGGCAGCATTAAGTCCGCTCAGATTGCCGAGACCATGCTTCGACAGGCCAGGCGTTCGTCGCCGGAAGATATCGACGTGCTCGAAGAACTGGCAGCCGTCTGCGTGCTACAGAACCGTACGGGTGAAGCAGTCGAGTACTGGGAACAAGTGCTTCAGATTGACCCACGACACGAGGCGGGTTTGTACAACGTGTCGGTTTTCCTGGCGGGGCGACGTGAGTTCCCCACCGCACTCGAGATGTTCAGCCGTTTGATAGAAGTCAATCCCTGGAGCGCTGAAATACATTTCTTGCGCGCTCAGGTTCTGGCAAATCTCGGGCAGACGAAAGAAGCGATTCGTGCCGTCAAGCGGGCCCTTGTTCTCGATCCTTCCCTGGACAAGTTGTACGACCTTTTGAACGAACTGTATCGCCGAAATGGAGAAAACGACAAAGCCCGCCACGCCGAAAGAACTGCAGATCGACTGCGAGGTCAATGATCCTCTTCGATGTCGATAGATACGAAAAACGTGTTTTTTTTTGAAAAGGACGAAAAAACGTTGACACCATCGAATTTGCTTTGCCTAATACATGCAGCTTGATCGATAACCGATCCGAGTGACACGTCTTTGTTCATTTTCTTTGTTCTTCGATTTCCGTCGATGCTCGGCACCAGGAACGTCGGCTGGGATCGTCCTCACAGGAGGGGTGCGTTATGTTCCGACGCTGCAAAGCATGGAGAACAGGATTTACGCTGATTGAACTGCTCGTTGTGATCGCCATTATTGCAGTCCTTATCGCGCTATTGCTTCCCGCCGTACAGCAGGCACGCGAGGCAGCCCGCCGCAGTACGTGCAAGAACAATCTCAAGCAGATTGGTTTGGCGATGCACAACTACCATGAGACGCACGGGGTGTTTCCCATCAGCGTTGGATGGAATCCTCACAACGATGAACGGCACGGCGCGTTTTCGGACAAAGTCTACCTGTTGCCGTACTTGGACAGAGCAAGTGAGTATAATCTGACGAATGTCACTCAGCGGCCGTGGGACTCACGAGGTTGGTTCGGCAATGAGAACATCGTACCTCACAGCGTGCGGATTCCGGTCTTCAATTGTCCGTCGCAGCCGAATTCGACAGCCGGTGGACGCGCGAACTTCACCTATGCGATCAACAACGGTGTGGCCGGCAACGGTACCGGAGGTGAAGGGAGACACAATGGAATAGCCGCGTATGTCGGCGGTGGCGGCACGAGCGACGCGCCCGTCAGGTTCCGAGACGTGACGGACGGCACAAGCACCACAGCCGCCTATGCGGAATTCGTGATCGAACCGGTCGGAAACTTTCCCGTTGGAAGCGCGCAACGAAACCGCCAAGTCCACAATTGGGCGGGCGGCGTCGGCTCAACCCCGGCGGCGAATCGCCAGGCTTGCCTGAACCAAACCGCTCTTGGAGGGCGGCCGGGAATGCGGGGAGCCTCCTTTGCATGGTCCTTCGTAGGAAATGGCTCCACATATACCCATACGATGGCTCCGAACGACAAGCCGTGTCATTCCTTTCAAGGCGACTGGCTGGGCAGCAACATGATGTCATCGTCCAGCCTGCATGCCGGAGGCGTTAACATCGCAATGGCCGATGGCGCGGTCCGTTTTGTTTCCGAAAACATTGCTTACAACATCTGGACGGCAATCGGTACACGAAACGGCGCAGAGGTCGTCGGAGAGTTCTAGGTCGGTGGAATGGGTATGCCGCAAGTTGCCATCATGCCGCCGACGTGGTCGTCTCTCGGACGGAGCGGCGAATTGGTGTAAGCACTTATCGGCTCGGTGCCGGTCGTTGGGGTTCCATTCACTTGTCAGTTCGGCTTGGGATCGCCCCACCCGAAGTTTTTGAACTCTCGGCTCGGGACAGGTGTTAATCTTGGGGATTGAAGTGGAGCGGCACGGCTCCTCACGATCGTTCAGTCTTACTGGGTGGTTCAGGGGGTTCCTCGTCGCCTTATCGGCGCTCATCACATTGCCATTTGTGATGAGTTGCAACCAAGGCAGTTCCCCCGAAGTTCCCAAGCGGACTCGAAAAAACGAAGCGACACCGAAAGTCGGAACGGGTCTTTCGACGATGACGCGATCCGACGCATTCGTCGCGCCGAAGATAACGCCGAAATTCACCGATGTCGCTGAACTGTGCGGCGTTGCGTTTGAACGATTCAGCGACATCGTTCCCGGTCGTTTCTTTCTGCCGGAAATTATGGGCGGGGGAGCGGCCTGGTTTGACTACGATGGTGACGGTTGGCTCGACCTGTATGTCGTCAATGGTTGCCAGCTTGACGACCCGGATCTCTCACAGACGAATTACGTTAATCGACTCTTTCGAAATGAAGGAAACGGCTCGTTTTCCGACGTCACGTTTTCCTCCGGCGCGTTGGAGAACGGTTATGGCCAGGGATGTGCGGTCGGTGATTTCAACGCCGATGGCTTTCCCGATCTGTATGTCACGAATTTCGGCAAGAATTCTCTGTTGGAGAATAACGGCGACGGGACTTTCTCGAAAGTCGGTTCCATGGCCGGCGTCAATGACCCATCCTGGGGGACCAGCACCGTCTGGCTGGATCTCGACGACGATTCCGATCTCGATTTGTATGTTGTGAATTACCTCGACCTGCACCGCGGAAACAGTGAGGTTTGTGAATACAATGGCAAGAAGGGCTATTGCGGTCCGGGTAGCTACCAGGCGACAGCCGATCGTGTCTACCTGAATCAAAATGACGGGACTTTCATCGAGTCTGCGGGCAAGATGGGCCTCGAAGCGGTCGATGGAAAGGGTCTGGCGGTCATTGCCGCCGACTTTGACTACGACGGCATGCCAGATGTCTATGTCGCAAACGACATGGCCGCCAATTTCCTCTTCACCAGAACACGGGACTTGGCCGATGGTCCCCGTTCGAGTTCACAATTCCACAATGTTGCGCAGGCGTCCGGTTGTGCGGTCAGTCGCGACGGGAAGAACGAAGCCAGCATGGGCATCGCCTGTGCCGACTTTGACGGCGACGGATTGATCGACATTTTTCTGACACACTATTTCCAAGCGAAGAATACACTGTACCGAAATCGAGGCTCTCTCATCTTCGATGATGACAGCCGACGCTCCCGGATCGCAGCCACAAGTTTCGCGACACTTGGTTTCGGTACAGCGACGTTTGATTACGACCGTGACGGGGGGATCGATCTGTTTATTACCAACGGACACGTACTCGGCCCGGAGCACGAGCCGTTCGCCATGAAGCCGCAATTGCTGAGGAACGACGGTACCGGCCGATTCGATGACATTTCTCCGCTTGCCGGCGAATATTTTCTCGATCGCTTCGTTGGCAGGGGCGTTGCGACAGGCGATTATGATAACGACGGCGACGCAGATCTGGCGGTGACCCATCTCCATCGTCCGATGTCTCTGCTCCGAAATGAGACCGAAACGGGACGGCATTTTCTGGGGCTGCAATTAAAGACTGCCACACGCACGCTGGCGGTTGGCGGGCGTGTGGTCTTGACCTTCGGGAAACAGAAGAGAGTTATCGCGTTAACCTCCGGGGGCAGTTATCTTTCATCGAGTGACTCTCGACTGCTGGTCGGTCTGGGCGATTTCTCCGGGACAGTGGATCTCGAAATCCGTTGGCCATCCGGCAAGGTCGAACAGTTTCAAGGCCTGGAAAACGACCGATATTGGCTCATTGTCGAAGGGCATCAATCGATGCCATTCACTCTTCCCTAAGAACGCCGTTGACTTGCGAATTCGGTTATCTGGCACATGAAGTTTTCGTTGGCCCAATTCAATCTCCGAAAGACTGTTCTCCGCTGTGCAGTGGTCATTGGATTGATTGCGCTCGGGATCGCGTCATCTTTGCTATTCCGTGCCCATCGCGGGTTGTCGGCAGCGGAAACGTCGGTTCGACACCAGGACTGGCCT
This sequence comes from Planctomycetaceae bacterium, assembly GCA_018699955.1. Taxonomy (GTDB): domain Bacteria; phylum Planctomycetota; class Planctomycetia; order Planctomycetales; family Planctomycetaceae; genus JABISG01. The sequence goes on along the minus strand of JABISG010000151.1, from coordinate 1,750 downwards.
CTGGCGCGTCAACAATTGAAGCAATATCTTTGGCTTCATCCGAATGACTCGCAAGCCCGCATTCTGATGGCCGAGGCTCTCGTCCGCGACGATGATTTGACGGCTGAGGAAGGTGTTCGCCCCGCAATCAACCATCTGCAGCAGGTTTCAGAATCCTCGCCGCAATTTGCGGAAGCTCGGATGAGGGAAGGGCGTCTTCGGTTCCTGGTTCTGCTCCAGCCGGGCGCTGCGGAGAAATTGTTTCGGCAAGCCGTCGCCGCCGATCCGGAGTCCGTCGATGCGAATCTGCTGTTGTGGAAGTTGTTGGACATGACGGGTCGGCAGTCGATGAGCGGTCCGAGCTTCTGGCGTCTTTATGACCTGACACCCGAGCGATCCCGTGGTATGAGGCTGCGGGATTGGTATTTGAGCGAATTTCACCCCGGCACTGCGAATTTTGCCTTCGACGAAATGATGGGGTTCGTTGCCCCGGGATCGACTTCGAGCGAAGGGGCCGTGTTCAAACGATTGCTGGAATTCCGCGAGCAAGATCCGAAATCTCAATTGACACACGCGGCGCTCGCCGAATGGTTTCGACTCCAGGGAGACCCGCAGCATGCGCTTTTCCTGTTACAGCAAGCACCGAAACCAGACGCTGTCCATCAAGATCCGTTTTTCCTCGCGACGCATGTTGAAGTACTGATCGATCTGGGAGAATTCGACCGAGCAACAGAAGTCATGAATTCCTGGCCGAAACCGCATTCCGGCTATTCTTTCTGGCGATGCCGAGGAATTGTGAACGACGAGGTCTTGAAGGACTTTCAAGCAGCCATAACGGATTACAGCAAAGCCCTTTCGGCACCGCCGGGAAAGACCGATTGGCCAATGATGGAAAGAAAAGCGCATTGTCTCGTTCTTGCCCATCGGAACGCCGAAGCTGCCGAACTTCGCAAGAAGGCAAAGGTCGTGGAAAAACTTATGGAACAAGATGTCCATCAACGAATGCGACGAATACTGACAGAACTACAACGGCCGGAAGGTCTGCTGGAAATGTGTGATTTTTACCGTAAACTGGGAAGAACACGTGAAATGGAATCTTGGCAGCGATATATTCGATTTTTGAAACAACAACCGCCCGTTTTCCGTAGAAGCAATCTTTGAATTGCAGCTTACAGATTCTGATGAATACGTTCCTTGATTTTGTTAGCCAGTTACATTGGAGATGAAGTGATGATTGCGGTTTTGCAAAGACTGGTCGTCGTCTGCGTTTTGTTTCTGCCCCTTGGTTGCGGTGGCAGCACCTCGGAAATTGGCCCGGCCGAGACCACACCTGAGATGACGGAAGAGCAAAAAGCGGAAATGCAGCAGGGCATGGAAGAGAGCCTGAAGCACATGCCGAAAGATCAGCAGGAAAAATACAGAGAAAAGATGAAACAAAATGAGAAAAGTTCACAGTAGGGACCTTACCCCCTTTAATTGATCCACAGCGAGTAAGAGAATCTCAACCGGGCTGACAGCCCGGAAAGGTTTCTCAAAGAATAAGCAGAACCGACATACAGTGGGCCTGGTCGTTGCCAAACTGCGTCGGGCCTGCCTGGTGTTGGGCCAGCCTCGCAGCACTTAGCGCTACTGACCTACCCCCGATTGTTGTACCACCTTCAGTGAGAGAATCGGGGTTCAGGTAACACGTTCTGTTCCACAGGGCTGAGCGTAGCGAAGTCCTGTGGAACAGAACGGGCCGCGAATGCGGCGGGGGTCTCGTAGTCCAATG